>NZ_CP082164.1:9455000-10055000 GCF_023101685.1 Bradyrhizobium sp. 186 | reverse complement strand
CGCGGTCGACCGCGAACAGGAACTGGAACAAATCGTTGGAGCCGACCGAGATGAAGTCGACCTTCTTCAGGAGCTCGTCGAGCTGATAGAGCAGCGCCGGCACCTCGACCATGGTTCCGATGTCGATCCGTTCCGGCAGGGTGTGGCCGTGCTGGCGCAAGTAAGTGAGCTCGCGCTCGACCAGCGCCTTCGCCGAGTCGAATTCGGCGACCTCCGAGATCATCGGGAACATCACGCGCAATGCACGGCCGCCGCCGGCGCGCAGCAGCGCGCGGATCTGGCCGCGCAGCAGGCCGGGGCGGTCGAGCCCGAGCCGGATCGCGCGCCAGCCGAGCGCGGGATTTTCTTCGATCACCGTCTCCATATAGGGCAGCGCCTTGTCGCCGCCGATGTCGAGCGTGCGGAAGGTGACGGGCTTCGTGCCCGCCGCATCCAGCACGGCGCGATAAAGCGCGAGCTGGTCGCTGGTGCGCGGCAGGCTCTGGCCGACCATGAATTGCAGCTCGGTGCGGAACAGGCCGATGCCGGCGCTGCCGGTGTCCTCGATATGCGGCAGGTCGATGGCGAGACCGGCGTTGATCAGCAGCTCGATCTTCTCGCCGTCCCTGGTGACGCAGGGCCGGTCGCGCAGCGCCAGGTACTGCGCCTGGCGCCGGGCGCGGAAGCGCACGCGCTCGGCAAAGGCCGCCTCGATCTCCTGCGAGGGACGTACATAGATCGAGCCGGAGGTGCCGTCGACGATGACGGCGTCGCCGGGATCGGCGATTCCCGGCGCATTCGGCACCTCGCCGACCGCGGGAATGCCGAGCGCGCGCGCCACGATCGAGACGTGGGAATTGGCGGTGCCTTCCTCCAATATGATGCCGCGCAGGCGCTTGCGGTCGTAGTCGAGCAGCGCCGCCGGTCCCATCGCGCGTGCGATGACGATGGCGTTGTCGGGCAGTTGCTCGCGCGAGGGCGCATGGTCCTGGCCGACCAGCTGCCGCATCAGGCGGTAGCCGAGATCTTCGAGGTCGTGCAGCCGGTCGCGCAAATAGGGATCGGTCGAGCGCAGCATGCGCGCGCGGGTGTCGGACTGCACGCGCTCGACGGCGGCTTCCGCCGTGAGACCGGTGGCGACCGCCTCGTGCAGCTTGTGCGACCAGCCCTGGTCGTTGGCGAACATGCGGTAGGCTTCCAGCACGTCGCGATGCTCGCCGCCTTCGGCGACGTCGCCGCGCTCCAGCATGCGGTCGAGGTCGGAGCGCAGCTTGGCGAGCGCGGTGTCGAGCCGCTTGATCTCCTTCGGCAGATCCTCGGCGATGTAGTCCTTGATGACGACGCGCGGCTCGTGCAGCACGACATGGCCGAGCGCGATGCCCTCGGACAGGATCGCGCCGACCTTCTGCATGGAATGCCGCGCGGCCGGCTCCTGGCCCGGCTGGGCGAGCGCGGACAACTCGCCGGAAGCGATCAGCTCCGCCAGCACCATGGCGGTGGTTTGCAGCGCCTCGAGCTCCTCCTCGACATAGGTGCGCTTGGCGCGGTTCTGCACCACCAGCACGCCGAGCGTATTGCCGGCGCGTAGGATCGGCACGCCGAGGAAGGAGTGATAGATCTCTTCGCCGGTCTCGGGGCGGAACGAGAACGCCGGGTGGCTCTGCGCATCGCTCAGATTGAGCGGCGTCGCCTCGCTCGCGACGAGGCCGACCAGGCCCTCATGGGCGCTCAGCACGGTGTGGTGCACCGCCTCGCGCTTGAGGCCTTCGGTGGCGTAGAGCTCGAGCGTGTTGTCGATGCGCAGCACATAGACCGAGCACACCTCGGCCACCATGTTGGCAGCGATTAGTACCACGATCTTGTCCAGCCGCTCCTGGGCCGAGACCTGCTCCGCCATGGTTTCGCGGAGCCGTCTCAACAAGACGCGGGGACCTCCCGACGCGCTCCGCATGTGCCGTCAATCTCCTCCGTCAGCCGGACCCGAAGGGGCTCCGGCGGCTCGCCCGAAAATCCAGAAAAACAACAAATTGCTTATCCGGCGCCCACCCAGGCGATCGCTAGAGCCATCGCTTGAGCCGAATCAGCACCGCCTCAACTGGGGCACAGTTTGTGGCAGCCCACCCTCTCGCCGTATAGCGAATTGGGGCTTGTTTTGCCAAGCAAAACGCCTGCCAGACGCGAAGGTGTGTACACCCTCGCGTTTGCTGCGACCGCTAAGAGAAAATTCGTCTAAGTCTGATCGAGGCCGTAGAGCGTGTGCAGGGTGCGCACCGCAAGCTCGGTATAGGCGGTGTCGATCAGAACCGAGAATTTGATCTCGGAGGTTGTAATGGCCCGGATGTTGATATTCCGTCCGGCGAGGGCCGAAAATGCCTGGGCGGCGACGCCGGCATGGCTGCGCATGCCGCTGCCGATCACCGAAATCTTGGCGACGTCGGTGGCGGTGTCGAGTCGGGCATAACCGATCTTGTCCTTGGCCGCGGTGATCGTCTCCTTGGCCCGGGTGTAGTCCGCGGCCGGCACCGTGAAGGTGAGATCGGTGGTCTTTCCGTCCTCGGAGACGTTCTGGACGATCATGTCGACGTTGATATTGGCCTCCGCGAGCGGGCCGAAGATCGACGCCGCCACACCGGGCTTGTCCTCGATCTGGCGCACCGAGATCTGGGCCTCGTCCTTCGAAAAGGCGATGCCGGTGACGACGTGGTTTTCCATGATCTCCTCCTCGCTGCAGATCAGCGTACCGGGCGGCTGGTTGGCATGCGGGTCGATATCCTCGGGCTTGTCGAAGCTCGAGCGGACGAAGATCGGCATGTTGTAGACCATGCCGAGTTCCACCGAGCGGACCTGGAGCACTTTTGCTCCCTGGGAAGCCAGTTCCAGCATGTCTTCGAACGCGATCTTGTCGAGCCGGCGCGCCTTCGGCACGATTCGCGGATCTGTGGTGTAGACCCCATCGACGTCGGTATAGATGTCGCAGCGGTCCGCCTTGACGGCGGCGGCGATCGCGACCGCCGAGGTGTCGGAGCCGCCGCGGCCGAGCGTGGTGATGCGGTTGGTCTGGGGGTTGATGCCCTGGAAGCCGGCGATGACCGCGACCTCCTTCCGCTCCTTGAAGCGGTTGATGATCTCGGTGCCGTCGATGTCCTCGATCCGAGCCGAGGCATGGGCGTCGCTGGTCTTGATCGCGATCTGCCAGCCCTGCCAGGAGCGGGCCTGGATGCCCATGCCCTGGAGCGCGATGGCGAGCAGGCCCGAGGTGACCTGTTCGCCCGAGGCGACCACGGCATCGTATTCGCGCGCGTCGTGCATCGGCGAGGCCTCGGTGCACCAGGCTACCAGCTCGTTGGTCTTGCCGGACATCGCGGAGACGACCACGGCCACTTCGTGGCCGGCGTCGACCTCACGCTTCACATGGCGTGCGACGTTGCGGATACGTTCGATGTTGGCGACGGATGTGCCGCCGAATTTCATCACGAGGCGGCTCATGACGACGCGTGCATTCCCTCATAAGGATAAGTATGGTGACCCGCGCTGGACGAGTGCCCGGCGGATACCGACCGCGCGTATACATAGCGGCGGGGCCGGGGGCAAGCGGGTTCCTGCGAGGGCAGGCGCGGGGGTATGGGTTAACCGAGATCATGGCGCGCTATATCGACGAGATTCTCCAGCCCGGCGAGAAGGTGCTGTATTCGACCAATGCGCACTGGATCTTCTATTTTCCGGCCATTGTGGCCTGGATCGTGGCCCTGGTCCTGTTCGTCCTGTCCCGGCAAACCACCGTCGAAGGGCTCATCCTGCTCTGTCTCGTCGCCTCTGGCCTGGTGGCTCTGGCGGCGCTGTACTGGACCGTGAAGGGCTGGTTCCATCGCTTCACCACCGAGACCGACGTCACCAATTTGCGGGTCGTGCACAAGACCGGGTTCATCAAGCGCCGCACCTTCGAGATGGCGCTGGACAAGGTCGAGAGCGTCGATGTGAATCAGACGATTCTTGGACGTATTCTCAACTATGGCGACGTGACCATCAACGGCGTCGGTGAAGGTCGCGAAACCATCCGGACCATCGCCTCGCCGCTCGCCTTCCGCAGTTCGATCACCACGCGGTAGGACGGCGCGTAACCATGAGCATGCAGCAAAATACTTCCGCAACCGCAAGCACCCCGCCGGGCTCGACCGTCGACGCCGCCGAGATCGCAAAGTTCTCAAAGCTCTCGGCGGAGTGGTGGGACCCCAAGGGCAAGATGGCGCCGCTGCACCGGATCAATCCGCTGCGGCTCGGCTATATTCGCGACGCCGCCTGCCGCAAGTTCGAACGCAATGTGCGCAGCCTCAACTGCCTCGGCGGCCTGCGCGTGCTCGACATCGGCTGCGGCGCCGGCCTGTTGTGCGAGCCGCTGTCGCGGCTGGGCGCGCAGGTCATCGGCGTGGATCCGTCGCAGAGCAACATCGCTGCCGCCAAGCTGCATGCCGCCAAGGGTCACCTTGCAATCGACTATCGCTGCACCACGGTGGAGGAAGTCGACCCGCGCGAGCGCTTCGACATCGTGCTGGCGATGGAGGTGGTCGAGCACGTCACCGATGTCGGCATGTTCCTGAAGCGCTGCGCGGCGATGCTGAAGCCGAACGGCCTGATGGTGGTCTCGACGCTGAACAGGAACTGGAAGAGTTTTGCGCTCGCCATCGTCGGCGCCGAATACGTCATGCGCTGGCTGCCGCGCGGCACCCACGAATGGAACAAGTTCGTCACCCCGGACGAGCTGACGAAATATCTGCTCGACAACCGCCTCGTCATCACCGAGCAGACCGGCGTCGTCTACAGCCCCTTCGCCGACAAATGGACCCTCTCCTCCGACATGGACGTGAACTACATGGTCGTGGCGGAAGGGATGGTGTGAGGGCGGGCTGCCTGTAAAGGCCGAGCTGCATCCACAAAATCGGTGTCGTCCCGGCGAAGGCCGGGACCCATACCCCCAGGGAGAAGTTGTGGTGCGAGGCTGGCAACCACGAATCTTCGCCAAACCAAATCCTGTGGCTGATGGTGTGGACGGCCCCCTACGGCATCAGTGTGCCAGAATGAGGTTGTCAGAAACTCATTCGCAGGAGCCGCCCGTGAACCAGATTATCCGTATTGGGATGGATACGTCGAAGTATATTTTCGTGCTGCATGGGGTTGATGCGGCGGAGCAGCCGGTCTTGCGCAAGAAGCTGTCGCGCAAGCAGGTGGCGGAGTTCTTCGCCAAGTTGCCACCGACCGTGATCGGGATGGAGGCCTGCGGGGCTTCGCAATATTGGGCGCGAGAGCTTCGCAAGCTCGGCCACGAGGTGAAGCTGATGGCGCCGCAACTGGTGAAGCCCTACGTGTCGCGGAACAAGAACGACGGGCGGGACGCGGAAGGGCTTTGCGAGGCGATGAGCCGACCGACCATGCGGTTCGTGCCGGTGAAGAGCGCCGAGCAGCAGGCCGCATTGATGCTGACGGGCATCCGCGACGGGCTGATCGCCCGGCGCACTCAGTTGACCAATACGATCCGCGGCCATGCGGCGGAGTTTGGCCTGATTGCGCCCAAGGGGCTGGACAAGATCGAGCCGTTGCTGGCGCAGATTGCGCAGGACGAGACGCTTCCCGTCCTGGCGCGCGAGCTGTTTGTCGTGCTGGGCCGCGAATGCGCCAAGCTCGAGAGCGAGCTGGAGGCGATCGAAGCCAGGCTGATGGCCTGGCACCGTGGCGATGCCATGGGCCGGCGTTTGGCGCAGATCCCCTCGGTCGGTCCGATCGTTGCCACCGCGCTGGTGATGAAGACGCCGGATCCGCGGGCGTTCCGCTCCGGTCGTCACTTTGCGGCCTGGGTGGGATTGACGCCCAAGGACCACTCCACCGCCGGCAAGACCAGGCTTGGCAAGATCACCCGGGCGGGCGACGAGGATCTGAGGCGGCTGCTCGTGATCGGGGCCACGGCCGTGATCCAGCAGGCCCGACGAGGCCGCGGCCAACACTCACGTTGGCTGCTGGCGCTGATTGCGCGCAAGCCGCCGAAGCTTGCGGCCGTGGCGCTCGCCAACAAGGTGGCCCGCATCGCCTGGAAGCTGATGGTGACGGGAGAGAGTTACGATGCGGCGCGGTTGAATGCCGCTGCGGCAGGGGCCGCCTAACAGATTGGCCGACCGGCGGGCTCGCTCGCCGGCCGACCGGAGCTGCAGGAGCAGATGGAGCGATCGATCGAGCAACGATGCGAGACAATCCGTGGGACCCATTGGCCGCCAGCAGGTCGCCAGGTTGTTTGGAACCCGCATCGCGCAAACCATCTTGGCCAGCGATCTAATCCATCGCACTCAACAGGCCGGACATATGGATGCAAGCGATCCGATCTCTCAAAAAGCTCTTGTGCCACGGGGGCCGTCCACATATGGGTCCCGGCCCCCGTGCGCAATTGCGCACTAGGCCGGGACGACGGCGGTGTTTCTTGCGAGAGCATCGCTCCTATGACGTGGGCGTGATTGACCTGCTTGAGCGCTAGCGGCACGTTGGCCGCAACTTCCTCTCCCACCCCCACCGCCCATGCTCACCGTCACCAGCCTCTGGATTCCCTTCACAATCATCGCCGCGTCCGGGCAGGTCGCGCGCAATGCGATGCAGCGATCGCTGACGAAACCGTTGGGGACCTGGGGCGCGACTAATATCCGTTTCCTGTTCGGCTTTCCGTTCTCGGTGCTGTTTTTGGCCGCGGTGCTGATCGCCTCCGGCGATCATCTCAGCATGCCGCCGTCGGCGTTTTGGCCATGGCTGCTGCTCGGCGCGCTCAGCCAGATCGTCGGCACCGGCTTGATGCTGCTCGCGATGAACGACCGCTCTTTCGTGGTGACGACGGCCTACCTCAAGACAGAGGCGATCCAGACCGCGATCTTCGGCTTCGTCTTCCTCGGTGATCACCTGACCTGGCTCAAGGTGCTCGCGATCGTGATCGCAACCGTCGGCGTGGTCATCACGGCGCTCCGACCCGGCGGCGAGAAGAGCTTTGCCGAATTGAAGCCAACCATCACCGGGCTCGTCGCGGCGGCGGCGTTCGCGCTTTCAGCGGTCGGCTTCCGCGGCGCCATCATCACCGTGCCCGACGTGTCCTTCGTGACGGCAGCGTCGTTCACGCTGGTGCTGGGCCTGTTCGTGCAGACGCTGATTCTGACCATCTACCTGCTCTGGCGCGCGCCGAAGGTCCTGCAAGCGATCCTTGGCCTATGGAAGCCGTCGCTGTTCGCCGGCTTCATGGGCGCCTTCTCGTCGCAGTTCTGGTTCCTGGCATTCGCACTGACGGCGGCCGCCAACGTCCGCACGCTCGCTTTGATCGAGGTGCTGTTCGCGCAAGGCGTGGCGTATTACTCGTTCAAGCAGCCGATCGCGCCGCGCGAGATTTTTGGCATCGTGCTGATCGTGGTCGGCGTGGCTGTGCTGGTGGGGGTGTAACTAAATCACTCAGCCGGCGTCATGCCCGGGCTCGTCCCGGGCATCCACGTTCTTCGTGTCTATGGGAAGGGAAGGCGTGGATGGCCGGGTCAAGCCCGGCCATGACGAAGAAGGCGAAAGCCTCAGTTCCGGTCTTCCGGCAGCGTCGGCAGCGGTGAAACCTCGATACCTTCGTCGATCAGCGATTTTGCCTCGTCCGGCGAGGCCTCGCCGTAGATCGGACGGTGCTCCTTGTCGCCGTAATGCATCGCGCGGGCTTCGTTGGCGAATCGCTCGCCGACATTGTCGGCGTTCTTCACGATGTGATCGCGCAGCTCTTTGAGCTTGGTGCGCAGCTCCTTCTCCTGCGCCATCATCAGCGAGGTCGGTCCGGATTGCGCAGCCTCAGGCGCGGTCGTCGTGGTGGCGGGCTCCAGCGGCGGCGTCGCGGGTCCACGGCCCTTCTTGCCGACGATGCGCGGGGCCATGATCGCCTTGTCGACCTTGGCCGAACCGCACGCCGGGCAGGTCACGAGCTTGCGCTTGACCTGCGAATCATACGCGGACGAGCTCTGGAACCAGCTTTCGAATTCGTGGCCCCGGTCGCAGTGGAGCGCGTAGCGGATCATGCCGATCCCCGCACCAGGTGCAGATGGTCCGGCCCCGCCTTGGGATCGGCGACACCGAAACGGCGGCCGTGCTGGAGCGACGGGATCGCCCGGCGCGCCGTCTCCACCTTGGCCGGGTCGATCTTGGCCATGATGATGCCCGGCTCGACGTCGCCCTCGGCAAGGATCTCGCCCCAGGGATCGATGATCAGCGAGTGGCCGAAGGTTTCGCGCTTGTTCTCGTGCAGGCCGGCCTGCGCGGCGGCAAAGATGAAGCAGCCGGTCTCGATAGCGCGCGAACGCAGCAGCACGTGCCAATGCGCCTCGCCCGTCTTGCGCGTGAAGGCCGACGGCACGGTGATGAAGGAGGCGCCGCTCTCGGCCAGCGCGCGGTAGAGCGCCGGGAAACGCACGTCGTAGCAGATCGTCAGCCCGACCCGGCCCCAGGGCAGATCGGAGATCACGGCCGTCTCGCCCGGCTGGTAGTTGGCGGATTCCCGATAGCTCTCGCCGTCCGGCAGCTCGATGTCGAACATGTGGATCTTGTCGTAGCTCGCGAGCACATTGCCCTCGGGCCCGATCAGGAAGGAGCGGTTCACCGCTTTCTCATCGGAGAAGCGCAGCGCCAGCGAACCGACATGGATGTGGATCTTCAGCTCCGCCGCGAGCGCGCGGTAGGCCTTCAGCGACGCATCGTCCTCTTCGCTCCGGAGCTGCTCGAACAGCGCCTTGCGGTTGAGCTGCATCATGTTGCTGACTTCCGGCGTTTGCACGTAGTCGGCGCCGTTCGCCGCGGCCTGACGGATCAGCCTGGTCGCCTGCTCGAGGCTCGGCCCCGGCATCAGGCCGGTGCGCATCTGCACCATGGCAGCGGTGAAGGTACGATCCTTGGCTTGATGGTCTTTCGTTTGATCCTGGGTCATGAAACCGCCTTCACGCTCTCGAGCATCGCGTCGAGCTTGCCTTCGCGGTCGAGTGCGTAGAGGTCGTCGCAACCGCCGACATGGGTTCCGCCGATCCAGATCTGCGGGAAGGTCGCGCCGTCGCCGGCGCGGTCGTACATCTCTTCGCGCCAGGACGGGTTCTTGGCGATATCGAATTCCGCGAAGGTCGCCGTCTTGCGGGTCAGCAGCGACCTGGCGGCGGAACAATAGCCACAGCCAGGCCTCGTGTAGATCTCGATAGCAGCAGTCATGGCGTCCAGCGCTTTCATGTCACGAATTCATTGAATTATATGGGACTTCACCGGCTCTCGACAACCCGGGCGAAGACCAGCACGTCGACCTGGGCCGCCTTGGCGCGGAGTAGTGCCGCGCGCAGGCATCCAGTGTCGCGCCTGAAGTCAGGACGTCGTCGATCAGGACGATTCGGCGGCCCTGAACCTCGGCCTGACGGTCGGGGGATACCTGGAATGCGCCCTGCACATTGGTGGCGCGCTGGGCCCGCGACAGGCCGATCTGCTGCTCGGTGGCGCGTATCCGGCGCAGCACCTCGCCCCTCACCTTGATCCCGTTCTGCCGCTCGATCACGCGCGCCAGCGCCCCGGACTGGTTGTAGCGGCGGCGCCAGGCCCGCCGCCAATGCAGGGGAACGGGAATCAGCATGTCCGCGCCCGCGAGCAGCTCGCCTCCCGCGCGCGCCATCCAGCGGCCCATGGCGGGGGCCAAATCGGTGCGATCCTGGTATTTCAGTGCATGCACGAGCGTGCGCGCGACGTCGTCATAACGCACGGCCGCGCGCGCCCGCTGGTAGGCCGGTGGGCTCGCAATCGCCTCCATCGACAGCATGTCGGGGCCGGGATCGTAGACGAAGGGGATGCCGAGCCGCGGGCAATAGGGCCGTTCAATGAACGACAGTTTTGCCCAACAGTCCGCGCACACGCCTTCACCGTCAACCGGCTCGCGACAGGCCACGCAAAGCGTCGGCAGCGCAATGTCGAGCGCGAGCCTTGCCGCGCGGGCCAGCACGTGGCGCCCGGCCGCCCACGCGGCACGCAGGGGCGCGGCGACGGAGCGGGAGGGGGCGGCGTCAGCTTCCATGAAGCAAGGCTAGCGCTACCCGATAATCCGCTCAAGCTGCTTGGTTTCGTGCCCCGGCTTTGCGCAGCGGCGCAAGAGCGCTGCAGCGCGTCCGGGACACCAGGGAGGAGATTGCCAGAACCGTCGAGATCGGCGTAACCAGCGCCATGGCCCAAGACCCGCAGAATCCGCCCGCCCTGTTCGATCGTGCATTGCTGCATGCGCGGCAGCGCCGCGCACAGGCGCAAGGTGCGGTGAGCTTCCTGCTCGATCGGGTCGCCGAGGACATGTCCGACCGGTTGGCTGCGGTGATGCGGGAGTTTGGCGCGGCGGCCGATCTCTGGACACCCGGCGAGGGTCTCGTGGGGTTGCGTGCACGGCTGCCGTCGCTTCAGCGGATTGCGCTTGGCGAAACGGGCGAGGAGAAGCTCCCCTTCGCCCCCGAAAGTCTCGATCTCGTCGTCTCGGCGCTGGCGTTGCAATTCGTCAACGACCTGCCGGGCGTGTTCGCGCAGATCCGCCGCGCGCTGAGGCCGGACGGGTTGTTGCTGGCGGCGATGATCGGCGGCGACAGCCTGACGGAGCTGCGTCAGGCCTTTGCCGCCGCGGAAGCTGAATGCGAGGGCGGCGTGTCACCGCGCGTAGCGCCCTTCGCTGACTTGCGCGACGTCGGGGCGCTGTTGCAGCGGGCGGGCTTTGCACTGCCGGTCACCGACGTCGACCGCGTCGTGGTGCGCTACGCCAATGCGTTCGCACTGATGCAGGATCTCCGGCGCATGGGCGCGGCCAATGTGCTGATCGAGCGGCGGCGCACACCGAGCCGGCGCGCGACGCTGCTGCGCGTGGCTGAGATCTATGCCGAGCGTTTTGCCGATTCCGACGGCCGTATCCGCGCGACGTTCGACATCATCTGGCTCTCCGGCTGGGCCCCGCATGCGAGCCAGCAGCAACCGTTGAAGCCAGGCTCGGCCAAGGCGAGCCTGGCGGAGGCGGTGAAGAAGGCGGGGGAGACGTAGGCTGCCTCACCGTCTTGGCCGAGATCGTCGTCCAAGAATTCGATGTCGTCCCGGCGAAGGCCGGCACCCATAACCACAGGAAGCAGATGTTGCCACGACTCGGAGTGAACACTTCCTCTACAATGTGACCCTGTGGTTATGGGTCCCGGATCTGCGCGCGCTTTGGGCGCGCTTGTCCGGGACGACGATGGAGATTGAAGCGCGACCAGCGCTTCAACTCACATCAATAAATCAATCAAATGCGGGATCAGCGGAATGTCCGCCGGCGGCATCGGGTAGTCGCGCAGCTTGTTGGCGCGGACCCAGGCGAGAGTCTGGCCTTCGCGCGCCTCCACCTGTCCTTCCCAGCGCCGGCAGATGTAGAGCGGCATCAGCAGGTGGAAGGTTTCGTAGGCGTAGCTTGCGAATGTCAGCGGAGCCAGGCACGGCTCGGCTACGGTGATGCCGAGCTCCTCGTGCAGCTCGCGGATCAGGCTCTGCTCCGGCCGCTCGCCGGGCTCGAGCTTGCCGCCGGGAAATTCCCACAGGCCGGCCAGCGTCTTGCCTGCGGGGCGCTGCGCGATCAGGACGCGCTTGTCGGCGTCGATCAGCGCGCAGGCCACCACCAGTGTGAGCTTGAGATCGGTCATGAGGTTTACGACCGGTAATCCCCGTTGATCGCGACATATTCCTTGGTGAGATCGCAAGTCAGCACGCGGTCGCGGCCCTTACCGAGGCCGAGCGAAACCTTGATTGCGATCTCCGGCGCCTTCATCGCCTCCGACACCTGCGCCTCGTCGTAATCAGGATCGCGCGCGCCGCTCTTGGCGACGCGGATGCCGTTGAAGGAGATCGAGAGCTTGTCGCGGTTCGCGGGCTCGCCGGCCTTGCCGACCGCCATCACCACGCGGCCCCAATTGGCGTCCTCGCCGGCGATCGCGGTCTTGACCAGCGGCGAGTTCGCAATCGACATCGCGATCTTGCGCGCCGACGCCTTCGTCGTCGCGCCTTCCACGGTGATCTCGACCAGCTTGCGCGCGCCTTCGCCGTCGCGTGCCACCTGCTCGGCGAGGTTGGCGAGCACACGGTGGAACGCCTTGACGAAAGCCTTCAGGCGCGGGTCGCTGGCGCGGCTGATCTTCGGCGCGCCTTGCGCAGCCGCAGCTCCCGTCGCGAAGGCGAGCAGCGTGTCCGAGGTGGAAGTGTCGCCGTCGATCGTCACCGCGTTGAACGTATCCTCGACGCCGCTCTTGAGCAGCGCTTGCAACGCGGCGGGCGCGATCGGCGCGTCGGTGAAGACGAACGACAGCATCGTCGCCATGTCCGGCGCGATCATACCGGCGCCCTTGGCCATGCCGTTGATGGTGACCTTGGCCTTGCCGAGCTTCACGGTCGCGGTCGCAACCTTCGGGAAGGTGTCGGTGGTCATGATCGCCTTGGCCGCGTCGAGCCAGCTCGCGGGCTCCGCGCTCTCGGCGAGGCGTCCGAGCACGCCGTCGAACTTGGTCGCATCCAGCGGCTCGCCGATCACGCCGGTCGAGGCGAGGAAGATCTCGCTCTCGCTGCAGCCGACGGCCTTGGCCGCGATCTTCGCGGTCAGCGCGGTGGACCCACGGCCGGTCTTGCCGGTGAAGGCATTGGCGTTGCCGGAATTGACCACCAGCGCTTGCGCCTTGCCGCCCTTCAGTTTGGCGCGGCACCATTCGACCGGCGCGGACGGGCATTTCGACTTGGTGAAGACGCCCGCGACCGCGGTGCCCTTGTCCATCACCGCCAGCAGCACATCGGTGCGGTTCTTGTAGCGGATGCCGGCCTCGGCCGTCGCGAGCCTGACGCCCGCGATCGCGGGCATGTCGGGAACAGTTTTGGGAGCGAGCGGGGAGACGGTGGAAGACATCGCGGGGCGCCTTATGGACAAATGGAATCCGTCATGGCCGGGCTTGTCCCGGCCATCCACGTCCTTCAGCACATGTTGATGAGGGTCTTAAGACGTGGATGCCCGGGACGAGCCCGGGCATGACGTCAAACTACTGAAGTCCGAGAGCGAAGTCGATTTACTTCTTCGCCGGCGGCGCCATCTTGCTGTCGGACGGCTTCGCATCGGACGGCTTGGCCGCATCGGCCGGCTTGGCGTCGGTTTTCGCCGCATCCGCCGGCTGGTCCAGTCGCTCGACCTTGGCCTCGGCGCGGAGCTTGGCGACGAAGTCGGCCTGGGCCTTGCGGGTGACGTAGGTCTCGATCTGGGCCTTGACCTGGCCGAAGTCCGGCGCCTTGCGGCTGCGCTTCTCCTCGACCTTGATGATGTGCCAGCCGAACTGCGACTTCACGGGGTCCGAGATCTTGCCCGGCTCGAGCACGAAGGCCACCGCCGAGAATTCCGGCACCATCTGCTCCTTGGTGAAGAAGCCGAGGTCGCCGCCGTCGGCGGAGCCCGGATCCTTGGACTTCTTCTTGGCGAGCTCGGCGAAATCGGCGCCCTTGTCGAGCTCGGCCTTCACCGCCTTGGCCTCGTCCTCGGTCTCGACCAGGATGTGGCGGGCGTGCACTTCCTGCTCGCCGGTGATCTGCTTGGAGGCCTCCTCGTAGACCTTCTTCATGGCGTCGTCGGTGGTCGCGGCCTTGCCTTCCTGGGCGAGCAGGCCATCCATCAGGAGGCGGTTGCGGGCGAACGCCGCGCGCTTCTTGAATTCCTCGGTGTCGCCGACCTTCTTGTCCTCGGCGGCCTTGGCGACGATCTTCATGTCGATCAGGAAGGACAGCACGTTCTCGTCCTTGGTCGCCGGATCCATCTGCGCAAGGCTCGGCCCGAGTTCCTCTTCGGCCATGGCGACGTCGCTCTTCTTGATTTCCGAGCCATTGACCTTTGCCAAAACCGGATCATCGGCAGCCCGGCCGGGACCCGCGATCAGCGCCAGCGCAAGGCAGCCCACGAGGGCGGTGGCGAGGCCGAAGCGCAGGCCGGTTTTCGTTACCGGGAACGAGGTGGTCATGGAAAATCCTTATGTTGAAGCAGGGGCTGCTCGAGCGGGGCGGACACTCGCCCAATCAAGGGGCCTTGGCAACGCGAAAAGTCTGTCAAAATGATGAATTGGCCGCAAGATTGCCGCCGTTGACAAGGCCCTGACCGGGCCATATCTCTGCCCGGTCGCGTCCATGGCGATGGCGTTTATTTTGCTGCGGTTTTGGCCGTTGAACCCAGACTTGCTCAATTCCCACCCATAGGGCGGATGACCCCCGCAGGCCGGGCTGCTGGCTCCACGAGGCGTCACGGTGAGTTGATAGGCAAGCGGGTGACAACCTCTTGGCTGCAACGCGGTTAATCGCGAACACAGGAACTAGGCATGATCGGCGCGCTCGCCCGCAAGTTTTTCGGCTCCGCCAACGACCGGCGGGTGAAGGGATATCAGTCCCGCGTCAGCGCGATCAACGCGCTGGAGCCCGAGGTGTCAAAACTCTCGGACGAGGCGCTCAAGGCCCGCACAGCCGACTTCAAGAAAGAGCTCGCCGAAGGCAAGACGCTGGACGACCTGCTGGTGCCGGCCTTCGCCACCGTGCGCGAGGCCGCCAAGCGCACGCTCGGCCAGCGCCATTTCGACGTCCAGCTGATCGGCGGCATGGTGCTGCACGAGGGCGACATCGCCGAGATGAAGACCGGCGAAGGCAAGACGCTGGTTGCAACGCTCGCGGTCTATCTCAACGCGCTCGCCGGCAAGGGCATCCACGTCGTCACCGTCAACGACTACCTCGCCCGCCGCGACTCCGGCTGGATGGGCCAGATTTACAGCTTCCTCGGCATGACGACGGGCGTGATCGTCCACGGCCTCGACGATGCCGAGCGCAAGGCGGCCTATGCCTGCGACATCACCTACGGCACCAACAACGAATACGGTTTCGACTATCTGCGCGACAACATGAAGTACCGGCTCGAGGACATGGTCCAGCGGCCGCACTTCTACGCGATCGTCGACGAGGTCGACTCCATCCTGATCGACGAAGCGCGTACGCCGCTGATCATCTCCGGCCCGCTCGACGACCGTTCGGACTTCTACAACACCATCGACGGCTTCCTGCCCAAGCTCGACAAGACCGACTATGAGGTCGACGAGAAGCAGCGCACGGTGACGCTGACCGAAGCCGGCATGGAGAAGATCGAGACGCTGCTGCGCGACGCCGGCCAGCTCAAGGGCGAATCGCTCTACGACGTCGAGAACGTCTCCGTCGTGCACCACATCAACCAGGCACTGCGCGCCCACACGCTGTTCACCCGCGACAAGGACTACATCGTCCGCGACGACGAGGTCGTGATCATCGACGAGTTCACCGGACGCATGATGCAGGGCCGCCGCTATTCCGAAGGCCTGCATCAGGCGCTGGAAGCCAAGGAGCATGTGCAGGTTCAGCCGGAAAACCAGACGCTGGCCTCGATCACCTTCCAGAACTATTTCCGGATGTATGAAAAGCTCTCCGGCATGACCGGCACGGCGTTGACCGAAGCCGACGAACTCTTTGACATCTACAAGCTCGAAGTCGTGGAGATCCCGACCAACGTGCCGGTAGGCCGCCTGGACGAGGACGACGAGGTCTATCGCACCCACAAGGAAAAATACTCGGCCATCCTCGCCGAGATCGAGCGTGCCAATTCGCGGCTCCAGCCGGTGCTCGTCGGCACGGCGTCGATCGAGAAGTCGGAAGTGCTGGCCGAATTCCTTAAATCGAACGGCTACAAGCAGATCGATTTCGGCAAGGAGAACGCGCTCGACAAGCTCTATGCCGCGGCCCGCGCCGGCAAGCCGGCCAAGCTGTTCGCGGTGCTGAATGCGCGCTTCCATGAGCAGGAAGCCTATATCGTCGCCGAAGCCGGCGTGCCCGGCGCGATCACGATCGCGACCAACATGGCCGGCCGCGGCACCGACATCAAGCTCGGCGGCTCGCTCGATATGCGTCTCCAGCAGGAGACCGCGGGCATCGAGGACGAGGCGGAGAAGGCCAAGAAGATCGAGCAGATCAAGGCCGACGTCGAGCGCTTCCGCGACATCGTGCTGAAGGCGGAAGAGATCGTCGAGATCGAGCCGGCGAAGGGTGCGAAGCCCGCCAGGACCGTGACGAAGCCCGGAGGCCTCTACATCATGGGCTCCGAGCGGCACGAATCCCGCCGCATCGACAACCAGCTCCGCGGCCGTTCCGGCCGCCAGGGCGACCCCGGCCGCTCAAAGTTCTTCCTGTCGCTGGAAGACGATCTGATGCGCATCTTCGGCTCGGATCGCCTCGACAGCATGCTTCAGCGTCTCGGCCTGCAAGAGGGCGAGGCGATCATCCATCCCTGGATCAACAAGGCGCTGGAGAAGGCGCAGCAGAAGGTCGAAGCCCGCAACTTCGACATCCGCAAGAACCTGCTCAAGTTCGACAACGTCCAGAACGACCAGCGCAAGGTGATCTTCGACCAGCGCGTCGAGCTGATGAAGGACGAGAGCGTCGCCGAGACCATCGCCGACATGCGCCACGCCTTCATCGACGACCTCGTCGCCAAGCACGTGCCCCAGCATGCCTATGCCGAGCAGTGGGACACAGCCGGCCTCAAGGAAGAATTGAAGCGCGTGCTCGATCTCGACCTGCCGGTCGAGGATTGGGCCAAGGAAGAGGGCATCGCCGACGAGGAGCTGCTCACGCGCATCGAGACCCGCGCCGACGAGCACATGGCCGCCAAGGTGGGGCAATGGGGCCCCGACGTGATGCGTTACGTCGAGAAGACCATTCTGCTCCAGACGCTCGACCATCTCTGGCGCGAGCATTTGATCATGCTCGACCATCTGCGCCAGGTCATTGGCCTCCGCGGCTACGGCCAGCGCGATCCGTTGCAGGAGTACAAGACCGAGGCTTTCAATCTCTTCCAG
Organism: Bradyrhizobium sp. 186; assembly: GCF_023101685.1. Lineage (NCBI taxonomy): Bacteria > Pseudomonadati > Pseudomonadota > Alphaproteobacteria > Hyphomicrobiales > Nitrobacteraceae > Bradyrhizobium > Bradyrhizobium sp. 186. The sequence goes on along the minus strand of NZ_CP082164.1, from coordinate 10,038,075 downwards.
GAGATGAGCGCGCATCTGCGCGAGGCCGTCACCGCGCAGCTGATGCGGGTCGAGATCGTCCCGCCGGAGCAGGAAGCGCCCATCATGCCGCAGATGGAAGCGCACAAGTTCGACCCGAACACCGGCGAGGACGAGATGGCGCTCGCCAGCGTCACGCTCGGAGCGCAGGCCACCGACGCCGCCCTTCGCGATCCGAAGAACCCCGCCAGCTGGGGCAAGATCGGTCGCAACGAGGACTGCCCGTGCGGCTCGGGCAAGAAGTACAAGCACTGCCACGGGCGGTACGCTTAGCCAATGATCTCAATGGGTTAGATACTTCGACTGTTCAAAGCTCGATCGATTTTGTCTAACCCTTGAAAGCATTTCGATCCTGGTGGTGCTTGCTGAACTTCAGGGGCACCACGAATGGACGGCGCTCGCTATCTTGAGGATGGCAAGCTTACGGTTTTTCGTCGGGCAGGCACCTACTACGCCCGCCTGCGGCTTTCACCGGGGAAATATGTAACTCGGTCGTTGAAGACGACGGTCGAGGAGAATGCTGTACAGCTCGGTCGAAGGCTGCTGTTCCAATTAGAACACAGGACCGAGCAAGGCCTTCCGCCAAAATCCAAATTGTTCGCAGCCGTCATCGACGACTACATTGCTTACCGTGAGCGGGATCATGCGCACGGCAAAACCTCAGCTGGGATGCTGAGGCAGATCAGGAGAGTTTCGAAGTTCTGGCGGGATTATGTGGGCGAGTTGGCCGTCGAGGATATCGATGACAAGGCGATGCGGGAATTCATTCCGTGGCGCCGGGACTATTATGCGTCGTTCGATAAGCTGCCAAAGAACGCCAGGCGCCATCCAACAGACAAGACAATTCAGTGGGACATGATGCTCGGCAAGGCCATTGTGAAATGGGCTTCTGAGCAAGGGATGCGAGGCAGCAAGCCAAATATCACCGCAACGTATACGCCCAAAAAGAAGCGAGTGCGGCCTGCATTTGAGCAATGGGAATTTCGTCAGCTGTGGCGGACGATGTGCAGGCGCATCAAGACAGCTCGTGACGTGCGAACAAGGAAGAGCCGAGAGCTGCTGCAAATATACGTATTGGTAGTAGCTTGCACCGGTTTCCGACCTGGAGAGGCGAACAAGCTCAAGGTTCGAGACGTTCACCCATTCAAAGACGAAAAGGGCCGCAACAATTACCGTTTCGTCGTGAGAGGCAAAACAGGAGAGCGGGATGCGATCGTCAGATCGGTCGCTGTCAGGCGGTTAGACAGATTCTTGACAAAGCGACGGGGCGAAGATCCGGCAGGGCCTCTGTTCGCTATGCACGACGGATCTAAAATCACCACCCTGATTGACCAGCTGAACGCCGCACTGAAAGAGGCCAGGATAGAGCGGAGCACATTCGGCGAGAAGTATTCCATTTACAGCTTGCGGCACTTCTATGCAGTCAATGCGCTGAGGAATGGAGTTGGGGTCTTCGAGGTTGCTCGCAACATGGGTACGTCTGTTGAGATCATTCAGGAGTACTACGGCAAGCAGGCCACGGCAGCTGTGTTTGCGACCAGGCTCGGGGATTAGCTAGGACGTGGCATGCTCTTTGCTAACATGACAGTGCTGGGTATTTTGAGGGCCCAGTTTTGATACACAATGCCGCCCGCCAAGATATTCGGCTCGGCGACATTGTGCTTATTCGAGCAGCCATTTTCAAACAAAGCGGCCGAGGCTGGTGAGAGCCGCTTTATGCGATCACTTGGGCAGAAAGCTTGAAGTGATCGGCTTGAAGGCTTCCTGCGCAAAGGTCTTGTAGAGGTTGCCGATCTTGGTCGCTTCGGCGAAGAACGTCTCTTGTGCAGACTTGGCGTATTCGGCTGTCAATTCCGTGAACTTGTCGGGGGACTTCACGGTTGCAAGCTTTTCGAAATAGGCCTTGCTGGCCTCGAACGACGACTTCGCGAAATCGGTCTGGGCGGTTGTAATAGCGGTAAGATGCTGCTGAATGCTGGAAAAATCGGTCATGTTAAATGGTCCTTTGCTCGATCAGTCTCGGAGGCGATCTCCGACCGAATTGATCTCGACGCCGTATAAAGGTTTCACTGCCTAAAAAGCAAGCATGGTTGGTGCACTGCAGCAATGACAATCGGTTCACCGTAGTTTTACCGGGCTTTCATTAAATGCTCCTGTGCAGGGCTTCAGCTCCAAATCTCGGGACTCGCGAGGTTTTCTTTCGGAGTAGGGCGACTCATCGTTGCATCCGATATTGATCCTTAAACTCGCGTTAACCATAAGGCCTGAGACTGATCTGCATCGCTTTGAGCACCCCACAAAAGTGCGGAGCGGATTGCCATGTTGGACACGTCAGCCGATTAGGATCAGCGTCACACTTTCGCTCGTTGCAATTCTGCTAGGATTCGAATCGTGGCACGACAGCGGATACGTTTGAACTTTGAGCGCCTTGCATGACTGAACCGTCTATCAATTTCAGTGCGCCGGCAATTCTGAGGAAATACCCCCTTTGAACGGGCAAAGGAATTCCAAAGCTATATACGCCGGTCCTTATACGATACGGAACGGAACATTGGACGAATGCATTCACGAATTTCTGTCCAAACCCAAAACGCAACAAAGTCTTTATGAGATTCAGACTACGGGTCAACCTCCGCTGGTGACCGAAGTCTTGAGCGCAGAACATATTGTTGAGCTCGCTCGGTTGCGGGCTTTTCTTTGACCAGCACGCAAAGGTACCAGGCGAGTCCTCTGCATTGCGGAGTCTGAGAGGGCAACACAGCTCGCTTACGGAAAATTCTATGCGGTCGTAGGCTGTGGAATGGCCTCCACATCTGGAGCTCGCCCGCAAGATCGGCACGCGGTCGAGATCTTCGCGAGCGAGCCGTCTAAGCGAGCAGTCTCTGTTTGCCGAGAGTGTCGAGGCTGGCACGCTGTTTCTCCGCTTAGCTAAAATCTTCTGTGTCAATTTAGCCGTCCTTTATCCGATTGAGGCTAACTCTTGGGAAAACGTGGCAAGTCTTCGGTGAGGAAGGAATATGACCTTTAGGAAGATCTGCAGTCGCGCCTTCCGCGAGGGTGCTCGGTGCTGCCTAAACCGGAGCGGCCTGTTCCGGCGATTCTTACGAGACCAGTCCGGCAGCTATGTCATCCTGTCTGCGCTGTTGATGCCTGTTCTGGTTGGCACAGCAGGTCTCGGCACCGAGGTCGGTTGGTGGTACTATAAGCATAAGAACATGCAGAGTGCGGCGGACTCAGGCGCGGTGAGTGCGGCAACCGCTGTAACTGCCGGCACTGATTTGCTCTCCGAAGCCAACGCAGTCACGGCGAGCTACGGCTACGCGAATGCGGTGAGCAACGTTACTGTTGCGGTGAACCAGCCGCCGAAGACAGGCAATTATACTTCAAATCCGCAAGCGGTCGAAGTCATCGTCAACCAGCTGCAACCGCGACTGCTATCAGCATTGTTCGGCTCAGATCCGATACTTATCACCGCACATGCTGTAGCACTGCCAAATTCCGGGACAGGCTGCGTGCTCGCGCTCAATTCGACGGCCAACCCAGCCGTGAACGTGAGCGGAGGCAACCAGCTCAATCTGATCAAATGCAATCTCTACAGCAACTCAAGCGCAAGCCCATCACTCAACGTCGCCGGTAGCGCCTCCGTCGCTGCCAACCAGGTCGGCGTGGTGGGTGACGTTTCCGGGGCCAGCAATATCACCGCGACCAATGGGGTCCGAACTCACATGAGGGCGGTGGCCGATCCCTACGCAAATGTCTCTCCCCCAGCGGAGCCGAGTTGCACCAACGCCAAGATCACGGTCAACTCCAATGGAAAGACAAATTCTCTCAGTCCTGGCTGCTACAGCGGCAGCATTACTGTCAATGCAGGTGCGACTCTAAACCTCGATCCGGGGATCTACTACCTCGACGGTGCTAATCTAAGCGTGGCTGGTAACGCCACGATCACCGGCACCGGTGTGACTCTGGTCTTTACGGGGTCGGGCAGCAACTGGGGCACAGCCTCCATTGGCAGCAATGCCATCATTGATTTGACGGCCCCGACCACCGGATCCACCAAGGGCATCGTCATGTATGGCGACCGAAAGATGCCCGCGGGAACTGCCTTCAATCTGACCGGTGGTGGCACGCAAAACTTTGGCGGCGCCATCTACCTGCCAAAGGCCAATCTGAGCTTCAGCGGCGGTAATGGGACGAGCACCTCCTGCACCAAGATCATCGCGGATACCCTGACATTCACTGGCACATCGAACGTTCAGGTTAACTGCTCTGCGCTCGGCACCGCCACGATCGGCGGCCAGACCGCGCAGCTCATCGAATGAGGTTGGGCTCAATGAGACAAAATCTACCTCGTAAGAGCCAAGTTCGATCATTTGGCGCGGTCCGCGACCTCGTTCATGCCGCTGTTCGCGATAAAAGCGGCGTAGCTGCAATCGAGTTCGCATTTATGATCCCGCTGCTATCGCTGATGGTGGTCTCGGTAAGTGATATTGGGCTCGCCGTTTATCGCAAAATGCAAGTGGAGAATGCCGCGCAAGCCGGAGCTCAGTACGCCATTGTGCACGGCTTTGACACGAGCGGCATTTCGAGCGCGGTAACGAGCGCTACGAATTCCACAGCCATCACGGCGTCTCCAAGCCCTGTTCAATTTTGTGGCTGCCCCACGAGCACGGGAGTTAGCTCGGCTAGTTGCGGAACAGTCTGCACGGGCGGTGCGCAGGCCGGCACGTATGCGACGGTGTCGGCGCAGGCGACCTACTATACCCTGATCAACTATCAGATTGTTGCTGCTAGCTATACCTACAACGCTCAATCCACTGCGAGGCTGCAGTGAAAATCACTGCGCTATGGCGGGACGAGCGCGGTGCGTCGGCGCTCGAATTCGCCTTGACCGCCCCAGTCTTTTTCCTGTTCATATTTGGCATCATCGAATTCGGACTGCTGTTCTGGACCCAGCTCGGTCTGCAACACGGGACCGAAATGGCAGCACGCTGCGCCAGCGTCAATCCGACGCTTTGCCCAGGCAGCAATGAAATCACGAGCTATGCTGCCCGGCAGGCATTCGGCCTGGAGCTCCCAGCGCAGACGTTCACCTACGCTACACCAACCTGTGGTAGTCAGGTCAGCGCAAGTTATACGTTTCAGTTTCCGCAAGTGCTCAATCTCTCGCCGCTGGTTTTGACAGCACAGGCGTGCTTTCCGAGTTGAACATCTTCCTTCGCGGCTAGCGCCTACTCACGCTCCGTGGAGAGCACGCTAATTGTGTCTGATCATACTGCTGTCCCTAGCCTCGGTGCAGCGCATAGCGGTGCGCACAGAGCCAAAGGAATGCAGCCGCTGCTCATCGTTTATCCACCCCGATCACGTACTTGCAGGGGCAGCAGAGCACGACGCCGTATACCTCTTGCGCATGCGATCGAAGGTGATCTTTCGAGTCCGTATGCCGGTGCTAAACGGCGGTGCGTGCAGACCGTCGGCTTCCAATCGCCTGCTGTTTGCGAACATCCTATGCGATTCACGGCGAAACTCTCCTGATCTGCCTCAGCATCCCAGCTGAGGTTTTGCCGTGCGCATGATCCCGCTCACGGTAAGCAATGTAGTCGTCGATGACGGCTGCGAACAATTTGGATTTTGGCGGAAGGCCTTGCTCGGTCCTGTGTTCTAATTGGAACAGCAGCCTTCGACCGAGCTGTACAGCATTCTCCTCGACCGTCGTCTTCAACGACCGAGTTACATATTTCCCCGGTGAAAGCCGCAGGCGGGCGTAGTAGGTGCCTGCCCGACGAAAAACCGTAAGCTTGCCATCCTCAAGATAGCGAGCGCCGTCCATTCGTGGTGCCCCTGAAGTTCAGCAAGCACCACCAGGATCGAAATGCTTTCAAGGGTTAGACAAAATCGATCGAGCTTTGAACAGTCGAAGTATCTAACCCATTGAGATCATTGGCTAAGCGTACCGCCCGTGGCAGTGCTTGTATTGCTACGGAAATACAACCAGTGCGAGATATTGTCGAGTGTCTTCAAAGGCATATTTCGCTTCGGATTCTACTAGAAATCGCCCTGTCAATTTTTTGTCGAGAACCCTGCCGTTTTTCCTGTGCATCGTGGGCTGCCGTTGTGTGCCTGCTCTCCCAGAGCCTCTGATGCGTTTTCGCTTGGGCCAGTACTTCATGACACCCAGCTATAGCGACCGCTTCGTCGGGCTCCGTCTTGGGCTGCTGGGCAATTTTAGCGTCTTGGCAGCTCGATAGCGACCGGGCTTTCTCCCGGTGACATTGGCGGCATCGAAACCAATTCGCCAAGGGGACGAAGCGATCCCGAAACGAAGGGCCCTAGCTTCATCGGATCGATAGGGGATTTCGGGTCATGTGGATCATCATCAACGCACTCTATGAAGAGTACTGCCAGGCTCGCATTGATGAGATGCTGCGGGTCGATGCCGTGAAGTAAGGCGACTGTCTAACGCCTTTTGGCCCTCCGATGGTGGTCATCAGGACAAATCGAGGGTGACATGACGGCATTGGCTACCGTATTTTTCCTAGGGCTGCGGTTGAGGCGATTGCTGACCTTGAGACGCTCTTGTCAATTTCGCTGTTCTGCTTCGGCGGTCTGCTCGTGTCGGTAGCATCATCGTTGCCGATAGGTACACTCCAGGCGAGTGGTTCTGACCGCATCGCCTTGAGAAAGGCGACTCCTACGGTGCGCACGATCGTACTTGCCGGATGATCGACGGAAATGATGAGCCGTGGTGTCGTTGCACAGGAGCAGCAAGCCGCTGGACAGCGCTCAGCGGTATAACCTTCATCGGGATGCCTTTCCGCAATGATGATGGTGAAGCTAGGATTTACTCTAATGAGCTTCGCAAGCGGCTGCGCTCGCTTACACTTCGAAAGCAGCAGAAATGCTGATCCTGGGACACTAAACTTCTATATAATCTATAGAGGTTTCGTTACGGTGCATCACTGACTTTGATGGATGCAACATGAGCCAGATTATCCTGCGTTGCTCCTGTGGGTCATCCTACAGAGTACAGCCTCTTCAGCATTCGTTGGTCGCGAACCTGGCACGGCGAGGCCGCTTGAATCCCATTAGAATAATGACGTGAGTGGTGACGCTGACGTGGACCGCTGGTCTGCGCTCTGTAAGTGCACGCCTACTCGCAACCTGTTCTTTAGCCTGTGATCAACAAGTAAACAGAACGTGCTTGTAGATTTTCGTGAGACAATCGTCGGTGACTCCCTTAGGCGGAAAGCTGGAGAGACTTGGAGAGGGCAGTTGGAAGAATTCAATTCTGCGACCGCCAATCACTGCCGTGACTATAGGAGTCATGAAGGTCGCAGGAAAGTTGGCGCACTCTGAACTAGCATCAAACTGCTCAACAGAATCTGATGCGGATTTGCGATTCATTAGCGTTTGCTTGTACCGCTCCTGCAGCTCAAGCTGGTTCAAGGACTGAAATGTCCATCTCGCCGCTACTTCAGCAGTGAAGGCGACTCTCTCAATTTGGCGATGCTCTTCGAGCACACGATAAAAATCGGCCAGGTGCTGGGTTTTAGGAGCGATTATATCCTTATCGAAGGAGCTGCATTCCGGCGTTCTTTCGTAGGTCTGCAACACGTCCTTCATCCAAATACCGTGCCCTACGAGAAACTTGCATGCTGCCGCTTGGTATTCGGCAGCCGCAGCTTTATCCCCCGGCAGAGGCGTGTTGAACGATTTTGCAATCGTATTCATGAACTTCCAGAACCGGTTCTTTCCTGATCCATAGAAGAAATGAAAGTCCAGAAGATTCGCTCCCTCGCCCGCACAATTGGGGTTACCAAATCTCGGAGGCGGTGCCGTACCGACGACTAAGGTGCGTGTGCCCTCCGGAATCGGGTAGGCGTCGTTAAACGGATGAGTTTCGATAAAGGTCATTTCTAGTTCCGGGCCTTTTCTCAGTCGACACGGCTAAAGATTCGTTCAGCTGCCGACCGGTTTGGACTGAGAGATGTCGTATCCCCACATGAACAGTGCGGCTTCAATCTCCCTTGGATTAGCCCCGCACGCAACATTTTGAATAAGCGTGGAAGTGAGGCGAACCATCGAAGCGTGGCAAAGATCCCTCTGGCTACCAAACAGTCGATTAAACTGGAATTCAGCAGTTGATGGGTTTCTGCGCCTTTCATTAGCTACAGCAAACCGCAACTCGGTAGGAACGTTCTTACCTCGCTCTTCGGCGAACCTGATCGCAAAGAAGGCCAGCGCAGCGGCCACCCGACTGTCGTAGATAACCAACCGCTCCTCTTCGTCTGCAAGGCTTACAATCTTTGTGATGGCCGAGTTCATTATAAGATCGTGGCCGTCAAACCGTACGAGAGATAAGTGATCGTCTCGGAGCAGACGTATCGAATCTAGAAGTTTCGTGCAGAGAACCTCGTTGTTACGATCCAGCCAATCGAAAGTGCGTTTCTGGCGATGGGGATTGTCTACGCCACCCCAGGTGAGGATTTTGCGGGTGACCCTCAATGCATCGGCATTGGCCCCCTTCTGGATCGCTGCTCTCAATTCTGCTGAGTGGATTGCCAACTCTCTGGCCGTTACCTCAAAGTCATTGCCGTTCCAGAAGTATTTCAGCCTAGCATCGTTTAGCCCATGAGCGGCCCAGACGCCCTGAGGGTCAAGCCGTCGAGACCAGACCGCTGACCTGCCGCTCAGAGGAACTGAATAACTATGTCTGCGGGAGCCGTACCATTCTGAGTTTAGGAACTGGCTGAAGGCCTGCAGATTCGTATCCAGTCTCATGCGCCGTGGCCTGCCAATGAGGGCATGCTGCCAGGTTTGATAAATACCGACACGTCGGTTGCATAAGTCTGCGCAAACTCCATACCGAAATGTGTTCGGAGCAACAACTTCAATGGGACCTATACGAGTTGACACCAGGGGCGTTGGGAGATTGCGGCCCAGTCTAAACCTGCCAAATTCGGTGATCGGCTCGAATCTTGATTGCAAACCTCAACTCTTGAGGCACTGAATCCGCTACTTTGCTGCATACGAAATTCAGCGAAAAGCCAAGGTAGTCCAGCAAATCTTCGGCGTGGCTCACAACACCGGTCATGCGGGCGACCGACTTACGGTGATATACGTCGTTCCGGGCCTCGCGGACGACTTTGAACTTGGCCTTGAAGTGAACCAGCGAAAGCTTGTTTTTCTTGCGGGTAAATTTGGGAGCGAACAGAAACCAGTGATCTTCAATCAGCCGTGCAACATGACTGAGTTCACAGCATTCCAAAAACTGAAAGCCATTTGAGAACCCGGAAACAAGGCAGCGTTGGAAGCGTTGGCCGTCGATTGCGAAAATGATCTCCCCAATCGAGTGAGAGGCGTCCGTCGCGATCTTTTTCCCGTTTATCTGAGTGATCGTTCGGGCGTCTCCGGCCGCTCGCAGGCGCTTATAGATAATGTCCCACCATTGGGGGATTTGGTAATATTCTTCGAGAGCAACGGCCACAGTCGATCTAAAAGCCGTCTCGAATGAATGGAACACCGGGAATAACTGAGCGTGTTCCGCCACCTTGCGGTTGTAGACTTGGAAAATTGCCGGTCGCCAGTCTTTGCCCTGGGATAGGGTCTTTCCCAGTGCGCCGTTTTTCACCTCAACCAGAGACGCTTCCATAAGATATGGGCTAACTAGAGATAAATCCTTTTTAAAATCATCAACTTGCCCGGGCGTTGGCGTAAACGGCAAATAATTCTCAAAAAAGTGTATTAAAAATTCGTATGAACTATCAGCCATTTAGCCAAAATACCCTTGGAGACGAAGCTTGACAAGCGATTGGCCCGTCTTCATAACAGCCGCCTACGCACTCCGGGAGAGTTGTCGCTTCGGGGACATTCGCTGCAAAGCCTCAACCTGAGTCTAAACTCAATTCGTGGAAAAGGCCCCTTGAAAAAGGGGCCTTTTCTGCTTCTCGCTTAAGCGTCAGCTACGCTCTCCGGATCGAATATTTCGGCGGCGAGTACGTCTTGTTCGGCCTCGCTCTCAATCGCGAAGGCGCGGGCCCCCTCATAGTTCGCGGGCGCATACGGCAGCTCTCGCAGCCAGTATCCGTACCCTGCCAATCGGATGAAATCCTGGGGCATACGCCACATCATAGTGCTTAGGACCATCTCCGGGTCCTTGCCGTGGATGTGAATGCCTCGGCTGGCCAAGTCTTCAAAGAGTTCCTTCCGAGGAACGGGTCGGCCGGCGTCAAGAATGATTTCCCTAGCGTGCTTACCCACGATGGATCTGCACTTCCTTCGGGTCCGTAGCGATGAAACGCTTCAACGCTTCATCAAACGGCATGTCGAGACCGAACGGAGGCTCCGGTGGTGTCGCCTTGATCTTCTTCGTCACGAGATCAGCACCTTGTACGGCAGAGCGCCGGCAACGCATTCGAACAGATCGTTCATGCGGTCGGCTGGCGTCATGCTACGACGATTGAGCCTCCAAGTCATTTCCTGCACATACTTTTGCAGGTGCTTTTCGGACACCCAGTGATGGGTGCCAATGATCTGGCGCTTGAGAAGCGCCCACACGCTCTCACCTTCTCCGTGACGGTCGGCACCATCTTTGAGGATACCAAGCTCCCATTGCGCATTTGGTTCGGCGCGATCTGGCTGATTACCAACCACCCTAAGAGTCTGTCCGGGATCATGCTGTTTTTTGGCAGAGCTTTCGCAGCATGAGGCGGATTGAGGCGAGGCGCAAGAACGCCAATGCCTTTCGGTTGAGGCACTCCCAATCCTTGGCCAAACGGCGGCAGCGGTTGAGCCAGGCGATGGTGCGTTCGACGATCCATCGCTTGGGCAAGATCGCAAAACTCTTTGCTGTATCGGAGCGCTTGACGATCTCGACGTCGATTTGCCGGAGGATTTTGCGAACGGCGGACTGAAAGATCGGCCCCTGATAGCCGCCGTCAGCATAGAGCTTCAGCAGGAATGGATGCAGGCCAAACAGCGTGGCCATCACCAGCACCCCACCGTCACGATCCTGGATGTCCGCCGAATGCACGAGGGCGTGGAGCAGCAAGCCTTGAGTATCGACTAGGATGTGGCGCTTCTTGCCCTTGATCTTCTTGCCCGCATCGTAGCCATGCGGGTCGATCCACGCCCCCCTTTTTCCGCGCTCTTGACGCTTTGACTGTCGATGATGGCGGCGCTCGGGCTGGGTTCTCGGTTAGCCAATTCTCGACATTGTACATAGAGCGCGTGATGGATGCGATCGAGCGTGCCGTTCCAAGCCCACAAGTCAAAATAGTCGTGCACCGTGCTGCGTGGCGGCAGGTCCTTCGGGATCGCTCGCCATTGGCAACCGGTGCTCAGCACATACATCAGGCCATTGATCACCTCGCGCACATCGACCGTGCGCTTGTTGCCGCCTCGCTTGGCTGGCGCAATCAGCGGCTCCACCAACGCCCATTCCTCATCAGTCAAATCGCTTGGATAGCGTAGCCGGCTTCGGTCGTAACGACCGCGGTTCTCCTTCGTCCACATGGGCGCCCCTTCGAATCGGACCGCCACCCTTGAATCACAAATGATTCCGATGATTCAAGATGTTCCCGGACAGACACTAAGGGGATCGCATCAACGACGTTGGCGCGGGACCTTGGTATCACTCAGAAGTCGGCATGGTTCGTTGGGCCGGGTAATTCGAACCTCGGCTCGACGAGCTTCACAAGGGAATTCCCCGAGAAAAAGTGAGCAGAGGCTTCATACCTGCAGGCCTTGCGCATAAGGCGGCGTGGCTCGGATGGGAGAGCGCTGGAATCGGTAACCGAAAGACCAGCAGTGCAGGACCGCAGGTCCTGAAGCCGAGTCGCAAGGCGAACGGCTTCTATCCGACCGGGTTCAGCTTCATTACCGCATCATCGGTTTAGACACGGGCGCTAACACGATCCCGCCTAGACACCCTCTAAATGCCGGCGATTTGCCCTACCGAGCTCTTTGGCTATTCCCGTCACTGTTCCGATAATCTATCTTTGCAAATCAGAGAATCGGGCTGCCTTCAATGCTTCGCACGAACATACGCAACCTGGTTCGACAGACGCAGCTTCCGAAGTGGAAGCCGCTCTTGCCGCTATTCGAAGCGGTCATGAACTCCTTCCAAGCAATACGTGATGCCAAGCGTAAGCAAGGCGAGGGTCGCATTCGCATCCAGATCGAGCGCGAAGCCTCCCTGTTGCCCGACGAGGTGGCATCGGTCCGTTCGTTTACCATCACCGACAATGGCATCGGCCTAAACGACCTGAATATCGACTCGTTCAACGAGTCGTATTCCGAACATAAGCTCAGTTTGGGCGGAAAGGGATTGGGGCGCTTCACCTGGCTCAAGGCATTCGAACGGGTAGAAATCGAAAGCACGTTCACCGAGGCCGATGTAAAGGACGATCATTTGCGGAGAAGTTTCGTATTCGACGAGAATTACGAACCGGACAACGCAAGCCCGCTGCCGGTCTCCCGCGACACCGCGACCGGCACAACGATCAAGTTGGTCGGATTCAGGGAGCCGTATAAAAGCGCTTGCCCGAAAACTACTGACCAAATCGTTCAACGAATCGTGGAACACTTTCTGCTCATATTTCTTGAACCGAACTGCCCCAACGTCACGATTGAAGATCACGGCCTTATCACCTCAGCGAACGACGTATTTGAAAAGAACTTCAGAAGCCTCGCAACCACAGCTCCTTTCAAAATTGGGCTGTCGGATTTTACCCTGACCGGATTCCGTCTTTCGACACCCAAGGTGTCGAAGAACAAACTCATCTATGCGGCCAACCAGCGCGGAGTTGTAAGCGACAAGCTGGAAGATTTTATCCCCAACCTTAGCGGTCGTATTCATCAACCCGATGGCACGTCCTTTGTTTATCTTGGAATTGTCCAAGGTTCGTACCTGACGCAGCGGGTGAACGCCGCTCGCACGGACTTTGACTTCGCGTCTGAAGATGCAGAGGACGAGGTACCGCTATTCGGAAGTGACGAGATCAAACGTGCTGATATCCGAAATGAATGTGTTCGCCTGATTCAGCAAGAATTGGCAGAACCAATGAAGACCATCAATGATCTAAAGGAGGAGCGGGTACAGGCATACGTTCAGTCGGAGGCGCCCCAATATAAGATCCTCATGAAATACAGCGGCGAATTCATCGCAAAAATTCCGCCCGAAGCAACAAAGCCAGAGATCGAAGCCGCCCTTCACCACGAACTGTATCAGCGCGAAACGCGAATGCGGCAGGAGAGCGGTCGCATCATCAAGGAAGCTGAAAAGGTTGGTGACTACGAGGAGTACAAGAAGCGGTTCGCTGAGTTCATGGAGGACTACAACGAAATTGGAGCTTCGGCCCTCGCCCAGTACGTTGCACATCGCCGAATCATTCTCGACTTTCTGGAACGTGCTATCGGCCGTGCCGAAGCAGCCGACAAATTTCCGCTCGAAAGCGTTGTCCATCAACTGATCTATCCGATGAAGCATACGTCGGACGAGTTGCCGTATCCCGAACAGAACTTATGGATGATCGACGAGCGCCTGACCTACCATTCCTTCATTTCGTCCGATCCTACTCTCTCCACGTTGGACCGTGTCGAAATAGAATCGCTAAAGCGACCCGACCTATTTATATTTGATCAGAAAATGATCTACGGAGAAGGGGAAAGAGCAGGCACAGACTCGCCGGTCACTTCGCTTACCCTCGTCGAGTTCAAGCGCCCGATGCGAAACGACTACACACTGGCCGATAACCCGGTCAATCAGTGCTTCGATCTTGTAAAAGTTATTCGAAGCGGGAAGTTCAAAAATCAAAGAGGGCGGCCGATTCCAGCCGCAAACGATAAGATTCCCGCATATTGCTACATCATCGCCGACATCACCCCGAGCCTCAAGGACATCCTTGAGACGAACGATGCGTATCCCACGCCAGACGGCCAGGGTTACTACGGGTTCCAGAAGACGTTCGGGATCTACTACGAGGTCAGCAGCTACGACAAGCTGTTGCAGGACGCACGCAAGCGCAACCGCATTTTCTTCGAAAAACTGAACGTACTCGCGCAGTCAAGTAACTAGTTCCGTTTCGGTAGGCCGACATGAAAAACGATCGGAGAATCGCCCATCGAATTGTCAAAGAAAACCGTAATAGAAAGGACCCTCTCGCAAATCCAGAGCGAAAAAATAGACGAAGGGTCGCATAGGCGGGTAAACGAAGAACACCTCGACTCCCCGGCGGCCTCGCCTGAAGTCTACGCACCGAGGGCTGTGAAGCGATCTAGCACAAGGACGGCCGACTTAAAGTGAAGCGCGGGACCGTTGCCTCCGACCCGTCACAGGGCGTAAAGGTCGAACGAAATCATGAGGTAATGCTTTAGGCAGCGGACTTGAAGGGGTGCATCTTGGATACGGCTCGCCAACTGACCGAGCTAATCGGTCGCTTTGAACGCAATCGCGATAGCTATCTATCGAGTCATTACAATGAAACTCAGGTACGAAGAGAATTTGTTGATCCGCTTTTCAGGCTACTTGGTTGGGACGTAGATAACACTAGTGGTCATGCGGAGGCCTACAAGGACGTTATCCATGAAGATGCGATCAAGATCGGCGGAAACACAAAGGCTCCCGACTATTGCTTTCGCATAGGAGGCGTTCGCAAGTTTTTTGTGGAAGCCAAGAAGCCCGCCGTCAAAGTGAAGACTGATCAAGAAGCTGCCTTTCAGCTCCGCAGATACGGATGGTCCGCTAAGCTCCCTCTTTCAGTCCTGACTGACTTCGAGGAATTCGCAGTCTACGATACTAGGTTGCGTCCGAATAAGGACGATGATGCCTCGGTCGCGCGAGTGTTGTACTTAAATACTCAGGACTATCTCAATCGTTGGAGTGAGATTGACGAGGTATTTTCTAAGGAGGCAATCCTAAGAGGCTCGTTCGATCGGTATGCCACTACGGCCAAGGCCAAACGAGGCACCCTTGAAGTGGATTCCGCATTCCTCTCCGAAATTGAGGAGTGGCGATTGCTTCTCGCAAAAAACTTTGCGCTGAGGAATCCATCGATCAACGAGACAGATTTGAACTATGCGGTCCAGATGACGATCGATCGCATAGTGTTCCTGAGGATCTGCGAAGATCGTGGGATCGAAGATTACGGTCGTCTCCGAGATCTCAGAGAACGACCTGATACCTATGGAGGCTTACTCGATTTGTATCGAAAAGCCGAAGCTCGATACAATTCCGGTCTATTCCACTTTGCGGTTGAAAGAAACCGCTGGGGAGTCCCAGATACACTAACGCCGAGACTTCAGTTCGACGACAAGATCCTCCGTCAAATTCTTGGGGGACTCTACTATCCTGAGAGTCCATACGAATTTTCGGTGCTTCCAGCAGATATTCTCGGACAGGTATACGAAGAGTTTTTAGGCAAGGCCATTCGGCTAACGAAGTCTCATCGAGCTGTTGTCGAAGAAAAACCCGAAGTCCGCAAAGCGGGTGGCGTCTATTACACTCCCGCATACATTGTGTCCTATATGGTAAGGCAGACGGTCCACCGATTGCTAAACGGGCCAGACGATCGGCCCGCTCCCATCACGCTAAAGAAGGCATCGTCCCTACGCATACTGGACCCTGCGTGCGGATCCGGTACATTTCTCATCGAAGCCTATCAACTAATGCTCGATTGGTATTTGACCCAATATCGAAAGAACCCCGAATATTATTCAAGAGGGGCGCAACCTAAGCTGTTCAAGACGAGAAACGGTGAATGGCGTCTGACGACGACGGAACGGAAGAGTATTCTTCTAAACAACATCTACGGCGCAGATGTTGACCGGCAAGCTGTCGAGGTAACCAAGCTATCGTTGCTCTTGAAAGTTACAGAAGGTGAAACAGAGCAGATAGCGCAGAGGGACTGGATCCGCGATCAGGAGCGCATTCTGCCTGATCTCGCTCACAATATCAGGTGCGGAAATTCCATCGTCGGCAGTGACTTCTATGAAGTCGAGCAAGCCTCGTTCCTTCCGGAAGAAACTAAGTATCGGATTAATGCATTCGACTGGAAGACCGGTTTCTCGCAAATCATGGTGCATGAAGGCGGCTTCGATTGCGTTATCGGCAACCCGCCTTACGTCGATATAAAAGGAATGCCTGACGAAGTCGCTAACTACATCTTTGACAGGTATGACTGCGCAAACAACCGGATAAACCTGTTTGCAACATTTATTGAGAAGTCCGTCGAACTTCTCAAGTCCTCTGATGCGTATTTCTCAATGATCGTCCCAACCGCTTTGTTGGTGCAGAGCTCCTATTCGGACCTGAGGGGAGCGCTTCTGAGGCGCACAAATGTTCTAGGGCTCACAAGGCTGCCCAACGAATCGTTTGGCTCAAGCGCTGGTAAGGTCAAGGTCGACACCGTGATTCTCACGGCGAGCATGCCGTCGTCAGCGATGAGCCCCGTGAGAATGGTTGCTTACAAGGGGTATGAGCGAATAAAGGAAATCGTTCCTGACCAAGCCGCCGTCAACGGCACTCTCGACAAGTCTCGCCTGGCCGGGTCGAAAATGTGGGCGATCAACACAACGGACGAAGACGATTCTCTACTCAAGAAAGTAAGGCAACGTGGGGTACCGTTAGAGACCTTTGTCCAAATTAGCCTGGGCCTGACGCCCTATGATAAATACCGAGGGCACACCAAGGAACAGATCAAAAGCCAAGCGTTTCACGCAACCGTCGCAAAAGACGAGACCTTTAAGCCCTTGCTCAGCGGCAACGATGTCCGGCGCTATTCTGTGAAATGGAACGGTATTCAGTATATCTCCTATGGTCCATGGCTTGGAGCGCCCCGAGAGCAGCGCTTTTTTACTCAGCGAAGAATACTCGTGAAACAAATAATCGACTGGACTGATCTTCGAATCTGGGCCGCCGTTTGCGAGGACGAGTTTTACAACACTCAAAATGCGTTTGCGCTGCTGCCGAAAGATGGAGCGAATTTGGACTACCTTGCCGGAGTGCTCAATAGCAAGCTTATGAGCTTCTATCACCGCAAGACGTTCCTTGACGAATTTAAGATGCGCTTCCAAAAAATTCTCATAAAAGAGTGCAAGCAATTTCCATTCGTTGGTCCCGCAACACAGGAACAAGAATCGCTCGCGAACGAGATAGCGAAGAAGGTCCGAGCTCTCAGGACAACAATGGCTTCTGCGCAGGCAGCGACTACCCCGTCGCAAGCTGAATTTTTTAGCAATAAGGCAGGAGGTTTGGATAACGATATCGACCAGCTAGTTTATACGATGTACGAACTTTCACCCGCCGAGGTGCAGAGGATAGAAGCAGCGTTTGCAAAAATCGTGACAGATGGCAGGTCAGTGTAGAGCGTGGTTGGCGCATAGCAGCGCCAGCCCGCAACCGCTTGATCAGGCGACCTTGCGGGCCGGTACGGCCCTCGGCCCTTTGCCCTCACTCAGCTGGGCGTCCAGTTCGCCAGACCGCACAGCCTTGATGAGCGCATCGATCACGCCGGGCAATTTATCCAACGCCCCAACCGCAATGGCCGCCTTGCCTTTTTCAAACTCGATGCGCTTCGATCCCACCTTCACGGTCATTACGTAACCGCCGGTCTGGTCTTGCTGCCACCACTTGCTCGTGCGGAGCGGTCTTTCAACAAGCACCTTCTCGCCGCCTTCCTTCTTTTCCCAGCGCTTGATGCGCCTCTGGTACGAAGGATCGGCCAGCAGCTTCTTTTGATCTTCCAAGCGGGACACCATGCGTTCCCGTTTGATAATCAGGGGATCAGAGTTGGGCTTCGGCTGCGGGACGAACGTAAGGGACTTGAGGATAGCGGTCGACATCGTTGGGCTCCTGCTGTTGGATGGACGTAACGCCAACCCGACATACAGCCTTCGGTCAGATGGTCGAGCCGAAATCGACCAAAACAAGGTTGTAACATGATATTTGCGGAACCACCCCTTTGTGGGGGATAATTCCATCCGTCTCGTCACGCCCATCACTGTGCCTCGCCTTGCATGTTCTGCCTCCAGCGGAGCAGGCCTTGCATTGCTAGCAACTTATTTGATTGTGCTGATTTAGTGCGGCAGGACCTGGTGGCTATGCGAGCGTGGTTGTCAACAATCCTATTGATGATGGCGATCGAGGGGGCCGCGGCAGGTCCACTCGAACAAGCGAATGCGGCCTATGTTAGGGGCGACTTCGTCAGTGCGGCGCAAATGTATATCGAGCTTTCTAAGCAAGGAGATCCCACCGCTCAGGTTCAACTTGGATTGATGTACGACGACGGTCGAGGAGTTCACACAAATTTCGACGAGGCGGTGCGTTGGTATTCCGTTGCGAGCTCGCAGGGTAATTCTCTCGCTCCATATTATCTGGGCCGAATCTTTCATGATGGTAGAGGCGGTCCGAAGAACTACGCCAAAGCACGACGCTGGTATAGCGTCGCAGCTGACAGAGGAGAAACAAAGGCGGCCGTCAATTTGGGAGCGATGTATGCCTTCGGCTTGGGCGGGCCGCAGAATTATCAGACGGCCGGGCTTTGGTTCTTACTAGCTGCAGATCGAGGTGACCTTGTAGCGCAGGACAATCTGGGTGTTCTTTATCAGGAGGGCAGAGGCGTCCCGCAGAACTACACGAAAGCCTACATGTGGTTTGCCCTCGCCGCAGGGGAGGGCGATGGCGTGGCGGCTAAGCACCGAGATCTGATTGCTAACCACATGACGCCCGCTCAGCTCGAGAAAGCTAGGCGACTATCAGCACAGAAGATGTATGCGATTATACGTTGCTACATTGCTTCTGCACTGCCTTGCTACTGGAGGTGATCCAGTTTCAGAAATGACCGGACCGTGCATTCAGGAACTTAGATCTTCTCAATTCATACACCAGCCCGCTAAACGTCTGGATAACTGTTTTGCCTAAGCCGTTTGTAAGGCGTCGCTTGTACTTTCGTCCGTAACAGAAACGGGGATGGCAATGGTAGTCGGTTTGCGGATCGCGATACTTCTCTGCTGTGCTTATGCAGGTTGGCAGACTGCAAGCGTCCAATCTGGAGAACTGCCAGGGGCTCAGCAACCGCAGCAACACATTCCGATAGACCGACAATGAACAAACCAAAACATCACGTCGAAAATCCGCAACCACGGCAGGCACGGCGTGCTGACCTGGCGCCGGCCACCGGTTATGCAATCGTCGTCGACGGGCGCTTCAAGACCGAATTTGTTGATGAGAACGCCGCAATGAAAGCGGCAGCCGAGTTGCTGGCCAAGTATCCGATGCTAAAGATCGAAATCTACGATGCATCGTCGAAATCACGGGCGCTAGTGCAATAGCCGCACCCTGAGCCAACTTTGCGGTCCCTGTCAGCCTCCCATCGAACTAACCCATCCGCAACCCATACGTAAATCGACGGTAACCATCACTTAGGGTCGCCGACAAGTTGCAATGGGTGCTTAACTTCCCCCTTCATAGGCTTTGGCCTGAGGAGCATCCAGCACTCGACCATTGTCTCAAGCAATAGGTCTGCGGAGCACAACTTGGAAGAGTGGGTCATGGGCAACACGGTTTCGTTCGGTCGATTGATCCGAAAGAGCAACCTCAGAGAAGTTTGGGAACGAGAAGCCGGTGACTTTACCCCATGGCTCGCTCGCCCAGAGAATCTGCAGTTGCTCGCAGAAGCGTTATACCTGGAGCAGCTCACTCTGGAGGCTACAGAGCACGACGTTGGTCGATTTTCTGCCGACATCGTCGCTAGGGATACGGACGGGCTTGTCCTAATCGAAAATCAGATTGAGGCAACCGATCACAGGCATTTGGGACAAATTCTCACTTATTTGGCCGGCTTAGAAGAGGCCGCGACGGTCGTCTGGATCGCACGACAATTTTTAGAAGAGCATCGCGCCGCAATAGATTGGCTGAATGCAAACACTGTGGACCGCTTCTCTTTCTTTGGAGTGGAGATTGAGGTCTTTCAGATCAACGATTCGGCGTTAGCACCGCACTTCAACGTGGTAGCGAAGCCAAACGATTGGAGTCGAGGGGTCGGCAGTCGGATCAAGAGCATTGAGGGCGCGACCCCAAATCCACTTCGGCAGTTATATCTCGACTACTGGAGCGGCTTGCATGATTATCTGGTTCAGAATGAAAGAACCATCAGGCCGCCGAAGCCGCTCCCGCAGCAATGGTTGACGTTCGGAGTCGGCCGGGGTGGATTTTACTTGAATACGGCATTCCAACGCGAGCAGCGACGGATACGTGTCGAGCTCGTCATCAATGGACCCGACAAAGCGGCATTCAGAGCCTTACAGTGTAGCGAAGGGGAGATCACGAAGGACTACGGTGTCCCCCTTACTTGGGATGAAATGCCTGGGCGGAAATCGTCGAGGATAGCTCTGTACCGAGATGAAATTGATATGGCGGATCGCAGCACATGGGCTGACCAGTTTCGTTGGTATGCCGATCAGGTCAAAACTTTTCGGCGTGTCTTCACGCAGCGGCTCCGTGCTTTGGATGAAATGGTCGATAGCTCGATCGCCGTAGGCAATGACCAGGAATAGTTACGAGCCACTTCTCGACCGGGCCGTCACACGATGAGATTGATTTTTAGCAGAAAAGGATTCGATGGCTCGTCTGGGAAGGCGCCGTCTCCCATTATTGAGGGTGTGCCAATGAGCCTTCCTATTCCAACACGACACCGGTCAACTACCACCTATCGTGCCTTGGGAATGGGCGAACTCGTTGAGAAGATGACAAAAGGGCGAATTGTAGCCGATGACCTGTGCCACGAAGACCCGGTATTTCAGGACGGCCGCTGGGCATTCGGCCAAACAGGCGCAGCACAATCGCATCTCGAACGAAACGGTGTAGGCATTGGTGATGTGTTTCTCTTCTTCGGCCTGTTCGCCTCTCATGAAGGCCGTGACCGACATCATAGAATCTTTGGGTACTTGGAAGTCAATGAGGTCTATCTGGTTGGCCAGAGGCCGTCCGAGATCGACAGTCCTGTCGGCTTCGACCGGAGACATCCTCACACGATAGGTGAGTGGAATAGGAACAACACGATTTATGTAGGAGCAGGAGCAAAGGCAGGGCATGCGCATCCTTTTTTGCGACTGACAAGGCCACACTCGCTTCCGTCCGTTTGGCATATCCCGGCTTGGCTCAAAGGTGCAGGCCTAACCTATCACTCAAATCCCGATCGCTGGATCGGCGATCACGAGCTCCGTAGCGCCGCACGTGGACAAGAGTTCGTTGCAAACATTGGTGATGAAGAGGAGCCGAGAAGGTGGCTTCGAACAATTCAGCCAGCAGTTGATGAAAACCATTCGAACTCTCATTTATAAAAGAACGCATTCTGGAGACCCTGATCCTGTACGAGGACTGTTCGGTAATCACAACTGCATGGGAACAGTTCGAGGCTGGGCCTATGACGCAGTCATCGGAATTGGTGGAATTGGACCGGAACCCAATCGCAACCGCATAGCCGGGAAACTCACGTGGATTGGAATCGGGCCGCACAAGGTATTTGACGATCCTACGAAACCACGCAGCCCTCGAGTTACTTTCGATCATTTCCGATACTATGGAGAGCGTGGTCCCTTACTGGAGGTTGTCTATCCAATGCTGGCGAGGCGAATGTATAAAAGGAACGTCAGGGTCCTAATACATTCAGCGGGCCGATCAACGTCGTACCAGACAGTTGAGCTAGATTCGGACGTGGAAAAGATCCTCCAACTCGCAAAAAGATCGCCGTCCTCATCGAATTTGCACAGGCGAGAGGAGCTATTGCCGGCGACAAAATGTGGCCGAGGGCGCTCTATAGCTAGCCTTGCCATCCCTACATGCGCCGCACCGAGACGGCGTCGGAAGCGACTTGAATGTCAACAACCTGCTAGAACAGCCGCTTCTAAGTCGTGACGTGTAGGACGAAAGTCCACCACCACGTCACGTGGTCGCTCAGCTTCTGCGTCGCAGCACCGCCGATAACCACGTTTTCTACTTTAATCTATCTTTAGCTTTCTGCTAACAATCCCGGTCTCATGGTCGTCCTCAAAGCGGAGGCGGCCTATGCCTTTGATGAGATACTTCGGGTTCGTCGGCAGTGCTCTCGCCCTATTGCTGATCGGAGCAGGCTGGTGGTTCCCCCGTACGCCCACGATGAAGGCCGCCTTGTTCTGAGAGGCGGATTGAGCACTCATAAGCACGTGTTTAAGAGCGAGCTTAAGAGCGATTGATGGGTCAGATTTCGGTGCTGACGGGGCCGGAACGCCGGCGGCGTTGGAGCGAGGATGAGCGGTGCCGGATCGTTGCGGAGGCCTTTGCGCCGGGATCGTGTGTGGCGCAGGTTGCGCGGGATCACGATATTTCAACGGGGCTGATTTACACCTGGCGGCGTCGGCTTCGCCAGGACCTTGCTGACCAGGGCTTTGTGGAAGCGGCGATGGAAGCGGAGCCGATCAAGGAAGCGGCACCGTCCGGTGAAGTGATCGTGGTGGAATTGACGGGGAGCGGACGGATCAGGATTTGCGGGTCGGCGCCGCCCTTGCTGGTGTCGGCGGTGTTGAAGGCGCTGCGATGATTCCGATCCCCTCTGGCGTGCGGGTATGGCTGGCGACGGGCCATACCGATATGCGGCGCGGCTTTCCGAGCCTGGCTTTGCAGGTGCAGGAGGTCTTGAAGCATGACCCACTGGGGGGTCATTTGTTTTGCTTCAGGGGGCGCCGTTCAGATCTGATAAAAATCATCTGGCACGATTCTCAGGGAGCGTGCCTGTTTACAAAAAGACTCGAAAGAGGAAGATTCATCTGGCCTTCGGCTGCCGGTGAAGCCGTGACGATCTCTCCGGCGCAGCTTTCTTACCTGCTATCTGGGATCGACTGGCGGAATCCTCAAGAAACTTTGCGTCCAACGCGAGTTGGATAGCATTCTGCGATTGAACCTACCGGGAAATCTGATTCACTGGCTTCATGAGTTTGAAGCCGGATGACCTTCCTTCGGATCTCGCCAGCGCCCAGGCGGCGCTGTTGATCGAACGTGAGGCGTTGCGGGCTGAACGCGACGCGCGGCTGAGGGTCGAGGTCGAACGCGATGCGGCCGCGGCGAAGGTCAGCCGGATACAGGCCGAAGCCATCAATTGGCAAGCCGAAGCGGCCAACGCGCGGGCGAAGCTGTCGGACAATGAGGCGCTGATCGCGCATCTCGAGCTGCGGATCGAGAAGCTCAAACGCGAACTGTACGGGCCGCGTTCCGAGCGCACGGCGCGGCTGATCGAGCAGTTGGAATTGGAACTTGAAGAACTCGTCACCACGGCGAGCGAGGATGAGCTCGCCGCGCAGGCCGCGGCGGCAAAGGCGCAGAGCGTACGCGCCTTCACGCGCAAGCGGCCGGTGCGCAAGCCATGGCCGGATGACATCGAACGCGAGCGCGTCGTCATTGAGGCTCCAACGAGCTGCGCCTGCTGCGGTGGATCGCGGCTGGCGAAGATCGGTGAGGATGTGACCAAGACGCTGGAGGAGATCCCGCGCTGCTTCAAGGTCATCGAGACGGTACGCGAGAAGTTCACCTGCCGCGATTGCGAGAAGATCAGCCAGCCGCCGGCGCCGTTCCATGCCACGCCGCGCGGCTTCATCGGCCCGCAATTGCTGGCGACGATCCTGTTCGACAAGTTCGGTATGCATATCCCGCTCAATCGCCAGAGTGCGCGCTTTAAGTGCGAGGGGATCGACTTGCCGTTGTCGACCCTGGCCGATCAGGTCGGTCACGGGACCTTCGCCGTGATGCCGCTCTTCCACCTGATCGAGCGCCATGTACTCGCGGCCGAGCGCCTGCATGGCGACGACACCACCATCCGCATCCTGGCCAAGAGCAAGTGCACAACCGGGCGGATCTGGACTTATGTGCGCGATGACCGGCCCTTCGCCGGGCCTGCGCCGCCGGCGGCGGTCTATTACGCCTCGAGCGACCGGCGAGGTGAGCACCCGCAGAAGCATCTGGCCGCCTTCGCCGGCATCCTGCAAGCGGATTGCTACAGCGGCTTCGAGCCGTTGTTCGATCCGCAAAAGAAAGCGATGCCGATCACACCGGCGTTTTGCCTGGCCCATGCGCGGCGGGGCTTCTTCGAGCTGGCCGACATCGAGAAAAACGCCCGGGAAGGCCAGAAGGGCAAACCCATCTCCCCGATCGCACTGGAGGCGGTCAGACGCCTCGATGCGTTGTTCGAGATCGAACGCGCCATCAATGGCCGCAGCGCCGACGAGCGGCGTGCCGTGCGCCAGGAGAGGAGCAAACCACTTCTCGACGACATGCACGCCTGGTTGCTCCGCGAGCGCGAAACCCTCTCGCGCTCCTCCGAGGTCCTGAAGCCTATGAACTACATGCTCAGGCGCTGGGACGACTTCGCCCGCTTCCTCGACGATGGCAGGATCTGCTTGACCAACAATTGTGCTGAGCGCGCATTGAGGGGCATCGCATTGGGAAGGCGCAACTGGACCTTCGCCGGCAGCCAGCGCGGTGCCGACCGTGCCGCCATCATGCTGACGATGATCACGACCTGTCGCCTCAACGACGTCGATCCCAAGGCCTGGCTCGCCGACGTCCTCGCCCGTATCGCCGATCTTCCCGCGTCGCGTCTGCACGAACTGCTGCCCTGGGAATGGAAGCTCCTGCGCCAAGCCGACAAGCCCGCCGATCAGCAGGCCGCCTGACCTTCACGCAACGCCATCATAGAGCTCGCCGTGCCCGCGCGCATGTCTCAATCAGGCGGTCTTCGTCGTATGCGTACGTTCCCCCGGCCGGGACCAGACCTGGTCAGTGACGTCGCAGAACGGAAAAGGATCAGAATCAGTTCGGTCGAGCATCCGCCTGAACGAGTGGTCATAGACACGAATCTGCCGACGATCGTGCCGCTGCAGAGCGAGGACTTCGCTCCGCCAGCGATTACGGTGGCACCTGCCCAACATCGATTACAGGACGCATTTGCAGGAGTGGAAGTCGGCCCACAATCCACTACGCCTAAGCCTGTTGTCGATGTTGCGAAGGCGAAGCATGTTGCCAAACGTGAAGCTGCAAAGAAGGTTGTGGCGCATCGTGCCGCGCCACCGCTGAATATTGCGCCGGCTCCGACCTACATCGCACAACAGCCAACACCCAGCACCAGAATGTCCTTACTTGAGACACTGAAGGAGCGTTTAGGACAGACCCTCTTCAAGCTAAACTGATGAACATGCAGCCTCGCAGCAACGCACAGCGAGGGCGAGCGTAGTTTAAAAGGCGGGATAAATAACTCATGCAGCATTCCGCTGCAAACGGAGAGTTATTTATGAGTGTCATATTGGACCGTCATGATTTTGAGACGTCCAACCAGCCGACCAAAGAGAAGAAACCACAAAACACTGGACGAGAACGAAAGCGCAAGTTTGTACCTGCTACTGACGTTTGCCTCTGGTTGTCGAGCAATGCTCCTCTCAGCTTTGAGGAGCTGATCGACATTCGATATTGCCTTTATCATCGGTGTAGCAGAGCGGGCTACAAGGTGAACGATCGGACAGAGGACGAATTTAAGTTCCAGGGACGTCACAGCACATTGCAGGTGGTCAGTGACAGCGCTCGTCGACCTCTATTGCGCAAGCTGCGGGAGCTAGCGAAGGAGAAACGATGGCAAGGGCTTGGCCAGGGAAACGACTGGCACACTAGATTGAGCCGAAATGGCCCGCACGACATGAGCCGTGCGAGCCACAATTGCTCACAGCCTGCAATAGTCGTAGTACAGCCCCATGGGCCTGTCTTACCCTTCACCCCCAAATAGTCGGTGAAGTCGCGAATATTCAATGCACAGGGGTGTGTCTGCCCGGTCCTGCATAATCCTCGGCCTGTTCCAGTTGTATCATTAGATCGGTGCTCTCCTTGAGCATCTTGTCGAACTCGAAATCGGAGACAGAAAAAAGGTACAAGAATGCGACGCCAATTCTTTCGTTCCCTAGTGCAGCCAGCCAGCGGCCATATCGACTTCCCAGACGCCGCTGGTATTTGAAATCCTCCGATGCATGATCTAGGCCTACACGCATGCAGAATGCGAGATACTGCTCATTCGGGAGAGTTGCTGCTTCGTCTAGCGTTCGGTATTTTTCGAGCGTTTCCACGATGGTTGATGTCGGTGTTTGGTATCGTTTTACAAGTTGATCAAGAGCATTGGGGAGCTGCTCGGTCGAGTTGTTCATTTGTCGTGTTCCTTGATTGGCCGTGTTTGGAAGGTGGTGGATCGGGTCACGATCTCATTTCCTGATGCTTGGCGTCGGGGCTGTTGGCGCAGGCGCAACGCCGATCTGCATCGAGTTGCGCCCGTCGAACGCCCCGCCTATTTCACGTCAGCCAGGCGATCCTTCAGGTCACCCCAGGTTGGCCTTCTGCTTGCCATACGGTGCAGCGCTTCGCGCACTTGCTCCGCATCCGCGGCCAACCCCTCCGCAGAGGGAGGCCGATTCTCGACCGCCTTCACCCAATCGGGCATCTCGTAAGGTTCGTCGGCGCGATACTTGTCGTAGGCTTCCTCGCGAATGCCCGGAAATTCATCCTCAATTCCGAGAGCGGAGAGCACCTCAAGGAGGCGGTCCTCATCAGCATCCGAGTATATTGCGAGCTCATCGGCATAAAAGCCGGCGTACCTCCGCAAGGCCGGCTCCCTTGCAAAAGCGTGCGGTCCCTGCGTTTTCTTTTTTCGCTTGATGACTGCCGCCACTCTTTTCCTTGCTTCGCGCCGCATATGAGCCAATGCCTTCCCGTAAGCTCCAGTGCGCAGTTTCATTTCTGGATAGACCACCTCGATTTCATGGCTTTTCGCTAGCTCCATAAGCACGGATTGGATCTTGTCTTCTTCACTGGCGGCAAGTTGCCGTTTCGGCTTGAGTGCCGCATAGAAGCGCCCGGGAAGGGCGACAGGCGTGGCCGACGGTGGCGGCTCTCCTCGCTTCTTTCGACGCCAGTCAATAATTTCTTTTCGCTTAGCCGTCGGCTCCAGACGCCCCTCAGCCTCAAACTCATCGAATTCGTCGTCCTCAAGTTGACTCAACTCATATTTGATAGAAGGGCTCTGAGGGATTTTGTGCGCCCGCTTTGGATCTAGCAACCGCGCATCTCCCCCGATGCTCGCATACTTTGAGAACTTCGGCGCACTGAACAAAAGCCGCTTCATGAGCAGTTTTTTGGCGGGAGCGTCGAGCGCGATGTTTGCTCGATGGCAGGCATTTGCCACTTCGTTGTCGACGTCGCCGTGTTTGAGCCAGCAGGCATTAATGGCTTCAACATGCTCGTCGACGAGTGGATCAGGGAGCTTTGCTCCTTTGGGCATAGATTTTCTCCAAAAAAAAACGGCCAAGGCGTGGGGTCCTTGGCCGTGTCAATGATGTCGATTTGCTCCGAGGGCGCATTCGATTCTGGAGACAGAGTGTCTTCGATCGAAGTCGCCTTGGCGCTACTTGTAGGGATCCTCGTAGCAGGCGACCGGCGATTTTATCAACCGTGGGAGGCGTCACGAAATCGCGAGCGGCAGTCATGGCCTCGGCATAATGTCTTCGAGGTCGACTTCCGCGCATCTCGCATTGCACCAATTTCCCCGGGGAAACTTCGGTCGGCACCAAGCTGCCACGGCGCGAAGTCGATCAGCTAACGGAAGCGACCGCGACGCCACCAAGCCCATTACTAATCGTCCTATCGGACGATACTCGCTGCGCTCGTGGCCACTTGGTGATGGTGTTCTAATTGGAACAATCGGTCACCGACCGATGTACCAAGGTCCAATCTTGCGGCAGGCTTTCGATCACACTTCAACCGAACCAATATCACCATCATGTAAGCGGCGAAGCCGCTGCGAAGCTCTTATTGGCTTCTTGTAAACGGCGGCAGATCATTCACCTCGTTGACCGAAGCAACTACGGTTTCGCCAACACCAACCGTGGTCACCATGGTCTGACCGTCAACAATCGCCTGCGGCGATACTCGCTGCGCTCGTGTGCCGTGGCTGGAGGTTTCGGCACGATTCGATGTAACCATACCTCCTCCTTCCGCTCACACTTCAGCCGACAGACGGCCAAAGTGCTTTGAAGAAAAACCTTCACACACACCAATCAGAATCACCATTGCTGGTACGGGGCGGTTGAGCGGTCTCCCGTTTACGTTCAGTTCTTCAACGCTAGGTCTGTAGAGCCAATTGGTCGACATCTACAGCCTTGAGGGTCGCAGTGTTGCGTTGCCCTCATCGTGCTCAGGCAACGGCCTTCGCTTGTTAATTACTGGAATCCTGTTCTCGCCGAACATTCTGTATTCCGTCTCACGCCAGACGTAACAGGGCGTCGATGTAGACCACGCCAAGTCATTAATGCGAGTGAAAGAGACATCGGTCGTGATCGACGATGCTATTGGACCGCCCGATTGTAGGGAAAGTCGTTGTATTTAGTCCGCTGATGCCCTGCAGACGAACAGTCTTGCCATGCAGACCAGCATGCCGCCATCAAGCCAACCATTCTTCTATTGCCGTTTCAGCGTGACCGAAGCGCTACCATCCGCATGCGCATCAAGGGCGCAACAAATTTCCCCGGTGAAACTTCGGTCGCTACCAGCACCCCAAAACGCTACAGCTACCCAGCAGCCCAAGACGAAGCCCGACGAAGCGTTCGGGCTAGCTGCGGGGTCCGAGACACTGGGGCGGAGCGCGACCGCATCAGAGGCTCTGGGAGAGCAGGCACACAACGGCAGCCCACGATGCACAGGAAAAACGGCAGGGTTCTCGACAAAAAATTGACAGGGCGATTTCTAGTAGAATCCGAAGCGAAATATGCCTTTGAAGACACTCGACAATATCTCGCACTGGTTGTATTTCCGTAGCAATACAAGCACTGCCACGGGCGGTACGCGTAACGGACTGACGTGCATGAGTGAGGCGCGACGTTCTCGCCTCATTCTCCACCGTCGTCATTCTGCACTGTCGTCGCCCGATCAAGTCGGGCGATGACGGACTGCGGGTTGTGTGGCACGCGCTCACGGCGCCTCCCATGCCTCACCCGTCCGTGACACTCCTTACCTTCCACCCTCCACAAATCTGGCCTAACCTCACGGGATTCAGCGCCGCGAGGCCCGCCATGCGTTTTCGTGCCCGGAAGGCTGCTCATATGCTCGAGCGCGTTGGCCTGGCGATGGCAGGCGCTGCGTGCGGGCTGTTCGTCGGCGCCTATGTGGGATCGGCGATCGCGCCGCTCACCACGCAGGGCTTTCTGCTGGTGATGATGCTGCTCGGCGTCATCGGCTTCTATCTCGGCATCGACACGCCGCAGCTGCCCTTCGACGCGGCGCACAGCAATATCGACGCCGCGGAACTTTTGAGTTCCGCCGGCACGTTCTGCGCCACGCTCGCCGCGTTCGCTTCCGTCGCCGTCATCGTGCTGCGGCTCGATCCGCACAGCGCACTGACCTGGCTCGTCCTGCTCGGCTGGATCGCCGGCGTCGCCATGCAGATCGTGGCGGGTGCGAAGGCCAGGATGCGGAAGTAGAGGGCCTTGTTGCTCTAGGAAGATCGCGCCGCAAAGACGGTGCGTTCCCTCCCCCCTTGCGGGGGAGGGTAATCGCATATGGCGCGAGCGCTTGGGGTACCGAAGCCTCCACGCCGTCATGGCCGGGCTTGTCCCGGCCATCCACGCCTTGCCGCGCGGTACGAAGAACGTGGATGCCCGGGACAAGCCCGGGCTGACGACCTCCCGTGAAGGCGCATATGCGACAGCCCTGCCGGCTAGGGGGAGGGAGCAGAGCGGAGTGCTTGGCGAAATTGTTCGCGTTCCCTCAGTGCAATTGCGCGCTCAAAACACCACGCCGATCTTGGTGCCGCGCTTCCACGCAATCCGGCAGCGTTTCTTGGTGTTGACGTGCAGCAGCTCGAAGCGGTCGGGGATTTTCACCTGGCCGCCGAGATCGACGCAGGCGCCGCCCGGCGAATAGTCGATCAGCGTGCACGGGATCACCGGCGCGCGCGGGTCGGTGATGATCTTGGCCTGGCGGGACACCAGCCCCGCGGGTTTGACGCGGGCATGTTTTCGCGGATGCATTGGCACTCTCCTCCAATTCCGCGGGAGCATGATCCGGAAAAGTGCGCAGCGGTTTTCCGAGAGGATCACGCTCACCCAAAAGGGGCGCGGTGGTCGGTTCCGATCATGGAAAAGAGATGATGCGATACAGCTAAGGCGGGGGTGAGAATTTTAATGAAAAGTGGCGGAGAAGGGGGAAAGTGGAGGTGGTGGGGTGTGGAGGTGGTGCTCCGCCCACGGTGTCGTCCTGGCGAAGGCCAGGACCCATACCGCGGAATCTAACAATTAGAGGCGGTAGGCGTACCGAACGACTAATCTTCGCCAAACCTCTCCCTGGGGTTATGGATCCCGGCCTTCGCCGGGACGACACTTTTAGTGTGGCGCCAGCTTGCCTCCATCACCGTCATTGCGCACCTCCACCTCCCCCGTCACCGCCTCCACCTCTCCCGGCGGCGCCGGCATCGGCACCGTCACAAAACTCTTCGGCAGGTTCACCGGCCGGTAGCCCGGCATCGTCGCCATCCGCTTCACCACGCTCTCATGCACATGCGCGCCTTCGGGGATGGGGCGCGGTTCGCAATCGGGGATGTAGAAGCCGAGGAATACTTTGCGCTCCGGCCATTCCTTGTAGGTCGCGCTCTTCGGCACATATTCCAGCACGCGCCAGGGCAGCGTCATCGAATTGTGCAGCTTGCCGTCGAAATCCGGCGCGACATAGCTGAACGGGCTGTTCTTGCGCTGGATGCCCCAAGCGAGCTGGTTCACGGTGCGCGGGTTGAAGTTCAGCCCCGCCTTCGCCGCCTCGTCGATCATCCAGATCAGCGGGAATTTCGACACGCCGCTCTCGGCCTCCGGATAGCCGCCGCCGACGTCGCAATGCACGCCCGCGAACCACACCTGCAAGATGTCCTGCGGCTCCTTCCTGTCGTCGGGCACGAAGCGGTTGCTCCAGTACTCCTGCGGCTCCCTCCACGCCTTCAGGCGGAACATGCAGCGCCGCTCGTCGATCGAGATCGCCTGGCGGAAAATCTGCACGCTCGGGTCCCGCAGCGTGAAGGCCAGCTCCTCCAGGCTCGGCCAATAGAACCGGTCGGCGCGCGGCACGATCACGCTCGCCACCGTGTCCCAGACCCCGATGAAATGGATCGTCGGCCAGCGCGACGAGGTGATGCGCGCGAACTGCGCCGCGAGATCGAACTTGTCCTTCGGCAGCGGCCCGTCCTCGTCGGAGCCCACGTCGGTGAGGTCGGCCACATCGTTGCCGCGCCCGCTGCCGGAATATTGCTTGTAGGCGACGAGGCCACTTCCTGCGAGATTCGCCTGCTCCGGCGAGATCAGTCCCACTTTGTGGATCAGCCCCGCCAGCACCCGCACGGTATAGGCGCCGCGCGAGAAGCCGAACAAATAGATTTTGTCGCCGGGCGCGTAATGCTCGACCAGGAAGCAGTAGGCGGAGAGCACGTTGTCGTCGAGCCCGTAGCCGGTGGCGAGCCCCAGCACCAGATTGATGTTGGCCTTCCAGCGGTGCCACGTCGTCGGCTCCGTCACCGTGCCGACGCCGGGATCGTAGAACACCAGCTGCCGCGGCTGCGTCTTGTCGGTCTTGCGCAGGCAGCGATACAGCTTCAGGACGTTGGAGATGTTCTCGGAGATCTCGTTGCCGGTGCCGTCACAGCAGATGACGAGATTTTTCGGCTCGGACTTGCGCTCGTGCTCCACAGGTCAACCCCTCCCGGTAATGCTACCCGGGCGAGTATAGCGCAAAAGCGCGGGAGACAAGAGACGATAGCGGTCGCTTCTCCCTCTCCCCTTGTGGGAGAGGGTGGATCAATCGCGCTCCGCGCGATTGAGACGGGTGAGGGGTCATTCTCCGCGCGTGAATCTCTCGCGTCAGAATTTCCGGAGAGAGACCCCTCATCCGGCGCCATAGCCGATGCAAAGCATCGGCGTTCCTAAGAACGGCGGCCGACGGCCGCCTATGCCACCTTCTCCCACAAGGGGAGAAGGGAAGGCCGCGCGCGCCCTGGTCGCCTCGCGCCCTACTTCTTCTTCGCCGGCCCGAAATCCGGCTGCCAGCCGGCTTCCTTGCGGGTCGGCGCCGCGGCGATCACTTTGGCCTTGTCCTTCTTCGGTTTCTTGGTTTCGCGGTTGCTGCGTTGCTGTCCCTTGGCCATGACGTCCGTCTCCTGTGGAGGTTCGAATTCGCTGAGTTCGTCCGATTGCAGCACCCGCCCGCGCGGCGTGCAGACGCGCACGTCCAAGTCCATGTCTACGTCGCCGTCGCGCGGCGGCTTTCGCGCCAGCCGCAGCGCGGCGCTCGCGGTGCCGCGGCCGAGATTGGCGCTGCCGAACTCGCCGGCGGCAGCGCAAATGACCCTCGGTCACCGGTCGATGCCGTTGCGCGAGTTGCAGTGATGCGATGAAGCGTACGCCTGCACCACGCCGATTGCGAGGGCTAAAACGCCGCGCGCGAGGGTCGCGCCGCGGCCTCGGTGCACGCGGCTGGTGAGGATAGTGCTGGCTATTGCAACGCAACGGGCGCATGTTCGGCACAGCTGGCGTCGGTTGGGGCCCTCTTTGCGAAAGGCAGGCGCGCATGACCATCCGCTCGCGGCGTGAAACCATCACATTCAAGCATCCGTTCCACATCCGCGGCATCGAGCGCGAGTTGCCGGCCGGTGCCTATGAGGTCGTCACCGACGAGGAGATGATCGAGGGGTTGTCCTTCTCGGCTTACCGCCGCATCGCCACCATGATCACCGTACCTGTCGAAGGCGCGCGCGGCGGTGCGATCGAGATGCGCGCGATCGGCTCGGTCGACCTCGCGGATGCGCAACGTATCGATGCGAGCGCCGCCAATGACTGACCATCCGGTCGATCTCGACAAGCATCGCGGCATGGCCGCCCAGAAGGCGACCGATTTGCGCCGCGCGCTGGCCGAGGTCGAGACCAATGTCAGGGAGCTGCGCGAGCGCGAGTCCGATCTCCAGAACCGCATGATGACGGTGCCCGCCGCGTCGTGGCCGGAGGCCGCGGTGAAGGCGCGCTATCTGCTCAACCTCTACGCCGCGACCCTGCCCACCGAGGACACGCGGCACCGCGCGCTGGTGGCCGCGCTGTTCGACGATTTCGCAAGACTCAATGGTGAGGGCTGAAGCCAGCCACGGCCGCGGTCTTGCTCCACCTCTCCCGCTCGCGGGAGAGGTCGGCGTGTCCGGGCGATGCGAAGCATCGTCCCGAGCGCCGGGTGAGGGCTCTCGCCTCATCGGGAGTGTCGCTTACAAAGCAATCGCGTAAAGGAACAACCCATGACGCTCACCAGCTGCCGCTTCATCGGCCACGAACAGGATCGGGGGATCGTCCAGTTCTCGATGCAGGACGGCACGAAGGAGATCGCCTGCGCGATCTCGACCTCCGCGATGGACGACCTCGAGCGCGGCCCGCGCGCCAGGCCCAACGAGCGCGAAGCCCAGTTCGCCCGCCTGCGCGAGCGCATCGAAGCCTGCGTGGAACGCAAATATCAGGCAACCGAGTTCGAAGGCACCCCGCCGGGGATCGTGCTGCGGAGCATTGATTTTCGGGGGTAGGGGGAGGCGACGGTTCGCACCGCGAGCGTGCGCAAGCTTCGCGCATTTTCGATCGCATCCGCGGCCCCGTTGCCGCATCAACTGTTGAAATTAACTACTTGTTAACCATGCGGTCGCCTAATGTGGACGATTGGGGGATCACCATGTCGGCCCATGTGACGCGCCCGAAGTTGATGCCTGTTCCAGCCTTTCATCTGCTTGGCGGGCTGGCGGTTCGCGCCACGGCTGTCCTACGGAGCAATGCAATGTTCGGAAAGGACGACTTAGTGGACAATCTCAGTCGCGATCTCGATCGCGCGCGCGGACGACGCGATGCTCTTGCGTCCGAAGCCGCGACCCTGACGGCTCAGATCGCCGAAATCGAAGCCCGCCTTTCGGAGGAGAAGAACAGGCGGGAGCGTGATCGCGCCTTGGGCGAAATCGAAGCGATCAAAACCCGAATCAAACAGGCCGGGAGCGCGTTTGCACCTGTTGTCGATGGTCTCTGCAAGGCGATCGAGCAGGCTGCGGCAGTTGTGCCCGAGGCCCGCGAGCTCAATAGTTTTCTAGTATCGGTGGCGACCGAAATCGACAGTGTAATCGATCCCCTGTTGCGCGAACTGGATCAGCGCGCGGATGCGGTGCGAGTCGGCCACGCTGCACTGGACCTCCCGAGTTCGGCCAATGAGGGGTCCATCGAACCGCCAAAAGACAACAATGATCGCCTGCTTCGTTTCCCGGCATGGCTGTCGCGCGACAAGGAGGCGGAAAAAAGCGAAGCAGCGGAGAACCCGCGCAGCACGGCAGCGTGAAGGATCGGCGCACTACGCACCTTGGAAGGTCGTCCGCAGATCTGACGTTCGGAATTCGCCGATGAAATTCCCGTCGTCAACGCCAGCATGCCGACCGGCATGCGTCGAGCACGCGGACTCCTGGAGTGGAATGAGTTTTGGTTGAATCGATGCGAGCGGCGGGCTCGCTCAACCTCTCCCGCTTGCGGGGGGAGGTCGGCGCGAAGCGCCGGGTGGGGGCTCTCTCCACACTGGGACTCTCGATTGGGGCGACACCCCCACCCCCAGCCCTCCCCCGCAAGCGGGAGAGGGAGCGCACCACGGCAACCAGCCAAGCCCAATCTCATCGCGCTTTAGAGCCGCGTAGCAGCGGTCCATTTCCGGCATTGGAGACAAGTAACTCTGGTTCGTCCGACCGCTCAGTTGGCCGCGCGGCGCAGGAAGGCTGGGATATCGAGAATGCCTTCGTCGGCCGCATTGCGCGCAGAGGAGCGGCCGTAAGGATCGTGCGGCTGAGGAGCCGCGTGGCGCGCATATTCCAGATTCGGCCTTGCTGGTTGCCCCGCGGGGTGGCGGGCCTCCGGGCGAAGCGGCGGGCTTTCCACTTGCGGAAGCGGTGCACCGCGCTCGATGCGATCGGCGATGCGGCGGCTGTCGTTGCGCAGCCTGCCGGCGAGCTGCGTGAGTGGGCTTTCCGCCGGTTGCGTCTGCTGCGCCGGGTCAAGATTATCGATTCCGGTCGCCACCACTGAGACGCGGACGATACCTTCGAGGCTTTCATCAAACGACGCGCCGACGATGATGTTGGCGTCCGGGTCGGCCTCGTCGCGAATGCGGGTAGCAGCTTCGTCGACTTCGAACAGCATGAGATCCCTGCCGCCGGTGATGGAGATGATGAGGCCACTGGCGCGCTTGATCGAGGGGTTCTCGATCAATGGATTGGAAATTGCGGCCACGGCGGCGGCGAGCACGCGTTTCTCGCCGGAAGCTTCGCCCCTTCCCATCATGGCCTTGCCCTTCTCTCGCATCACGGAGAGAACGTCGGCAAAATCGAGATTGATCAGGCCTTCCTTGACGATGAGGTCGCTGATGCAGGCCACACCCGAATAAAGCACCTGATCGGCAAGGGCAAAGGCATCGGCGAATGTGGTCTTCTCGCTGGCCACCCGGAACAGGTTCTGGTTCGGGATGATCAGCAGGGTGTCGACTGTCTTCAGCAACTCCTCGATGCCGGCTTCGGCAAAGCGCATGCGGCGCTGGCCCTCGAAGTAGAATGGCTTGGTGACCACGCCGATCGTGAGGATGCCGAGCTCGCGCGCAGTCCTGGCGATGATGGGTGCAGCCCCGGTGCCGGTACCGCCGCCCATGCCGGCAGTCACGAACACCATGTGCGCGCCGGTCAAATGATCGCGGATCGTATCGATTGCCTCCTCGGCTGCGGCGCGTCCCAATTCGGGCTGCGAGCCGGCGCCAAGGCCTGCAGTCACCGTTGTGCCCAGCTGGATGAGGCGCGTCGCCTTCGACATGGCAAGCGCCTGCGCGTCGGTATTGGCGACGACGAAGTCGACCCCCTGCAGCCCGGCCGTGATCATGTTGTTGACGGCATTGCCGCCGGCGCCGCCGACCCCGAACACGACAATGCGTGCCTTCATCTCGCGAATATCGGTGATGCCAGTCATTCTGTCCTCGCGGTTGCTCCGGCAGGCCGGGGATTGAGAAAGTATCGAGTGCTACCTGCAAGCCGCGCGGTCTGCGTCCACGATGGCCGCGGCCAGATGTCCCAATCGACGCGCGGCTTGTCCCGCGATTGCGCCGCCAGCCCGGCGACCGGTCCGCAGCGCCGCCACTTCGTCTTCCAGTCGTGCCACCCACGCATTGGCTGCCATCGTCTCGGCAGCCGCCTGCAGCAGCTCGACGGCCAGGCGATCGGCGCGCTCGCGCTCGCGCTCGAAATCTGCCCTGTAGCCGGTTGCTACTGCTTCGAGCCGCGCGACCTCCGCCTTGAATGCCTCGATCCTGAATGCCTCGATCTTTGCCATGGCGGCGGCGATGTGGTCTGCCTGGCGGTCAATTCGTGGGCGGGGCATGTACCGGAGTTCGGAGAAATCAACGCTCACCAGGGCTTTGCCATCATCCGAACGCGAGCGCGGCAACCGGCGTCGTCTGGCAAGCGAACGAGCGGCCTCGCGAGAGATATTGAGGCGGGCACTGAGATCGGCATACGTCAACAACGCAACGCACATCGGCGCTTCTCCTGGAGCGAACCGGGAAGGCATTTCGGGCTAATGATGGCTGGACGATGAGTTCAGGCTAGGCTGCGTTGGTTAATGGACGGTTAACGCGCGCAGCACTAGCGCCGGGCGTGCGCGCCAGGCCCAACGAGCGCGAAGCCCAGTTCACCCGCCTGCACGAGCGCATCGAAGCCTGCGTGGAAATATCAGGCGACGGAGTTCGAGGGCACCCCGCCGGGGATCGTGCTGCGGAGCATTGATTTTCGGGGTAGGGGGGCGCCTTAGGACAGAGCAGTGCATTGGCGATGGGTGGAAAGCTGCGCGCAAACTCGGGAATCGTTGATCACACGCTGGCGCGTCGCCGTCTTCGCAGCCAACGTTCGAGCTAGTTTTCACTGTCGCATTGCCGACCCATCTCGGAAGACGATGCTTCTTGCGGTGCGAGGCTCACCTGACTTACCGAGGCGAGTATTGCGGTCAAATGTGCAAGTTGCATGAATGGCTCAAGCCGACAGCGCCGCGATTTTAGGGATCCTAACGAGTGTGGGCAATGCGATTTAGCCGCCTCCACCTCGCATCCTGCCGCAAAGCCGCGTTAGCCTCCGCGAGAGCTTCACAAGGCCTCCGAGATCGTAAGGAGCGAGAGCCGGGTCTTCCGGCACCAGCCGGTCAAGCAATGCGACCATGTCATTTGGAAACTTTCGAGGCAGGTCAGCTGA
The DNA here is from genome assembly GCF_023101685.1 of Bradyrhizobium sp. 186. Lineage (NCBI taxonomy): Bacteria > Pseudomonadati > Pseudomonadota > Alphaproteobacteria > Hyphomicrobiales > Nitrobacteraceae > Bradyrhizobium > Bradyrhizobium sp. 186. The sequence continues at coordinate 10,000,690 of NZ_CP082164.1, read as the reverse complement.
GGCCCTTTCTCCATCATCCCTCTCTCTTGCCCTGTAAACAAACAAATCAAGCCGGGTCGTCGGTACGAGAAGCGGAAAGATATTTTGAACAACATCAGGAAAATGGATTCCCGAATTCTCCGCAATCGCGGCGAACCGTTGCGACGTTTGCGGGGTCTGGTACGCCGTTTCTCTCGGCCAAGCCTTCGCGATGAAGGTCCTTCCGAATGAGTCCCACACGTCTTGGTCAGCAATTATTGAATTGAGAAACGAGAGGGCCTCAGACCTGCCGTCGTCGGTTGAACGCTGAAGTGCAAGACGGGCTTCAGAGAAGTTCACGTACTGATTTGATTGAGTATTCCAATAACATGCAAGAACGAGAAATTGGTGAAGCCGATCGATGGGTTGACTATCCCATCTCCAGTTTTGAACGACTTCGAACAGCCTAAGAAAGTTTGGCTTCAGCAGCGCAAACAACTCTGTGTCGCCAAGACGCTGATTGTGAAGAAATCCGTTCCAAGCAGGCTCGGCTTGATCGTTGGTCAGAGCGAAGAAAGGGATTATGCGAAGCTTTACCCAGTTCGGATCAAGATAGTAGAGCCACGTCAGACGACTTGTCGTTTCACACACTGCATGATCTTCGCCTTCGCCAAGCGTACTGAGGGCGTTTTCGATCCTAGAGCGGATGTCGATAGGAATACTCGCCTGATGTCCGATTTTGCGATCATCAAGTATTTGATAGAGAGTTTCGGTCATGACGCCGACCGGACCATTGATGGCGTGCGTGTAAGTTCTCCGCGAATAGCCTTGGGGTTTTCCTCCTACAAAAGTGTCGCCAACGCCACTTTTCAGAGCGTCTGCTCCGCCTGCCGTTAAACCGATCAGCACTGAGTCCCAAACGCGAAGTGCTCTGTTGGGGTCTATCTGTGCGAGAGTTGGCAGAATTCTTTTTAGCCATTGTGAGGCATAGTGCGCGATCTCGCCTAGTAGGTTTGAAGGCACACGCGACAGCCGCTCCGCGAACAACCACTGGAGTCGGGACGGTAGTCCAGTCGGCCACTCAGCTAGCGCAGTTTCTCAAGCTCGTAGCGGAAAGTTGTTGCGCCGCGCTTGGAAAGCCAGCGCGGCGAGTGCGCGTTGGGGGCGTTGCTTGACTAGACCATTGAATGGTCGGTACTCAGTAAACTCCATAAAGGGCCGAGTGGAATTTTGCTCAGCGGCTGCAATTGTCTCGGAAATCGGAAGGTCGATGATATTTCCTGGGTCGTCTTTGATGGATACCCATCCTGTCCTGCCGTCCATACTATGGTCGGCGGTGAGCTCCCATGCGTCATTCCAGTCTTGAACTTGGGCCCGCAGGTTCGGAAGGCGTTTCGATGTGGTTCTTGAGAGTTCGCACTCGTTACGGCTCAACCACCCGAGCATTGATGCTGCGGTACTCGCTCGGCGCTTTCTTGCATCGAGAGGAGCTTCCTCGGGTCTTACTGTAGTCCCAGCTACGATACGGTTTTCGATTTTCTTTCGGGGCGAGCGCGGGAGATCATTCCAGCGAATCCTAAGCAAATGGAGTAGCTCTCGACGATTATATCCATTCCAAAAACTTTGTTCGTCAAGTCTGAGTAGGCCTTCCCCGACCTCCTTGCCGGAAAAAAAGGATTTGGCCCAAGCGTGAAGCTTTAACTTGTCAAAAAAGTACTCCTCATCTTGCGGCCACAAAAGAAAATCAGCGCGTACACGGCTGGGATCAGCGATCGAAAGTTGATCAAAGAGACGTCGAATCCAATGTAGATATCGATCGGATCCACTCAAGTATCGTTCGCCCGGTCTTGAATCGGTCTCGAAGCTTGCTGTTCGCCAATAGCGAACCTCAAGTGCCTTCAAGAGTGCGGCGCCCCGTTCCAGTCCGTCCCTCACTGCTCGAAAATGTTGGTAGAGCTGTTCTGGCGCAACGTCGAGCTCGTCAATTCCCTGGGCCGGAAACTTTACTTCTAGAGCCACTACTGCGCCGCTGCCTAGTTCATTCCAGCTACCCTCTGGAGGAGCTGAGTTTGCTTTGAAGGGTCTTTTGCTCACTATGAACGGTCTAATGGATTCTTCGAACTCATAACGTAGCAGCGCCGACCAGCCTCTAGTCTTGATTTTTGCGATGCTGTGATATTGCGAATGATCGCTCTTAGGTGAGTTGCCAAATTTGTGAATAAGCAGAGTCCATAGGTGCTTGGCTTCCGAGCTGATATTCTTGTCGCTTTGATCAAGATACCATTCGATCTGATTCAACAGTGCGGAATGCAGCGAAACGTACCCGCCTGCCCACCAAATTGAGGCGGGTTGATCTATGATCCTTCCAAACCATCGACAGATATAGAACAACCGGGGAGGGAGGCGGGTTGCCTCGTATTCGTGAATACCGGCGAGCCTGAGATGTCTCTGACCTTGCTCGTCAAAAGGTGAGGGGGAAAGGACATCAACAATTTCTTGCCGGTTCAGCGTTTCCTTGCTTTCGTTCAGGCGGGGCGGATCGTCGTCAATGCCATATAGATCGAGAGGATCGATAGTTTCTTTGCCGTATCCCTCTTGTGGGGTTCCGTAGCGCACGTTCCGATCAAATACGCAAAGCCACTCTGCAGAAGGAGCTACCTACGCCTCCGCAAAGAGTTTCGCGCCTTCAGCGGTTCTAATGAGGGAGACGACTTGGCCGCGCTCGTGTGGAGACAGTTGCCGTGGACTCGTTGATGCCAAGTCCAAGATCGAGCGACGCCATTTTTCTAAATCATCGGATCTATCTGCCCACGCTCGCAATGTATCCCACAAGGCCGAATGCGCAGGGGATGCCGGGTAGGCCAGCGCGGTGACGCCGCGATCGTGCCATCTATTGAGAACCTCAATCTCTGTTCCTTGATCGAACGCGAAGATCTTCGCTGGGTTGTTGGTGCCTTTTGCGTGGAGGCCCTCAAGCAGGTAACGAACGGGTGGATCGTTTGCGGAATAGCCCAGCAAAACGATTACGTAGTTCTTTAAAAGATCACGGACAAAGCGGGTTGCCCACCCATCGGCGAGATAGGCGCGCCCAAAGTCCGAGCTGCTCAGTATCAGCTGATATTGTTCCAGTGAGTCCGGCTCAGAGGGCAGCCTGCCGTGAAGATAAACTAAACCTACCAGAGGTTGGCCGCTCGATAAGTCTGGCAGAGCTGGCGCGACGTTACGCCGAATGCCACTCTGTGCACGTTCAAAAAGCAAATCAAAATTCGTTGTCACTATTTGAAGCTGACGTGCGGCATTTCTAGACAGCCGCAGGACGGTCGAATGATAATCTAGATTTGCCGAAGAAGGTGGGCTCAGGAGCCTGCTGACAACCTCCTGAATATTGTCAGCCCCGTACTCGCGTTGAAACAGACTGAATACTTGATCGAGAGATATTGCCCCATCCGGCTCCTCCTTGGCGCGAGCAACCATTTCTCGTACTTTGGCTTCGGGAGGAGGACCAAGTTCCTCAAGAACCTGCTCGGCGAGTTCGATGAAACCGGGCAATCCCGCCGGACGCGAGATGCCTGCGCCACAAAAGAAGACCACGTTTCCGTTGTCGCGATCTTCGAGCAGGGATTCAGGAATATTCGGGCCGCGTGCAAAGAAGCGCATATGGAGCACTGAAGTACGCGTTGGAGTTGTGTCGATGCATAGTCGACGATTCGAAGGCGCCCTTCAATGCACATGGTCACTGGATAAAGCTGAGCGGCGCCGCAACAAAAAGCGGCCAGGTCTTCCGACCGGGCCGCTTCACAAACTCTGTCCGCTTAAGCCTACGCGACTGGACGCTTACGCCAGCCTCAGGCCCAGCTCGTAACTCTTAGCTCGCCTTCTTCACCGGCGCGGTCTCGCCGACCTTCTTCTGGATGGCGCGCTTCAGCTCGAGGGCGCGCGGCGACAGCACGTCGGCCTTGGCCTTGAGCAAAAAGGCGTCGAAGCCGCCATTGTGGTCGACGCTCTTGATCGCGTTGGTGGAGACGCGCAGGCGCACGTTGCGGCCGAGTGCTTCGCTGATGAAGGTCACGTTGCACAGGTTCGGCAGGAAGCGCCGCTTGGTCTTGATGTTGGAGTGGCTGACCGTGTGGCCGACCTGGGGGCCCTTGGCCGTCAATTCGCAGCGACGAGACATCTCAAAATCCTCAATCTTTCCCCCAACGATTTGCGGCCGCCATCCGGGGCGCCACGGGGGCAAATTCTCTGTCCTTGCAGGGAGCGGCGGACGTATAGGGGGGAAGCGGCGGGACGTCAAGGCGACGGGCCGGTTTAGGCCGCGCCGGCGGCGGTCCGCCCCCTCTCCCGCTTGCGGGGGAGGGTTGGGGTGGGGGTGCCTCCGCGGAGGGGCACTCGTTATCACAGGTGGTGTCCCCAAGAGGAGAGAGCCCTCACCCGCGCCTTCGGCGCGACCTCTCCCGCAAGCGGGAGAGGTTACCGCGCCCGCGGCCGCCCCCGATCACCAAAACGGCAGTGTTTAAAACCGCTTACCAACACATAAAGGGCGTATTCGCACCCGAAAAGTCCGGCGGAGTTCCGGAAGCCTTGGGACCGGACACATTGTTTGCCGCGATTTGTGGCTTAACTAGCAAGGCCTGACGGCCCCATTGGATGGCTTCGTGCACACCCTGACCCCACGTCTGCCCCGGCTGCGTCATGCTGGCCGGCTGGTCTTGGCGGCCCTTTGCGGGCTGGCTGCGGCTTGGGGCGCGGCGCCGGCGGCGGCACAGGGCAAGCTCGAGGCGCAGTATGAGGCGACGCTGGCCGGCATTCCGGTCGGCCGGGGCGCCTGGACCGTCGATATCCAGGACGATGTGTTTGCGGCCGCGGCCTCCGGCGGCACGTCGGGGCTGCTGAAATCGATTGCGAACGGGTCCGGCACCGGCGCTTCGCAGGGGCGGGTGGTCAACGGCGCGCTGGTCGCGACCGGCTACCAGGCCTCCACCACCACCTCGAAGAAGACCGAAGAGATCCGCATCACGCTCGACAAGGGCAATGTGAAGGAGTTCGGCATCGTGCCGGAGCCGCCGGTCGATGCCGACCGCGTCGTCGTCACCGAGGCGCATCGCCGCGGCGTCTGGGACCCGATGACGGCCTCGCTGCTGCGCGTGCCCGGCACCGGTGATCTGATGTCGCCGGAGGCCTGCCACAACGCCGCGCCGGTGTTCGACGGCCGCATGCGCTACGACCTCAAGCTCGATTTCAAGCGCATGGAAACCGTCAAGGCGGAGAAGGGCTATCACGGCCCGGTCGTGGTCTGCTCGCTGTTTTTCGTCCCCGTGGCCGGCTACATCCCCGACCGCCCCGTGATCAAATACCTCGCCGCCCAGCGCAACATCGAGATCGCCTTCGCCCCCGTCGCGGGCACGCGGATTTTGGTTCCGTTCTGGCTGAAAGTGCCGACGCCCTTGGGGCCGGCGATGCTGGAAGCGACGAGCTTCGTCACGTCAGCCCAGCCGCCGCGGGTCGCGAAGACGCAGTAAGCGCTGCGTCCGCGTAGCCCGGATGGAACGAAGCGCAATCCGGGATTTTCGCCCGCGGCCCCCGTATTCCGCTGTGCTCCATACGGGCTACGGCCCTTCCGTTGACGCGCCTCCCGGAATCACAAGGAAGAGAACTTGGAACGCCGCTTCAACGCCTTACGCGCCGTCACCCGATTCCGCGTTCTACTGTGCATGGGGTTGTTTTCGACTTTTTTTGTTGGAGGCCGAATCCATTTGACTCCGCCTCGATTCTGATTCGACTCCGCGCCGTCCCCAATTTTAAGGAACCCGCCATCAAATCGACGCTTGTACGGCAGCCCAAAACTCCATCTAGTGCGATCAAAGATATGATCCCGCGACATGTTGCGTGAACGGAACGGGACTCAACCGGGAGTCAGCGATTCGGCCGCGATTCGTTCTAGACTCGTTCCGAAGCTTAAAGAGCCAGGGAAAAGCGTCGCAAAGTGAGACAGTTGCGAGAGGTTTGGGCGATCCTCCCTTCTCCCTCGCCCCGTTCTTACGGGGAGAGGGTTGGGGTGAGGGGCTGCTTCCACGAATTCGGTGATAGCTGCGCTTGCGGAGAGCCCCCCTCACCCGAATTCGAGCTGCGCTCGAATTCGACCTCTCCCCGCAAGCGGGGCGAGGTGACTTCCAGGCGCTTCGCGCCAAGAGCGCCCCAAACAGCACTGACATTCGCCCCAATCGCCACTACCTAATCATTCAGACATGGCCTTTTCTCCCTCCTCCTTCGCTTCCGAGCGCGCCGCTGGCGCTGGCGTCACCGCGGTGCTCGGGCCGACCAACACCGGCAAGACCCATCTCGCCATCGAGCGGATGCTCGCGCATTCGTCCGGCGTGATCGGGCTGCCGCTGCGGCTGCTGGCGCGCGAGGTCTATAACAAGATCGCCGATCGCGCCGGCCCCGAGGCCGTTGCGCTGATCACCGGCGAGGAGAAGATCAAGCCGAAATCGCCGCGCTATTGGGTCTCGACCGTCGAGGCGATGCCGCGCGATCTCGACGTCTCCTTCCTCGCCGTCGACGAGGTACAGATCGCCTCGGATCTCGAGCGCGGCCACGTCTTCACCGACCGCATCCTCAACCGCCGCGGCCGCGATGAGACGCTGCTGCTGGGCGCCGCCACCATGCGGCCGATCATCGAGCGGCTCTTGCCCGGCGTCTCCATGATCACGCGGCCGCGGCTGTCGCAGCTCGAATTCGCCGGCGACCGCAAGATCACGCGCCAGCCGCGCCGCACCGCGATCGTCGCGTTCTCGGCCGACGAGGTCTACGCCATCGCCGAGCTGATCCGCCGCCAGCATGGCGGCGCAGCCGTGGTGCTCGGTTCGCTGTCGCCGCGCACCCGGAACGCACAAGTGGCGATGTTCCAGAACGGCGACGTCGACTACCTCGTTGCCACCGACGCGGTCGGCATGGGCCTCAATCTCGACGTCGACCACGTCGCCTTTGCCTCCGACCGCAAGTACGACGGCTACCAGTTCCGCCGCCTGACGCCGTCCGAATTCGCGCAGATAGCCGGTCGTGCCGGCCGCGCCACGCGGAACGGCACCTTCGGTACCACCGGCCGCTGCGCGCCGTTCGAGCCCGAGCTGGTGAATGCGCTCCAGAACCACACCTTCGACAGCGTGAAGATGTTGCAATGGCGCAATTCGAAGCTCGATTTCGCCTCGCTCGGCGCGCTCCAGGTGTCGCTGAACCTGGCCCCCGGCCATGAGGCGCTGACGCGCGCGCCGATCGCCGAGGACATGCGCGTGCTCGATCACGCCGCCCGCGACGCCGAGGTGCGCGATATCGCGCATGGCAAGGCGGCCGTGGAACGGCTGTGGGAGGCCTGCCAGGTTCCGGACTACCGAAAGCTGTCGCCGGCGGCCCATGCCGAGCTGGTGACGACGCTGTACGGCTTCCTGATGCAGAAGGGCCGCATTCCCGACGCCTGGTTCGCGGCCCAGATCGACCAGGCCGACCGCGTCGACGGCGACATCGATACGCTGTCGGCCCGGATCGCCCAGATCCGCACCTGGACCTTCGTCGCCAACCGGCCGGACTGGCTCGCCGACCCCGAACATTGGCAGGGGATCGCGCGGGAGGTCGAAAATAAATTATCGGATGCGCTCCATGAACGCTTGACTGAGCGTTTCGTTGATCGCCGGACCAGTGTATTGATGCGCCGCCTGCGGGAGAACACGAGCTTGAATACGGAAATCGGCAAGACCGGCGAAGTTATCGTCGAAGGCCATGTCATCGGCCGCCTCGATGGCTTCACCTTTGCACCGGATGCGGCGGAAGCCGGCTCCGATGCGAAAGCCTTGCAGGCTGCCGCCCAAGCGGTGCTCGCCGGCGAGATCAATGCGCGTGCCGAGAAACTGGGCGGCGCGCCCGACGAGCAGTTCCTGCTCACGTCCGACGGCACCATCCGCTGGACCGGCGACGCCGTGGCGCGACTGACTGCCGCAGACGAGGCGCTGCATCCGCGCATCCGCATCATCTCCGACGAGCGGTTGACCGGCGCCCCCCGCGACAAGGTGCAGGCCCGGCTCGAGCTCTGGCTCAAGACGCATGTCGAAAAGCTGCTCGGGCCGATGTTCGAGCTGTCCAAGGCGGCTGATGTCACCGGCATTGCCCGCGGCATCGCCTATCAGCTCGTCGAGGCGCTCGGCGTGCTCGAACGGCCCAAGATCGCCAACGAGCTGAAGGATCTCGACCAGCCCTCGCGCGCCGTCTTGCGCAAATACGGCGTCCGCTTCGGCGCCTATCACCTCTATTTCCCGGGCCTGCTCAAGCCCGCCGGCCGTGCGCTCGCCGCGCTGCTGTGGGCCTTGAAGCAGGACAATATCGATCTCTCCTCGCTGTCGGGCGCGCAGCATCTGGCAAGCTCCGGCCGCACCTCGTTCCCGGTCGACAAGCAGCTGCCCCGCGATGCCTATCGCGTGCTCGGCTACAAGCAAGCCGGCGAGCGTGCCGTGCGCGTCGACATTCTGGAGCGGCTCGCCGATTTGATCCGTCCGGCGCTGGCCTGGCGTGAGAACGCGTCCGGCGAAAAGCCCGCCGGCGCCTTCGACGGCCGCGGTTTTGTCGTAACGCAGGCGATGACCTCGCTCACGGGCTCCGCGGGCGAGGACTTTGCCTCGGTGCTGCGCGCGCTCGGCTATCGCATGGAGAAGCGCGCACCGCTGCCGCCGAAGCCGGTGGTGGTTGAAGCAGCCGCTGCGGAGACGCCATCCGCCGAGACCAATGCGGAGGCTCCAGCCGAAACCGCTGCGACCGAAACGCCGGTCGAGCCGGTCACGGTCGAAGACGCGCCGGGCATGGAGCAGCACGACGAGCCCGCTCACGAGGCCGAGCCCGCGCTGGAAGCATTGAGCGAAACTCCGGTCACGCCCGAAGACGCCCCCGGCATCGCGCCTCCGGCCGAAGAAGACGCCGTTGCGCCCGCCGAGCCCGCCGGCCTTGAGGCGGCGCCCGCCGAGGCCGCCGCAACGGAAGCCGCCGCGTCGGCTGATGCGGCCGCGCCTGCGGAAGCCGAGGCAGCGCCCGCCGAGCCTGAGCTCGTCGAAGTCTGGCGTCCCGGCGGCCGTCACGAGGATCGCAAGCCGCGCCACGAGCGCCATCGTCATCAGCGTCACCACAACCAGCCGCGTGCTCAGGACGGCGCGCAGGCAAACGCTGCGCCCGCGGAGGGCGAGGCCGCGCAGGCAGCCGACGGCGAGAAGCGCGGTGAGCAGCGTCACCGCCACGGTGGTGGTCATCGCAGGGATGGTGGCAAGGATTTCCGCAAGCCGCGCGAAGGTGGTGCCGAAGGCGCGCCGCGCCAGGAAGGGCGCGACGACAAGAACCGCAGCTTCCAAGGCCGGGATCAAGGCAAGGATCGCGACAAGGATCGCGATCGCAACAAGGGCAAGTTCGGTGGAGATCGTGACAAGGGCCGCGACAATCGTGGCCGTGATCGCGACAAGGGCCGTGACCGTCAGGGCGGCCCCTCGTTGCGCCCTTACGCATCGAGCGCGAACCCGCGCGAGCGCGATCGTCCGATCGATCCGAACTCGCCCTTCGCCAAGCTCGCCGCGCTGAAGGAGCAACTCGCGGCGCGCAAGGAGTAGCGAAGAGGAATAACGCCCACGACCGAACGGCAGCGTCTCGACAAATGGCTGTGGCATGCGCGGGTGGTGAAGGCGCGCACCTCCGCGGCTGAGCTCGTCGAAACCGGCCACGTCCGTGTCAACGGCGTGCGCGAGAAATCGCCGGGGCATGCGGTCAAGCTCGGCGACGTCTTGACGGTCGCACTCGATCGCACCGTGCGCGTTTTGAAGGTCACCGCCTTCAACGAGCGCCGCGGCGATGCTGCCTCGGCACGCGTGCTCTATGAAGAGCTCGGCGATACGAAACGCAATTAATTGCGCTTCGTATTCATTTCTTGGCTGATCACACGCCGAAAGCAGTCATGATCGGTCGTCCCCGAGCTTGCAGCGCCGGGCCATCCGCGCTACGCAAGCCGCAAGTTTTAAAAGAGCTTTTCGGAGCGTTCGATGACTTACGTCGTCACTGAAGCGTGCATCAAGTGCAAGTACACCGACTGCGTCGAGGTCTGCCCCGTCGACTGTTTCTACGAGGGCGAGAACATGCTCGTCATCCATCCTGACGAATGCATCGACTGCGGCGTGTGCGAGCCGGAATGCCCCGCCGACGCCATCAAGCCGGACACGGAACCGGGCCTGGAAAAGTGGCTCCAGGTCAACGCCGACTACGCCAAGAGCTGGCCGAACATCACCCAGAAGAAAGAATCACCTCCCGATGCGAAGGAATTCGACGGGACGGAGGGCAAGTTCGAGAAGTATTTCTCTCCGAACCCCGGCTCCGGAGACTAATTCGGGCCCAAACTTAACCCTAATAGCGCCGAACGGGCCGAAAACCAGCCCTCAAGACCCCTAAACCATTGATTTTTGCGGGAAATGTGCTATATTGGGCACATTAAGCCGAACCTCGTCGGCCCGATTGGCCCCTGTGGGTTCCCGTGAAACCAAATGTCGAACAGGGGCGTGGCAGTTTCCGCGCGCAGGCTGTGTCACAGAAAACGCGTAAAAAGAGTACTTCAGCGAGGGCTTCCCACAAGGAGGCCAAAAAAGCCGCCGCGGCCAGCCGTAGCGCATCCAAGGGTCGGGCCGCCGCCAAGGCGCCGCCGGCTGCAAAGTCCTCGAAGAACAAAAGAAGCGCAATGCCTCACAAGACTGCCAAAACTGCCGCGAAAGCGACCGTTTCCAAGCCTGTTGCTGCCAAGGCTCCCACTTACAAGGCTCCCGCAGCCAAGGCCCCCGCGGCCAAGGCGCCCGCTGCCAAGACTGTTGCTCCGAAGGCCCCCGTTGCTGCCGCCCCTGCCAAGGCTCCCGCTCCTGCCAAGGCTCCCGTCGCTGCCAAGCCGGTCGTGAAGACCGCTGCACCCGCGCCGAAGGTCGAGGAAAAGAAGGTCGTGACCCAGCGCCAGGGCTTCAAGGCCAATGAATTCGTCGTCTATCCCGCTCACGGCGTCGGCCAGATCCTGGCCATCGAGGAGCAGGAGATCGCCGGTGCCAAGCTCGAGCTGTTCGTCATCAACTTCATCAAGGACAAGATGACGTTGCGCGTTCCGACCGCCAAGGTCGCCAATGTCGGCATGCGCAAGCTGTCCGAGCCCGCGCTGGTGAAGCGCGCACTCGAGACGCTCAAGGGCCGCGCCCGCGTCAAGCGCACCATGTGGTCGCGCCGCGCCCAGGAGTACGAAGCGAAGATCAATTCGGGCGACATCGTCGCGATCGCGGAAGTCGTGCGCGACCTTTACCGCTCCGAGTCGCAGCCCGAGCAGTCGTACTCTGAACGCCAGCTCTATGAAGCGGCGCTCGATCGTCTCTCCCGCGAGATCGCGGTGGTGCAGCACTCGACCGAGACCGAAGCGGTCAAGGAGATCGAGGCTCAGCTCGCCAAGAGCCCGCGGCGCACCGGCGCCAAGACGGAAGCCGCCGAAGGTGAGGCGGATGCCGAGGGCGATACCGACGAAGGCGACGGCGCCACGGTCGCCGACGAGGCGGCGTAAGCGCTTCTCGCGTCCATCGCAACAGATCAAAAGCCCGGCCGAATGGCCGGGCTTTTTGTTTGATGCTTAGAGGAGCCTACTTCACCGGCCGCTTCTCGAGCTTCCGCGCCAATGTCCGCCGGTGCATCCCGAGCCGCCGCGCCGCCTCCGAAATGTTGAAATCCGTCTCGATCAGGGTCTGGTGGATGCGCTCCCATTCCAGCGTCTTGATCGAGGTCGGCCGCGCGTCGAGCGCGACTTCCGCATTGCCTTCGGCCTTGTTGAAGGCGGCTTCGATGTCGTCCGTGTTGGAGGGCTTTGCCAGATAGTGGCAGGCGCCCAGCTTGATGGCTTCGACGGCGGTCGAGATGCTGGCGAAGCCGGTCAATACCACGATCAGCATCTCCTCATCGTGTGTGTGGAGGAGCTCGACGCAGGCCAGCCCCGAGGCGCCGCCAAGCTTGAGGTCGACCACGGCGTAACCGAAGGATCTTTCCTCCAGCACGGCGCGGACGTCCTCGATCGAGGCGGCGAGCACGACCTCATAGCCGCGGCGCTCGAACGAGCGTTTCAGCGTGCGCGCGAAGCCGGCATCGTCCTCGACGACGATGAGCGAGCGGTCAGGCGTCAAAGCTGCCTCCGATCGCGAGCGTGGCGAGCGGTAATGTCAGGCGCACGGTGGCGCCGCGCTTCCTGTGGTTTTCGGCGGTCACGCTGCCGCCCAGCTTGCGCACGACATTTACCACCAGGAACAGGCCGAGCCCGCCGCCGGCGCGACCCTTGCTCGACTGATAGGGCTTTCCGAGCTGCGCCAGCATCTCCGGCGCAAAGCCCGGCCCGCGGTCGCTGATCGACAGCACGAGGCTGTCGCCCTCGCGCTCGGCGAGCAGCTCGACCCACTCGCGCGAGACCTCATAGGCATTGTCGAGCACGTTGAAGATGACCTGCTTCAGCGCGACGTCGGACGCGATCGCGACATCCTCGCCGAAGGTGTTGACGAAATAGAGCGTGCGCGCCGAACGCGCGTTGCGCCATTCCTCGACCAGCGCGGTGACGAAGGCCGTCACCGTCGTCGGCGACGATCCTTCGCCGCGCGCTTCCCCCGCCGACACAAGGATGCCCGTGACGATCGATTTGCAGCGCTGCAGCGAGGTCTCCATCTCCGCGAGATCCTCGGCGAGCTCCTGATCGGCGGCGAGATCCGGCATGCGGCGCCAGTCGCTGAGGATTACCGAGAGTGAGGCGAGCGGCGTGCCGAGCTCATGCGCCGCGCCGGACGCCAGAAGGCCCATGCGGACGATGTGATCCTGCTCGGCGGCGTGCTGACGCAGTGCCGCCAGATGCGCGTCGCGCTGGCGGAGATTTCGATTGATGCGGGTCACGAACACCACCAGCAGCACGGCGTTGAGAACGAAGCCCAACAGCATGCCGGCCACGGTGAGCGTGTAGGTCTCGCTCAGTGGATTCGGCGGTAGGTCGAGCGGCCGGTATGCGACCGTCAGCCAGACAAAACTCGCGCAGGTCAGCGCGACCAGCGACCAGGTCGAGCGGGCATTGAGCAGCACCGCACCCAGCGTCACCTGGAGCAGGAACAGCGAGGTGAAGGGATTGGTGGCGCCGCCGCTGAGGTAGAGCTGCGCGGTCAGGGCTGCGACATCGAGCATCAGCGCGACCAGCAGCTCGTTGTTGGTGATCGCGGCGCGATGGCGCACCCAGACCAGGCTCGAGACATTGAGAAAGACCAGCGCGCCGATCACAGCGCCCATGCGGGTCAGCGGCAAGGGAATGCCGAGCCAGAAATGCACGCCGCCGATGGTGACGATCTGGCCGACCACCGCGGTCCAGCGCAGCTGGATCAGCAGCGCCATGTTCTTGCGGTTGGTCTCGTCGTCGGTCGGAGCAGTGCCGATCAGCTCGCTGCGCGCATCCGCCTGCGATTGCAGCGTGACGGCCAGCTCGCCTTGTAGAGGCATCTTCCCGTCGTCAGGTCGGCTCGACGATCGTTCCAGCATCTGATCCCGTCCTGCGCGCGGCGGCATCAAATCCGCTGGCCGGTTCGTGGATGAAGCGCCCGCGGCGGAACAGCCCGCCGCCGAATGTGACGAAAAGTTTACCGGCCAGCATGAAAGCCAGGGCAAACCACGTCAGCGCGTAGATCAGGTGGTTATTGGGAAAGCGGACCACGGTCAATCCGCCGATTGGACCGCTGCCAGATTGTGACCCGGCATCGGCATCGATGAAGAAGGGAGCGACGTCGTGAAGGGCCCGTGCGGCCGCGATCGCGGTAACGTCACGCGAATACCAGCGCTCGTGGACGGGGTCGTTATTCCTGAGGAAGCCGCCTTTTGGCTCAGTCACCCGCAACAGACCGGTGACCTCGACCTGGCCTTGCGGATTGCCATCCTGCCGGGTCGGTGCGTCGCGTCGCTCGGCCGGAACGAAGCCGCGGTTGATCAGGACCAGCGTGCCGTCGTCGCGCCGGAGCGGCGTCAGCACCCAATAGCCGCCGCCCTCTTCGGTGACGGCTTTGACCAGGGTCTCGCGGTCATGCAGGAAACGGCCCGTGATGGTGACGTGCCTGTATTCGTCGCTCGCGGCGCTGACCGCGGGCCACGCTACGGGGGAAGGGATCGGCTGTGCGGCAGCATGGACGCGCTGCTCGACGCGGTCGATCAGCGCCAGCTTCCAGGCGCGCCGTTCGACCTGCCAGACGCCGAGGGCGATCAGGACGGCGAACGCTGTGAGCGAGAGGACCGCGAGCCACAAGGAGGGACGCGCAGCCTTGCCGCGCGTCGTGCTTGCCTTGCCTGTCACGGTCCCGGTCTCGCTCACTTCATCCCGGTCATCTGGTGGATCGGCATCATGTTGCTGTTGAGGTGGTTCATCACCCACAGCGAGCCGGACAGCGCGATCACGACCATGACGATGGTGAAGATCAGCGCCATCATGCTCCAGCCGTTCTCGGACTTGGTGTTCATGTGCAGGAAGTAGATCATGTGCACGACAATCTGCACGACCGCGAAGGCCATGATGACGAGCGCGGTGATCTGCTTGCTCGGAAGCGCACCGCTCATCACCAGCCAGAACGGGATCGCGGTGAGCACGACCGAGAGCACGAAGCCGAGGAGATAGGTCGAGAGCGAGCCGTGCGAATGGTCGTCGTGATGATGGTCCGCGTGGGCGGCGTGGCTGTCGGTGTTCATCGCAGAACTCCCAGGAGATAGACGAAGGTGAAGACGCCGATCCAGACCACGTCGAGGAAGTGCCAGAACATCGACAGGCACATCAGGCGACGGCGGTTGGCCTCGATCAGGCCGAACTTCCAGACCTGCACCATCAGCGTCACCAGCCAGATCAGGCCACAGGAGACGTGCAGGCCGTGGGTGCCGACCAGCGTGAAGAAGGCCGACAGGAAGGCACTGCGCTGGGGCGTCGCGCCCTCATGGATCATGTGGGCGAACTCGGAAAGCTCGATGCCGATGAAGGCGAGGCCGAACAGGCCCGTGATCGCGAGCCAGGCTTGCGTCGCGCCGATCCGGTTCTGCGCCATCGTCAGCATGGCAAAACCGTAGGTGATCGACGACAGCAGCAACATCGAGGTGTTGACCGCGACCAGCGGCAGGTCGAACAGGTCCTTCGGCGCCGGGCCGGCGGCGTAGTTGGCTCCGAGCACGCCGAAGGTGGCGAACAGGATCGCAAAGATGAGACAGTCGCTCATCAGATAGATCCAGAAGCCGAGCGAGGTGCTCCATCCTTCCGGGTGCGGGTGTTCGTCGGCGAGATAGAAGACCGGCTCGCCTGATTGCGAGGGATTCACAGCGATCGTCATTTACTTGGCTCCGGCGAGCAGTTTGGTGCGCGCGTCCTCGGCCCGGACGACGTCGTCGGCCGGGATGTCGAAGTCGCGGTGATAGTTGAAGGTGTGGCCGATGCCGACGGCGAGCATCGCGATGAGACTCGCGGCGGCAAGCCACCAGATGTACCAGATCAGGCCGAATCCCATCGCGGTGGCGAAGCCTGCGAGGATGATGCCGGTGCCGGTATTGCTCGGCATGTGGATCGGCTTGAAGCCGAGCAGCGGACGCTGGTAGCCACGGCGCTTCATGTCCCACCACGCGTCATTGTCGTGAACGACGGGGGTGAAGGCGAAGTTGTAGGCCGGCGGCGGCGAGGAGGTCGCCCATTCCAGCGTGCGCGCATCCCAGGGATCGCCGGTGACGTCCTTGAGCTGCTCGCGCTTGAGGAAGCTGACGGCGAACTGCATCAGCATCGACAGGATGCCGAGGAACACCAGGAAGGCGCCGATGCCGGCGACGATGAACCAGATCTGCAAGCTCGGATCGTCGAACACGCGAAGCCGGCGGGTCACGCCCATCAGGCCGAGCACGTAGAGCGGCATGAAGGCGAGGTAGAAGCCGGTGACCCAGAACCAGAACGACAGCTTGCCCCAGAACGGATCGAGCTTGAAGCCGAACGCCTTCGGGAACCAGTAACCGATGCCGGCGAACGCGCCGAACACGACGCCGCCGATGATCACGTTGTGGAAGTGCGCGATCAGGAACAGGCTGTTGTGCAGGACGAAGTCGGCCGGCGGTACCGCGAGCAGCACGCCGGTCATGCCGCCGAGCACGAAGGTCAGCATGAACGCGATCGTCCACATCATCGGCAGTTCGAAACGGATGCGGCCGCGGTACATCGTGAACAGCCAGTTGAACATCTTCGCGCCCGTCGGGATCGAGATGATCATCGTGGTGATGCCGAAGAAGGAGTTGACGCTGGCGCCCGACCCCATCGTGAAGAAGTGGTGCAGCCAGACCAGGTACGACAGGATGGTGATGACCACCGTGGCGTAGACCATCGAGGTGTAGCCGAACAGCCGCTTGCCCGAGAAGGTCGAGGTCACCTCGGAGAAGATGCCGAAGGCGGGGAGAACCAGGATGTAGACCTCGGGATGACCCCAGATCCAGATCAGATTCACGTACATCATCGGGCTGCCGCCGAAATCGTTCGTGAAGAAGTTGGTGCCGACGTAGCGGTCGAGCGAGAGCAGCGCGAGCACAACGGTCAGAACCGGGAAGGAGGCGACGATCAGCACGTTGGTGCAGAGCGAGGTCCAGGTGAACACCGGCATCCGCATCATGGTCATGCCCGGCGCGCGCAGCTTGACGATGGTGCAGATCAGGTTGATGCCGGACAGCGTCGTTCCGACGCCCGCGACCTGTAGGCCCCATATGTAATAGTCGACGCCGACGTCAGGACTGTAGCCGATGTTCGACAGCGGCGGATAAGCGAGCCAGCCGGTGCGGGCGAATTCGCCGATGAACAGCGAGGCCATCACCAGCACCGCGCCGCCGACCGTCATCCAGAAGCTGAAATTGTTCAGGAACGGGAACGACACGTCGCGCGCACCGATCTGGAGCGGCACGACAAAGTTCATCAGGCCGGTGACCAACGGCATCGCCACGAAGAAGATCATGATCACACCGTGGGCGGTGAAGACCTGGTCGTAGTGATGGGCGTTGAGATAGCCTTCGGAGCCGCCAAAGGCCAGCGCCTGCTGCAACCGCATCATGAGCGCGTCTGCGAAGCCGCGCAGCAGCATCACGATGCCGAGGATCATGTACATGATGCCGATGCGCTTGTGGTCGACGCTGGTGAACCACTCGCGCCACAGATAGCCCCAGACGCGGAAATAGGTCAGCCCGGCGAACATGACGAGGCCGCCGGTCGCCACCACCGCAAAAGTGGCGACGACGATCGGCTCGTGCAGCGGCAGCGATTCGATGGTGAGCCGGCCGAAGATGAGCTTGAGAAAATCAGGAGACATGCGTGCTCTCTCAGGAGTCTGACTTCGGACGTTGTCCGAGGAAGAAGGACGAAGACTTGAGCGGCGTGAAGGTCGGCCGCTTCAGGCCAGCGCCGAGCAACGGCGCGGTGTCGACGGGCGCCGTGATGGAGGCGGTGGTCTTGCCCTGCGGCGCATCGGGCGTGCAGGTGCCGGCGACGAAGGTCGGCTCCGGCCCAAGCGCGGTGCCGCGGCGGGCATACTTGTCGTAGGCCAGCGGCAGGGTGTTGTTCAGGCCCTCATGACCGAGGCCGCCCTTGGCGTCGATCGCCATCATCTCGCTCTGGCACATCTTGCCGGTCTCGACGCACATGTTGAGGATCAGGCGATAGAGATCGGAATCAATGGTGCCGTAGCGCCGCACCGGCTCGTTCTGGCTCGGCTTCTCGAGCTGGAGATATTCGGCGCGGCCGAGCGAACCGCCGGCCGATTTGGCGCCGGCGATCCAGCCGTCAAAGCCCTTATCGTCGAAGGCGTGGAAGGCGAAGTGCATGCCGGAGAAGCCGGCACCGCTGTAGTTGGCCGAGAAGCCCTTATACGTGCCGGAATGGTTCACGACGGCGTGGAGCTTGGTCTCCATGCCCGGCATCGCGTAGATCTGGCCGGCCAGCGCGGGGATGTAGAACGAGTTCATCACCGAGGAGGCGGTGATGCGGAAGTTGATCGGGCGATCGACCGGCGCCGCGAGCTCGTTGACGGTGGCGATGCCGTAGTCCGGATAGATGAAGAGCCACTTCCAATCGAGCGCGACGACGTCGACCTCGAGCGGGGCCTTGGACTGATCCACGGCACGCTCCGCATTGATGCGGCCGAGCGTGCGATAGGGATCGAGCAGATGCGTGCCCATCCAGGTCAGCGCGCCGAGGCAGACAATGATCAGCAGCGGTGCCGACCAGATCACCAGCTCGAGGCTGGTCGAATGGTCCCAATCCGGCTCATAGCGCGCGGTCGTGTTGGACTGGCGGTAGCGCCAGGCGAAAAGCACCGTCAGCGCCATCACGGGAACGACGATCAGGAGCATCAGGACGGTGGAGATGATGACGAGGTCGCGCTGCTGGGCAGCGATATCGCCGGCTGGCGCCAGCACGATGTAGTTGCAGCCACTGAGCGCAGCCGCCAAAGGTAGTAGCGCCAGGATCTTGAGACGAGACACGGCTGAGCCTTATGAGAATGAGTTTCCTTTGCGGGGCCAAGGGGTAGCTGCGGCGCAGCAATCCGGACATTGGACAATTTGTCCAATGTTGCAGTGCGGAATGTTGGGTCAGACAGAGCCAGATTGCCCGGCGCCCGCCGGGTGGTCGGCTTTGGTTTTCAGGACGTTAAGGGCGCACGATGGCGACGGCACAGACCCCCGCAATGGCAGACCACCATTCGGGCGAGCACGGCCACGACCAGGCCAGTGCCGGCGAGATCGCCATCGGCGTCATCATCGGCCGCACCTCGGAATTCTTCGACTTCTTCGTCTACGCGATCGCCTCGGTGATCGTATTCCCGCGCCTGCTGTTCCCGTTCACGAGCGAGCTGACCGGGACCCTCTATTCCTTCACGATCTTCGCGCTGGCCTTCGTGGCCCGCCCGCTCGGCACCGTCATTTTCATGACGGTCGACCGGGAGTACGGCAAGACCGCCAAGCTGGTCGCCGCGCTGTTCCTGCTCGGCACCGCCACCGTCGCGATCGCGTTCTTGCCCGGCTATCACGACATCGGCGCCGCCGCGATCTGGCTGCTGGCGCTGGCGCGCATCGCGCAGGGTCTGGCCTGGGGTGGCGCCTGGGACGGTCTCGCCTCGCTGCTGGCGCTGAACGCGCCACCCTCGAAGCGCGGCTGGTACGCGATGGTGCCGCAGCTCGGCGCGCCGCTCGGGCTGATCGTGGCCAGCGCGCTGTTCGCCTATTTCGCCGGCAATCTCTCGGCGGACGATTTCTTCGACTGGGGCTGGCGCTACCCGTTCTTCGTTGCGTTTGCCATCAACGTCGTGGCGCTGTTCGCGCGCCTGCGCATGGTGACGACGGAGGAATACGCCTCGCTGTTCGAGACCCGCGAATTGCAGCCGTCGCGCATCTCCGACACCGTCGCCCGCGAAGGCCACAACATCATGCTCGGCGCGTTCGCGCCGCTGGCGAGCTTCGCGCTGTTCCACATGGTTACGGTGTTTCCGCTGTCCTGGGTGTTTCTATTCACCCGTGAGAGCCCGGTGCGCTTCCTGATCATCGAGATCGTCGCCGCCGTGTTCGGGGTCGGCGCAATCGTGCTGTCCGGCGTGATTGCCGACCGCGTCGGCCGCAAATCGCTGCTGATGGGATCGGCGATCGCAATCGCGATCTATAGCGGCTTCGCCCCGCAACTGCTCGATGCCGGTGCGTTCGGCGAGACCATCTATATGGTGATCGGCTTCATCCTGCTGGGTCTCTCGTTCGGCCAGTCCTCCGGCGCGATCGCCTCGAACTTCAAGCAGATGTACCGCTACACGGCGTCTGCGCTCACCTCGGACATGGCCTGGCTGTTCGGCGCCGGCTTCGCTCCGCTCGCCGCGCTCCTGCTTGCCACCAATCTCGGCGTCATCGCCTCCGGCGCCTATCTGCTCTCCGGCGCGTTTTGGACTCTGCTCGCGCTCTGGCTCAGCGGCCAGCGCGAGGCGGGGGACATGGACGCGGGCGGTTAAAGCTCACCCGTGTCGTCCTGGCGAAAGCCAGGACCGATTATCCCGACTGTTCATTGTTGAAGCACGCTGGAGCTACCAGCGTGCCCATTCCAATATCCTGTGGTTGATGGGGTGGACGGCCCCCTACGGCATCAGTGTGCCAGAATGAGGTTGTTGCAATCTCAGACAAGGGAGCCGTCCGTGACGAAGATTATCCGCATTGGAATGGATACGTCGAAGTATATTTTTGTGCTGCATGGGGTTGATGAGGATGAGCGGCCTGTGCTGCGCAAGAAACTTTCGCGCAAGCAGGTGCTCGAGTTCTTCGCCAAGTTGCCGCCGACCGTGATCGGGATGGAGGCCTGCGGGGCTTCGCAACATTGGGCGCGAGAGCTTCGCCAGCTCGGCCACGAGGTGAAGCTGATGGCGCCGCAACTGGTGAAGCCCTACGTGTCGCGGAACAAGAACGACGGACGGGACGCGGAAGGGCTGTGCGAGGCGATGAGCCGACCGACCATGCGGTTCGTGCCGGTGAAGAGCGCCGAGCAGCAAGCCGCATTGATGCTGACGGGCATCCGCGACGGGCTGATCGCCCGGCGCACTCAGTTGACCAATACGATCCGCGGCCATGCGGCGGAGTTTGGCCTGATTGCGCCCAAGGGGCTGGACAAGATCGAGCCGTTGCTGGCGCAGATTGCGCAGGACGAGACGCTTCCTGTCCTGGCGCGCGAGCTGTTTGTCGTGCTGGGCCGCGAATGCGCTAAGCTCGAGAGCGAGCTGGAGGCGATCGAAGCCAGGCTGATGGCCTGGCACCGTGGCGATGCCATGGGCCGGCGTCTGGCGCAGATCCCCTCGGTCGGCCCGATCGTTGCCACCGCGCTGGTGATGAAGACGCCGGATCCGCGGGCGTTCCGCTCCGGTCGTCACTTTGCGGCCTGGCTCGGCCTCACGCCCAAGGACCACTCCACCGCTGGCAAGACCAGGCTCGGCAAGATCACCCGGGCGGGCGACGAGGATCTGAGACGGCTGCTCGTGATCGGGGCCACGGCGGTGATCCAGCAGGCCCGGCGAGGCCGCGGCCATCACTCGCGCTGGCTGTTGGCACTGATCCAGCGCAAGCCGCCGAAGCTTGCAGCCGTAGCGCTCGCCAACAAGGTGGCCCGCATCGCCTGGAAGCTGATGATCAGCGGCGAGAGTTACGACGCGGCACGGTTGAATGCCGCCGCGGTAGTCACCGCCTAACAGATTGGCCGGCCGGCGGTCGTTCGCCAGCCGACCCGGAAGCTGCAGGAGCAGATGGAGCGATCGATCGAGCAACGATGCGAGACATTCCGTGGGACCCATTGGCCGCCAGCAGGTCGCCGGGTTGTTTGGAACCCGCATCGCGCAAACCATCTTGGCCAGCGATCTAATCCATCGCACTCAACAGGCCGGACATATGGATGCAAGCGATCCGATCTCTCAAAAAGCTCTTGTGCCACGGGGGCCGTCCACATATGGGTCCCGGATCTGCGCTTACGCTTGTCCGGGACGACGGCGGAATTTGTGGGTCGAGATCCCGGGTTCGCGCTAAGCGCGCCCCGGGATGACGCGCGCTTAGCGCGCGTCAGTCCGCCACGACCTTCACGCGATCGCGCACCTTCACCAGCGCGTTGCGATCGAGCCCGTTCAGCACGCGAAAACGCTCGGCGGGGTGATCGACGCCGGCCATGCGGTGGGAGAGCGATTCCACGGTGTCGCCGGGCTGCACGGTGATCACCTTGATGCGCAGGGGCCGCGCCGCCTGGATCTCGTCGAGCGTCAGGCGGCGGAATGAATTGACGGTCTCGCGCGCGTTGCGCTCGCTCTCGGTCGACTTCTGCCGTGCTGCGAAGATGAAGCGGTAGACGTCGCTGCCGAAGCGCAGCGCATAGACCTTGAACTGCCACTGATCGCCCTTGGCGGTGGCGGAGGCGGCCGGAAAGCCGTTGATGGTGATATCCTCGGTGGACGCCTTCTCGACGCCTTCCATCCAGCCCGAATTGAGGTAATCGCCGAGCGACTGCTCGGCCGGCACGCGGACGACGTCGAAGCGCATCGCCTGCGAGCCGCCGTCGCGTACGCCGATCACCGCCTGCGCGGTGTTGTCGAGCGTGAAATTGTCTGGCGCCTGGAAGGTGAAGCCGAGCTTTGGATGCAGGAAACGCCGCGCCCGCACAAAGCCCTCGCTCGGGTCTTCGCCGTAGACGAGGTTGTCGATCGCGGCGAGGTAGGTCTCGCGGTCGCGTTCGGCGCCTTCCGGCGCGGCGTATTGGCGCGCGATGGTCTGCGCGTTCTGCACGCGTTCGGGCGTCGCCGGATGCGACGAGGTGAAATCCTGCGCGCGCGGATCGAGCGAGCTCTTGCCGGCCTTGAGCTCGGCATTGCGCTCCATCGCCGAGAGGAAGCGCGCGGCGCCATAAGGGTCGAAATGTGCGCGGGCGGAAATGCCGACGCCGATCCCGTCGGCCTCGAACTCCTGGTTGCGCGAAAAGCTCGCCATGGTGAGCTTGGTCTTGGCGAGCGCGAGCGCGGTGAGATCGGGATCGGTGCTCATGTCGGTGACGACGCGGGTGACGATCGCGGCCTGGCGCGCCTGATCCTCACGCATCGCCGCGTGCTTGGACAGCACATGCGCCATCTCATGGCTCAGCACCGAGGACAATTCCGAGGTGTCGCTGGCGAGCGCGAGCAGTCCGCGCGTGACATAGAGCTGTCCGTTCGGCAGCGCGAAGGCGTTGACCGCGCCGGAATTGAGGATGGTGACCCTGTAGCCCTGGTCGGGACGGTCGGAGGCCGCGACCAACCGCTCGACGGTCTTGGTGACCAGCGATTCGAGCCTGGGGTCGTCATAGGTGCCGCCATAGCTCGCCAGGATGCGCTCGTGTTCCTTTTCGGTGGCGGGGGTCTGCGCGACGGCTGGCTTCGGCTTGGGCATCGCGACCGTTGCTGGTGTCGCGGCAGTCTGGAACCGGCCCATATCGCCGCAGCCGGCGAGGGCTGTGCCCAGCACGAGGCATAGCGCAGCCGGCGCCGCCCGCAGGCGGCGGCCATGACCTCTTCCGTGCCGTTCTAGCACCCCATTCACGTCGCTTAACCCGTGCCTGGCCTTTAAGGCCTTACCCCTGTCGGCTCGTTTGCGCCCAGCAACTCGACCTGTCCCACCCGGAGCACATCGATACGCGGCCCCGTCGTTCCCTCAACCCAGCCCCGGATTCGAACGCGTCGATTTTCCAAGGACTTAAGGGCAATCCCAGCGCTTTCGAACGCCGGCAATATGCGCCTTGAAATAGTCACGGCAAAGCCGCGTGTCCAGTTCCGTCCGAAGTTGAGATAAGTCGTTGCCCCAGCTTGCCGGACCGACAGGACTTTACCCTCGACCACCACGAAACGCCCAATCCCGGTCAAAATATCGTCCGGACTTTCCGCGTTTTTTATGGCCGACGGGTCAGCCCAGTTGCCCTTTTTTTGGCGCCGCGCCTCGGCCTCCGCCGCCATCAGGGCGGCCGCGCAGTCCTTGTCCGCGATCTCGGCGGAGACGATTGCGTCGCCCTGGGCGAGCAGCATGGCCTGCACGGAGGTATCAGTCTCACCGGCGAACAAGAGCGCGCCTTGGCGGCCGTAGCGATCGGGCGTGTCGTTGGTGCCGCGCAATATCACATCGCGGCCGATGAGCAGCGAGGTCAGCGCCTGCTTCGTTGTCGCCGTCGGCTCTATGCCGGTAAGACGGATTTCGCGGCCGTCGTCGAGGCGCACGCTGCGTGTATCGACGACGGCTGCGACGTGACCCTCGCCTTGGGATTCGAACTGGCAGGCCGCAGCGAGTACGGCGCCGTGCGACGCGATGAGGAGTGCTGCTGCTGCGATGAAGGTGAATGAGCGCGTCACGTTGCCCGGAGAGATTGCGCGTTACGCTCGACTCTTAACCCAAACGGGGCTGGCGGCGAAGACAACTTCACGGCGGTCGCGTGCAATGACAGCATGACGAGGTGCGGCTTATAGGCGCCATTCCGCTTTGCGGAAAACGTGCATGCCGATCGCGCATTTGCACCTTCCCTCGCGCTTGCTGCGCTCTCGCGCATGCGGCATGATTGCGGCAACAGCAATAACCAAGCCGCCATCAGAGTACGGCGCGATAAGGGAGGTCTTTTTCAATGGAGAGAATTTTGTCGGGCATTTTTGCCGCTGCTTTAGCTCTGAGCGCAAGCGCAGCGCAGGCCCAGGACAAGCCGCCGCTCAAGATCGGCGGCATCCTCGACATGTCGAGCCTGTATGCCGACATCACCGGCGCAGGCAGCGAGACCGCGGCCAAGATGGCGGTGGAGGACTTTGGCGGCGAGGTGCTGGGACGCAAGATCCAGGTGCTGGCGGCCGACCATCTCAACAAGGCCGACCTCTCCGCCAACATCGCGCGCGACATGCTCGACAATCAGGGCGTCGAGATGATCTACGACGTCGCGGCCTCCGCGACCGCGCTTGCCGCTGGCGAGATCGCCAAGGCGCGCAACAAGATCATCATCTTCAACGGCCCCGGCTCGATCCGCCTCACCAACGAGGCCTGCGGTCCCTACACCGTGCACTACGTGTTCGACACGTTCGGCCAGGCCAATGTGACCGGCCTTGCGGCCGTGAAGTCGGGCCTCGACACCTGGTTCTTCCTGACCGCCGACTACGCCTTCGGCCAGGATCTGGAGAAGGACACCAGCAACGTCGTCACCAAGACCGGCGGCAAGGTGCTGGGCAATGTCCGCCATCCCCTCAACACGTCGGATTTTTCGTCCTTCCTGCTCCAGGCCCAGGCCTCCAAGGCCAAGGTGATCGGGCTTGCCAATGCCGGCGGTGACACCGTCAACGCCATCAAGCAGTCGGCCGAGTTCGGCATCACCAAGGGCGGCCAGAAAATCTCGCCGCTGCTCGCCTTCGTCACCGATATCGACTCGATCGGGCTGGAGACGGCGCAGGGCCTGCTGCTCGCGGAAGCTTTCTACTGGGACCTCAACGATGACACGCGCGCATTCTCGAAGCGCTTCACCGAGCGCATGAAGCGGCCGCCGACCTCGGCGCAGGCCGGCGTCTACTCCTCCGTCACGCATTACCTGAAGGCCGTGAAGGCGGCCGGCACGACGGACTCCGCGGCGGTGATGAAAGTGATGAAGGAAACGCCGATCAACGATTTCTTCGCCAAGGATGGCAAGATCCGCGAGGACGGCCGCATGTTGCACGACATGTATCTGTTCGAGGTGAAGAAGCCGTCGGAGTCCAAGGGCCGCTGGGACGATTACAAGCTGCTCGCCACCGTGTCCGGCAACGAGGCGTTTCAGTCACTGGAGCAGTCGCGCTGCCCGCTGGTGAAGAAGTGACGGCGTGGCGTAAGCCACGACGTCATCCCGGGGCTCGCGAAGCGCGAACCCGGGATCTCGAGGTTCCGGATTCGCCGCTTTCGCGGCGCCCCGGAATGACGGAGCAAAACAACAACAAGGGAGACCACCCATGAGCAACGACATGGTCCTGCAAAAGCTCGAAGGCGGGCTGCTCACCATCACCATGAACCGTCCCGAGCGCAAGAATGCGCTGAACCCGGACATGGTGCGCGGGCTGGTCGAGGCGGCGCGGCGCGCGGCTGACGATCCGGAGGTGCGCGCGGTACTGTTCAAGGGCGCGGGTGGCTCCTTCTGCGTCGGTGGTGACGTCAAGTCGATGGCGGAGGGCCGCGCGCCGCTGCCGTTCGAGACCAAGCTTGCAAACCTCCGCCGCGGCATGGAAGTCTCGCGCATCCTGCACCAGATGCCGAAACCCGTGGTGGCGCAGCTCGACGGTGCCGCGGCCGGCGCCGGCCTCTCGATGGCGCTGTCGTGCGATCTGCGCGTCGCCAGCGAATCCTGCAAGATTACGACGGCCTTCGCCAAAGTCGGCTTCTCCGGCGACTATGGCGGCACCTATTTCCTGACCCAGCTGCTCGGTAGCGCGCGGGCGCGCGAGCTCTATCTGACCTCGCCGGTGCTCACGGCGAAAGAGGCGCATGCGATCGGCATGGTGACCAGGGTCGTTCCCGACGCCGAGATCGATGCAGCCGCACACGAGCTCGCGCTGTCGCTGGCGCAGGGCCCATCGATCGCGCTCGGCTTCATCAAGCGCAACATCAATAATGCCGAGCATCTGGCGCTGGAAGATTGCTTCGATGGCGAGGCGATCCACCACACCCGCTGCGGCGACACCGAGGATCACAAGGAGGCCGCAAAAGCCTTTGTCGAGAAGCGCAAGCCGACGTTCAAGGGCGTATGACGATGGCGCCCTATATGCGGCTGCGGCAAATCTGCCTGGTAGCGCCGCAGCTCGCGCCGGTGATCTCGGATATCGCCGAGATCATGGGGCTAGCGGTCTGCTATCGCGACGGCAATGTCGCAAAATACGGCCTGGAGAACGCACTGCTCCCGGTCGACACGATTCTGCTGGAAGTCGTGGCGCCGTTCCAGAGCGGTACCACGGCCGGCCGCTTCATCGAGAAGACCGGGGGCCGCGGCGGCTACATGGCGATCTTCTGCTGCAATGATCCCGATGAGCGCGGCAGGAATGCCAATGCCATGGGCGTGCGCACCGCTAACGTGATCGACCACGCCCCCTATCACGGCGTGCAGCTCCACCCCCGCGACTGCCGCGCCGCCTTCATCGAGTTCAATCACACCGAAGGCAGCGACGACATTCTGGGACCGTATCCACCGGCCGGTCCTGACTGGCAAAAGTTCATCCGCAAGGATGTGACGCAGGCGCTGACGGGCGTGGAGATGCAGAGCCCGGATCCGCAAGGGCTGGCGGAGCATTGGGGGAAGATCATCGGGGTTGCGCCTGGTAACGCCGGTGACGGTGTTACCGAACTGAAGCTGCCAAATGCCATCTTCCGCTTTGCCAAGGGCAGCAGCGAAATCATGAGTGCGCTGGAGTTTCGGGTCGCCGATGTGGCGACCGTGCTGCATGCCGCGAAGGCGAACGGCCATGCGGTTGCGGGTAATGAGTTTCTGCTGGGCGGGGTGACGTTCCGGCTCGCCGCTTGAGCGGCCGGCACATTGCTTGTTGGGTTGTCATGCCCGGGCTTGTCCCGGGCATCCACGTTCTTGCTCCACGACGTCATTCCGGGGCGCCCGAAGGGCGAGCCCGGAATCTCGAGATTCGAGGTCTGGTCCTTCGGACCATCCCGGAATGACGGAGCAAGAGACAAGGCGTGGATGGCCGGGACAAGCCCGGCCATGACGGTGAGAGGCTGAGCAAGCGGGAACGATAATAAGGAATAATCACATGCCGCATCCGCTCGACACCTTCTTCGCGCCCGCGAGCATCGCGCTGATCGGCGCCTCGCGCGATCACGAGAAGATCCCGGGGCGGCTGTTGTCGATGCTGCGCAAGAACGAGTATCCCGGAAAGATCTATCCGGTGAACCCGAACTACGCCGATCTCGACGGGCTCACCTGCTACAAATCGATCGCAGAGATCGGTGCGCCCGTCGATCTCGCGATCATCATCATTCCGGCGCGCGCGGTGCTTCCAGCACTCGAGCAATGCGCCGTCGCCGGCGTGAAGAACGCCGTGATCATCTCCTCCGGCTTTGCGGAGGAGGGCGGCGACAGCGCGGCGATGCAGGATGCGATCGCGGCGCTGGCAAAGCGTACGGGGATGCGGATCTCCGGTCCGAACGCCGAGGGCTTTTTCAGCTGGGTGCAGCGCGTGGCGGCGACGTTCAGTCCCGCCGTGGACGTCAAGCCTGGCGTGGTGCCGCTCGTGGCCACGACAAAGCGGGTCGGCATCGTTGCGCAGAGTGGAGGCATCGGCTTTGCCTACTATCATCGCGCCAAGGCGCTCGGCGTCGCCGTGAGCTATGTCGTCAGCGCCGGCAATGAATCCGATCTCGGTGCCGGCGAGTTTCTCGACTACATGGTGCAGGATGCTTCGACCGACGTCATTCTGTTGTTCATCGAAGGCATCCGCGACGTCGAAAAATTTCTCGCCGCCGCGCGGCGGGCCGCCGAGCTGAAGAAGCCCATCATCGTCACCAAAGTCGGCCGCTCCGGCGCCGGCGAACGCGCGGCGGCGTCGCACACCGCGAGCATGGCCGGATGGTCGGCGGCCTATGATGCGGTGTTCGCAAAGTACGGTTTTATCATCTCCAACGATCTCGACGAAGCTTTGACGATCGCCGCGGTGCTCGCGAGCAATCCGTTGCCGAAGGGTGATCGCGTCGCCGTGGTCACCGTTTCCGGCGGCGCCGGCATCTGGGGCGCGGATGCGGTGGCGCAGCGCGGCTTGCAGGTGCCGGAGCTCTCCGAAAAAATCCAGGCCGAGATCATGTCGCTGATGCCGTCCTACGGCAGCGCGCGCAACCCGATCGACGTCACCGCGCAGGGGGTGACCTCGGGCGGTCTTCAGAAGAGCGTCGATCTGCTCACCGCCTCCGACGAGGTCGATGCGATCCTGGTCGTGCTGTCGCTGTCGAGCGAGGTACGCAAGCCTTTCAACGAGGCCGAGCTGAATCCGGTACTGGCGGCGCAGCACAAGCCGGTGGTGTTCTATTCCTATACGGTGCCCTCGGAGTTCGCGCGCCACGAGCTTGCAAAATCCGGCGTCGTCGTGCTGTCGGGCCTCTCCCATGTCGGCGTCGCGATGCGCCAGCTCGTCGACTACGCCGGCTTCAAGCTGCCGAAGGCCGCGGACGAGGCGCAGCCGCCGGCGCGCGATCTCTCGGCGCATCTGAAATCGCCGGTTCTCTCGGAAGCCGACAGCAAGGCGCTGCTCCGCGCCGCGGGCATTGCGCTGCCGGACGAAGTGCTGGTGAAGGACAAGGCGAGCCTCGATGAGGCGGTCGCCCGCGTCGGCTTTCCGCTGGTCATGAAAATCCAGTCTCCGGATATCGCGCACAAGAGCGAGGTCGGCGGCGTGCGCGTCAACATCACGACAAAGGGCGAGGTATTTCTGGCGTTCGAGG
Source organism: Bradyrhizobium sp. 186 (assembly GCF_023101685.1). Taxonomy (NCBI): domain Bacteria; kingdom Pseudomonadati; phylum Pseudomonadota; class Alphaproteobacteria; order Hyphomicrobiales; family Nitrobacteraceae; genus Bradyrhizobium; species Bradyrhizobium sp. 186. The sequence continues at coordinate 9,971,680 of NZ_CP082164.1, read as the reverse complement.
CCTTGCTCACCAATGCGCGCAAGCATCGGCCTGAGGCGGCAATCCAGGGTGTGCTGGTTGGCCCGATGGCGAAGCGGGGCGTCGAGATCATCATCGGCACGATGACGGACGGGACGTTCGGTCCGATGGTGATGGTGGGCCTTGGCGGCATCACCACGGAGCTGTTCCGCGACGTCGTCTACCGCCCGGCGCCGGTGAGTGCGGAGGAGGCGGGAACGATGCTGATGAGTTTGAAAGCCGCGCCGCTATTGAACGGCTTTCGCGGGGCGGCGAAGGCGGATGTCGCGGCAGTGTCGCAGTTACTCGCCGACATCTCCGTGCTCGCCGCGCGGCATGCGGGGGAGATCGCGGAGATCGAGCTCAACCCGGTGCTGGTGCACCCGGAGGGGCAGGGCGTGACGATCGTCGACGCGCTGGTGGTGGGGCGAAGGTAGTACGCCACACACACCACCGTCGTCCCGGCGAAGGCCGCGACCCATAACCACAGGCAGTGGTTTGGCGAAGGCTCGTGGTTACCAGCCTCGCGCTGAGCAACTTCTCCCTGGGGGTATGGGTCCCGGCCTTCGCCGGGACGACAGCGGAGAATGTGGCGGCGGCGAACCAATGCGACGAGTAAGGCCGCGCTCATCGCCCCCTGAAATTCGCCACCCGCCGCTCTTCCGTGGCCTTCACGCCTTCCTTGAAATCCTCCGTCGCGCGCAGCCTGGTCTGCTCCTCAAGCTCGTGGTTGGTCGCGGCCATCACGCGGTCGGCGAGGCCGGCGCGCATCGTGGCGCGGGTGGAGACGAGGCCGAGCGGGGAGCATTCGGCGATCTCGCCGGCGAGCTTCATCGCGGCCGACTTTACCTGGTCCTGCGGCACCAGCTCATTGGCGAGACCCCATTTGACGGCCTCTTCGCCGGTGACGCGGCGGCTGGTGTAGAACATCAGCTCGGCGTTGTTCTTGCCGATCAGCTCGGGCAGCGTCACGGTCAGGCCGAAGCCGGGATGGAAGCCGAGCTTGGTGAAGTTGGCCGAGAAGCGCGCTTCGGGACAGGTGACGCGGAAATCTGCGGACACGGCGAGACCCAGACCGCCGCCAATGGCCGCGCCTTGCACGGCGGCAACGATCGGCTTCTTGGCGCGGAAGATGCGCACCGCCTGAATATAGAGATGGTTGATTGCGCCGAGGCTGTCGGCCGGATCGCCCTTTGCCGTCTTCTCGGCCTCGCGCGCTTCCTGCGCCTGCCGCGCCGGGTCGCCGAAATTGGCGCCGGCGCAGAACGCCTTGCCTTGCGCGGACAGCACGGAGGCACGGATCTCGATGTCGCGGTCGAACTCGTCGAGCGCGTCGGCGATCTGGTTGATCAACGAAATGTCGAAGAAGTTGAGCGGCGGGCGGCGGATCTCGATGGTGCCGACATGCCCGACCTTCTCGACGCCGATATCCTTGTAGATGCTCATGATGATCCCTCGAATGATTAGCGCAAGCCCAGCCCGCGCGCGATGATGCCGCGCAGCACCTCGGTGGTGCCGCCCTGGATGGTGAGTTTCGGTGCGGTCTTGATGGCGAAGTCGAGCTGCCGCTCCAGCGTCTCGCGATTGGTCGCGGTCTCCTCGACGAAGGCCGCGAGATCGCGCACGCGGTGCGGAAGCTGCTGCTCCCAGATCGTGCCGATGTCCTTGACGATGGAGGCTTCGACCACCGGCTCCTTGCCCGCCTGCAACATGCCGGCAACCGAAACTGACATCCGCCGCATGGTGTGGAGTTGCGCGACGAGGCGGCCAATGCCTTCGGCGCTGCGCGTATCCGGATTGGGGCCGACCGCGCGGACGAGCTCGGTCAGCACGTAATAGGTCTCGAGGAAGCGCTCGGGCCCCGAGCGCTCGTAGGCGAGCTCGCTCGTTGCCTGCTTCCAGGCGCCGTCGACCTCGCCCAGAACATGATCATCGGGGACGAAGAAGTCGGTGAAGACGACCTCGTTGAACTCGTACTGGCCGGTGATCTGGCCGATCGGATTCACCTGAATGCCCGGCTGCTTCATCTTGACCAGGAACTGCGTCAGGCCGTGACGGCGGTTCTCCTTGGTCGGCGGCGACGTGCGGAAGATCGCGATCATGTAGTCGGCGATATGCGCCGACGACGTCCAGATCTTGGTGCCGTTGATGAGATAACCGCCGTCGGTCTTGGTCGCGCGGGTCTTCGCGGCGAACAGGTCCGAGCCGGAGTTCGGCTCGCTCATGCCGATGGCAAAGCAGACCTCGCCGCGGCAAATCCGCGGCAGGATGTCCATCTTGATGTTTTCAGGGGCGTACTTCAGAAGCACCGGTCCGCTCTGGCGGTCGGCGACGAAGAAGCGCCGCGTCGGCGCGTTGGCCACACGCATCTCCTCGGTCACCACATAGCGTTCGAGGAAGGAGCGCTCCTGGCCACCATACTTCTTCGGCCAGGTCATCCCCAGCCAGCCCTTGGCGCCGACCCGGCGGGAAAATTCCGGCGCGTCGGTGTCTTCGCGGTTGGGCTTGTGCGGATCGAAGGTGCCGGCGGCGATTTCCTCGGCGAGGAACGCGCGCACTTCCTTGCGCAATTGCTCGCATTCTTCCGGCAGGCGGATCGGATCGAAACGGAGGGCAGCGGTCATAGGTCTCGTCTCCCGATCAGCGCGCAGCCACGAGCGGCCACAATTCGTCGGCGCCACGGCTGGCAACCAGCTTGCCGAGCTCGACGGCCCAGTGGCTCTCCGAACCGAAATCGTCGCGCCAGGCCAACGCGCGCAGCGAATAGCGGTGCAGGATGTGCTCCATGGTGAAGCCGATCGCGCCGTGCACCTGATGCGCGATGGCGCCGCCTTTTTCCGCAGCTTCCGCGCAGCGGATCTTTGCCGAGGCTGCTTCGAGGTAAACTTCGTCGTCGAAGCCTTTTGCATTCGCGATCGCGTCGGCGGCCGAGGTCGCGGCCGCAAGCGCCGCGGCGGATTCGCCGGCAAGGCGCGCCAGGTTGTGCTGCACCGCCTGGAATTTCGAGATCTTCTTCTCGAAGGCGACGCGTTCGTTGGAATAGCGCACGGAGATGTCGAGCATCGCTTCCAGCGCGCCCGCGATCTGAAGGCTGCGTGCGACGCCACCCATCAGCATCATGGTGGTCTGGTCAAAGCCCTTCGGTGCGGACTTGATGGTGATGGGCTGGACCTTGTCCAGTGTGACCGTATCGCTGTGGTCGTAGCCGACATTGAGTCCGGCTTCGGTCCGCGCCTTGGTTGCGTCGACCAGCGCGATCGAGACGCCATCCTTGCCATGCACCAGCACTGCAAAATGCTTCGCCGCTTTCGCAAACGGCACGCCGCGGGCGCGGCCTGAGAGCGAGCCGTCAGCGGCGAGCGTGATGCGGTCCTTCGGGCTCGCCGGCAGCACCGTCATCTCGCCCCCGGGTGAGGCGATCTTCGCTTGCGCCAGCAGCCAGCCCGCCAGCATGGTCTCGGCCAGGGGAACCGCGACGGCGAAGCGGCCGGCGGCGTTCAGAAGTGCAAAGCCGTCGGCAAGGCTCGCGCCGGAGCCACCGAGATCATCAGGCACCCAGGACAACGGCAGCCCGGCCTCGTTCAGCGCCTGCCACAGCGGCGCCTGCCACGAATCCTTTTTATCGTTGTTGATGGTCTGCGGGTCGGCGAGATCTGCGAAGATTTTTTCCGCGGTCTCGACGACGATATTGTCACTCTCCGCCACAGCGTTCCCCGTGTTTTACCATTGGCGCATCCCGCCCGTTGGGCCGGCGCGCGGTCTCTTCTTGCGCCCGATGATCGGAAAAAGCCATGGTCCTGACAAGCGTTGACCGCAGGTCCATCTGCGGCGCCGGCATGGGCAGAGGATCGACCAGCATTAATTCCGCTTAGCGGAGTTTGCTCGATTTGCAGGGCGCGGCAAACTCGCTAAACAGGGCGCCGAAACTCAACACTGGGGAAGGAAATCCGGATGGCAAACGACAGCTTGTGCGCAATCGTGACGGGGTCAGCATCCGGCCTGGGCGCGGCGACCGCGGAAATTCTCGCGCGGAGCGGGGCGCGGCTCGTCATCAACTATTCCTCAAGCCAGAAGGAGGCCGAGGCTACCGCTGAGGCCTGCCGCAAGGCCGGAGCCGCAGAAGTTCTGGTCGCGCAGGGCGACGTCTCGCGCGACGAGGACTGCCGCCGGATCGCTGCGGCCGCCGCCGGCTGGGGCCGGCTCGACGTGCTCGTCAACAACGCCGGCACCACCAAGCATGTCGCCCATGCCGACCTCGATGGATTGTCGGCGGAAGATTTTCAGCGCTTGTATGGCGTCAACACGATTGGCCCGTTCCAGATGGTGCGCGCAGCGCGCAGCCTGCTGGAGGCCGGTGCGAAGGCGTCGGGGCGGCCCTCAGCCGTGGTCAATGTGTCGTCGGTCGCCGGCATCAGCGGCGTCGGCTCGTCGATTGCGTATGCGGCGAGCAAGGGCGCGCTCAACACCATGACACTGTCGCTGTCGCGTGCGCTGGCGCCGCTGATCCGCGTCAACACGGTGTGTCCCGGCTACATCGATACGCCCTGGTTCACCAAGGGCCGGGGCGAAGCAGGTGCAAAGCAGGTGCGCGACAGCGTGGTGGCGAAGGTGCCGCTGAAGGTCGCATCAACCGCGGACGATATCGCGCAGCTCGTCTGCTTCCTGGCGATGCCGGCATCCAGCAACATGACTGGCGAGATCGTGCGGATGGACGCCGGAATGCATTTGATTACGTGACGATTGCCCGGCACACTCCCTCCACGTCATGGCCGGGCTTGACCCGGCCATCCACGTGTTGCCGCGCGGTTAAAGAACGTGGATGCCCGGGACAAGCCCGGGCATGACGATTGGGGAGGTGGTGACCTCCCTCGATGGCCGTTAGATTGTCACCCCTTGATCACGCCGCTCGCGACCAGCCGGTGCCAGATGAACAGCACCACCACGGCGCCGATGGTGGCCATGATGAATCCCGCGCCCTGGTCGGGGCTGTAGTGGCCGATGGCCTGGCCGATGAAGGTCGCGAGAAATGCGCCGGCGACGCCGAGGATCGTGGTGAGGATGAAACCGCTCGGGTTGTTCGGTCCCGGCGCCAGCCAGCGCGCGATGAGGCCGGCGACGAAGCCGACGACGATGATCCACAACAGGCCGCCCATGCTCATGTCAGTGCTCCCCTCGGTTTGACTAAAATCAGACTCTGCCCGAGATCTCGGTCTCGGTCGGCAGCCGTCCGTCCGGCGTCAGATGGTCGATCACCTGCGGCAGATACTGGCTGAGGCCGGAGAGCAGCTCGTCGCGCGACAGGCCGCTCTGGGCCGACAGGCTCTCGATCTGGTCGGCGCCGAGCGCGTTGGCGAGATCGCCGGGCGCGATCGCCTTGTTCTCGCCCTTGCCGACCCAGGTATTCGCGGTCTCGCCATGGCCGCCCTGCTGGAGCTGGTTGAGGAGATCGCCGAGCCCGCCGCTGAGCACGCTGCCGGCCGCGCCGCCCGCGAGCAGGCCGCCGAGGCCGCCCTTGAGCAGGTCACCGAGGCCGCCGCCTCCGCCAAGCGTGCCGCCGGCGCCCGCATTCACCGGCGGGGGGAGGTGCGTCGGTGTCGGGGACGGCTGCGGGGCACTGCCGGATTGGTTGCCGGTCAAATGCTTGAATGCTTTCCAGGCGAGCAGGCCAAGGATCGCCATGGTCATGGGTGACATGCCGCCGCTGGATGAGGATTGTGAACTCGGCGCGCTTGGGCCGCGCGGGCCGTTCTGCATGCCGTTGAGGACGTCGAGCAAACCCATGGCGTTCTCCTGCCGGTAACAAGCCCCTTTCGAAAACATATGAGGCTCTCATGACGGTTACAAGGCGATTGCGCTGCAACCGCGCGATGGGCAGCAGGCGTCCCCTCTGCTATCGAGGGCCGGTCATTCAGGGAGCAAGGTCAGGTGGATACGGATCGACCGATCGTGGTGGCCGGCGCGGGTGCCATTGGCTGTCTTGTCGGCGGGATGCTTGCGGCCGGCGGTCGCCGCGTCGCGCTCCTGGCGCGGCCGCGGGTGAAGACCGAGATCGAGCGGTTCGGCCTGCGGCTCACCGATTTCGACGGGTCCGAGAAGAAGCTCAGTGCCGGCCGGCTCGCGCTGTCGGAGGATCCCGCGATCTTCCACAGCGCCGGCATCGTGCTGGTCACGGTGAAGAGTGCCGACACCGCTGATGTCGCGGATCAGATTGCGCAGCATGCGCCGGGCGGGCAAGGGCCCGCCGCGGCTAACGCCGCAACAGATCCGCGGCGCTGCATGAGCTCACGCCGGCCGACGGGAGAAGTGCGATGAAACGTTGTTTGACGATCGGGGTCGCACTGGCCGCCCTCTTCGGCGCCTCCACGTTTGCTCAGGCGAGGCCGCCGACCGTCACGAACTCTCCCGGCTATGAAGCGCGCTTGAAGGAGAGCCGGTCGGCGTTGAGCAATTCACCGACGACAACAGCGCCGGCGAATCCGCCGGTGGCCACACCCAAGCGCAGCAAGAAGAAGCACGCGAACTGACGTGCAGGCCCGCATCGTCAGCCGTCGTCCGGCGAAGGCCGGGACCCATATGTGGACGGCCCCCGTGGCACAAGAGCTTTTTGAGAGATCGGATCGCTTGCATCCATATGTCCGGCCTGTTGAGTGCGATGGATTAGATCGCTGGCCAAGATGGTTTGCGCGATGCGGGTTCCAAACAACCCGGCGACCTGCTGGCGGCCAATGGGTCCCACGGAATGTCTCGCATCGTTGCTCGATCGATCGCTCCATCTGCTCCTGCAGCTTCCGGGTCGGCTGGCGAACGACCGCCGGCCGGCCAATCTGTTAGGCGGTGACTACCGCGGCGGCATTCAACCGTGCCGCGTCGTAACTCTCGCCGCTGATCATCAGCTTCCAGGCGATGCGGGCCACCTTGTTGGCGAGCGCTACGGCTGCAAGCTTCGGCGGCTTGCGCTGGATCAGTGCCAACAGCCAGCGCGAGTGATGGCCGCGGCCTCGCCGGGCCTGCTGGATCACCGCCGTGGCCCCGATCACGAGCAGCCGTCTCAGATCCTCGTCGCCCGCCCGGGTGATCTTGCCGAGCCTGGTCTTGCCAGCGGTGGAGTGGTCCTTGGGCGTGAGGCCGAGCCAGGCCGCAAAGTGACGACCGGAGCGGAACGCCCGCGGATCCGGCGTCTTCATCACCAGCGCGGTGGCAACGATCGGGCCGACCGAGGGGATCTGCGCCAGACGCCGGCCCATGGCATCGCCACGGTGCCAGGCCATCAGCCTGGCTTCGATCGCCTCCAGCTCGCTCTCGAGCTTAGCGCATTCGCGGCCCAGCACGACAAACAGCTCGCGCGCCAGGACAGGAAGCGTCTCGTCCTGCGCAATCTGCGCCAGCAACGGCTCGATCTTGTCCAGCCCCTTGGGCGCAATCAGGCCAAACTCCGCCGCATGGCCGCGGATCGTATTGGTCAACTGAGTGCGCCGGGCGATCAGCCCGTCGCGGATGCCCGTCAGCATCAATGCGGCTTGCTGCTCGGCGCTCTTCACCGGCACGAACCGCATGGTCGGTCGGCTCATCGCCTCGCACAGCCCTTCCGCGTCCCGTCCGTCGTTCTTGTTCCGCGACACGTAGGGCTTCACCAGTTGCGGCGCCATCAGCTTCACCTCGTGGCCGAGCTGGCGAAGCTCTCGCGCCCAATGTTGCGAAGCCCCGCAGGCCTCCATCCCGATCACGGTCGGCGGCAACTTGGCGAAGAACTCGAGCACCTGCTTGCGCGAAAGTTTCTTGCGCAGCACAGGCCGCTCATCCTCATCAACCCCATGCAGCACAAAAATATACTTCGACGTATCCATTCCAATGCGGATAATCTTCGTCACGGACGGCTCCCTTGTCTGAGATTGCAACAACCTCATTCTGGCACACTGATGCCGTAGGGGGCCGTCCACCCCATCAGCCACAGGATTGGGTTTGGCGAAGACTCGTGGTGACCAGTCTCGCGCCACAATTACGCCCTGGGGTAATGGGTCCCGGCCTCCGCCGGGACGAAGCTGTGGGTGTGGCGGCGGAATGGCAATCACGTCATTCAGCCTTCGCTGGCGTCGTGAGCGCGAAGGAATGACGAGCTCGCAGCTCAGCTCTTCTTCGCCGGCTTGCTCGGTGTCGGGTTGAACAGCTTCTTCAGATCGTTCAAGCTTTCCGAGAGCCGCGGCCATTCGCAGGAGAACGAGCCCTTGGCGCAGGGCGCGCCCTTTGGTCGCGGCCGCGCATCGCCGGCCACGGCTTGCTGGACTTTCGGCCGCTCGACCGGGACGGGCACGCGTTCCACTTCGCTGCGCAGCGCCACCTGCTGGAGCTGTTGCTCCTGCTGCTCGCGCTGCTGACGCGCGGCAGCTTCCGCCGCCAGGTTGCTGCGGCGCTGGTTGGCGAGATAGGCGGTGTAGGATTCGTCGATCTTCTTCTGCTCCTCCGGCGTCGGATTGGGCCCGGCGATGTCGAAGGTACGGTCCTGGAGGAAGTCGTAATAAGTGTAGCCGCCGCCTGCTTTGCGGCGGCCGGCGAACTTTGCGTTACATTCGGCAAGCGCGGCCGTCTTCTCGGCCTTGGTCGCGGCTTTCTCGGCGGTGTCGGCGCATCCTTCGAAATCGACCGGCGCGCGCTTCCACCATTGGGCGTGGGCATGCGATGGCGCCAGCAGAAAAAATCCTGCTGCGGCAACGAGAAGCAGCGCCGCACGACGCGATGCAAACACGGACGACATTCTACGAGAGCATTCCTTGCAAAACTCAACCCGGACTGAGTCGGGACGAATTTTTGCCCCTTTATCGCCGGCTTGTCACCCGTGGAACCCGTCAATTTCGTGTCTGTGCTGCTGACATTTTTTGCTTGACGTGGCTCGGGAGTCACAGCGCGGGGCCGGCCGGCTGTTACACTTCGTCCTGCAAGCGCCTCATCGTGAGGCGATGCCAAGAACACGAATTGGAAACGCCCGATGCTGCTGCCCCTGTCCGACGTGCCGCGCTGGTACGCTCAACGCAAGCCGCAAGGCACGATCGCCGTTCGCCACGGGCAGGACACGCTGACATGGGATGAGCTCGAGCGGGGTGCGAACCGGCGCGCGCGGGCATTTGCCGCCAAGGGCGTGAAGCCCGGCGATTTCGTCGCAATCGGATTGCCCAACGGCAACGCGTTCTTCGAGACCAGCTTTGCGGTGTGGAAATGCGGGGCGACGCCGACCTCGCTGTCGTGGCGGCTGCCACGCGGCGAAGCCGCCGCCGTGCTCGATATCCTGAAGCCCGCGCTGGAGGTCGGCGGCGAGGCCGACTGGAATGCGCCGAACCGTCTGCCCGCGGATTTCGTGCCGCAAGGATTTTCCGACGAACCGCTCACGCCGCCGGTGGCGCGCTATTGGAAGGCCATGACCAGCGGCGGCTCAACCGGCCGGCCAAAGGTGATCCTCGATCACCAGCCCGCCGTGACCGATACCGTGGCCGCGCCGCTGCTCAACATCCCCGTCGGGGCCTCGCTGCTCAATCCGGGTCCGCTCTACCACAACGCGCCGTTCATCCTGTCGCACTACGCGCTGTTCGCCGGCGGCAAGCTCACCGGCCTCGTCAAGTTCGACGCCGAGGAGACGCTGCGCCTGATCGAGCGCGAACGCGTGCAATGGGTCAATTTCGTTCCGACCATGATGCACCGGATATGGGCGCTGCCGGATCAGGTGCGCAATGCCTACGACCTGTCGAGCTTGCAGACCGTGTTCCACATGGCAGCTCCGATGCCGCCCTGGCTCAAGGAGAACTGGATCGCCTGGCTTGGGCCGGAGCGGATCTGGGAGCTCTACGGCGGCACCGAGCGGCAAGGCTCCTGCGTCATCTCGGGCACGGAGTGGCTGACGCACAAGGGCTCGGTCGGCAAGATCGGCGAGACGGCGCGGCTGCGCATCGTCGGCGAGGACGGCAATGACGTCGCGCCGGGCGAGACCGGCGAGATCTATTTCCTCAACAACGACGGCACCGACGCGACCTATCACTATCTCGGCGCCGAACCGAAGCGCCGCTCGGATGGCTGGGAATCGCTCGGCGATATCGGCAGGCTCGATGCCGAAGGCTATCTCTATCTCGGCGACCGCCTCGCCGACATGGTTTTGCGCGGCGGCGCCAACATCTATCCGGCCGAGGTCGAGGCCGCTCCGCCTGTCCCGGCGTACGCTCCTGCGTGGTGGTGGGATTGCCCGATCCGGAATTCGGCCAGCGCGTGCACGCCATCATCGAGCCCGATCCCGGTGCGGACGGCCAGGCGATCGCCGACGGCATGGCCGATTTCCTGAAGGACAGGCTCAGCCGCTACAAGCATCCGGAGAGCTTTGAGATCGTCAGCACCCCGCCGCGCGATGATTCCGGAAAAGTCCGCCGCACGCTGTTGCGCGACGAGCGCGCGGCGTGGATGAAGGAGGGGCGGTCGTTCCGTATCATGCCGTCCAAGGCGCGAGCGCAGGCCGACTGAGAAAAATCACGGAAGGACTGGACTGATGAGCATCACCATTGCTGCGACCAGCGTGCCGAAACCGCCGGCCGCCATCATCGAGGGTTTTCGGAACGCGCCGACTTCGGTGATATCAGACAATCTCGGCCGGCTGCCGGGCGCGGTGGGGCTGAAACCCTATCATCGCGGCGGCAAGCTGGTGGGGACGGCCTTCACGGTGCGCACCCGTCCCGGCGACAATCTCGCCATCCACCGCGCCCTCGAGCTGGTCGGTCCCGGCGACGTCATCGTGGTCGATGGCGGCGGCGATGAGACCCGAGCGCTGGTCGGTGAGATCATGAAGAACATCGCGCAGTGGCGCAAAGCGGAGGGCTATGTGATCGATGGCGCGATCCGCGATGTCGCGGCCTTCGCCGCGGACGACTTTCCCTGCTTCGCCCGCGCGGTGATCCACCGCGGGCCCTACAAGAGCGGTCCCGGCGAGATCAATGTCCCGGTCTCGATCGGCGGCTCGGTGATCTCGCCCGGTGACATCGTGGTGGGCGACGAGGACGGCGTGGTGTCGTTTGCGGCCGCGAACGCGGCGGCGCTGCTGGAGGCGGTGCGCACCCAGGTCGCGCGTGAGGAGGAGACGCTGAAGACGATCCGCGAGGGCCGCTATCAGGGCTCGTACGGCAAATCCTGATCAGCGTGAGACTTAAGTCAAAGCAATGGCCGAGTGTATTGCAAGACTAAGTTGGCCGTTGCTACTTTCGAAAGCGATTTCACAATCTTTGTTTTCTGCCAAAGCTCTCTCATATTCATTGCTGAGGTTATTTCAAGTGATGAGGAATTGCGCATTTATCTTGCCTGGCGTTCTCCTTCTGTTGGCCTCTGGAAATAACGAGGTTGGTTCGTTGGAGATGCCGCGTCTTGGTTCCGGCCGCGGGTCAACGCTCATTTTCAATGGTCATGAGGCCATCAACAATCATCCCATGCCGCCGAAAGTCGCTGTCGCCTTGGCGGATAGAGACCCGCGAATGACTGAAGAGGCGTACGCAAAATCAAACGGTCTCCCCCCAGGTGAGGTCGAAAACCGCTTTGCGGCAAGTGGAGTCTTACGATGCCCTGGTGGATCTAGTAGCGCTCAAGTAACCGGAGCGCGCGACGTGATCACGACGGTGGCTCACGCGTTTCGAGACGTTTGCAAGCCTCTAACGTCGCCTGACAAGTGTACATTCGAGTACTACCTGGGAGCGGAGAGGCGGACCGTTCCTTTGTCGGCGACCCTATAGCTGGGCCCATGCGTTGATAGTGCACCGAGAGCGGTTGTCGGCGATTGGGCAGTCGCAAAGCTGGAGATTCCAGCAGAAGTGACGCCTTACCCGATCAATGAGCAGACCGAAATTTTGTTCGAGCTGGAGCGTGTGATGGCGGTTGTTGGTTATGATATCGAAGCCACAGGAAAGAAGGACAAGTACGGCCCGTTCAACAAGACGATACAGGAATGCCAGGTACGCGACGTAAGGGACTGGTCGATATTTGAAACGAACTGCGAGTTCACAGTTGGAGCATCGGGTAGCGCCCTGTTTCGTCTGTTGGGTCATCGAATGATCCTGTTAGGCGTCCTTAATGGAGACTATCGAGATAAAGAATATTGCCCACGAGGCGGCGGCTGCGAGTTCAAGAGTCGGAAATGGTCCAGCTTGTACGTTACTTTGAAGGGTGAGTTCAAAGATCGGCTCTTGGCTGCCGTGCGTCTGTCTACAGCAAAATAGAATGTAGAAGGGGGAGGACAGCGTGAGCCAGAAGGACGAATTCCACAACATCGACGATACCAGCGACGGGCTGTTTCGCGAGCTCGCGGCGGGGGTGACTACGCGCATCTTCTCCGGCGAGCAGGCGATGCTGTCGGTGGTGACGCTGGCGCCGCACGCGCAAGGCACGCTGCATCATCATCCCGAGGAGCAATGGGGCGTGCTACTCGACGGCTCCGCGATCCGCGGTCCAGGGCGACGAGGAGATCGCGGTAAAGAAGAGCGATTTCTGGCGCACGCCCGGTAACGTGCCGCACACCATGCGCGCCGGCCCAGACGGCGCCCGCGTGTTGGACATTTTTAGTCCACCGCGACCGGAATACAAGAAGCCGGGATCGGGCTTCGGGACGACGTAGCGCTAACGCTGCAACAGCCGCGCGAAGCTGAGCTCATGGCCGTCGAGGTCGGTGAGATGGAAGTAGCGCTCGCCCCATTCGGCATCGCGCGGCACGGTCGAGGGGCGCCATCCCGCAGCGAGCGCGCGCTCATAGAGCGCATCGACGTCGGTGACGTAGAAGATGATGCGGCCCCACCAGGACCAGTGCTTGTCCTCCGGCTGCGCAATCAGGTTGAGATAGCCCGATCCGGCGCGAAAGCTCGTAAATGAGGCGGCTTCGCCGCCATGCAGGATTTCGAATTCGAGCGAGCGGTAGAACCGGACGGCGCGAGCCATGTCATGGGTGCCGAGCGTGATGGCGCTGATCCCGTCGATCATGATGGCAGTCCCCCGTGGTTTGATCGTGGATTGTGCCGGGCGATGATAGAGCGCAAGTGAAACGATTGGCGATGGTCGACGTTTCATTTTTGGGAGCGGTGCTGGATAGAAAAAAGGCGGACGTCCAACAGGCCGAGGTCCCGATGCGATTACCAGCAATGCCGGACGGCGCATCGCCGAAACCGGGGACGGCGGAAGCGATCGAGTTGGGTTGCACCTGCCCGGTGATTTCCCATGACTCCCACACGGACGAGCAGGAGCCCGCCGGCATGCTGGCGGCTCCCGACGCGAATTGCCCGGTCCACGGCGCGACGGCTCAGCTTGAGGAGCACGATTGAGGCCGCCCCTTCGAACCATCGCGACACTGGCGATCCCGGACCTGCTCTGCTAAGGAGACGCCACGTGCCCGCACGCCATTTCGCGGGTTCCGCGGTCCCGTAGCTCAGCCGGATAGAGCGACGGTTTCCTAAACCGTAGGTCGGAAGTTCGAGTCTTCCCGGGATCGCCATTTTTTCATGGGCAATCGTCGCTGTTTGCCACGCTCGTCGGCGCAAAAATTGCTAGAAGCGAACGGCTTCCTTCCTTGCTGGCCCGGCTGACCTGCCGACCGCGCCTCACTACCCCATCCGGAGACGACAATGCCTTTCGACTTGATCCTGCGCGGCGGCCGTGTGGTCGACCCGTCCCAGAAGCTCGATGCCGTGACCGATGTCGCCTTTGCGGGCGGCAAGGTCGCCGCGGTGGGCAGCGGGCTCAAGGCAGATCCGGGCACTGACGTGCGCGACGTCTCGCGCTACATCGTGACCCCGGGATTGATCGATCTCCACACCCACGTCTATTGGGGCGGCACTTCGCTCGGCATCGATGCCGAGGAGTTTTGCCGCACCTCCGGCGTGACCACCGCGGTCGACACCGGCAGCGCCGGTCCCGGCAATTTCGCCGGCTTCCGCAAGCATGTGATCGAGCCGAGCCAGGTTCGCATCCTCGCCTATCTGCACGTCTCACATGCCGGCATCTTCGGCTTCTCGCACAAGGTGATGGTCGGCGAGAGCGAGGAATTGCGGCTGATGAATCCGATCGATGCGGCCAAGGTGGCGGATGCTAACCGCGACCTCATCGTCGGCATCAAGGTGCGCGTCGGACTGCACGCCTCCGGCACGTCGGGAATCGTGCCGCTCGACATCGCGCTCGAGGTCGCCAACGAGGTCGGCATGCCGCTGATGGCGCATATCGACCATCCGCCGCCGAGCTACGAGGAGGTGCTGGCACGTCTGCGCCCGGGCGACGTGCTCACCCATGCGTTCCGGCCCTTCCCGAACACGCCCGCGACCGCGCAGGGCACGGTGAAGAAGGTCGTGCTGGAGGCGCGCGAGCGCGGCGTGCTGTTCGACATCGGCCACGGCAAGGGCTCGTTCGCGTTCAAGACCGCGCGCGCGATGCTGGCGAACGGATTCTATCCGGACACCATCTCCTCCGACATCCATCTGCTCTGCATCGACGGCCCGGCCTTCGACCAGGTGACGACCATGTCGAAATTCCTGTGCATGGGCATGGAGCTGTCGGACGTCATCGCCGCATCGACGGTGAACGCGGCGATGGCGATGCGGCGGCCCGAGTTCGGCAGCCTCAAGCCGGGTAGCGTCGGCGATGCCACGCTGATCTCGGTCAAACAAGGCCAATTCGATTATGAGGACGTCGTCGGTGAGCACCTGGTCGGTGACCGCAAGATCGTCTCCGAAGGTGTCGTCATCGGCGGCCGCTGGTGGCATCCGAAATAGAGCTTCGCCTCTCCTCGCTTGCGGCAGGCAATCGCATATGTGGAGCGCTTCGGGTTTGGTGTTGCTTGAGTGAGCGGTCGTTCCGCAAGCTCGTCATGCCCGGGCTTGTCCCGGGCATCCACGTCCTGGTTTCCGCGCGAACAGAACGTGGATGGCCGGGACAAGCCCGGCCATGACAACGTGGAGGCATCCTGCCCCAAGCTCGGTGGCGCCATATGCGATTGTCCCGCCGCCAGCGGGGCGAGGCCGCAGCCTACTCGTTCTTGTCGACATTCCAGAACATCGGCGTTGCCGGGCCTTCGACCACGCCGGTCAGTGATTTGCGCCATGCGCTCGGCGCCTGGAATTGGCCGAGCGGGATGTAGATCACCTGGTCGTAGGCCTGCTTCTGGACGTCGAGGGCGATCTTCTTCTGCTCCTCGGCGGTGGTGGCGCGCGCATAGGTGTCGCGCAACTGCTCTATTTTGGCGTCCTCCGGCCAGCCGAACCAGCCGTTCTTGCCTTTGCCGGCAATCGAGACGTTGACCACGGGGTTCATGAGGTCGGTCGCCCCCGTATAGGTGAAGAACATGTTCCAGCCGCCTTCCTTCGGCGGCTTCTGGCTGGCGCGGCGGCTGACCACGGTCTGCCAGTCGGTGGCCTGGAGATCGACCTTGAACCCGGCCTGGCGCAGCAGCTGCGCGACCACGATCGGCTGCGCCTTCAACAGCCCGACGTCGCCCGGCGCCAGGATCACCACGGGCGTGCCGTCATAGCCGGACTCGGCCAGCGCTTTCTTCGCCTCTGCCATGCCGTTGCCCTTGACCAGGGTCTCGGCGCCTTCGTCGCTGGCAAGCGGCGTATCGCAGATGAAGTAGGCGCCGCACAGCTTGTAATATTTGGGATTGCCGACCTGCGCGTCGAGCACGTCCTTCTGGTTGATCGCGAGCAGTGCGGCGCGGCGGATCTTGGGATTGTCGAACGGCGGATGCAGGAAGTTCATCCGCCCGATTGACTGGAAGCCGAACTTGTTCAGGATCGCCACCGTGATGTCCGGATTGGTCTCGAGCACCGGCAACATGTCGAAGGATGGCGCTTCCAGGAAGTCGATATCGCCCGATTGCAGCGCGTTGATCGCGGTCTGCGCGTCCGGCATCGTGATCCATTCGACGCGATCGACTTTCACCACCTTGCCGCCCGAGGTCCATTCCGCCGGCTCCTTGCGCGGCACGTAGTCGGTGTTCTTCTCGTAGACGGCCTTCACGCCGGGCTGAAATTCGGCCTGCACGAACCTGAAGGGGCCGGAGCCGACCTGCTCCGGAATCTGCTTGTCGGGCGGTGTCTCCGCAAGCCGCTTCGGCATGATGAATGGCAGGAACGAGGACGGCTTGGCGATCGTGTCCAGCACCAGGCCGTAAGGCTCTTTCAGCTTGAACAGAATCGTCCTTGCATCGGCGGTATCGATGCTTGCCGTGAACTCCATCAGCTTCTGCGCCATGCTGTCGACGCTCTTGCCCCAGCGCTTCAGGGAGGCAACGCAGTCCTCCGCCATCACCGGCGCGCCGTCATGCCATTTCAATCCGTCGCGCAAGGTGAAGGTGTAGGTGAGCTTGTCGTCGGATACGGTCCAGTCGGCCATCTGCGGCTTGACCTTGAAGCCGGAGTCGATCCCGAGCAGCGTGTCATAGACCATGTAGCCGTGGTCGCGGGTGATGATCGCCGGCGTGAAGCCGGGATCGGTGATGCGCAGGTCGGAATGCATCACCGCGGTGAGGGTCTTGGTGCCGGCCGCGGCCGATGCCAGTGACGTCCAGGTGGCGGGAAGGGCAGACGGCGCAAGGGCAGCAAGCTGGAGAAGTTTCCGGCGCGAGAGGTGAACCATTCGCTTTTCTCCTGACTTGACGCAAACGAAACCAGATGGTGGTTGCCCGTCACGTGCAGCGTATGGTCTGGTGCCGCACCTTGCAATGACGGGTTGTCTCGTAAATCTGTATTCGTTTGCGATCGAGTAAGGGCCGTCGGAACCGGCGGCGTGACGACAGGCCGCCTCGTCCTAGGCCTGCTCGCGATAGAATTGCAGCAGCCGCGCGCCGGCGGGCGAGAGCCAGTCGGGTGCGCCCGCGATATAGCCCTCGATGTGATTGCTCGTTCCGACCAGATAGGTGACGGGCATGCCGACAAGTCTGAAATTCGCGCCCGATGATTCCGCGGTCGCGCCGTACGCGTCGACATAGCACGCAAGGTTTTTCACGGCCAGGCCGCCGAGGAACGCACGGATTTTCCGCAAGTCCTTCGTGTCGGTGCAAATCGCGACAATGTCGAGCCGATCGGGCCGCGATCCCGCGAGGCTTGCGAGCGCGGGCAGATCGAGCCGGCAGGCCGCGCACCACGTCGCCCAGAAATTGACCAGCGTGATGCGTCCCGGCTTCGCCGTTGCAACGATGTCCCTGCCATTGAGGTCCTGAATCCGGAGCGGAGCCATGGGCGCACGAGGCCGCACGACCGTGAACTGGTTGCGGCCGGTCTCGAACACCGGCGGCCAGGACGGGTCGCCGCCTTGCGCACGGCTTGCGCGCAGGGAGGCAATGAGCGCCGGCGCGGCCATCAGGAGCGATCGCCTGGACAACGCCGTGCCGGGCGCGTGAGGCTTCTCACGCATGGATATAGGCCCAGCCCTTGAGTTGCAGGTCGACGACGCGCCCGATGCCGAAGGGAACGAGGCTGGCGCCCGCGATCAGTGGAATCAAGACCTGCTCCTTGGCTTCCGCGATCGCCTTGGACGACGCGCACATGCTGTAAGTGAGATTGGGCAGCGACTGCCGCAGCGTCGCGAGCGGCTCGACGAGTGGAGTCTTGTCCGCGCGAAACAAGTCGATGCCCTTGCCGTTGGCGACGACCTCGATCAGCAGCTTTGCGCCTTTGTCGGCAAAGTGCTTTGCGAGGTTGGCCGAATAGCTGATCGCGTACCCCATGACGTAGGGTTCGTTGCTGTCGATCAGGATCGCGACACCGTCGACGAGGCGATCGTCCTTGGCCGCGGCCGCGCCGCCCGTCGTGAGGATCGACGCGCCGGCGAGCAGGCCCCTGCGGGACCATCCGTTGGCAGAGATCATGGTTGTGCCGTCTCGCCGGTCAGAATTGCCGTGGAACGATCGGCGCCTTGCGGCTGCGTCCCCACACCACGAAGAGCGCGAGCGCAAGCAGGACGAAGTTGAGCGGCGTCACCGCGGCCTCGCCGCGCGAGATGTGGAAGACCAGTGCAAAGACCTGCAATACCGTGCAGCCCAGCGCCGCCAGCACCGTCAGCCGCGGCAGGATCCGCGTCAGTGCCGGCAAGAGGATGCCGATTCCGCCGGCGAGATCGATCAGGCCGATGATGCGGACGAACGCCTCGGAATACTGGCCCGCCCACGGCATCATCGCGGCAAGCTGGGGAATCGGCGTGAGCAGCTTCACCAGCCCAGCCGAGGTGAACACGAAGAAAATCAGGGACTGAGCGGCCCAGAGGCCGATGCGCAGGGCGCGGCCGGGCGTGGCGGTTTCGATCGCGGTGGTGGACATGGCGGTTCTCCGATTGGTGAGGTTCGCCACCATTTGATAGTTTCCTCATCTTTGATCATTATGCGATACAGGACGGGTTCCTTTCCTGGATGTTGATGATCTGATGGATTCCCTGGTCAGCATGAGGGTGTTTTGCTTGGTCTCGGAGCTGAAGAGCTTTGCGGCCGCGGCGGAGCGCTTGCGCATCTCGCCCGCCATGGCGAGCAAGCATGTGATGCAGCTCGAGAAGCGGCTGGGCACGCGGCTGCTCAACCGCACCAGCCGGCGCGTGAGCTTGAGCGAGAGCGGCACGCTCTATTTCGAGCAGGCGCGCCAGATGCTCGATTCGCTCGACGAAGTCGAAGCCGCCGTCAGCAAGGCGACCGTCGTTCCACGCGGCACGCTGCGGCTAACCGCGCCGGTGTGGATGGCGAACACGATGTTTGCTAGGATTTTGGCGGACTACCAGGCCCAATACCCCGAGGTGCGGCTGGACGTTGATCTCAGCGGGCGGCTGGCCAACCTGGTCGAGGAAGGCTTTGACCTGGCTCTGCGCGCGACCGGCGCGCCCGACGAGGCGCTGATTGCGCGGCCGATCACCAAGGTTGCGTTCCATATGGTCGGCGCGCCCGCTTATCTCGATCGCGCCGGACGCCCGACGAAGCTGTCCGATCTCTCCGGCCATGCCTTGCTGCACTATGCGCTTTATCCGGGCGAGAGCTTCTCCTTTACGGGCGAGCACGGCGTCGAGACCGTCAAGTTGAATCCGGTGCTGCGCAGCGCCAACGAAACGCTGCTGCACATGGCCGCGCTGGAAGGCATGGGCCTCGCCTTCCTGCCGAAATGGCTGGTCGCCGACGACATCGCCGCCGGCCGCCTTGAGCAATTGATGCCCGGGCAGGTCATCTTCGAGGGACGCCTGTTCGCGGTCTATCCGAGCCGCAAATACCTCTCCGCCAAGGTGAGGACCTTCATCGACTTCATCGCCGCCGACAAGCGGATGAGATAGCCGCGCTACAGCGAGCGCGCGATCAGCAGCTTCATGATCTCGTTGGTGCCGCCATAGATCTTCTGGATGCGGGAATCGATGAAGATGCGCGAGATCGGATATTCCTGCATGTAGCCGTAGCCGCCGAACAGCTGGAGGCATTCGTCGGCGGTCTCGACCTGCTTCTCCGAGCACCAGTATTTCGCCATCGAGGCGGTGACGGTGTCGAGATCCTTTGCGACCAGGCGCTCGATGCACCAGTCGACGAAGACGCGCGCGATCATCGCCTCGGTCTTGCGCTCGGCGAGCTTGAACGCAGTGTTCTGGAACTCCAGCAGCGGCTTGCCGAAGGCTTTCCGTTCCTTGGTGTATTCGGTGGTGAGCTTGATGGCGCGTTCCATTGAGGCGACGGCGCCGACGGCGAGCGCGAGGCGCTCCTGCGGCAATTGCTGCATCAGCTGCGCAAAACCCTGGCCTTCCTCGCCGCCGAGCAGGTTTTCCGGGGCCACCTGCACGTTGTCGAAGAACAGCTCAGACGTGTCGGAGGCGTGCAGGCCGATCTTGTCGAGGTTGCGCCCGCGCTTGTAACCGTCCGCGCCGGCGGTCTCGACCACGATCAGCGAAATGCCCTTGGCGCCGGCCTCGCCGGTACGGGCGACGACGATGACGAGATCGGCGGCCTGGCCGTTGGTAATAAAAGTCTTCTGGCCGTTGATCACGTAGGAATTGCCCTGCTTCTTGGCGGTGGTCTTCACGGCTTGGAGATCCGAGCCAGTGCCGGGCTCGGTCATGGCGATGGCACCGACCATCTCGCCCGAAGCCATCCTGGGCAGCCAGCGTTTCTTCTGCTCCTCCGAGCCGTAGTTGAGGATGTAGTGGGCGACGATGGCGCTGTGTACGGAGACGCCGGTCGTCATCTCCGGCACCGTGCTTTCGAGATCGTCCAGCACGGCCGCGTCATAGGCGAAGGTCGCACCCAGACCGCCATAGGCCTCCGGCACGCTTGCCAGCAGCGCGCCCATCTCGCCGAGCGCGCGCCAGGCGGAGCGGTCGACCATCTTCTGCTCGCGCCATTTCTCGGCGTGCGGCGCCAAATCCTTGGCCAAAAACTTCCGGAACTGGTCGCGGAAAACGTCGAGCTCTTCGGTCATCCAGGCGGAGCGGTAGGACATGGTCACCTCGGTTGATGCGGTTGCCGGCTTGGTAGGCCAGCCGGCGGCGGCAATTATTGTGTTTTCAGGCTGCGCCGGTGACGCTACCAAGGCGGCCGGGGTAGCGTCTGTTGGGATGGTTGATCTTGGCGATCAAAACCAAAGAGCTCAAGCTCGACATCGAGCGCATCGGCATGGTCTCGGCGATCCTGATGCAGCCGGACAAGGCGCGCGCCTGTTACGTCCTGGCGCATGGCGCGGGCGCCGGCATGCGGCATTCGTTCCTTGAGGAGATCGCTTCAGGCCTTGCGAACCGCGGCATCGCGACGTTCCGCTTCAATTTTCCCTACATGGAGAAGAACCAGCGCCGTCCGGATCAACCGATGGTCGCGCACGCCACCATCAGCGCGGCGGTCGAGGAGGCGGCGCGGCTGTGCCCCGGCGTGACGCTCGTCGCGGGTGGAAAGTCGTTCGGCGGGCGCATGACGTCGCAGGCGCAATCGAAGGCGCCATTGCCGGGCGTAAAAGCGCTCGCCTTCCTCGGCTTTCCCCTGCATGCCGACAACAAGCCGTCGACCGAGCGTGCCGAGCATCTCGCCCGGGTCGATGTCCCCATGCTGTTCCTGCAAGGCACGCGCGACCGGCTCGCCGATCTCGGCACCCTCAAGCCCGTCGTCAAGGCGCTCGGCCCGAAGGCGAAGCTGCACGAGATCGAAGGTGGCGATCACTCCTTCGCGGTACTGCGAAAGTCCGGCCGCAGCAATGACGAGGCGCTTGAGGAGGTGCTCGACGCGCTCGCGGCCTGGATCGACGGACTCGGCTGAGGCTCACATCGCATAGAGCCCCTTGTCGCGCGCCTTCTGGATCGCGAGTGCGGCGATCAGGTCGAGCGTCGGCGTCGAGAGCCCGGCGGCGCGCGCGAAGGCGGCAGGCGCCTTCACCAGGACGTCGATCTCCATGGTGCGGCCGAGCTCGTAATCCTGGAGCAGTGACGGCTTGTGGTTGGGGGCGGGGCCGCTGCGTGACACGCGCTTGACCTCGGGAATGAAGTGCTGCGCGATCTCGTTGGCCTCGTTCAGCATGCGCGGGATGACCTCGGCAAAGGCGGGGTCGTCGCGCACGCCACGCGCGGTCTGGCCGGTGAGCAGGCACAGCACCGACAGCGACATGTTGGTCAGGAGCTTTGACCAGATTGCCTCGCGGATCTCGGCCACCGGCGGCGATTCCAGCCGTGCGTCGTTCAGGACACCGCGGAGCTTTGTGATGCGCTCGCAATTGCGGTCGTCGCATTCGCCGATCAGCAGGCGGTTGCGGTCCGGCGTCAGGTTTTGCACCACGCCGGGCGCGATCACCTCATTGGAGGAGAAGACCACGCCGCCGACGATCCGCTCCTTCGGGATGTATGCACGCAGGCGCCCGCCCGGATCGAGGAAGGAGATGTCGGGCGGCGTCGGGTGCCGCGGCGGCAGGCCGATCCCGTACCACCAGGGAATGCCGTTCTGCGCGAACACGATCGCGGTGTCCTCGCCGAGCAATGGTTTGAGGTTGGCGACCAGCCCCTGAAGCGCGGTAGCCTTCAGCGTGCTGATCACCACATCCTGCGGACCGAGCTGGGCCGGATCGCCGGTGGCGTTCACCTTGGTTCCGACCTCGGAATCGCCGACGCGCAGCTTGAGGCCGCCCGCCCGCACCGCCTCGAGATGCGCCCCCCGCATCACGCACGAGACCTCATGGCCGGCGCGTGCGAGCCTGACCGCGATGTGGCTGCCGACGGCGCCCGCGCCAAAAATGCAAATGCGCATGATGTGATGTCCTGGTCCCTTGGCTGTCGCCCGGTGCCACCATGGCACAACCCGCCATGCGATGGGCGCGGCCGCCCCACGACGGAAAGATATGGATCAGGGTGCGCGGCCTCGGCCATAGTGCGCGGCAAACAAACGACCGGAGGATCGCCGATGACCGCCAAACCCGTCCTGTGGGCCCTCGATGCGCGCGGGGTCGCAACCGTGACCTTGAACCGCCCGGAGGTCAACAATGCCTATGACGGCGCGCTGATCGCGGGCGTGCTCGCGGCCATGGACGAATTGGGCAGGAAGCCCAATCTTCGCGTCGTCGGCTCCGCGGTAACGGCAAGCACTTCCAGGCCGGCGCCGATCTCAAATGGATCAACGGCGTGCGGCCGCAATCGACTGATGCGAACGAGGCGGCGTCCCGGGCGACCTATGAGGCCGTGCAGCGGCTCAACACGCTGCCGATCCCGACGGTCGCGCTGGTGCAGGGCGGCTGTTTCGGCGGCGGCACCGGCGTGATCGCGGCTTGCGACGTCGTGATCGCGGCGGATAACGCGCTGTTCTCGATCACGGAGGTGCGCTGGGGGCTGACGGCGGCGATCATCATCCCACAGCTCTGCGACGCCATCGGCGTACGTCAGGTGCGCCGCTACGCGCTCACCGGCGAACGTTTTGGCGCCGAAGATGCCCGCCGCATCGGCCTTGTCCACGAGGTCGTGCCGCTCGCCGAGCTGGAAGCCGCTGGCGCCAAGGTGGTCGAGCAGTTGCTTGCCAACGGCCCGGAGGCGATGGCCGAGACCAAGCGGCTGGCGCTGGAGAGCTCGTTCGGCGGGATGGCTGTGGACGATGCGGATTATGCCCGGCTCGTGCACCTGCATTCGCTGAAGCGGCAGAGTGCGGAGGCAGCGGAGGGGCTGGCGTCGTTCGCCGAGAAGCGGGCGGGGCGTTGGAGCAACCAAGGGTAGATTTTGCTCCGGCGATGTGCAGGATGGCCGCCACTATCGAGAGTGTGGGGGCTGAGAGGTCATGCGTAGGAAGTTCATTCTTGCACTGCCGTTGATCGTCGCAATCTGGCCCGGTCATGCAAGCTCCGATGACAGCGTCGTCTGCAACGACGAGAAGGTCCCCTCCAACATACGCATCGAGGTCTGCACAAGACTGCTCGATCAGGAAAAGAACAAGGAGAGCCGATCCCGACTGCTGGCCCGCCGCGCCGATGCCTATTTTGACAAGGACGACTTCGCACGTGCGTTGACCGATTTCGACGAAGCGATTGTAAGTCATCCGGGGAATGCTGACGCCTTCATGCGTCGCGGTTTCCTGCACTGGTACCGTCTCGAAGATGAGGCCGCGTTCAAGGATTTCGATGCGGCGCTTCGGCTCGATCCGACGCCATCGCATCTGTTGTCCCGAGGGCGGAGATACGTTTTGCTGCGACAGTTTGATGCTGGGATCGCCGACATGACACGGGCGATCAAGCTCGATCCTCGTTCCAAGGACGCCTATGCGGATCGCGCATGGGCTTACAGCCGGAAAAAGGCATTCGATCTCGCGATCGCGGACTATGACCGGTTGCTCAAGCGTGACCCTAGCGACGGCCGCAGCGCGCTGGCGCGTGACAATGTGCGCGCGGCGAAGGGCGCAGGTGTGAAATCCATCGATGAATACAGCCGCATGTTGGTTGCGCGGCTGCAAATCGAAAAGTCCTACCCGCGGCGGGCCGTCAGCGACAGGGTCGAAGGGACGGCTGAGCTTGCATTCAGCATCACCCGCTGGGGATTGCTCGCGGCGAGCAGCGTGAAAACCAGCTCGGGCTCGGCCATGCTGGATGAGGCGGCGCTCAATACCCTCAGGCAGGCACAACCGTTCCCGCCATTGCCTCCCGGCAGCAGGTCGATCGAGGCCTTCGTGATCTCACTGATCTATCGAAATCAGTCGGAACGTTAGGCGCGTTGAGCTCGGTCGCGATCTCAGCAGCCGCGGCAGATGTTGTTGATGCTGCGATAGACGGCGTCGTCGTCCTGCCGCATCTGCTGCAGCGATTGGAGCGTCTTGCTCTCGCCGGCCGGCGCCGCGGGCTTGCGCTTCGCCGCGAGTTCTTCCTCCTGGCGCTTGTAGCAGGCCTCGCGATCGGGCTTGGCCTGGATGAAGCGGCAGTTCTGCTCCACAGCTGCGGCGGGGGCGGCTGAGACCGTGAGAACGATCAGGGCGGAAAGGGCGAATTTTGTGAAGGTCGGATCCATGGCGGCCTTCTCTCAGGTCCGCCGACGAAGGGCAACTGCAACCTTTGAAAACAGCTTGTAGCCCGGATGGAGCGAAGCGCAATCCGGGACGGACCAACCGAATCTCCCGACTGCCCCGCGTGGCACGAAACCCGGATTACGCTTGCGCTCCATCCGGGCTACGGGCCTTTACAACGACGGCGCGAGCGACGTTTTCAGCAAAGTGAGCAGCGCCTGCACCGCGGCCGCGTTGCGCCGCCGCTCGGGGATCGCGGCCTTGACCCATAATTCCGGAATGGGAAAGTCGCGCAGAACCGGCTTCAGCGCGCCATCGCGCAAGGCGTTCGCGACAAGGTAATGCGAGATCAGCGCGATACCGTTGCCGGCGATCGCGCTGCGCGCCAGCACATGGCCCTCGTTGGAGGAGAGCAGCGGGCTGACCTGGATGCTGATGCGGCCGCGCGGCCCGTCAAAAATCCATTCGGGGCCGGTCGGCAGAAAACTGAGGCAGCGATGATCGACGAGGTCGCGCGGATGCTTTGGCGTGCCGTGCTTCTTCAAATAGGCCGGTGAGGCGCACAGCAGCCGCTTCAGCGGGCACAGCGGCTCGTCGACGACACCGCCAAAGGAATGCGGGAAGGCGCCGATGGCTATGTCAAAACCTTCGGTGACGGGATCGACGGGGCGATCGATCAGCACGATATCGAGCTTGAGTCTCGGGTTTTGGGTCTGAAAGGCGCTGAAGGCGTCCGCAAGCCGCGCCACGGTCAGCGAGGTCGGCGCCTTGATGCGCAGATGATCGACGAGGTCGTGGCCCTTTTCGCCCATGCGCGATAGCAGATCGGTGGCATCAGTTACGACGCTGCGGGCGCGATGCACATAGCGCTGGCCGGCTTCCGTCAGGCGCAATTGACGCGTCGAGCGATGAAACAGCGGCGTGCCGATCCGCGCCTCCAGTTGCGTGACGCGCTTGGCGACCACCGAGGTCGAGACATTGAGCTTTCTTGCCGCCGCGGAGAATCCGGCCGCATCGGCGGTGGCAAGGAACGCTTGAAGGTTCACCAGGATGTCCATCTCGACCTTTCGCGATTCGAGCAAGCTGATCGCTTATTTCGGTGGATTGTAGCTTGAGCCGCGTTAATTCATAGTCGGGCCCAAGCAAGAGATTTTCAGGGGTAGGACGCGCCATGCGGGCCACGACGATCGAAGAACCAGCGCGCCAGGTGCCGCTTTACGGCGAATATGAGGTCGTTGTCCTCGGCGGCGGTCCGGCCGGCATCGTGGCGGCGGCATCTGCCGCGCGTGCCGGGCGGCGGACGCTGCTGATCGAACGCTACGGCTTCCTCGGCGGCATGGGCACCGCTGCCGGCGTCACCAATTTCTGCGGCCTGCATGGCAATGTCTACGGCCAGGCCCACCGGCTGGTGCAGGGCATGGCGTCCGAGCTGCTGGCGCGGATCGATCGCTTGAACGGCCTGAATGCGCCGCACCTGATCCTCGGCAAGGTCTTCGCGCAGGCCTATGACACCGCGGCCTACAAGATCGCGGCCGACGAACTCCTCGCAAGCCACAAGGTGCACATCCTCTTCCATGCGCTCGGCGCCGGCGTCGTGATGGGCGACGACCGCCGCATCGATGCGCTGATGGTCGAGACCAAGGCCGGACGGCAGGCGGTCCGCGCCGAGATCTTCATCGATTGCTCCGGCGACGGCGATCTCGCGGTCTGGGCCGGCGCGCCGTTCGAGGTCGGCGACGAACACGGCCATCCCCTGTATCCCTCGATGATGCTCCGTCTTAACGGCATCGATCCCGAGAAGGCGGGCGAGGCCTGGCGGACAATCCCGCAATTGATGGAGAAGGCGCTGGCCGCCGGCACGCACAAATTCCCGCGCAAAAGCGCGATCGTGCGGCCGCAAAAGTCCGGCATCGAATGGCGGGTGAATTTCACGCAAATCGCGCGCGAGGACGGCCATGCCGTCAACGGCATCGAGCCCGACGATCTCACCCGCGGCGAGATCGAGGGCCGAAAGCAGGCGCTCGCCGCGTTCGAATTCTTGCGCACCGTGCCGGGCTTTGAAAAATCCTACATCGTCGACCTGCCGCCGCAGCTTGGCATCCGCGAGACCCGCCGCATCAAGGGCGGCTATCAGCTCAGCGGTGAGGATGTGCTCGGCTGCGCCTCGTTCGAGGATTCGATCGGCGTCAATGGCTGGCCGATCGAGGCCCATGTTCCCGGCGATGTCGTCTTCACCTTCCCGCCGATCCCGGAATCGCGCGGCTATAATGAGCTGCCGTATCGTATGCTGGTGCCTGAGGGGGTCGACAATCTCCTGGTTGCCGGCCGCTGCGCCTCCATGACCCATGAGGGCCAGTCGGCGGCGCGGGTCTCCGGTGCCTGTTTCGTGATGGGGGAGGCGGCCGGTTCCGCAGCAGTGCTGGCGCTCTCCGGAAACCGGATCCCGCGTGACATCCCGGTTGAAAAATTGCAGGAAACGTTGAAACAACAGGGCGCCTTCATCGGACGGGGCCAACCCGTGCCCGAGGGGTTGTGACGGGCTGCAAAAGAACGACCAAGAGAACGGTCAAGATAGCGACGACGGAGGAGACGGAATGATCGGGATTGTGCGGCTCGCGCTTGCGGGCCTGGTTGCGATCATGGCGATGGGCACGGCGCGGGCCGAGAACGCGCTGAAGGCCAGGATCGGCGTGCTCCGGCTGTCGTCCTCCGCGCCGGTCTTCATCGCGCAGGACAAGGGCTATTTTCGCGAGGCCGGCCTCGACGTAGAGCTGAAATTCTTCGATGCGGCGCAACCGATCGCGGTCGCTACCACCTCGGGAGACATCGATTTCGGCGTCACCGCCTTCACCGCCGGTCTCTATAATCTGGCCGGCAAGGGCGTGCTGAAGGTGATCGGCGGCATGAGCCGCGAGAAGGCCGGCTATCCCCTGATCGGCTATTTCGCCAGCAACAATGCCTACGCCGCCGGATTGAAGACGCCGAAGGATCTCGCGGGCAAGCGTGTGGCGGTGACGCAGGTCGGCTCCTCCTTTCACTATTCGCTGGGGCTGCTCGCCGACAAATATGGCTTCAAGCTCGCGGACGTGAAGATCATCCCGCTGCAATCGCTGTCGAACGCGGCCGCCGCGCTGAAGGGCGAGACAGTCGACGCCGCGTTGCTTCCCATCTCCACCGCACGCAAGCTGATGGACGAGGGCGGCGCGAAATTCCTGGGCTGGGTCGGTGACGAGACGCCCTGGCAATTGGGCGCGGTGTTCGCCGCGCCGAAGACGCTGACCAACAAGGTGCTGGTCACGAAACTGCTCGGCGCGTTGGCGAAAGCCGATCGCGAATATCACGACGTCATCCTCGCCGCGATGAAGGACGGCGTTGCTCCGATCAACGACAAGACAAAACCGCTGCTGGAGATCATCGCAAAGTACACCAACCTGCCGGTCGAGCAGGTGGTTGGTAACTGCGCCTACATCGATCCGGACGGCAAGCTGGATGTGAAGAACGTCGACAACCAGATCAAATGGCTTCAAGAGCAGGGCTTTGCCGACAAGGGCTTTGATGCGAATGCGATCATCGCCAGCGATTTTGTGAAGGCGGATTGATGGTGCACTTGTCCCTCCATCCCCGTCACCCTTCGAGGCTCCCATTGCGATGCATCCGCATCGCAATGGGAGCACCTCAGGATGACGGATTGAGAGTAGAACGCAGCTCATGGACCTGATCGCCAACCACATTAGCCATCGTTTCGGCGAGCTCGCCGTGCTCGACGATGTCTCATTCACCGTCAGTGCCGGCGAGGTGGTGGCGATCGTCGGGCCGTCGGGCTGCGGCAAGAGCACGCTGCTGTCGATCCTGGGCGGGCTGTTGCAGCCGTCGTCGGGCGCGCCCGAGCTGCGCGGATCGCCGCCGGCGGGCAGTCTCAACCCGCTGACCTTCGTGTTCCAGGATTTTGCGCTGCTGCCCTGGGCCACCGTGGAGGAGAACGTCGAATTCCCGCTGCTGCACACGCAGCTCTCGGCCGCGCAGCGCCGCGCGCAGGTCGATGATGCCTTGCGCCGCACCGGCCTGACCGATTTCCGCAAGACTTATCCGAAGCAGCTTTCCGGCGGCATGCGGCAGCGCGTCGGTATTTCGCGGGCGTTGGCGGCGCGCCCGGCCATCCTACTGATGGACGAGCCGCTCTCGGCGCTGGACTCGCAGACCCGCGAGCTCCTGATGGAGGATTTTGTCCGTCTGCTCGCCGATGGCGGCATGGGCGCGGTCTATGTCACGCATAATCTCGAAGAGGCGGCGCGGCTTGCCGACCGCATCGTGGTGCTGTCGCGGCGTCCCGGCCGTATTCGCGAGGTCGTGACTGTGCCGCTCACGCGCGCCGAACGCGGCGAAACCGCTGCGCGTGAAAAGCTGCTCGCGCTTCAGAACCAGATATGGTCGCTGATCCGCAACGAGGCGATCGATGCCGAGCGCGAGGTTCAGCATGCTTGATCGCGCGACGACTGAAACGCCTGCGAAGGAGACTGCGACGCGGCGCGTCCGCTTTCGCGGGGCAGGCTTCGTGCCGGCTTCTAGCCGCTTCGGCGGCTGGATCGCGCTCGCGCTGGTCATCGCGATCTGGCAGACGGCCGGCAGTGCCGGTGTCGTCAATCCGCTGTTCCTGCCGGCGCCGGCGGCGATCGCGCGGGCGATCTATGAGCTCGCCGTCTCCGGCGCGCTCTGGCAGCACCTTTCCGCTTCGCTCCTGCGCATCGGTGTCGGCTGGCTACTCGGCACCGCAGCCGGCGTGGCCGTCGGTTTTGCCATCGGCCTGTCTCGGCTCGCGCGCAGCATCGGCATCACCTTCATCTCGGCGCTGTTTCCGATCCCGAAGATCGCGCTGTTGCCGCTGTTGATCCTCTGGCTCGGCATCGGCGAAGAGCCGAAGATCGCGACCATTGCGCTCGGGGTGTTCTTCTCGACCGCGATATCGGTCTATAGCGGCGTCGATGCGGTGCCGCGCAACCTCATCCGCATGGCGCAGAGTTTCAACGTGCCGTTTGCGACCATCGTGCGGAAGGTGATCTGGCCGGGCGCGTTGCCCGCGATCCTCGCCGGCTTCCGCATCACCGCGTCGGTGGCGCTGCTGCTCGTCGTCAGCGCCGAGATGATCGGCGCGCAGTACGGCATCGGCGCGTTCGTGCTGCAGGCGGGCAATCTGATGCAGACGGATCAGCTGCTTGCGGGCGTCGTGATCTTGTCGGTGTTTGGATTAGCGGTGGGGAGGGTGATTAACTGGCTTGAGACGCGGTTGCTGCACTGGCGGTGAGGCTGTGGACGCGAGCTCGCGCCAAAATCTCAGTCGTCGTGCCCGGGCTTGAGCCGGGCATCCACGTCTTTCCTCAATTGTGGTCGCGCGTGGATGGCCGGGTCAAGCCCGGCCATGACGGTGGAGGGAGTGTGCCTCACGCATTCCCGCGATCTTCGCGGAACAGGTCGAGCTTCTGCTGCACCGGGCGATCCGAGAAGCTGAACAGTATCGCATCCATGTCAGCCTCGTGCGTGACCGAGTGCCAGCTCGGCACCACGAACAAATCGCGCGGGCCCCATTCGAACGTCGCATCGCCGATGCGGGTGCGGCCGTGGCCTTCGATCGGACAGAACACGGTGGCGTCCGTCGAGCGATAGCGGGAGGTCTTGAAGCCTTTCGGCAGCAGCTGGATGAAGGTGCCGATGGTCGGCATCGCGAAATCGCCGGTCTCGGGGTTGCTGAACTTCAGCTTCAGCCCGTGGCAGGCGTCCCACTCCTCGCGCGTCCTGGCCTTCTCCAGTGCTTCGCGCGTGTAGGCATAGGGATAGCTGAAGATCGGCGAGGTCTTTGACGACCGCTTCACGTCGACCGGCAGCAGATTGTGGCCATAGCGCGCAAAGCTGTCGCCGGCAGGCCTTGTGATTGTCTGCTGGTCCTCATTCGATCCTTCCGCGAAGGAACAGTCGAGGAATTGCACCAGCGGGATATCCAGACCGTCGAGCCAGAACATCGGCTCATTCGTCTCGTTGGAATGATCGTGCCAGGTCATCGACGGTGTGATGATGAAGTCGCCGGGCTCCATCGCGGTGCGCTCGCCGTCGACGGCGGTGTGGGCGCCCTTGCCTTCGAGCACGAATCGCAGCGCCGACTGGCTGTGGCGATGGGCGGGCGCGACGTCACCCGGCACCACCATCTGAACGCCGGCATAGAGCGAGGTGGTAATTTTGGATTGCCCGCGCAGGCCCGGATTTTCCAAGACCAGCACGCGCCGCTCCGCTTCCTTCGCCGTGATAAGCTTGCCGGCTTCGGTCATGTAGTCGCGGATGATTTCGAATTTCCACAGATGCGGCCGGCAGGCGCTTTTTGGCTCCGGCGTGATCAGGTCGCTCATCACAGTCCAGAGCGCGGTGAGATTCTCGCCGTCGATCTTTTTGTAGAACGCCTCGCGTTCCGGCGTCTTGGTCACGGCTTCCATGGTGCTGCTCCCGTTCGTTTTGTTGATTGACAGTATACTTACGGTCTAGGTAGCGTCAACGCGTAGGAGAAGGTCATTCCGGGGCTCGCGAAGCGAGAACCCGGAATCTCGAGATTCCGGGTTCGGCTCTGCGAGCCGTCCCGGAATGACGAATGAGAAAACAGAGGGAGGGTTCCGATGAAGCTGCACGGCTATTTCCGCTCCAGCGCCGCCTACCGGGTTCGGATCGCGCTGAACCTCAAGGGCCTTGGCGCCGAGCATTTGCCGCATCACCTTCGCAAGGGCGAGCAATGCGCGCCGGCCTATCTCGCCATCAACCCGCAGGGCCTGGTGCCGGCGCTGGAGAATGATGCCGGCGCGGTGCTGACGCAGTCGGTCGCCATCATCGAGTGGCTGGACGAAATCCACCCCAACCCGCCGCTGCTGCCGAAGGAGCCGCTGCGGCGCGCCAAGGTAAGGGCGTTCGCGCTGGCCATCGCCTGCGATACTCATCCGGTGCAGAATTTGAAGGTGCTGGCGCGGCTGCGCGAGTTGGGCCTTGCAGAAGAGAAGGTCCAGGAATGGGCGGCATGGGTCAATCGCGAGGGACTGTCCGCCTGTGAGACGCTGATCAGGGACGAGCCGGGACCGCTTTGCTTCGGCGATGCGCCGACGCTCGCCGATCTCTGTCTTGTGCCGCAGCTCGCCAATGCGCGCCGCTTCGGCGTCGACGTCTCCGCCTATCCGCGACTGCTCAAGGCGGAAGCCGCCGCAAAGGCGCTGGCAGCGTTCGCCAACGCCGCGCCGGAGAAGCAGGCCGATGCCGAGTAAGCCTGCCCCTCCGATCACGATAGACGCGGTCTATGCCGCGCCGGGCTATCTGTTCCGGCGTATGCAGCAGATCGCGGTCTCGATCTTCATGGAGGAGTGCAAGGCGTTCGACCTCACTCCAGTGCAATATGCGGCGCTGATCGCGATCCACACCCATCCCGGCATCGACGCGACGCGGCTGTCGGCGGTGATCGCCTTCGACCGCTCCACGCTCGGCAGCGTGATCGAGCGACTGCAAACCAAGGATTATATCGAGCGGAAGCCGGCGCCCGAGGATAAGCGGATCAAGCTGCTCTATCTGACGAAGTCAGGTGCGGCTTTGCTCAAGGAGATTATCCCCATCGTCGAGCGCGCCCAGGCGCGCATGCTGGAGCCTTTGAAGCCCGCCGACCGCAAGACGCTGATGGCGCTGATGGTGCAGCTCGTCGATCTCAACAACGAGGCCTCACGGGTGCCGCTGCGGGCCGAGGATGCGCTGGAGCATCTGGGGAAGTCGGGGTGAGGGGCGCATGTGAGCGAGGCTGAGCTCGCGCTTCGCATTCAGTCGTCGTCCCGGACAAGCGAAGCGCAGATCCGGGACCCATAACCACAGGGAGTAGTTTGGCGAAGACTCGTGGTTGCCAGTCTCGCGCCACAACTTCTCCCTGTGGTTATGGGTCCCGGCCTTCGCCGGGACGACACCTGGAGTGTGGTTGCGCCATTCCCTCACATCCTCAGCAGCGCCTGCCGGTCGATCTTCCCCGTGCCCGTCTTCGGCAGTTCGTCGATAAAGATCACTTCGCGCGGATATTTGTAGGGCAGCAGCTTGCCCTTCACGTAGTCCTGGAGCCTGCGCGTCGTCACGCTTTGATCGACGGTCCGGTTGTTCATCACCACAACCGCCTTCAGCGTCATGCGCCGGTCGGGCAGCTCGGCGGCGAATACCGCACATTCGCGGATGTCGGGGTGGTCGGCGAGACAGAGCTCGACCTCGAGCGGGTAGACCCACTGGCCGGAAATCTTGATGAGATCGTCGGCACGGCCGCGGAAGAAATGGAAGCCGTCGCTGTCGCGCACGAAGCGATCGCCGGTGTAGATCCAGCCGCCCTCGCGAATCGTCTCGGCGGATTTGTCCGGCCGGTTCCAGTAGAGCGGCGTGTTGGAATCGCCGCGCACCCACAAGATGCCTTCCTCGTCGTCGCCGACCTCGCGGCCGTCCTTGTCCCTCAGCGCGACCTCGTAGCCGGGCACGCGCAGGCCCGCGGCGCCGAGCTTCTTTTTCTCAGGACTGTTGGAGAGATAGATGTGCAGCACTTCGGTCGAGCCGAGGCCTTCGACGATTTCGAGGCCCGTGAGCTTGTTCCAGCCGTTGAAGACCTCCGCCGACAACACTTCGGCCGCGGACAGCGACATCCGCAGCGACGAGAAATCTGCTTTATCGGCGCCCTCGGCTTTGGTGAGGGACGTGTAGAGCGTCGGCAGCCCGAAGAAGACGGTCGGCGTGTACTGCTCGATAGCGGCGAAAATGGCCGCGGGCTTCGGCTGACCCGGCAGCAGCAGCGTCGCCGCGCCCGCCGAGAACGGGAAGGTGACGGAGTTGCCGAAACCATAGGCGAAGAAGATCTTGGGCACCGAGAAGCAGATGTCGTCCGGCGTCAGCTTCAGCACATTCTGCGCAAAGGCTGTGTCGCTATAGGCCATGTCGTGCTGGAGATGCACGATGCCCTTGGGCCGGCCAGTCGATCCCGACGAATACATCCAGAACGCCATCTCGTCGCGACGCGTATCGGCTTCCGCGAGCTCAGTCGGGAATGGCCCGAGCCAGCTTGCTGCGGCCATCGCCTCCGGCGCAGCGTGGTTGCGCACCTCGCCATTGACGACGATCAGCGTGCGCAGGCAGGTCGCCTTGCAGGCCTCCGCGTTGAAGCGCGTGCAGAACTCGGACTCCGCCACCGCAACGCTCGCGCCGGAATCGGCGAGATAGAATTGCAGCAGGTCCGGCGGCGTCAGCGTGTTGATCAGCAGCGGCACGAAGCCGGCGCGGACCGCGCCGAAGAAGGCGGCCGGATAGGCCGGCGTGTCGTCGAGGAACAGCAGCACGCGGTCGCCGCGCTTCAGTCCCAGCGAAATCAAGCCGTTACCCCATTGGCCGGCTTCCGCGCAGAGCTCGGCATAGGCGCGCGTGCCCGCCGGGCCGATCAGTGCGAGCTTGTCGCCGCGTCCCTTGGCGAGATTGTCGAACAGCACGCGGCTGGCGTTGTAGATTTCCGGAACGGCAAAGCCGATCTCGCGTGCGCCCGGGCTGTCCGCGGGCACCTGGTCGCGAATCTCGTTGCTCATTCCGCATCTCCGCCGTTCTTTGCGGCCTCGTAGCGCGCCATGAAGGCCGGCGACATCGCGCGCAGCCGGGCATCGTCGATGCGGCCGGAGCGGGTGATGTAGCTATAGGCGAAGTCCATTAGGTCGAGCTTCATGTGTTCGGAAAAGTGCTCGTACCAGCCGGCCGAGGTACGCGCGGCGTTGATGAGCTTCTGCAGCACCGGCTTGCGCGCGGCTTGGTAGCGATGCAGCGCGGTCGAAAGATGCGCATCCGATTCCAGCGCCTTGACCAGCGCGATGGCGTCCTCGATCGCGAGCCGCGTGCCCGAGCCGATCGAGAAATGCGCCGAGTGCAAGGCGTCGCCGATCAGCACGATGTTCTTGAACGACCAGTGCTCGTTCCAGACCCAAGGAAAGTTGCGCCACACCGATTTGTTGGAAACCAGCGAGCGGCCGCCGAGCGTATCCGCAAACACCTCCTCGCAGACGCCCTTGGACTGCTCGACATCCTTGTAGGCGAAGCCATAGGCCTGCCAGGTGGCGTGGTCGCACTCGACCAGGAACGTGCTCATGGTCGGCGAGTAGCGGTAGTGATGAGCGGTGAAGGCGCCGCGGTCGGTCTTCACGAAGGTCTGCGACAGCGTATCGAACCGCTTCGGGGTGCCGTACCAGACGAACTTGTTGGAGGAGTAGGACAGCGAGGTGCCGAAATCGCCCTCGAAGGCGCGGCGCACCAGCGAGTTCAATCCGTCGGCGGCGACGATCAGATCGTGGCCGTTGAGCTGGTCAATCGCATGAATCTGTGTGTCGAAGCGCGGCGTGACGCCGGCATCGAGTGCGCGCTGCTGGAGGAACTTCAAGAGTTCGAGCCGGCCGATCGAGGAGAAGCCGACCCCGTCGATGGCGACGTTGTCGCCATGCAGGTTCAGCGTGATGTTCTCCCAGCGCTCCATATGCGGCGCGATCGCGTCGACCGTCTCGGGGTCGTCGGCGCGCAGGAATTCCAGCGCCTGGTCGGAGAACACGACGCCAAAGCCCCAGGTCGCGTCGGCCGGGTTCTGTTCGAACAGGTCGACTTGATCCTCGGGGTGGCGCTTCTTCCAGAGATAGGCGAAGTAGAGCCCACCGGGCCCCCCGCCGATCACGGCGATCCGCAACGTCTGCCTCCCTAATTGACAGTATACTTACTATCTAGGGGTAGACTAATGTGCTCCGACGTCCGGCGCCAGCGGAATTATCGGCATGGCATGGCGCGCCGAAGCCGGCTCCAAACACACGTTTTGGCGCATGTCCGAAACCATCAAGTGCGGAGCATAGCCAAACCGCGCCGGCTTGGCCACCTGCGCGTCAGACGCAGCGCTTCACCCGGACCCCGTTCACCAGCACGGTGGTGCAGCGGACCGCCAGCACCGGCTTGCGGACCACGACGGCGGCGTTCGGCCCGGCGCAGCCGGCGCGATAGACGCCGCGGGCGCACACCACCGCGTTGGCATCGGAGGCCTCGAAGGTCATGGTCGCCGCGAAGGCGAGGAGTGCCGAGGCAGTGAGTAGGAATGCACGCATGTCTTCCTCCCGGTCTTGTCGTGATCGAAATTGGATATCGGCAAGGTTCTGCGATGGTCGTTGCCGGCGCGCGATGCTTTTATGCGCGCCGCCAGCTTGTTGATGCGCGCAGTCGCATGTCGATCCTATCGCGCCGCGAACGGCGCGAGCACGTCCTTGCACGCGGGCGACAGCGAGGCGGCATTGCTTGCAATGCACTGCACGATACGGCCGCCGCCGGGCGCCACGCCGGCGCACAGCGTGCGGATGTCGGCGCCGCAGGCGGATCGGACGATGAACAGTTCTTCGCGGGGTCGCAACGGCCGCAGCACGATGACGGTCGGCGCAGCCGCCGGTGCTGTCGCAGTCGCCGGTGCTGTGGCGGGAGCCGCGCCCACGGGCGCCGCTGTTGCTCCTGCGCCGGACGCGGCGCTCACCGCTTTCGCGCAGGCCGGCGACACCTTTGCCTTGTTCTTCTCCAGGCATTCGAGCGCGGGCGCGCCGCCCGGCGGCACGCTGGCGCAGACCTTTGGATAGTCGGAACGGCAGGCGCTCTTGACCGCAGAAACCTGCGCACTGCTCGGCTGTTTTGGCGCGGCGGTTTTCGGAGCCGCTGCGGCGGCCGGCTTGGCCGCGGGCTCGGTGGCAGGGGCGGCTTCCGTCTTCGCGGGTTCAGATTTGGCCGGTTCGGATTTGGGTGCAGCTTCGGTCTTGGGTGAGGCGGCCGGCTCGACCGCGCGAACCGCGCTTTGGCATGACGACGACAGGCTCGACATGTTCTTCTGGAGACATTGCAACGACGCTTCGCCACCGGGCGGCACGCTGGCGCAATGCGCCTGATAGTCTGCGCGGCACGATGAGCGAATTGCGGCCTTTTGCGCATCCGTTGGCATCTGCGCGAATGCGCCTGTTGCAGCTGCGAAGAGTGCTGCCGCCAGCAACGCCTTGCGCGTTGAGACATGTTTCAACGTGTTGAACATCTGGGTGGATTCCTGCCCTGTCGGTAACGCCGACGAATTTTTAATGTGATGTAAACGCAATCGTCGCGAGTGATGCCTCGCGCACGGTATCTTTGGCCGCTTTGGCTTCTACCGCAAGTAGATTGTGCCAACGCCAATGCGACGTAACTGCGTCGTCAGAGCTTGACCATGCGCTTGCCGCGGTTCTCACCCGCGAGCAATCCGATCAGCGCCCTCGGTGTGTTCTCGAGGCCATCGATGATGTCCTCCTGCACCTTCAGCTTGCCGGATTTGACCCAGGCCTGGAGCTCGGCGAGCGCGCGCTGGCTGTCCTTCATGTAGTCCATCACGATGAAGCCCTGCATGACCAGCCGCTTCACCACGATCAGCCCTGGCACGCCGCGCGGGCCGTGCGCGGAGGGCGCGCCGTCATACTGCGAGATCGCGCCGCAGCAGGCGATGCGGCCGTAATTGTTCATCTGCGGCAAGCAGGCTTCGAGAATGTCGCCGCCGACATTGTCGAAATAGACGTCGACGCCCTTGGGCGCCGCCGCGCGTAGCGCCTTGAACACCGCGCCGTCCTTGTAATCGACCGCGGCATCGAAGCCGAGCTCTGAAGTCAGCCAGTTGCACTTGTCCGCGCCGCCGGCGATGCCGATGACGCGACACCCCTTGATCTTGGCGATCTGCCCGACGATCGAGCCGACCGAGCCCGCGGCCGCGGACACCACGACCGTCTCGCCCTCCTTGGGCTTGCCGATCTCCAGCAGGCCGAAATAGGCAGTGAGCCCCGCAACGCCGAACACGCTGAGCAGGTGCGTCATCGGCTCGAGCTTCGGCATCTTGTTCAGGTGCCTTGCGGGGACCGCGGCATAGTCCTGCCAGCCGGTGTCGCCGAACACGATGTCGCCGGCCGCAAGGCCCGGCGCCTTCGAGCTGACCACTTCGGCGATAGCGCCGCCGGCCATCACGCTGTTGGCTTCGATCGCCGAACGATA
The DNA here is from genome assembly GCF_023101685.1 of Bradyrhizobium sp. 186. Lineage (NCBI taxonomy): Bacteria > Pseudomonadati > Pseudomonadota > Alphaproteobacteria > Hyphomicrobiales > Nitrobacteraceae > Bradyrhizobium > Bradyrhizobium sp. 186. Next base: position 9,934,152 of record NZ_CP082164.1, on the reverse strand, counting down.
GGTCGCGCCGTGCATCCAGGCACGGTTGGCGGCGTCGAGCGAGATGTAACGCACGCGCAGCAGAGCCTCGCCGTCCTTCGGCTCCGGCAGGGCGCTCTCCACCATCTTGAAATGTTCGGGACCGAGCTTACCGCTGGGCTTCTCCACCAGAAGAATTTGGCGATTGATGCTGCCGCTCATGACATTTCCCTTTTGATTGTTTTGACGATTATTGATGCAGCTGCCGCAAAGAAAACGTGCAAGCCGCATTTGTTGTGCGCTGCATGAAGGCTAGATCGCCGGCGCCGGTTTCACAATGGGAACATCCGGCCAACGCGGCTACACGCCAAGCGTGTTGCGTCGCTATCATATCTGCGACATCATGAAGCGCCGGTGTCGTGGGGGTCTTCAATGTCGAACAGGTTTACGCAATTCATCCTGGTGGCGATGGTGCTGGGCATCATCATGGGCGCGGCGATCTACAATTTCCTGCCCGATACGCGCGCCGACTTGGCCTCCTCCATCAACCTGATCGCCGTAATCTTCCTGCGCCTGATCAAGATGATCATCGCGCCGCTGGTGTTCGCGACCCTGGTCGGCGGCATCGCCCATATGGGCTCGGGCTCCAAGCTCGGCCGTATCTTCGCCAAGACCATGGGCTGGTTCGTCAGCGCGTCCTTCGTTTCGCTGATGCTCGGCCTCGTGATGGTCAATCTGCTTCAGCCCGGCGCCAACTTCCCCGGTACGCTGCCGGACAAGGCGCAGTCGACGGGCTTGCCGGTTTCAGCGTTCTCGATCGAGAAATTCCTCACCCATCTGATCCCGACCTCGATCGCCGATGCGATGGCGCAGAACGAGATTTTGCAGATCGTGATATTTGCCGTGTTCTTCTCGGTGGCGATGGGCTCGATGCCCGAGCGCTCCAAGCCGATCCTGGCGCTGATCGACGATATCGGCCACATCATGCTCAAGGTTACGGGCTATGTGATGCTGTTCGCACCGTTCGCGGTCTGGGCCGCCATCACGGCGACAGTCGCCAAGAACGGCCTGCTGGTGCTCTGGAAGCTCATCGTCTTCATGGGCGGCTTCTACCTCTCGCTCGCGATCCTGTGGGGCATCCTGGTGGTCGTCGGCTTCATTGTGATCGGGCCACGCTACGCCCATCTGCTGAAGCTGATCCGCGAGCCGCTGATGATCGCGTTCTCAACCGCGAGCTCGGAAGCCGCCTATCCGAAGACGCTGGAGGGTCTCAACCGGTTCGGCGCGTCGTCGCGGATCTCGAGCTTCGTGCTGCCGCTCGGCTATTCCTTCAACCTCGACGGCACGATGATGTACTGCACCTTCGCCAGTATCTTCATCGCGCAGAGCTATCACATCGACATGCCGCTCGGCACCCAGCTCGCGATGCTGGCAACGCTGATGATCACCTCGAAGGGCGTCGCCGGCGTGCCGCGCGCCTCCCTCGTCGTGATCGCCTCGACGCTGTCGCAGTTCGGCATCCCCGAGGCGGGGCTGTTGATGATCATGGGCATCGACACCTTCCTCGACATGGGCCGCAGTGCCACCAACGTAATCGGCAACACGCTCGCGACCTCGGTCGTGGCGAAGTGGGAAGGCGAGCTCGGGCCTGAGCATGCGATGGAACCGAGCGACGCCGTGCCGGGCGACATGGTGCCGGGCGAAGTGCCCGCGATGGCCGGCCATTGAAGGGAGTGCGACATGCGCCCTGTTATGGCGATTTCGGGCGGTTTGCTGGCAGCGTGCCTGCTGGCAACCGGCGCCTCGGCACAGACCGGCGGCAGCGAGGGGCTTAGCCCGACGCTGCTCGCCATCAAGAATGCGCACACCGTGCGGCTCGGCTATCGCGAGAGCTCGCCGCCGTTCTCCTTCCTCGACCAGGCCAATCGCCCGATCGGCTACAGCCTCGAGCTCTGCGAGGCCATCGTCGAGGAGATCGGCGTCGAGGTCGACGATCCCAATCTGAAGATCGGCTACGTCAAGGTCACCTCGGACGACCGCATCGACGCCGTGCTTGCGAACAAGATCGATCTGGAATGCGGCTCGACCACGGCCAATGCCGAGCGCGCCAAGCGCGTCGCCTTCTCGCCCCTGATGTTCGTCGCCGGCACCAAGCTGATGGTGTCGAAGGCGTCGAGCGTCCAGTCGCTGGCTGATCTGAAGGGTAAGACCATCGTGGTGACGAAGGGCACCACCAACGAGCAGGCGATACAGGCGGCCGACAAGAAAGCCTCGCTGGGGCTGAACATCGTCGTCGGCGCCGATCACGAGCAGTCGTTCCAGATGCTCGCCGACGGCAAGGCCGATGCGTTTGCGACCGACGACATTCTCCTGTCGGGTCTGATCGTGCGCCACAAGGCACAGGACAAGTTCCGCGTCACCGGCGATTACCTGTCCTACGATCCCTACGGCATCATGTTCCGCAAGGGCGAGCCGCAATTGACGGCCGTGGTCGAGCGCACCTTCCGCAAGCTCGGCTCCAACCACGACCTCGTCCCGCTCTACAACAAATGGTTCACCGCGCGGCTTCCCACCGGCGAACGGCTGAACGTGCCGATCTCGCTGCAACTGGAGGAAGCCTTCAAGGCAATGGACGATTCGGCGAGCGCGAATAATTAGCGCCTCTGGACTGCGACGCTCGGGTCCGCGAGCTCGGTGCACCCTCTCCCCTTACAACAAGGGGAGAGGGTGGCTCGCCGCGCCGCGGCGAGACGGGTGAGGGGTCTGTCTCCGCGACTCCATTTCCATTTGAATGCGCGGAGACAGACCCCTCATCCGGCGCTTCGCGCCACCTTCTCCCACAAGGGGGGAAGGGATCGCAGCGAGTGCGCGGCGATCAACGCTTCTCCCCAAACACCCGATCCAGCGCCGCATCGTACGTCGCTTGCACCAGCTCCGGATACAGCTTCCCCAGCGCTTCCATCATCACGCCCGAATTGATCTCGAGCACCCGCCAGGTGCCGTCGACACGGACCACGTCGATCGATGTGAAGACGATGCCGATGGCGCTCGCGGCGTCGGTGGCGAGTTTTGCGCAAGCCTCGCGAGTCTCGTCGTCCTCCACGAGAACCGGCCGTGCGCCGGCGTCGAGATTGTGCCGCCAGTTCAGGATGCGGCGCTCGCCCTTCGGGACAATGGCGTTGGCCTCGTGTGCGTCGAACTCGCGAACCTGCCTGCCGTGTCCTGCCGTGGCCGCCAGTTCATGCAATGTGTGCACGCCGTCACCAACGACCGTCGGCCGCTCCTTGCGGTAGACCATCATCGGTTTGCCATCGAGCAGGATCACGCGGACCTCCTCCTCGATCTCGACATAGGGTGCGATCACGAGGCCGAGGCTGGATGAGAAGACCTCGCCGACGGCGCGATCGAGCTCGTCGCGGCGCGTCACCTTGAACACTGAACGCCCTGACGTTCCCTCGTTGGGCTTGACCACGACGCCTTGCGGATTCTGCGCGAGCAGATCCAGCATCGCTTCATGCCAGCCGGCGCCGGCGACGTGCACGCCCATGCTCGGGTTGAGGAAGAGATGATGGGGAATGCAGGGTACGCGCTCCAGCGCCAGCGCCTCGGCGGTTGCCGATTTGTCGTTGGCCAGGCGGTGCGCGATCGCGCTGTTGAGGCCGATGTCGTAGCCGAAGGCGAAATGGCGCGTCGCGCCCCGCCGCATCGCAACCAGCCAGCCGCCGGAGCGCAGATCGACCGCGATGCCATGGCGTGAACAATAATGCTGTATCGCCTGGACGAAGATGCGCTCACCGGTTGCCATGTCTTGAAGCCGCTCCACCTGCCGAAGGCCACAAAAATGCGGAAAAAGCACGAAACCCGGCCGAAAATCAGAGCTATTCTTAATGAAATTCTCGCGAGCGCGCCGGAAATTAAGTGCTGCAATTTTGCTCTGTAGGGAAAGGAAATTCCCTCCGGCGCCGCTCGGCAGCAGATTCATTGATGATGCGGCCAATTCCGCCGCAAATGCCGGTTTGACCGGCATCAATTGCATCCGAAACGAGGTTGATTATTGGCCTCAATGGCGTAGATCACACCCGATAATCTTCCACCATGACAAGTGGTGTCCGCCTCGCTTTCAGGGCCGTGCAACGCTTTTGTTCAAAACCGCAAATATTCGGAATATCGAAAACAATGAGCGCGTTTTACCGAGAGAAGGTTCTTTCCGTCCAGCACTGGACCGACACCCTGTTCAGCTTTCGCGCCACCCGCGATTCCGGCTTCCGCTTCCAGAACGGTCAGTTCGCGATGATCGGGCTCGAGGTCGAAGGTCGCCCGCTGCTGCGCGCTTACAGCATGGCGAGCGCCAATCACGAGGAAGAGCTCGAGTTCTTCTCGATCAAGGTTCAGGACGGCCCGCTGACCTCGCGGCTCCAGAAGATCAAGGAAGGCGATACCATCCTGGTCGGCCGCAAGGCGACCGGCACGCTCATCGCCGACAATCTCATTCCCGGCAAGCGGCTCATGCTGCTCTCGACCGGCACCGGGCTGGCGCCGTTCGCCAGCCTGATCAAGGACCCCGAGGTCTATGACCAGTTCGATACCATCGTGCTGGTCCATGGCTGCCGCCAGGTCTCCGAGCTCGCCTATGGCGAGCAACTCGTCGCGAATTTGCGCGAGGATGAGCTGTTCGGGCCGCTGCTGTCGGAGAAGCTCGTTTATTACCCGACCGTGACCCGCGAGCCGTTCCGCAACCGCGGCCGTATCACCGACCTGATCAGCTCCGAGCAGATCTTCAACGACATCGGTCAGTCCCCGCTCGACATCGAAACCGACCGCGTCATGATGTGCGGCAGCCCGGGGATGCTGGAAGAGCTGCGCGTCATGTTCGAGAGCCGCGGCTTCGCCGAAGGCTCGGGCAATACCCCCGGCCATTTCGTGATCGAGAAGGCGTTCGTCGAGCGCTGATCGCCGCTCGCGGCAGCTAGCGCTCCTACCGTTCCCGGCTGTTAGCCACCAACGCGGCCGTCATCCCGGCCGCCGTGCGAGATTGCGCGCGAGGATGGGGCGACAGCGGCGGATGTCGGTGGCGCTCGGCTGGCGCGGGATGGCCCTGCCAAACGGCCATATTCCCCACGACGACGATGCAGCATGGTCACTGGCCTTGCCGTCTGCTGCACTGCAAAAACCCCGCCCATCGGACGAATTGATCTGCAAGGACCGAATTCGGTAGCCTGAAACGCGGCCGGCGTCATATCCGTAAGGTGACACGGGCGTACCTTACCCCGTCATTCCGACGAGAGGATGTGATCGTGGCCGACGACGATAAAGCGCTAAACTCGCCGAAGGTGTCCGTAGGGCGGATCGCGGAAGAGGGTGTCATGGAAACTCTGCTGCTTCCGTTCTCGCCGCGCTTCATCGTGCTGACGATCTGCGCGGTCGTGACCGCGCTGCTGATCGGCATCGGCATCGCGGATCGCAAGATCTTCGACATCCTGCTGATCCCGATCCTGATTTTTGGCGCGCTCACCTTGCTCGGCGTCCGCGATCTCATGCAGAAGGGCCACGCGGTCCTGCGCAACTACCCGATCTCGGCGCATATCCGCTTCCTGCTCGAAGAGATACGGCCCGAGATGCGGCAGTACTTCTTCGAGAGCGAGAAGGACGGCATGCCGTTCTCGCGCGACATCCGCGCTGTCGTCTATCAGCGCGCCAAGATGCAGCTCGACAAGCGTCCCTTCGGTACCCAGGAGGACGTCTATCGCGAGGGCTATGAATGGATGCATCACTCGGTCTCGCCGAAGACGCATGCCGACGAGAAGTTCCGCATCGCCATCGGCGGCCCCGACTGCAAGAAGCCTTATTCGGCCTCGGTGTTCAACATCTCCGCGATGAGCTTTGGCGCGCTCAGCCCGAACGCCGTGCGCGCACTGAATGCCGGCGCGAAGAAGGGCGGATTTGCGCACGATACCGGCGAGGGCGGCTTCAGCCCCTATCATGCAGAGATGGGCGGCGACATCATCTGGGAGGTCGGCTCCGGCTATTTCGGCTGCCGCCATCGCGACGGCACGTTCGATCCGGAGGCGTTCGCGCGGGTCGCCAGCGCAGACCAGATCAAGATGGTCGAGCTCAAGATCAGCCAGGGCGCCAAGCCCGGCCATGGCGGCGTGCTGCCGGCGGCGAAGGTCTCGGAAGAGATTTCCAAGATCCGCGGCGTTTCGATGGGCGAAGACTGCATCTCGCCGGCCTCGCACCGCGCCTTCTCCACCCCGGTCGGCATGATGCAATTCATCGCCGAAATGCGCAGGCTCTCCGGTGGCAAGCCGACCGGCTTCAAGCTCTGCATCGGCCACCCCTGGGAATTTTTGGCGATCTGCAAGGCAATGATCGAGACCGGCGTCTATCCGGACTTCATCGTCGTCGACGGCAATGAGGGCGGTACCGGCGCCGCGCCGCTCGAGTTCATGGATCATCTGGGCATGCCGATGCGCGAGGGCGTCAGTTTCGTCCACAATGCGCTGATCGGCATCAATGCCCGCGACCGCGTCAAGCTGGGCGCTTCCGGCAAGATCGCCACCGCCTTCGACATGGCGCGCGCGATGGCGATCGGCGCCGACTGGTGCAATTCGGCGCGCGGATTCATGTTCTCGCTCGGCTGCATCCAGTCGCTGAGCTGCCACACCGATCGCTGCCCGACCGGGGTGGCGACGCAGGATCCGACGCGGGCCCGCGCGCTCTATGTGCCGCTCAAGATCGACCGTGTGCACAACTATCATCACGCCACGCTGCACTCGCTGGCCGAGCTGATCGCCGCGGCCGGTCTCGAACATCCGCAGCAGCTGCGCCCGATCCACTTCAGCCAGCGCAACTCGACGACGGAGGTGAAGTCCTTCGCGCAGCTCTATCCGTCGCTGCGCCCGGGTGAGCTGCTCGAAGGAACCGAGGACCCGCGCTTCCGCGACGCTTGGCGGATGGCGCAGACGGAGACGTTCCAGCCGGCGCCGTAAGGTGCCGCTTCATCGCATGCTAGCGGCGGCCTCCGGGCCGGCGCAAATTCGTTGGGGCAGGGTCGAGACTTAATGTTCGTGTCAGCTTCGGGGATAAATTTGGCCCATGGACGAGCGACGCAATAAATCCAGGCATCGCGTGCTGAAGGCCGGAACGATCGAGTTCGGCGGCGGCGCGATCGACTGCACCGTCCGCAATTTCTCGGACACCGGCGCTGCGCTCGACGTCACCATCCCCCTCCGCATCCCCGAGCAATTCACCCTGTTCATCCAGCCCGACGGAACGCATCTGCCCTGCACCGTGGTCTGGCGCAAGGAAAAGCGGATTGGGGTGAGGTTTGGGTGAGGGCTGGTGCGCAATTGTGCACGGGCGGCTGGAACCCATAACCGCTATCACGCCCCACTACCTTGCCCCGAACGTCGTCTTCCCAAATAGCTCCTTCTGCGTCGACGGCTGCGAGCGCCAGTATTGCGGCGGGGCGTCGACCACGCCGCCAACTTCCGCCGCAGCGTGCCAGCCCCAGCGGGGGTCGTAGAGCATGCCGCGGGCGAGCGCGACCATGTCGGCCTTGCCGGAGGCGACGATGTCCTCGGCGTGCCTCGCTTCGGTGATCAGGCCGACGGCGATGGTGGGCAAGCCGATCTCGCGCTTGATGGCTTCGGCAAACTGCACCTGGTAGCCGGAGCCGAGCGGGATCTTCTGCAGCGGCGAGACGCCGCCGGAGGAGGCATCGATCCAGTCGACGCCGCGCGCCTTCAGCGCCTTGGCGAATTCGATGGTCTGCGCCAAATCCCAGCCGCCCTCGACCCAGTCGGTCGACGAGACCCGCATGCCGACCGGTTTGTTGTGCGGGAACACCGCGCGTACCGCGTCGAACACCTCCAGTGGGAAGCGCATGCGATTCTCCAGTGAACCGCCATATTCGTCGATGCGCCGGTTGGAGATCGGCGACAGGAACTGATGCATGAGATACCCGTGTGCGCCGTGCAGCTCGATCGCGTCGATGCCGATGCGATCGGCGCGGCGGGCCGAGTCGACGAAGGCGTCGCGGATGCGCTTAAGGCCGGCCGCATCCAGCGCCAGCGGCGCGGCTTCACCCTCCTTGTGCGGCAGTGCCGACGGCGCGACCGTCTGCCAGCCGCCCTGCGACTGCGGGATCAGCTGACCGCCGTCCCAGGGTCGCGCGCTGGAGGCTTTGCGGCCGGCATGCGCGAGCTGCATCGCGATTGCCGTGGTGGAATGCTTGCGCACCGAGGCGAGCACCTGCTTCAGCGCCGCCTCGCAGGCATCGCTGTAGAGCCCGAGGCAGCCCGGCGTGATCCGACCGATCGCCTCGACATGGGTCGCCTCGACGCAGAACATCGCCGCGCCCGACAGCGCGAGATTGTTGATGTGGGTGAAGTGCCAGTCATTGGCGACGCCGTCATCGGCCGAATACTGGCACATCGGCGACACCACGAGACGGTTCTTCAACGTCAGGCCGCGCAGCTTGATCGGGGAAAACAGGGCACTCATGCGGGAGTTCCGGGGATGGGAGGGGCGATGGAGGGAGTGTAGTGAGCGGATGCGGGATTACCAGCGGCGTGGCGGGAATGCCGGCCTGTGGGCCTGCGCATTGCGATGTCACACCGGCGCAAGGTGGCGCCCACCCTCCGCTGTCGTCCTGGCGAAAGCCAGGACCCATACCGCGAGGTCTGTCGACTGTGGATGGTGCTAATCCCGAACGACCAATCTTCGCCAAACTTCTCCCTGGGGTAATGGGTCCTGGCTTTCGCCAGGACGACGCGAAGAGGCTTCCCGCGCGCGTTCACTCCACCAGCGTGAACTGCAACAGCAACGTGCGCTGGAGCAGCGAGAAATTGTCGTCCGAGATCAACGTCAGCACAGTCTCGCCCTCCGCGCTGACGTGCGCGTCGATGCCTTCCATGTTGTCGATCTCGTGGCCGAGATCCGCCGCGAACAGCTCGGGGCCATCGACCAGCGTGTTCGGCGCGATGGACTTGAGCGGGATGGCGCGGATGCGGATGTTGACGCCGGTGAACCAGGAGAACTTTCGCTCGAGGATGAGAAGCTCGCCCGAGGGCAACAGCACAGCGTCGCTGATGTCGAACTTTTCCGTACGGCGCACGCTGAACTGGCCGGGCGTGGGACCGCCGATCAGGAACGCGATCAGATTGCCGTCGGCATCCAGCCCGCGCTCGGAGAAAGCGATCAAGGTGCCCGCGAGCGGCTGGCCCTTGGGCACGAACACCAGCGCTTCGAGCCCCTTGTTGTACGGCAGTTTTCGTAACCCCGGCGGCACCGGCAGCACCTCGCCACGGGCGCGGGTGCCGCCCTTGGAGAAGTCGTAACGCATGATCTGGTTGACGCGTTCGAGCCCGACATAGACGTAAGAGCCGTCGCGCGCGATCGACTCCGAATCGTACCAGAGCCGCTTCTCCGTGATCGGCCGGCCTTCGGCGTTGAGCAGCGGCGCGGCCTCGACATTGTCGAGCCCGGTCATCTCGCGCCCGGAGTAGCGGATCGCACCGGTGAACCAGCCGCCCTGGTCGGAGATCGCGAGGAAACGCTCACCCTTGGTGTCGAGAAAGCGAATGCCGGATAATCCGCCGAAGCCGCGATAGGGCGAGGTCAGCACCAGGCCGCTGCGATATTGCAGCGAGCCGAAGCGCACGCGCGAGCGGTCGCGCGGCTCGAACGCCGGGATCGGCCGTGCGTTGACCTCGACGGCAACAGGCTCGGTGACGGCGTGCTCGACGAGCGCCGGCTTCGGCGGCGGCTCGGTCGCAGGCTGCGCCCGCGCCAACCCGGAGAGTGCGAGAGTGGAAAATCCCGCCGCCGCGTGGCCAAGAAAGCTGCGGCGGGATGAAGGTTTGCTCACGAATGCAGTTTGCGGCGCGGGCGGTTGGCCGGTTGCGTGGGCGCAGTATTCGTCTCGCTGAAGAGTTCGGCGAGCTTTTCGGTGATGGCGCCACCAAGCTCTTCAGCGTCCACGATCGTCACCGCGCGGCGATAATAGCGCGTGACGTCATGGCCGATGCCGATCGCGATCAGCTCCACCGGCGAGCGCGTCTCGATCTCCTCGATGATGTGGCGCAGGTGCCGCTCGAGATAGTTGCCGGGATTGACCGACAGCGTGGAATCGTCGACCGGTGCGCCGTCCGAGATCATCATCAGGATCTTGCGCTGCTCGGGCCGGCCGAGCAGGCGCTTGTGCGCCCAGTCCAGCGCCTCGCCGTCGATGTTCTCCTTCAGGAGACCCTCGCGCATCATCAAGCCGAGATTTTTTCGCGCACGGCGCCACGGCGCATCCGCCGACTTGTAGATGATGTGGCGGAGATCGTTGAGGCGGCCGGGATTGGCCGGCTTGCCGGCGGCAAGCCAGGCCTCGCGGGACTGGCCGCCCTTCCAGGCACGGGTGGTGAAGCCCAAAATCTCGACCTTGACGCCGCAACGCTCCAGCGTGCGGGCGAGAATGTCGGCGCAGGTCGCCGCCACCGTAATGGGGCGTCCCCGCATCGAGCCGGAATTGTCGAGCAGCAGCGTCACCACGGTGTCGCGGAACGTCGCTTCCTTCTCGTGCATGAAGGACAGCGGGTGATAGGGATCGGTCACCACGCGCGACAGCCGCGCAGGGTCCAGAATGCCTTCTTCGAGGTCGAACTCCCAGGCGCGGTTCTGCTGCGCCATCAGCCGGCGCTGCAGCCGGTTGGCGAGCCGCGCGACGATGCCTTGCAGATGCGCGAGCTGCTTGTCGAGATAGGCGCGCAGGCGCTCCAGCTCGTCATGGTCGCAGAGGTCTTCGGCGGCGATGATCTCGTCGAATTTCGGCGCGAAGGCATGGTATTCCGGCCCGCGCGGCTCGTTGGTACCGCGCGAATTCGGCCGCGTCGCCTCGCCCGGCGTCTCGTCGTCACCGAGCTCGCCGTCGTCGAAGGTGTCGGAGGTCGAGGCCTGTGCGCTTTCCATCGCACTCTCGCTCATGTCCTCGCTCGAGGCCTGCGCCTGGTCGGCGCTCATCTCCTGGGCTGCGTCGGAATCGGGCGAGCCCTCGGCGCCGGACTGGTCGTTGTCGCCGTCGCGGTTTTCGTCCTGATCGTCGTTGTCGTCGCTGTCGGCATTGCGCTCGTCGCCGAGCTCGAGCGCCGTCAAGAGATCATGCACGGCATCGCCGAACCGGGTCTGGTCCTCGACCAGGCCGTCGAGCCGGTCGAGCCGCCTGCCGATCTTGTCTTCCAGGATTGGCCGCCAGAGGTCGACCACCTTCTTCGCTGCTGTCGGCGGCGCCATGCCGGTCAGGCGCTCGCGCACCAGCATCGCCAGCGCGTCCGCAAGCGGCGCATCGGCGCGGTCGGTGATCTCGTCGAACTTGCCGCGATGGAAATGATCGTCGAGCATCGCGGTGAGGTTCTTGGCAACACCGGCCATGCGGCGTGCGCCGATTGCCTCAACCCGGGCCTGCTCGACCGCCTCGAACACGCCGCGCGCCTGCGGATTGCCGGGCATCAGCTTGCGATGCAGCTTCGGATCGTGACAAGCGAGCTTGAGCGCGATGGAGTCGGCGTGGCCGCGCACGATCGCGGCGTCGCGCTTGGTCATCTTGCGCGCCGGCTCCGGCAGCCGGGCCTTGCCGGGCGCAAGGCCCGGACGCTCGGCGGCGAAGCTGACGTCGAGCTCAGGCGTCTTGGCGATCGCCTTCAGGCAGGACGCCACCGAGCGCTTGAACGGCTCGGTCGGGGCTTCCTTGGTGTTGCGGAATTTGGAGTTCGACGTCGTCATCTCGCCTCTATCCGTCGTCCCGGCGAAGGCCGGGACCCATAACCACCGGCGATCATTGCGTCAGGAGATACTCTCAGCGTCGTACCATCGAGAAATCACGCGGTATGGGTCCCGGCCTTCGCCGGGACGACATCACGAGAGCGATCAGGACAGCGCCACGTTGACCGCCGATTCCGGCAGCTCCGCGTTGAAGCAGCGCTGATAGAACTCGGCGACCAGCGGACGCTCGAGCTCGTCGCACTTGTTGAGGAAGGTGACGCGGAAGGCGAAGCCGATATCGCCGAAGATGTCGGCGTTTTCCGCCCAGGTGATCACCGTGCGCGGGCTCATCACCGTCGACAGGTCGCCGTTGGCGAACGCGTTGCGGGTGAGATCGGCCAGCCGCACCATCTTGTTGACGATGTCGCGGCCTTCCTGGGTGCGATAGTGCTTCGCTTTCGCCAGCACGATCTCCACTTCCTCGTCATGGCTGAGATAGTTCAGCGTGGTGACGATCGACCAGCGGTCCATCTGGCCCTGATTGATCTGCTGGGTGCCGTGGTAGAGGCCCGAGGTGTCGCCGAGGCCGACGGTGTTGGCGGTCGAAAACATGCGGAAGGCCGGGTGCGGCTTGATCACCTTGTTCTGGTCGAGCAGCGTCAGGCGGCCGGAGACCTCCAGCACGCGCTGGATCACGAACATCACGTCAGGTCGGCCGGCATCGTATTCGTCGAACACCAGCGCGACGTTGTGCTGGAGCGCCCAGGGCAGGATGCCGTCGCGGAATTCGGTGACCTGCTTGCCGTCGCGGACAACGATCGAGTCCTTGCCGACGAGGTCGATACGGCTGATGTGGCTGTCGAGGTTGACGCGCACGCAGGGCCAGTTCAGCCGGGCAGCGACCTGCTCGATATGGGTGGATTTGCCGGTGCCGTGATAGCCCGTCACCATGACGCGGCGGTTCCTGGCGAAGCCGGCCAGGATGGCGAGCGTGGTGGCGCGGTCGAAGCGGTAGTCGGCGTCAACTTCCGGCACATGAGGATCGACTTCGGAATAGGCCGGCACTTCGAGATCGCTGTCGATCCCGAACACCTGGCGCACCGACACCTTCATGTCGGGCAGACCGGAAACTTCCTCAACTTTGGACAGGGCGGCGGTCGTCATCAATCCTCCGAGGCCCCGGGCGGTCCCGAGACCAGTTATTTGCACGTTGGCTGCGGCTGGGTGCGTTTGCGAACCTATCAGAGACAACGTGCCGGCAGAAGCCCGCCCCCGGATCAAAGTTCCATTGTCTTTTCATTTAGATAGGCAAGGAACGCGATTTTTGGAGGGCTGCCTTGCGAATCACGCCTGAATTTTGCGCGAGGATGCGCGGCCTGCCCACGCGAGTGGCACTTTTACCGCCCCTCCTTACTTGTGTAGGGTCTGAGCCCCGATTTGCCCCAGCCCACCACAGAGACGACGTGACGTCCTTCCTCGATCCCCTCATTTCATTCGTTTCGGCCCATGCGTGGCTGGCCTATTTGACCCTGTTCCTGGCGGCGCTGCTGGAAGCCGTTCCGGTGGTAGGCTCGGTGGTCCCGGGCTCGACCATCATCCTGGCGCTGAGCGCGCTGGTTCCGGGCGGGGACCTGAAACTGCAATGGGTTTTGCTGGTGGCGGCGCTCGGCGCCGTCCTGGGGGACGGCTCGGCCTATTGGATCGGCCACCGAAGGCAACGCGAGATTCTCGACACTTGGCCACTGACCAACTATCCGCGCGTGGTGGAAGAGAGCGAAAGCTTCTTCAACCGCTTCGGCACCTGGGCCGTGTTCTTCGCCCGCTTCGTGCCGCCGATCCGTGCCTTTGTCCCGGTCACGGCCGGCGCGCTCGGCATGGCACCGGTTCGCTTCTACGCGATCAACATCCCGGCGATCCTGGTCTGGGCGCCGGCGCATGTGCTGCCAGGCGTGCTGGCGGTGTCGGCCCTGCACGAATATGCCGGGCTGCATCACCACGGGCATATCGGCAAGCACATCTGGATCCTCAGCGTGGTCGGCGTCGCGATCATTTTGGGACTGGCGATCTGGATCATCCGCCGCAGGCAGGGCGGTGGCGTCGCTGCCGCGAAGCCGCGGGCCTGAAGCGCGATGCCGAGCGTACGGGCCGCGGCCTCGACTTTGCCCTTCTCAAGCACGGCGGACGGATAGCCCGCGTTGATGATGACCGCCAACCGGGAAAGCACCGTAACCCGGGCGCGGCACCGAGTCCTCCGGCGGCGGACACGGCGGCTCTGAATGGGCCGAGCTCGCGCAGCACAAGAGACGGGCGGCTGGAGCTCTCTGTTGCCCAAATTGCGGTCCCCTGCGCTTCTTCGATGCGCAAATATTTGTCAGCGGGATAGCTTGTCGATTAATTGCTTCACGGCGCGTTGCCTTCGGATGACCCTCGTCCAATCACAGGCTGGCCGTTGCGGCCGCCGACATGACCGAGGTGGTTGCATGCGCTCGAAAACAGCTCTTCGCATGGTTTTGTTTGCGGTCTCTGCATATGCGGGCGTCTTGAATCCCGGCTCCCGGGCTAGAGCCGAAGATGTGAAGGCGCGGCTTGCGCAGAATCTCGCGCCGATTTCGGCCCTCGCGATCGTCGCCAAGACGAACGGCCTCTTCGCCAAGCAGGGACTCGATATTTTTGTCTCGAATTTCACGAGCGGAAAGCAGTGCCTCGATACAGTGGTGGGCGGAGGAGCGGATATCGCAACGACGGCCGAAGCTCCGGTAACGGCGGCCGCGATGGCCCAGCAGCCGATCGCCTTCGTCGCCGGCATGGAATACTCGGATCTGAAGACAATGACGGCCGCGTCCGCCGCAATCAGGACGAAAGCCGATTTGCGCGGTAAACGCATCGGCTTCACGGCCGGGACGGGTAGCGAGGTCTACACATCGGTTCTGTTGAAAGCGGCGGGACTGACCGCCAAGGACGTTACGCTCGTCAATCTTCGCCCACAGGAGATGCTTCCCGCCCTGGCGGCGGGGAGCATTGATGCGTTCGACACCTGGGAGCCGCATGTGGCTAATGCAAAGAAGGCTCTTGGCGAGGGTGCCGTCCTGCTCGATACGAGGGGGGTCTACTCGGAGACCTTCAACATCGTTGTGACGCGGTCCTATCTGGAAGCAAACCCCGCGGTCGTCAGCAAATTCCTGGCTGCGCTCATTGAAGCTGAAGGCTGGGTCAAGGCTCATCCGAATGAAGCGATCGACATTGTTGCCGCAGCAACTGGCATGAAGCGCGACGAGCTGGCGGCGATCTGGTCGGATTACATCTATCATGTGCGCCTCGACGACAAGCTGCTCGAGACGCTAAAAACGCACGCTGCCTGGCGGCTTGAGACCGGCAATCATCCGCCCGGGGCGGGGATGCCCGATTTCTCGAAAATCATTGCGACGGCGTCGCTGAAAGCGCTTGATGCTGCACGTGTGACGCTGTCGGCCAATCCATGAGCATCGGCGGACGCAACCGTGCGAACGCGGCCGGACGCCTGAGCGTGCTTGTCGGCGTGCTCTCCGTGCCAACCTTCGTCGGCGTTTGGGAATTGATTGCACGATTGCGGATCGTCAACGCGGTGCTCTTTCCGCCACCTTCGACGGTAGCTGTCGCCGTCCTTGACTGGATCCATAGCGGTCAGTTTTTCGGCGACCTTTCAGCGAGCCTCTTCCGCGTCAGTGTGGGATTTTTGATCGGTACCACGGGTGGGATCATGCTCGGCGTCCTGACAGGCCAGTTCCGGCTGGTCTCAAGCCTGCTCTCCCCGTTGTTCCATATTCTTCGCCCGATCCCCCCAATCGCCTTTGTGCCTATCGTGATCCTCTGGTTTGGGCTGTCGGAGGCCGGCAAACTGTTTCTGGTCGTCTGGGGTGTGTTCTTCACCGTGTGGCTCGCGACCCATATCGGCGTGCAGAAGGTCGATCGCGGCCTCATTCGCGCCGCTCTGATGCTCGGCACGCCACGTCGGCAGATGCTATCGGAGATCGTTCTGCTGGGCGCGCTTCCCTACATCGTTGTCGGTCTGCGCACCGCCGTAAGCATCTCCTTTTACACGCTGGTCGCGGCTGAGCTGGCGGGCGCGTTTGCCGGCATCGTCTACCGGATCGAGATTGCGCAACAGAACATGCAGACCGGACAGGTCATGGGAGGGCTGGCGGCGCTCGGATTGCTCTCATTCGTGGCCGATCGTTCCTTCGCGGCAATTGCCGAACGTGCCGTATGGTGGCGATGATGCACAACCCGCTTCGTCCGCCCCCACCGCTCCGGCTCGTGGATGCTGCGCCCGCACCTTCATCGGCAACACCTCAAGCGATCATCCGCGTCGAGGATTTGAGCATCGTCTTCGATGTGCCGCGCGGCCAGGTTATTGCGGTGGACCGGGTGTCTCTGGCGGTCATGTCGGGCGAATTCGTCTCGCTCGTTGGTCCGTCGGGCTGCGGCAAGTCTACGCTTTTGAATGCGATGGCTGGCCTCGAACGGCCGTTCGAAGGCCAGGTAATGGTAGCTGGCGAGCCAATGCTGGCACCCCGGCCGGATATCGGGATGGTCTTCCAGCAGCCGCATCTGTTTCCGTGGAAATCGGTGCGCCGTAATATCGCTCACGGGCCGCGCGCGCTCGGCAAGTCGAAGGCGGAGGCGCTGCAGATCGCCGACGACCTGATCGAAATGATCGGGCTGACAAAATTCGCGAACGCCTATCCGCATACGCTTTCAGGCGGCATGCAGCAGCGGGTGGCGATTGCTCGCGCCCTCGCAAACCAGCCGCGTGTCCTGCTCATGGACGAGCCGTTCGGTGCTTTGGACGCGCAGACCCGGGCGGTGATGCAGGATAACCTTCTCGAACTTCGCGACCGGATCAATGCCACCATCGTTTTCGTCACGCACGATATCGACGAAGCCATTCTCCTGTCGGATCGCGTGCTGATCATGAGCGCCGGGCCGGGCCGTATCCTGCGGGATCTTTCCGTGGGCCTGCCGCGCCCGCGCTCCAGCGCCATCCTGACCGACCCCGCCTATCTCGCCCTCAAGCGGGATTGCCTTGATCTGATCCGGACCGAAGGCCGCAAGGCCTTCGAGCAAATGGAAACAGTGACCTAGTGGCTCATCACAGTGATTTTGACTCTTTGGCGGTGGCTGGATAGGCGCGGCCGAGTTTGGCGCGGGCCTTGTCGGTTGTGAACATCCATTTGATGCGGGCTCGGGTTTTATTCCGCCGCTTTTGCCATGCTGCGATCTCGTTTCGGAGCCTTTTGGGGTCGTCGATGCGGCGGCCGAGGCACTGGCGCTGGAGCACGCTGATCTCGCACTCGACCATATTGAGCCAACTGGCGTGTTTCGGGGTGAAGTGGAATTCGAGGCGGCGCAGGATGCGACGGGCCTCAGCAGGCGCAAATGCTTGATACAACGCGCCGGCGGTATGGATCGACAGATTGTCCTGCACGAGGCGGATGCAGTCGGCGTCGGGATAATGGACGTCGACGAGTTCGCGCATGCAGTAGGCGTAGTCCACGGCGGCGCGGTGCTCGGTGACCTTGACGTTGCGCCAGCCACGATGCGGGTCGAAGGTAACGAAGAGATTGACGGTGCCGTTGCGGCGGTACTCGTAATCGTAACGCTCGCGCTGTCCCGGCTCGGCTGGAATCGGCTGACGGACCTCGCCGATGAGCTGGACGGGGGTCTCGTCGAAGCAGACCAGCGGCCGGACGGGATCCGGCGCCTCGGCGTAGAGGTCGAGCACGTCCTCCATGCGGGCGACGTATTCGCCGTCGACATAGGGGATGCACCACATGTCCCTGCGCCATGGCTTGAGGTCGTTCTCGGCCAGCCGGCGACGCACGGTCTCGCCCGACAGGCTGTCATGATCGGTGAGCTTGACCATCGTGTCCGCCAGCAGCGTCAGCGTCCAACGTTTGCGGCCGGCGGGCGGCTTGGCGCACGCCGTCGCCACCAGCAGGGCCTCCTCCTTGCCGGTCAATTTGCGCTCTGCGCCCGGACGCGGTTCCTCGCTCAAGGCCCGCTCCAGATTGCCTTCCACGAAGCGGCGCTTGGTCCGGCCGATGCTGGACAGGCTGACCCGGACAGACCGGGCAATCTCCGCGTCGCAACTGCCGGCATCGGCCGCCAGCAAAATCTGCGCCCGCTTGAGCTTGCGGGCAGCATGCTTCCCGCCGCCCAGCATCGCCGTCAGTTCGTCCCGCTCGATTTGGCTCAATTCGACCCGATAACGTACATTCATGCTTCGCCTCCTTGTCGGAGGCCGGGACGAATCCAGCGATGAGTCAAAAATCAGGCACGCACTTCACGGAGAAGCAGGGACACTACCTGGCCTTTATCTACACCTACGCGCACATGTTCGGACGCCCACCCGCCGAAACCGACATGCAGCGCCATTTCCGCGTCAGCCCGCCTTCGGTCCACCAGATGATCGTCACCCTCGAACGAAACGGTTTCATTCGCCGTCAACCTGGCGTCCCCAGAAGCATCGAAATCCTCGTGCCGCCGGAAAGCTTGCCGATCCTCGAATGGCTCGGTATCAAAACGTCAAAATCACTGTGATGAACCACTAGGGCTGGCATGGCTCTTGAATGGATCCGCTCCGGCTACGAGGGAGTGGGCAGATGTCAGCGGCAACACTCAGGACTACGGCCGGGATCATGCTGGCCGAGTCGGATACTCTGGTCAGGTCGCTGCCGGGTTTGCTCGATCCGCTAAGTGAGGCTGACCGGCGTCGCGTCCTTGCAATTGGTCGTCACGAGGTCCTGGAAACCGGCAAGCATATCTGGCGCCAGGGAGACACACAGAACGGCATATATCTGATCGAATCCGGCCGGATCCGCAGCTATTACGCCGCACCCTCCGGGCGTGAGGTGACGCTCGCCTATTGGTTTGGCGGCAATTTCGTCGGCGGGCCGGACCTCTTCGGAGCCGGAGCGCATATGTGGTCTTCGGTTGCAGTTGAGCGCAGCCGGCTCCTGTTCTTGCCTGGCCACGCTCTGCGCGAACTTGCGCTTCAGTCGGCGACCATCGCGGTTGCGCTTCTGGATGCGCTGGCCTTCAAGGCGAGATGCTACTCAGCCATGGCGCAAATGCTCGGCACGCGGTCAGTTACCGAACGGTTGCAGCGTCTGCTCATCTTTCTCTCGAAGATCTACGGATCGCAGCATGGCCGTGAGATCGTGATCGGCATTCCGTTCACCCATGGCGATCTCGCCAACCTGATCGGAGCGACACGACAATGGGTGACGGTGCAGCTTTCGCGCACGCAGGCGAGAGGCATCATCCGCTACGACAGGGGTCTGATCGTCATTCTGAATTTGCGCGCCCTCGATCTCGAACTCGTCTAACTGGCGGTACGCGAATAGACTTTCAGACCGAAGAAAGCGCCACGATCTTTCGGCTGCCATCGCGAGGCAAAGTCCAGGAGGGCGTGATCGTGCCATGCGGGTGCCAGCAGGGTGACGCCCATGGGCATGCCGTTGGGGAGCGTTGCATTGGGAAGCGCCACCGCGCACAGGTCCAAAAGATTGGCGAAATAGGAGTAGTGACCAAGACGGCTATTGAGCGTGATGGGGTCCTCCAGCATTTCCGCAATGGCGAAGGGGCGCGGTGCGGTGGGCACCACGAGGACATCCATCTGTTTGAAGAGTAACTGGACCTGCCGCCGCAGCTTCAGGAGACGGTGTTGCGCCGCGAATGCATCTGCCGCTGTAAACTGCGCCGCGGAATGCAGGACTTTGCGCGTAACGTCCAGCAAATTACCATGATCAATGTCGAGGAGCTTGCTGATCGCCGCATAGCGTTCAGCGATCCAGGGCCCCGAAAACAGCATTTCGCCGGCCTCGGCGAAAGGCGTGAAGTCAGTCTCAAGGGCCTGGCCTCCCAACCCCACAAGCCTCTCGCAAGCCTGTTCGTAAAGCGCGTCGCATTCGGGCATGCCGAATGAATTCAGCTGACGACCAAAAATGCGTCCGAAGCGGAATTCTTGGGGAAAAGCAGATGACGGGCCGAGCGCCTTACGGCTGTAGGGATCTTCTTCATCGAAGCCGTCAATGAGCTCCAGCAACAGTTTGCCCTCGGCTGCGGAATTGCAAAAGATCGATGGACAATCGATCGTCGGGCAGTTCGGGACGAGCCCGCGGGATGAGACAAACCCGACCGTCGGCTTGATTCCGACGATGCCGTTGAAACCTGCCGGTATCCGGCCCGAGCCGCCGGTGTCGGTTCCGAGTGAAAACGCAATATGGCCGGCGGCCACGGCGACAGCCGAGCCGGAGCTCGACCCGCCCGAGATATAGCGATCATCAGCGGCGCTCGGGCAGGCGCCGTGAGGTGACCGGGCGCCGGAGAGCCCGGTGGCGAACTGATCCAGGTTTGTCTTACCGAGACAGATTGCGCCCGCTGCGGCCAGGCGCTCGACGCACCGGGCCGATCGCTCCGCAACATAGGCGAATGACGGACAGGCCGCCGTGGTAGGCATGCCCTCCACGTCGATGTTGTCCTTCACGCCGAAAGGCACACCGAGGAGCGGCAGGAATTCGCCTTGCGCGCCGCGCCGCGCGAGAGCCTCAGCCTCCGCCAGCGCCTCCCCCATCGGCCTCACATAGACCCAGCAATTGCGGTGTTGGTCACGTTCGATGCGCTCGTATGCCGTTGCGATGGCCGAAGTGAGTTCGGCGGGCGTGCGAAGGGCTCGGCTTCGGCTAGGTAGGGCGGCTTGCGACACGAATGGCTCCCGAGGCGTTAGAAGATGCCACAAGCCTGCCCGGGGGTGGACAGTACGGAAAGCAATTAAGCGCTTCTGCTGTTGCCGTGAACCGCGCTGATCCATGAAGGTCTGATTAGGTCTTCGGCTCCATCATCGTCCTCCGCCCCGGCGCAGGTCCGACATAACGCGCACGCGGGCGGATCAGCTTGCCGAACTGCAACTGTTCGCTGGCATGCGCGATCCAGCCGACGCTGCGGGCCATCGCGAACAGCGCGAGCTCGCTGCCGGCGGGCAGGCGCAGGGCGTGCACGAGCACCGCGAGCGCATAATCGATATTGACGAGCTCGCCGGTCGCTTCAGCGATGCGCTCCGGCACTTCGCGCGTGAACTTTCGCGGCGCGCCGGCACGCGACAGCGCGTTCAGGAGCGACTGCGCGCGCCGATCGCCGCGCTTGTAGACGCCATGGCCGAATCCGGCAAAGCGTTCGCCGAGCGCGACGCGTTCGCGGACCATCGGCTCGACGTCACGATCCACCAGCATCTTGACGAGCTGCGAGGCGAGCACGCCGGCGCCGCCGTGCTTCGGCCCCTTCAGCGCGGCGAGGCCGGCGATGACGGAATCATAGAGATTGAGGCCGGTCGACGCCGCGCAGCGCGCAGTGAAGGTGGAGGCGTTCAGTTCATGCTCGGCGAGCAGAACCAGCGCGCGGCGGATGAGATCGGCCGCGTGCTTGTTGTCGGGTGCCCAGGCCTTGGCGATTTGCTGGTGCAACGGCTCGGCTGACGGCTCCGTATTGAGCATGGTCGCGACCAGGAGTCGGACAATGCGCGCACCGACCATCGCACGTCCATCATGCGCGCGGGTGAAGGCGCGGGGATCGGCGCTCGACGCCAGCGCCAGCACCGCAATGGCGCGATCGATCGGCGCGGCACGGCGCGCGGCCTGCGCAATCGCCCGCATCTCGTCGGAGACCACAGGATAATTGTCAGGCGCGAAGGGATCGACGCTCGAGACGTCCCAGAGCAACGTCGCGGTGTGCTCCAGCGTGTCGCTCTCGGCGAGATCGACGCAGTTCACGCCGCGATAGATCGGGCCGTCCTCGGTGATGGTCGAGATCTCCGTATCCATCACCGGTAGGTCGGCATCGAAGCTGCGCAGGCCGCGCGGCTCCGGCGAGGGCACACGGCGCTCCTTCAGGGTACGGACGTCCTCGGCGCGGTAGCGGTTCTTGCGCGAGTCCGGCGTCGGCTCGGAGCGGATCAGGCCGCGGCTGACATAGGCGTAGAGCGTGGCCGGCGAGATCGCGAGCTCGGCGGCAGCTTCCCGGGCGGAGAGGTAGAGCTCCGGAGAATTTTTCATATTGATTTATGTAATCAAGATTGATCAATCTGTCGAGAGGCCCGACCTTTCCCCTCGTGAACAGGAGATTTGGGCCATGAACATCCACCTCACCAAAAGCCAGATCGGGCTGGACGGCGTTCCGGCGGCCGAGACCGTGCTGAGCCATGTCGACGGCGAGCGCGGCCAGCTGATCATCGCCGGCGAGCATGTCGGCACCTTCGCCGCCAAATCGAGCTTCGAGGGCGTCACCGCCCGGCTCTGGAACGGCGCCAGCAAGAGCACGCTCAGCGAGGCCAATGTGCGGGCAAGTCTCGGCGCCGCCCGCGAGCGCGCCTTCGCGCGGCTGCCGGACCTGCTGCCGGCGACAAGCGGCATGAATATCGTCGACGGTTTTCGCGCGGCGGTCGCGGGCCTTCGCGCAGAGAACGGGCTGGAGCACGAAGCCACCATTGTCGGCGCGTTTCCGGTAATTGCTGGCGCACTGGTCCGGCGCACCAAAGGGCTCGATCCGCTCACACCGGATCCGAACGCGAGCCATGCCGCCGATACGCTTCGCATGCTGCGTGGCGCCGCGCCGGAACCGCGCAAGGTCGCCGCTTTGGATGCCTATTTCGTCACGGTCTGCGATCACGGCATGAATGCGTCGACTTTCACCACGCGCGTGGTGGCGTCCACCCAGGCCGATCTGTTCGCCGCCGTCACGGCCGGCTATTGCGCGCTGACCGGGCCGCTGCATGGCGGCGCGCCGGAGCCAGTGCTGGAAATGCTGGATGCGATCGGCTCGAGCGAGCGGATCAAGCCATGGGTCGATGCGGCGCTCGCGCGCGGCGAGCGGCTGATGGGTTTCGGCCATCGCGTCTATCGCGTGCGCGATCCGCGCGCCGACGTGCTCAAGGCCGCGATCGAGCGGCTTTCCACCGAGGGCGCCGGTTTGCCTTTCGCCGGCGAGGTCGAGGCCTACATCCGCGCAGCGCTGCGCAAGAAGAACCCGGACCGGCCGCTGGAGACGAATGTGGAGTTCTTCACCGCTATCCTGCTCGATGCGCTCGCCATCCCCCGCCAGGCTTTTACGCCGATCTTCGCGGTCGCCCGCAGCGCGGGCTGGACCGCGCATGCGCGCGAGCAGCAGCGCACAGGGCGGTTGATCCGGCCGAGCTCGTCCTATGTGGGGGCGATGCCGAAGGAATGATGCGTAGCCCGGATGGAGCGAAGCGTAATCCGGGGAAGATAGATCGCTATGCCAGAAAGACCCGGATTACGCTTGCGCTCCATCCGGGCTACGCGTTTGCGCGAGGCCTACGCCTCCCGCACCACCGTCTTCAGATAATTGTACGCCTTGATGATCTCGATCAGGCGGTCTTCGGTGGAGCGGTCGCCGTTGTTGGCGTCGGGGTGGTGCTGCTTCACCAGCGCCTTGTACTTGGTCTTGACGTCGGCGAGCTTGGCGTCGGGGCCGAGACCCATCACCTGGAGCGCCTTGCGCTCGGCATTCATGATCTTGCGCGTTTCGGCCTTGGGCGGGGCCTCGGGGCCGCGGCGCCAGTTCGCGCGGCCGTTGATCTCCGAGAACATGCTGAACGGATCGAAGGCGCCGTCGATCTCGGCCTCGGCTCCCTTCTTGACGCCGCCATTGGCGCCCATCTTCCAGGTCGGACGGTGGCCAGTCAGCGCATCCTTCTGGTAGCGCGCGACCGCGTCGGCATTCATGCCGGAGAAGAAATTGTAGTTCTGGTTGTACTCACGCACGTGGTTGAGGCAGAAGTGCCAGTACTCGCGCGAATTCTCGCGGCCCTTGGGCGCGCGGTGACCGCCCTTGTTCTGACACCCGGTCCATTCGCAATTGACCACGGTGTCGCGCGGCTTCGCTTCCGCCTTGCCCTTGTTCGGCTTGACGCGGATGGAGTCGAAGAACTTGGATGAATCGATCGGCATGACCAACTTTGACTACGCAATGCGAAAACGTTCAAGTCTTGACATTGCAATTAGGATGGAACCCCGACAATTGACGGAGTGCGATCGCGCACATTAATGAGCAAACATGGCTGCCAGAGACATTATCAGCAACAAGTTGCAGGAAGCTTTCACGCCGGAAAGCCTGCAAGTCGTCGACGAGTCACATTTGCATGAGGGTCACGCCGGCCATCGACCGAGCGGCGAGACGCACTTCCGGGTCTATATCGTGTCTGCTGCCTTCAAAGGGAAGAGCCGGGTCGAGCGCCACCGCATGATAAATTCGGCGCTGGCCGCGGAACTCTCCGGCGGCGTGCACGCGCTGGCGATCCACGCGCAGGCGCCGGGGGAAGGCGGGACCTAGCTCGCCAATTGGCTGTCATGCCCAGCGAAGGCGGGGGCATCCAGTAATCAGAGACACCTCGGCAAGAGCAAAGCCGCCGCGGCGTACTGGATCGTCCGCCTGCGCGGACGATGACATCGGCCGCGGGAGCTAAAACGACGTCCCTGCACGCCGCGGCTTGGTTTCCTCCACCTCCGCCTCGCGCGGCACCGGTGAAATACGGAGTGCGGTAATGCGGTTGCGCTCGCGGCGGAGCACGCGGAAACGGAAGCCGTGGAAGGTGAAACTCTGGCCGCGGTCGGGGATCGAGCGCGCCTCGTGAATGACGAGGCCGGCGACCGTGGTCGCCTCTTCATCGGGCAGATGCCAGTCCATGGCGCGGTTGAGATCGCGGATCGGCACCGAGCCGTCGACCACGACCGAACCGTCCGGCTGGGCGCGCACGCCCGCGACAACGACGTCGTGCTCGTCGGAGATGTCGCCGACAATCTCTTCCAGAATGTCTTCCAGCGTCACAAGACCTTCCACTTCGCCGTACTCGTCGACGACGAGCGCGAAATGGGTTTTTCGGCGCCGGAACGCCTTGAGCTGCTCGGACACGGGCCGCATCTCCGGCACGAACCAGGGCGGCAATGCGATGGTGGAGACGTCGATGCGCGAGGTGTCGCCGTCGGCGGCACGGATCGCGCGCAACAGATCCTTGGCGTGGAGCACGCCGATGATGTTTTCCGGCTTCTCGCGCCAGAGCGGGATGCGGGTGTATTCGGTCGCCAGCACCTCGCGCACCAGTTCCTCCGGCGGCAGGTCGGCATTGATCATCATCATCTCGGTGCGATGGATCATGACGTCGGAGACCTGGAGCTCGCGCAGATCGAGCAGGCCACCGAGCATGTCGCGGTCCTGCTTCTCGAACTTGCCTTCATGGTGCAGCAGGTCGACCGCACCGCGCAGGCGCTCGGTCGGCGACAGGATCGCCTGGTGCTCGCCGGCAAGGCCGAACAGGCGCATCAACACGCGCACCACGATCTCGACCACATGGAGCAGCGGCCCCAGCACGTACATCGTCAGCCGCATCGGGCGCGCGACCGCAAGCGCCATGCGATCGGGCGCGTTGATCGCGATGGTCTTGGGCAGGACTTCCGCGAAGATCACGACCAGCACGGTCATCACGCCGGTCGCATAGAGCACGCCGACGTCGCCGAACCAGGCCGTGAAGATGCTGGTGGCCAGTGCGGATGCACTGATATTGGCGATATTGTTGCCGAGCAGGAGCGCGCCGATCAGGCGTTCGCGCATGTCGAGCAACCGCGAGACGACGTCGGCGTCGCGATTACCCTGCTTGGACAGCCGCAACATGCTGGCGCGCGAGGCGCCGGTCAGCGCGGTCTCGCTCGCGGCGAAGAACCCCGAGACCAGGAGGCAGAGAACGACGATCGTGAATCCGAGCCAGTCCATGTACCTCTCTGCCGCCGTTCAGCCGCGCATCATGCCTTGCGCGCGAGCTTCTCTTTCAGGAAGTCGCGCACCGGAGCCAGCTCGACGTCCTTTGCGATGACCGCGCGCCCGACTGCCTCCAGCAGGATGAAGGTGAGCTTGCCGCGCTCGACCTTCTTGTCCTGCGCCATCAGCGCCATCAGCGCATCGGCGTCGCTGAGCCCTTCCTGCGCGAAACCCGAGATATCCTGCAAACGTGTCGGCAGGCCCGCTTCGATCAGATGACGTTCGACGCGCGCGGCGTCCGCCTCGCCAATCATGCCGAGCCTGGCCGAGAACTGCGCCGCCAGCGTCATGCCGATCGCGACGCCCTCGCCATGGAACAACCGGTCGGAAAAGCCGGTCGCGGCTTCCAGCGCATGGCCAAAAGTGTGGCCGAGATTGAGCAGCGCGCGTTCGCCGGTCTCGCGCTCGTCGCGCGAGACGACTCCTGCCTTGGCGCGGCAGGAGGTCGCGATCGCATGCTCGCGGGCCGAGCCGCCCTTGAAAATGTCGGCGTGGTTCTTCTCCAGCCAGCTGAAGAAGGCTTCATCGCCGAGCACGCCGTATTTGGCGACCTCGGCATAGCCGGCGCGGAACTGCCGCGGCGACAGCGTGTCGAGCACGGCAGTGTCGGCGATGACCAGCACCGGCTGGTGAAAGGCGCCGAGCAGGTTCTTGCCCTGCGGTGAATTGATGCCGGTCTTGCCGCCGACGGAGGAATCGACCTGCGCCAGCAGCGAGGTCGGCACCTGCACGAAATCGACGCCGCGGCGCAGGATCGCCGCCGCAAAGCCGGCGAGATCGCCGACCACACCGCCGCCGAGCGCGATGACGAGATCGTTGCGCTCGATTTTTGCGGCGATCAGGGCTTCGCTGACCTTTTCGAGCCCCGCATAGGTCTTCGAGATCTCGCCTTCCTCGACCACGACAGGCGAGGTCGGAATGCCGGCCGCGGCCAGCGATGCCTCGGCAGGCACGAGCCAGTGCTTTGCGACGGTGCGGTCGGTAACGATCGCGGTGCGCACGCCGGGGCGCAAGCGCGCGACCCGTTCGCCGAGCGAGGCAAGCACGCCGCGACCGATGACGATGTCATAGCCGCGATCGCCGAGCGCGACGTCGACGTTTACGGGATCAGAATGTTTTATGGGCGCAGTCATCGTACGGCACTCGCGACGTCGGCTGGTGGTTGAGACGCCGGCTCGCCGCAGAGATGCGCGTGCAGCGTCTCGATGGTCTCCTCGACGATGCGGTCATGCGGCACGTCGCGCGAGGCGATGGTGAGGTCGGCATTGCCGTAGACCGGTTCGCGTTCAGTGAGCAAACGGGTGACGGTGCCTTCGGGATCGGCGGTCTGGAGCAGCGGACGGTCGGCCCGCCGGCGCACGCGCCGCATGATGATTTCGGCATCGGCCTTGAGCCAGATCGAGACCGCCTTGGCCGCGATGCGCGCGCGCGTCTCCTCGCGCATGAAGGCGCCGCCGCCGGTCGCCAGCACGATGGGGCCGCCGTCCAGAAGGCGCGCGATCACCCGCGCCTCGCCGTCGCGGAAATGCGGCTCACCATGGCGCTCGAAGATTTCCGGTATGGTCATGCCGGCTGCCGCCTCGATCTCGGTGTCGGCATCGACGAAGGGCAGCCGCAGCCGCGCGGCCATGCGGCGGCCGATGGTGGATTTGCCGACCCCCATCATGCCGACCAGCACAATCGAGCGCGCTCCCAGGGCCGACAATATGTCGGTCTCGGGCGAGGCAGGTGCTGGCAACGCGGCGTCGGACATGTCCCTCGCTCGATCTGCCGCCAGATGCGGCATCCGGCCACCTATACTACCCCGTGAGCCGCCATCGCCAGAGGACTCTTGCCACGAAACAGCGAACATGTTGGATGATTTCATTGGTTAATTTGCCCGTTCGAGACCCTTGCTGAGACCCTTGCTGAGACCCTTGCCGAGATCTTGCCGATGCCCAGCCTGTTCCGCTTCCTGACGGTCGTCGCCGTGATCGCCGGCATCGTCTATGGCGTGGTCTTCGCGCTGGCGAACTTCGTCAATCCGAAGTCGCGGGAAATGACGGTGACGATCCCGCCTGACAAATTTCTCAAGAAATAGGAACTAGGCTGCGGGATGCGCGCCAAATCCTCCACCAGCAAGCCCTCAGATATCAAGCTCACCGGCCTGTTCCTCGACATGCTCGCGGCGGAACAGGGCGCCGGGCCTAACACGCTCGATGCCTACCGCCGCGACCTCACCGATTTCTCGGAATTTCTGGCCCGCGCCGGCCATGGTTTTGCGGACGCCGAGACTCAGACCTTGCGCGACTATCTTGCCGATCTCGACGCCCGCGGCTTCAAATCCTCCAGCGTCGCGCGGCGGCTGTCGGCGATGCGCCACATGTTCCGCTTTCTCCTGAACGAGCGCATCCGCACCGAGGATCCCGCGGCGATCCTGTCCGGCCCGAAACGCGGCCGCGGGCTGCCGAAGGTGCTGTCGATTGCCGACGTCGACCGCATGCTCCGGCGCGCCAAGGAGATGAGCGAGGCGGCCGATGCCTCGCCGTCGCAACGGCTGCGCGCGTTGCGGCTCTATTGCCTTCTCGAAGTGCTCTACGCCACGGGCCTACGCGTCTCCGAGCTGGTGGCGCTGCCGCGTACGGCGGCCAAGCGCGACGCCCGCATGATCGTGGTGCGCGGCAAGGGCGACAAGGAGCGGCTGGTGCCGCTGAACGAGGCCTCACGGCAGGCGATGGCGGATTATCTCGCGGCCACCGACGCGACGAAGGCGGAGAAGAAGAACAGCCTCGCCGCCTCGAAATGGCTGTTTCCCTCCTTCGGCGAGAGCGGGCACCTGACGCGGCAGCATTTTGCCCGCGACTTGAAAGAGCTCGCGGTCGCCTCCGGCCTCCAGGCCAGGCTGGTCTCCCCGCACGTGCTGCGCCACGCCTTTGCCAGCCACCTCCTGCACAACGGCGCGGACTTGCGCATCGTGCAGACCCTGCTCGGCCATACCGATATCTCGACGACGCAAATCTACACCCATGTGGTCGAGGAGCGGCTGAAGAGCCTGGTGCGCGACCTGCACCCGCTGGCGGAGAAGTAGGTGCTCTCGCGTAGCCCGGATGGAGCGCAGCGAAATCCGGGTTCTCACCTCGCGGATAGATTTTCCCGGATTGCGCTTCGCTCCATCCGGGCTACGGACGACGCACGAACCGCCCTTGACTTCGGCCACATCTCCGCAGAAAGAGCCGTGGCCTCACGCGTGATTTGGTGCGTTCCCGGGAACGCACAGGTCAACCCCTTGAAGAAGCTACACTTCTTTCCGCCAAGTTTTCGCAAAGCCAATCCCGCTTCGCCGCCTCGCCCCGTCCCCCTATATTGAGTTGATGCCAGACCAGATGCGCAGCTATCTCGACTTCGAAAAGCCGGTCGCCGAGCTCGACTCCAAGCTCGACGAATTGCGCACGTTGGCTGCCTCGGGCTCCGACATCGCGGAGGAGATCGAGCGGATCGAGGACAAGGCGGCGCAGGCGCTGGCCGACCTCTATCTGAACCTGACGCCGTGGCAGAAGACGCTGGTCGCGCGGCACCCGCAGCGGCCGCATTTCTCCGACTTCATCAAGGGCCTGATCACCGAATTCACCCCGCTCGCCGGCGACCGCAAGTTTGGCGAGGACGAGGCGCTGGTCGCGGGCTTCGGCCGTTTCCGCGGCGAGAGCATCTGCGTGTTGGGCCAGGAGAAGGGCGATTCCACCGACAGCCGCATCAAGCACAACTTTGGAATGGCGCGGCCGGAAGGCTATCGCAAGGCGGTGCGGCTGATGGAGATGGCCGAGCGTTTCGGCCTTCCCGTGCTGTCGATCGTGGATTCCGCCGGCGCCTATCCCGGTATCGGCGCCGAAGAGCGCGGACAGGCTGAGGCGATTGCTCGCTCGACCGATGCCTGCATGGCATTGGGCGTGCCCAATGTCGCGATCATCACTGGCGAAGGCATGTCGGGCGGGGCGATCGCGATCACGACCACCAACCGGGTGCTGATGCTGGAGCACGCGATCTACAGCGTGATCTCGCCGGAGGCCGCCTCCTCGATCCTCTGGCGCGATGGCACCAAGGCGCAGGAAGCCGCCAACAACATGAAGATCACCGCCCAGGACATGCTCCGCTTCGGGGTGATCGACAGCATTTTGAAGGAGCCGGTCGGCGGCGCCCACCGCGACCCCGCCGCCATGATCGCCACCACGGGTGATGCCATCGGCAAGGCTTTTGACGAGCTGCGCGGCCTGGACGCGGACGCCGTCCGCAAGCAGCGGCGCCAGAAATTCCTCGATATCGGCCGGAAACTGGGCTGATTCCCTGATTTTTCGGTCGTTCCGGGGCGCCCGAAGGGGCGATGCCGGAATCTCGGGGTTCCGGGTTCGGTGCTTCGCCGGCCCGGAATGACGGGGCAATAACCCTGCGTTAACCCTTTTTTTGCCCAAATCAGCGATCTGAGTTGTGATTTGGCCGGAGGGCCCAAGTAAAGCCTGAAGTTTAGTCCTTGTTGACCATGCTACTGGGCCAACGGGCTCGTGATCCCCGCTCGGGTTGCGACGTCATGACCCAGAGGTTAGAATTTTAATCAATGGCTTCAGGGCATAAGCGCTGGGGCGTGGTCTCGAAAAGCCTGTCTCGACGAAAGTTGTCACGACGGGTCCGGATCTCCGGTCAGGCCATGTTCCAAGATTGGGGTTCGCGCGACTTGCCCGGCACGGTGTGGGGTCCATCTTGATTTCTCGTTCGCTTGCTCGCGCGGTTATGGCTTCGGTTGCGCTTGCCGCCAGCATTCTGCTGGCCGGCTGCGACACCGATCAGGTCTCGCTCGCGACCAACGCCAAGGCCAACCAGCCGGTCCCGCCAAAGCTTCTCGCCGCGATGGTCGAGAAGGACATGGATCTGCAATCGCCGATCCTGGTCCGCCTGTTCAAGCAGGAGGCCGAACTCGAGGTCTGGAAGCAGACCCGCTCCGGCCAGTTCGCGCTGCTCAAGACTTATCCGATCTGCCGCTGGTCGGGCGATCTCGGCCCGAAGGTGCGCGAGGGCGATCGTCAGGCACCCGAGGGATTCTATTCGATCAATCCCGGCCAGATGAATCCGCAATCGGCCTATTACCTCTCCTTCAACACCGGCTATCCCAACGCCTTCGACAAGGCGCTCGGCCGCTCCGGCTCGCAGCTGATGGTGCACGGCGACTGTTCTTCGCGCGGCTGCTACGCCATGACGGACGAGCAGATCGCGGAGATCTATTCGCTCGGCCGCGAATCCTTCTTCGGCGGCCAGAAGGCGTTCCAGCTCCAGGCCTATCCGTTCAAGATGACGCCGGTGAACATGGCAAAGCACCGGACCAATCCGAACATGGCGTTCTGGAAGATGATCAAGGAAGGCTATGATCATTTCGAGGTGACGCGGCAGGAGCCGAAGGTCGATTTCTGCGAGCGGAAGTACGTCTTCGACGCGACACGCGGGCCCGACGCCAAGCGCGATCCGGTGTTCGACGCCTCGGCAAAATGCCCGGCCTATGTGATCGCCGAGGATGTCGCCAGCGCCGTGCGCGAGAAGCAGGCGCGCGACGAGGCCGAATACAGCAAGCTCGTCTCTCGCGGCACGCCGGTGGCGCGCATGAACACCGGCATCGACGGCGGCATGAACAAGATCTTTGCCGCCAAGATTCCCGAAGGCTCGACCGGCCTGTCGGAAGGGGCCGAGGGCAATACTCTCCAGATGCTCGCGATGTCGAAGGCGCCGGGGACGATTCCCGGACACGTCAATCCGCCGAAGCCGAATTTCGAGGCGGCCGCGGCCGCTGCGCCCCAGGAGGAGCCGGTCGTCGCCGCGCCCGTCGCCAACACCCGCGTCGCTGCGGCCGCGCCGCCCGAGAAGTCCGGCGGCTTCTTCTCCGGCATCGCCCGCAAGATGGGCATGGGCACCGCCGATACCACAGCCGCTACACCGCCGCCGCAAGCCACCGCGTCTGTCGCCCCGGCCACCACGTCCGCAACGCCCCCAACTGCGGCGTCCAGGCTGAAAGCCGCGGTGACCCGGTTCGGGCCGGGCCACGACACCTCCAAGGACGCGCCGAAGTCGGTCGCAGCCACCAAGCCTGCCGAACCGCCGAAGCCCGACACGCGCCTTGCCGCGACGCGTCCGCCGCTGAAACCGTCGGTGTCGGATGGCGCGGCCGAATCCGGCGGCGCGCAGTTCGCTGGCGCAGCACCCGTGGTGCAGTCGAATTCGTTCGATAGCCGGTTCGGAGCGGTGAAGTAGGGGCGGGCGAGCTCTTCATCGTCCATATATTCCGTCCGAGCGAAACGCGCGACCCATTTGGGAACATCGGCGACGGCCTGCGCGCGCCTTGAATTCCAATGATATATACCCCATGATATACAATAGATTTTGTATATCATGGAGGGTGCGGTGCAAGTCTCCAAATGGGGCAACAGCCTCGCGGTCCGCTTGCCCAAAGCGCTTGTGGAAGAGCTTGGCCTCAAAGAGGGCGACGAACTCGACGTGGTTGCCTCCCGTAAGGGCACGATCGAGGTCGAGACCAAGGAAGAGCGTCGTCGGCGGGCGATCGAGAACCTTGCCTCGCTCAATTGGACTCTTCCTGCCGACTACAAGTTCGATCGCGACGAGGCGAACGAGCGGTGAAGGCATTTTTCGATTCCAGCATCCTCGTTTACACCGCGACGTCCGATCCGAGAAAGCAGCAGGCCGCCGCCTGCCTCAGCGGCGGCGGTTATGTAAGCGTTCAGGTGTTGAACGAGTTCGTCCATGTCGCCCGCCGAAAACTCCGCACTGATTGGCCGCAGATCGAATTCGCACTTCAACAGTTTCGAGTGTCACTTGTTGACGTCGTCCCTATCACGCTGAACACCCATGCGGGCGCTCTCGCCCTGGCACGAAATCACGGCTTCGCATTCTACGATGCGCTGATCGTCGCGGCCGCGATCGAGGCCGGCTGCGATACGCTCTACAGCGAAGACATGCAGCATGGCCGTAACGTCGGCGGGCTCACCATCGTCAATCCGTTCCTCGGAAACATGCCGTAAGCGCTCGACCGCAATGCGAGAGTTGGCTCCGGAGCCGGCATCGACGCTCCCCTACGGCGCCAGATACCGCATCAGCTCCGGATTCCCCCGAACCTCGCGCGCCGCGCCTTGCAGCGCGACGCGGCCGCGGTCCAGCACATAGGCGTAGTCCGCAACGCGCAGCGCGAGGTCGAGGTGTTGCTCGACGATGATGACGGCGATGTTTTTCGCAAGCTCGATCAGGCGCTCGGTGATCTCCTCGATGACGCCGATCCAGACGCCTTCGGTCGGCTCGTCCAGCAGTAGCAATTTTGGATCGCCTAACATGGCGCGGCCGATCGCCAGCATCTTGCGTTCGCCGCCGGAGAGGGTACCGGCGGGCTGGTCGAGGCGCTGGCCGAGTTTTGGGAAGATCGTCAGCACGTGGTCGACCGCATCGGCCTTCTTGCTCGCGAGCGAGCCGACGGCGAGATTGTCGCGCACCGACAGGCGCGCGAACACAGAATGCTCCTGCGGCACGTAGCCGATGCCGGCGCGCACGCGCTCCTCGGTGCGGTGGCGGCTGATGTCGCGGCCGTCGAAGCCGACCTCGCCCTTCCACGCCGGCAGCTCGCCGACGATGGTCTTCATCAGCGTGGTCTTGCCGGCGCCGTTGCGCCCCAACACGGCGACGCCGCCGCGCCAGGGAATGCCGAGGGTGACGTCGAACAGGACCTGGCTGCGGCCATAGCCGGCGTCGAGATGCTTGATGTCCAAAAATTCAGGCACGGCGCAGATAAATCTCCTGGACGGCTTTGTTGGCCTGGATCTCGGACACCGTGCCGGATGCCAGCACCTTGCCCTGATCGAGCACGGTCAACCGATCACAAATGTCGCGGATGAAATCGAGGTCGTGCTCGACAATGACGAGCGAGCAATGTTGTTTGATCGGCTGGAGCAACTCGCCGGTGACGCGGCGCTCCTCCAGGCTCATGCCGCCGGTCGGTTCGTCCAACAGCAACAGCTTCGGCTTGCCCGCGAGCGCCATCGCGATCTCCAGCCATTGCTGCTGACCGTGCGACAGCGCAGCCGCCGCGTCGAAGGCGCGATCGGCGAGGCGAAACTGGGTGAGCATGGTCATGACCTGCTCGTGCAGCACGCCGCGGGTACGCGAGAACACCAGATCGAACAGCGAGGATTGCGCCTGGAGTGCGAGCAGGATGTTGTCGTACAGCGTCAGCGTCGGCAGCACGCTCGTGATCTGGAATTTCAGGCTCATGCCGGCGCGGGCGCGCTCGGTCGGCGTGAACGCGGTGATGTCGGTGTTGATGAAGGAGACTTTGCCCTGCGTCGGCACTTCGGCGCCGGCGATGCACTTCATCAGCGTGCTCTTGCCGGAGCCGTTCGGGCCGATCAGGCCGTGGAACTCGTTCTCGCCGACGGTGAGGGCTGCGCCGTCCAGCGCGGTGAGCTTGCCAAAGATCTTTTTGATGCCTGCGGCTTCAAGGAGCGGCATTGCGCTTCTCCTTTAAGTTCTGCTTGCCGGTCTCCTTGGGCTTCGCACCAAAGCTGCCGACCCGCTCGCGCTCGCCGAGCACGAAACTGATCAGGCCTAGCGGCCGGAACAGGATCACGAGCAGCAGCAGGAGGCCGAGTATGATCGGCCAGATCTCGCGGTAATTGTCCGACAGCCAGAAGCTGACGCCCTCGACGATGACAGCGCCGATGACGGCGCCGATCAGCGTGCCGGAGCCGCCGAACAGCACGTAGAGCACGACTTGGGTCGAGACGACGACGCCGACCATGTTGGGCCAGACGAACCCCTCGTGGAACGCATAGAGGCTGCCGGCAAGGCCTGCGACGGCGCCGCCGATCGCGAAGATGATCGCCTTGAGATGCTGCGCCTTGTAGCCGAAGAAGGCGATGCGCTGCTCGTTCTCGCGCAGGCCTGCCAACGCAAGCCCAAACTGCGAGCGCACCAGGAAGCGGCAAAGCAGATAGACGACTGTGAGAATGCCGAGCACGAGATAATAGAAGGCCGGCCCTTCCGAGAATTCGTAACTGCTGGCCGTCATTGGCGCGATCGAGGGGATGCCGTTTTGGCCGCCGAGATAGTACCAGCCGCGCGCGAGCCGGTCGGCGGCGTAGGACCCGGTCAGCGTACCCAGCGATACGAAGATCACGCTCGAGGGATGCCGTCCCAGCAGCAGGAAGCCGCCGAGCAGGAGCGCGAAGGTAAGCCCGATGATCGTGCCCGCCGGCAGCACCAGAAAGATGTTGGTGATGTCGAGATCGCGTGCCAGCAGCGCGACGCCATAGCCGGCCGAGCCGAAGAACAGCGCCTGGCCGAAGCTCATGATGCCGGCATAGCCCCACACCAGATCGAACGATAGCGCGAACAGCGCGAGGATGATCACGCGGGTCGCGAACACCGTGAGATAGTCTTGCAGCACCATCGGCGCGACCAGCGCCGCGACGAGCACCACGCCCTCCACGATCGGCAGGATATTGCGGCTTGCTCTCGCCTGTCCCGTCGCTGCGCCTTCAGCCATCGCACCGTCCGCTTCGCCGCTCGCGTCGGCGACGATGGCCTCTCTTACCACACTCATCGGCTTCAGCATTCCGCCTCAGCACTCCTTGGGATCGACGAGACCATCGCTGCGTCCGACGATCTCGTAGTTCCCGCCCTTGGCGACCGCGGTGTACATCTTCATCTTGCAGTGCCGCTTGCCCGGCACCATCTCGGCCGGTCCACCCGGACCTTCGGCGATCTTGGCATGGTCGAGCGCGGCCGCAACCGACTCGCGGTCGATCTTGCCGGCCTCCTTGACGGCGGCCTCCCACAGCTTCAGGCCGCGATAGGTGCCGGTCGCGGCGCTGCCGGCGGCGAACAGGAAGTTGCCGGGGAAATCCTTTTCATAGGCCGCCTGGATCTTGGCGTTGAACGCATCCTCCTTGGTCAGCACCTTGAAATAATCGAGACAGCTTGCGAGCCCCTCGATCTCGGCGGCCTGGTTGATGTTGAGCGTGTTCTCGTCATAGTAGACGCAGGCGAGACGGCCGCCGTTCTTGAGGAAGCCTGCTTCATAGAGCTGCTTGAAGAATGGACCGACACCGGGCGGAATGACGGTGTTGAAGACGACGTCGACCTTGTTGGAGATGATGCGGTTGACGGTCGAAGAGAAATCGACCTGGTCGAGCGGATAGTATTCCTCGAACACGACCTCGCCGCCGTTGGCTTCGATCACCTTGCGGGCATAGACGTTGAGCGTGTGCGGCCAGACGTAGTTAGCGCTCGGCAGCGCGAACTTCTTGCCGCCGTTCTTGATCAGCCAGGGGATGAAGTCGTCGCACTGCTGCGCCGGCGTCGGCCCGGTGCAGAATAGATAAGGCGTGCACTCTTTGCCCTCGTAGAGCTGCGGATAGATGTAGAGCGTCTTGCCACGGGCCACGATCGGATCCTTGATCGCGTTGCGCATCGATGAGGTGATACCGCCCAGCACCATGTCGACCTTGTCGCGCTGGATCAGTTTTCGTACGTTGCCCACCGCAACGGATTCGTTGGAGGCGGTGTCCTCGATGTAGAGCTCGAGCGGCCGGCCGAGCAGGCCGCCGGCATCGTTCATCTGCTTGATCAGCATCTTGGCGACGTTGGCGTCCGCCGTGCCGGCATAGGCGATCGGACCGGTGAGGTCGGTCGCGATGCCGACCTTGATCGGGCCTTCCGCCGCGTTGGCCCAGCCAGCCGGAATCACCCAGCTCCCGACCCCGGTCGCGACGGCGCCGGTGGTGAAGGCGAGATTGGAGAGAAAGCGGCGGCGCGTGAGATTGGTGCGATCTGCATACATGAACTAAACCCCTTTTCCAGCGATGAGGCCCTGTGGCCGGAATTTGATGAAGACAATGGCGAGAACGAAGACGAGGACGTCTGCGACGACCGGCGCCATCACCCATGGCAGCGCGGCGCTCAGCGTGCCGATGACGCCCGCGCCCGCGACCGGCCCGATGAAGGATCCGACGCCGCCGACCATGACCGCGACAAAGCCCTGGATCAGGAAGCGCAGGCCGAGATCGGCGAACAGGCTGAACACCGGCACGATCAGCGCGCCGGCAAGGCCGGCGAGCGCCGCACCGAAGGCGAAAGTTGCACCGTAGATCAGCGGCGTGGAGATGCCGGAGGCGCGCGCCAGCGACGGATTTTCCAGCGTCGCACGCACGCGCAGGCCAAAACTGGTGCGTGCCAGCAGGAGATAGCAGCAAGCCATCACCAGCAGCGTGATGATGATGATGGTGAAGCGCCAGGCCGAGATATGCATGGCGCCGATATCGATCGAGCCGCCGATCGGCTCGGGCACGGTGAGATAGAATCCGCCGATCAGGCCGCGTACAGTTTCGCGGATGATCAGGCCGAGTGCATAGGTACCGAGCATGGCGACGATCGGTGCGGCGTAGAAGCGCCGGATGATCAGTGCCTCCAGCATGAAGCCGAGCGCTCCGACCGCGAAGGGCGCCGCGACCATGCCGGTCCAGATCGGCAGGCCTTTGGCGTAGGCGAGATAGGTGATGTAGGCCCCGAGCAGGACGAACTCGCCCTGCGCGAAGTTGAAGATACCCATCATGCTGGCGATGATCCCGAGCCCTAGCACGATCAGGACGATGATCGCGCCAAAGCTCAGGATCTCGAACGCCGCGACGAACACGTTAGCCATGCGTTGCGTTTCCGTCCGCCTGCATCAATGCCTCTCTCACATCTTCTTCCAGTCGCCGATCTGCTCGAAAGCGTGAGCGGCGCGATAGATCGTGGATTCCTCGAACATGCGGCCAACCAGCATCAGCCCGACGGGCAGGCCGTCGACCATGCCGCAAGGCAGCGACATCGCGGGATGATGGGTGATGTCGAACGGCGCGGTGTTGGAGATCATCTCGAGTGCCCGGGCGACATAGTCCTCGCGGCTGGCGGTCGGCTCCGGCAGCTTCGTCGCCTTCATCGGCGTCGTCGGCAGCAGCAGCAGGTCGTATTCGCCGAACGCCTTGTCGTAGGCCGCGGTCAGGCGGCGGGAGATGTTGAGCGCTTTGCCGTAATAGCGCGGACCGAAGTTGTTGTTGATGTAGGTGCCGAGCAGAAGGAACAGTTTTGTGGTCTCGGACAGCGAATCCGCCTGCCGCCGCCAGCCGCGATGGAAATCCATCAGCGAGGTCGAATAGAGGTCGGACCGGCTGAGCCCATAGCCGTCGCCATACATCATGGTCTGGGTCATGCCTTCGGTGCCGATCGGCGTCCAGATCGCGGGGCCCATGAGATGCATCGGGATCGAGACGGCCTCGACGGTGGCGCCGAGATCCCTAAAACGCTTGGCAGCCTCGCGCACACTTTCATTCACCGCGGCTTCCGCGGTCGCCTGCTCAAAGCCTTCCTTGAGAATGCCGATCTTCATGCCCTTCACGCCCTGGCCGAGCGCCTTGGTGTAGTCCTCGACCTTGGGCGCCTTGATGCGGGGATCGTAACCGTCGTCGCCGGCGAGCACTTCGAGCATTAGCGCGTTGTCGGCGACGGTGGCCGTCATCGGGCCGGTGTGATCGACGAAGATCTCGATCGGCATGATGCCGGTGTAGGGGACCAGGCCCCAGGTCGGCTTCATGCCATAGGTGCCGCAGAACGAGGACGGCATGCGGATCGAGCCGCCCTGGTCGCCGCCCATCGCCATGTCGGCTTCGCCAAGGGCGACGACGACGCCGCTGCCCGAGGACGAGCCGCCGGCGGAATAACCCATCTTATAGGGATTATGCACCGCGCCGACCGCACCGGTGTGACTGCCGCCGGACATGCAGAAGGATTCACAGTGGGTTTTGCCGAGGATTTCCCCACCGGCGTCCAGGATGCGCGTGACGACAGTGGCGTCGAAATCGGGCACGTAGCCCTCGAGCGTCGCCGAGCCGTTCATCATCGGCACGCCGGCGAGCATGATGTTGTCCTTCAGCGCGACGGTCTTGCCCTTGAGCTTGCCGCTCGCCGCGCCCTTCACGGTCGACTTGCGATACCACGCGTTGCGCGGGTTCTCTTCGGCCGAGGGCCGATAGCCCGGCGTACGCGGATATTTCACCTCCGGCACTTCGTCCGGCATCGCGCCGACGAGGTTGTAGGCCTCGATCGAGCCCTGCATCAGGCCGCGGAACGAGGCGACGTCTTCATCGGTCAGCGCGAGGCCGCATTGCTCAGCGACACTGCGAAGCTGGTCGGGCGTGGGAAGGGCAACTGTCACGGCGCTCTCCTTGAGGCTTCTTGATCCCTGGCGTTGGACGGAAGCCGCCCGGTCGCGCCTGCACAGCGCGGGCCAATCGGCTTCGCGTCGATACTACAGACGGAAATATTTTCCTTTTCAAGTATTATTTTGGATTCGGAGTGTGCGCGTGGTTACGGCGGCGTCAGACCGGCTTGATCAGCCTGAAGTCGAGGCCATCCGCTTCGGCGAGATACATCGGCATCCGGGCGTGACCGTTGCGAACGGTGACCGGGCCGCGCGCGCCGCCATAGACGATGTTCCGCCCCGCCGCGAGCATGGCTCCCGTCGCCAACGTGCCGGCCTTGTTCGCCACGGCTTCGAGAAAGCGCAGCCCTTCATAGCTGGATTGACCGAGCGAGCCGATCGGGGGACCGTTCGGTCCAAACATCGCGCGGTAGCGGCTCTGGAAATCCTCGTTGGCCCGCGAGCCGATTCCAGGGAAATAGCCGGAGGCGCAGAACAGATTCTCGCTGTTGTCGGCGCCGATGCCGAGCAGCACGGTCTCGTCCATCGCCCCGGCCAGCCGCAGCGTCGTGGCGGCAAGGCCGCATTCGCCGAACGCCCGATTGAAGGTGATGCTGTCGGTACCGATCAGCGAGATCAGGACGACGTCCGGCCTCGTTGCACGGATGCGTGCCAGATGCGGCTCGTGGTTATCCTCGCCGAGGGGAACGAACTCCTCGCCGACG
This sequence comes from Bradyrhizobium sp. 186, assembly GCF_023101685.1. Taxonomy (NCBI): domain Bacteria; kingdom Pseudomonadati; phylum Pseudomonadota; class Alphaproteobacteria; order Hyphomicrobiales; family Nitrobacteraceae; genus Bradyrhizobium; species Bradyrhizobium sp. 186. Next base: position 9,894,606 of record NZ_CP082164.1, on the reverse strand, counting down.
ACCTGGCCGCCAGCTTCCTTGATGTAGCGCTTCACCGCGCGGTGCGACTGCCAGGGCCAGACATAGTCGCTGCCGATCAAATACCATCGCGAGGCCTTCTTGACGTCGGCAAGCCAGTGGATCGACGGCCGGCTCTGCCAGCGCGGCGTCTCGCCGATCGCCATGACGCCCGGCGTCTGCTCGCCGCCCTCGTAGACGGGCGTGTAGATGTAGGGAATGCGGTGGCGTGTGGTGACCTTGCGCAGCGCGACGCGCACCGCGCTGGTGTGCAGCCCGACGATGAGATCGACCTCATCGAAAGCGATCGCCTGCTCGGCGCGGTTCAGTATCTCGTCGAGCGGGCCGCCGGCGTCGTAGATCGAAAGCTCGATCTCGCGCCCGAGGATGCCGCCGCGTTTATTGATCTCGGCGACCGCGAGCTGAGCACTGCTTGTCGCACACGGACCCCAAACCCCAGGCGAGCCGGTGCAGCAGATGAAGCCCCCGATGCGGAGCTTGTTGCGTGCGCCGCGGCGCTTCATGAAATGCGCGTCAACCGGCGACAGGTCGAAATCCGCTGCCGCGGGCGACAGATTCCTGAACAGCAGAGACGGCGGCAACGCCGGGCCGCCGTGAGCCGGGAAGTTTACCGTCGCGCGCACGCCAACTCCTGTCTGGCACCAGACTTGAAAGCACATTCAGCAGGCGGCCGCGGCATCCGCCCTATTGTTAGGCAATCATCCTATTTTGAAAATATTGAATATTCAAGAATTGAAGTGCATATAGATGCAGCATTGATTGCAAGACATTCGCTCATTTGGACAATACGAAGTCTCAACCGTGGCCAAACCGCAGAACTCTCCGATCACCGAACACCTCGCCTACCTGCTGGCGCAAGCCAACCGGGAAATCAATCGACAGCTTGAGCTACGGTTGAGCAAGGAAGGGGTCCCCGTCGAGCAATGGCGCATCCTGAAGGTTCTGTCCGACGGCGACGGCCATTCGATGGGCGAGCTCGCCGACGCCGTGCTGCTCAACCATCCGACGCTGACCAAGATGATCGACCGCATGGTCTCCGACACGCTGGTCTATCGCGTGCAGGACCCGAACGATCGCCGCAAGGTTTTGATGTTCATCTCCGACCGCGGCAAGGTGCTGTGCAAGAAGCTCAACTCGCTCGCGGTGGACCAGGAGGAGCACATCCTGGAAAGCTACGGCGACAAGTCGACGAGCGAATTGAAGCGGCTGCTGGAGAGTTTGATCGACAGCTCGAACTGAGCATCGGTTATGCCGACGTCTGCTCATCGCTCCGGCTCGCGAGAATCTTGTCGATCCTTCGGCCGTCGAGATCGACCACTTCGATATGCCAGCCACCGAGGTCGAAGGCATCGCCGACGTTGGGCAGAACGTTGAACTGTTGCAACACGAGGCCCGCCACCGTGTTGTAGCGGTGCGGCGGCAGTTCGATGCCGAGCAGCTCCCCGAACTCGTCGACCGGCATCCAGCCCTCGATCAGCAGCGAGCCGTTGGCGCGCATGACGTAGGCAGGCTCTGGCGGCCCTTCCTCGGAATGGAAGGCTCCGACGATCGATTCCAGGATATCGGCCGCCGTGACCACGCCTTCGAAGGCGCCGTATTCGTCGTAAACGAAGCCGACGTGAACCGGCGCAGTTCTCAGGATTGCCAGCACGTCGCGGGCATCCGCTGATGCCGGAATGCTCGGCGCTTCCCGGACGAGCGCCCGCAGGTCCGGCGTGCGTTCGTTCATGAAGGCGACCAGCAGGTCCTTGGCCTGGAGCACGCCGATCGGCTCGTCGCGATCGCCATCCGAAGCTGGAAAGCGCGAGTGCGGGCTTTTTGCGATGATCCCTCGGATGATCTCGGGCGCGTCGTTCAGGTCGATCTCGTCGACCTCCGTGCGCGGCGTCATCACCGCGCCGACCGGCCGGTCGCCGAGCCGCATCACGCCGGCGATCATCTCCTTCTCGCCGGGCTCCAGCACGCCGGCGCTCTCGGCTTCGCTGACGAGATGATGGATCTCGTCCTCCGACACTTTCTCCTCGGCCCTGCCGCCGCGGCCGAGCAACGTGAGGATCAGTTTGCCGGAGAGATCGAGCAGAAAGACGAGCGGCAGCGATATCTTTGCCAGCAAGTGCAACGCGGGCGCGACCCTGACCGCGATGCTCTCGGGGTCGCGCAACGCCACCTGTTTCGGCACGAGCTCGCCGACGATCAGGGTGGCGTAAGTGATGAGCGTGACGACGATGCCGACGCCGACGATGTCGGCGATGCCCGACGATAGCCCGAGCTCGACCAGCCATTGCGTCAGCCGCTGCCCGAGCGTCGCGCCCGAGAACGCACCGGAGAGCACGCCGACCAGCGTGATGCCGATCTGCACCGTCGAGAGGAATTTTCCGGGATCGGCCGCCAGCGTCAGTGCCCGCTCGGCGCCGCGCACGCCCCTGGCGGCGAGCAGCGACAGCCGGGCCGGGCGTGAGGAGACGACCGCCAGCTCGGACATGGACAAGAGGCCGTTAATGACGATCAGGACGACGACGATGATGAGTTCGACAGACAACATTGTGCGCGATGGAATGGGATATCCGGTCAGGCGGACGCCGGACCGAGCCCATCATATATAAACTCAATGAGCGGTTTGCCCGGTTCCGACCAAATTGTCGCACCGCGCCGGAGGAGGCATTGTGGAGGGAACCAATTTCTCCTAAATTTGCAGCCGGGGACGTCGCAGCCTTCCCGTGAAGTGGTGATCCCACGCAAGCGCTGCTCGCTGATGTATGGAGCGAGCAATGGACGGGATCGCAATCGAGCTTCCAATTTTCCTGTTGGCTACTTTCGCCGGCGCATTCGTGGCCGGCCTGTCCGGCTTTGCCTTTGGCTTGGTCGCGGCATCGCTGTGGCTCTATGTGCTGACGCCGGTTCAGAGCGCCAGCCTGATCGTCGGTTTCGGCCTTGTGGTGCAGGGCTACTCGGTCTGGAAGCTGCGCGCCGCAATCGATTGGCGCCGGCTGTGGCCGTTCATGATCGGCGCCGTCACGGGAGTGCCAGTCGGGGTGTCGCTTCTGACCTGGGCCGACCCGAACAGCGTCCGCATCGCAGTTGGAACGATCCTCGTCGCCTACAGCCTTTATGCGTTCTTCCGGCCGCGGCTCAAGATCGCGACCGTCGTGCCGTCTTCCGCCGACTTGGCGGTGGGTTTCGTCAACGGCCTGCTCGGCGGGCTGACCGGCCTTGCCGGCATCGTCATCACCATCTGGTGCAATCTGCGCGGCCTGCCCAAGGATCTCCAGCGCGCCACGTTCCAGCCCATCGCGGTCGTGGTGTTTGCCACGGCGGCGCTGTTGCTGGGCGCCAAGGGATCGCTCACGCTTGAGACGGCAAAGCTCTTTGCGCTTGGTCTGCCGTTCCTGTTTGCCGGGACGTGGCTGGGGCTGAAACTGTTCGGTCGGATCGACGAGGCCACGTTCCGCAAGATCGTGCTCGCGCTGCTGTTCGTCTCCGGCGTTGCGCTGTTGTTCTAAGCGGCGATCAGAACTCGCCGTGCAGCCGTCCCGAGAACACCGACACCGGTCCGCGGTCGGCGTTGTAGGCGGGGTTGACGATGAGCTGGTAGTCGGCGGTGAGGGTGAAATTCTTGTTCAGCGCATAGGCGTAGTAGGTTTCGAGGATGCGCTCCTTGCGGTAGTTGAGCGCCCCGTCGCCGACGAGCACGCCGAGGCCGCCGGCGGCCAGGAAGTCGCGATAATCCTGCGAAATGGCGTTGACGGCGCCGCCGATGCCGATCACGTCGTCGGGCCGGCCCCATTTCGTACCTTTGATCGACAGTCCGCCGGACAGGCTGCGGTTGATATCGGTGAAGGCAAGCGTTTCGGACTTGCCATCGTTCCAGCTCCAGCGGCCAAACAGTCCGACATCGTCGGTGATGGCCTGTTCGAGATTGACGACATAGCCGACCTTGATGCGGCCGCGCCGGGTCTGCGCGATGTCGAGGTTGAGCGCGGGATTGTCCAGCGTCTCGCGGAAGCTGCCCATATTGGCGCTGTCGACCCAACCCATGGTCCTGAGCTTGCCGGGTTGTGAAAACAGCGAGTAGCGCGTCTCGAGCTCGACCACATACTGGCCGCGCTCCGGCACCTTGGTGTCGAAATGATTCGAATTGGGCTCCGCGACCATCAGGAAATAGCCGCCGCGCAGCGCCCATTGCTTCTGATTGAGCTCGGCCGTGACGCCGTAGGTCAGGCCGACCTTGTCGGCGGAATAGTCCAAGGCACCCGGCGCCCACAGCGACCAGTTCATGAAATCCCTGCGGGTGTCCTTGGCATAGGCGTTACCGTCGAACACGTCGATCACCGCAAACTTGCCGGCCTGCACGGTGAGCCGAGAAACGTCGACCTTCTGCCCAAGCTGCAACTGGCCGCTCGCGAGTTCTTCCTGTTCGCCGCCAAAACCAAACGTCTGGCGCAGGAACAGGCGCGAGGTGTTGTAGTGCGGGTAGGGGAAGTTCGATTTCTGCGCTTCGCCGTTCGGAAAGCCGGCCGCGCCCACCGTGTCGTTCAATCCAAATCCCTGGAGCAACTCGGGATTGTAATAGACCTCGCCGCCGTCCCACAGCCGCGCGTTCAGGAACAGGCTGTTGCTCCAGGTCGCCTTGGCCTGCGCCGAAGGCGAGAGAGAGTTCGGCCCGCTGTAGAGGGCAGGGAACGATGGATAGCCTTGCGGCAGATAGGTGCTCTGGCCGTGAATCTCCCAGCGATCCGATTCGGTGTCGGTCAGCGAGCTCCTGGGATCATAGCTCGGCATGCCCGGCCAATCGACCTTGCGGTTGAGGCCGAGCCTGATCGACTGGAAATCGAGAGATGAGGAGGTGTATTGGGCGCCCGAGGAGAAGGCGATATTGGCGCTGTCGAAGCGGCTATAGAGGTACTCGAGCCGCGCGCTCCAGTGCGGCGCGAAGCCGTATTCGATGCCCGCGCCTGCGATCCAGCCAGGCCTCGTGTTCAGGATTTTCTGATCATCGCCCACGGCCGGCGTGTCGAAATAGCGCTCGCCCATCCATGCGAAGCCGCCGGTGGCATAGAATAGCCACGCGCCGCTCGTGTAGCCGACGCGGCCGCGCAAGCTGGCGGTGTAGTCCCATTGCTGGGTGACCGTGTTGGCGGGCGTCGCGAGGAAGGAAACGATCGAGTTGGAGATCATGTAGTTCGGAAACGAAAAATCGCCTTCGACGCCGACAAGCCAGCCGGAGTTGAGCCGGTAATTGTAGCCGGCCTGCACCCCGCCGATCATGCCGCTGAAGACGCCGTTGTCGTTGATCCCCGCGCCGTCGTTCAGGGCGAAGCTGGACGAGCCGCGGCCGTACCCGACATGCGCGCCGATATAGAGGCCGGTCCAGTCATGGATGGCCTTGAGCGCCGGCGCCTTCAACGGGAGATCGGCCGCGTGGGCAGCGGCGGAAAACCCCAGCAGGCCTGCGGTCGCCGCTGTGTGCAGCAACCAGTGTCGGTGACCTCTCAACGTCAAAACGAACGCCCCCACGCGAATGTGCCCTATCCGCCGCCATATCACTGCCGATTCGCGGCGACGCTGTCATCAGGCGCCGGTTGTCTCATCGGATGGGGGAGATGGTCTCCGCCCGACGCGATTTCTTCCCAAGCCCCTGCGCTTGCTAAAAACCTTATTGCGATTAATTCGCAATAGCAACTGGTACGGATTGCCGCGGAGGATGGTTCGCATCCTCCTGTGACGGGACTGCAACAATATCCCGACCCCAAAAATGGATGACCCCGCCCGTGGGGACATCCGGGCGGGGTCGGGGGCACGACACGGGGTGGATGAGGCGCCCGTGTCGGACGCAGGATCCACGTGAGATCGGCCTCAGGTCCTCAAATCAGTAGCAGCTACGAACGCGGCCAACGTACTGGCCGAAGGCGTTGTACTGGGCGACCCAGCCGCAGCGGTGATAGCCGTAATAAGGGTCGTTGCTGGCGGCGATCGCGGTGCCGACGATGGCGGCGGTGGCGATGCCAGCGCCCACACCCCAGCCCCAGCCAAGCGGCTTGGCTTCGGCCTGCGAGGTGGTGGACACGATGCTGCCGGTGGCGGCGAGGGCAGCGAGCGCGATAGCGGCAATCTTGGTCTTGATCGACATTTCAAGCTCCATCCGGGTTGAGGCGGTCCGTTGTGACCCGCGTGCCCAGTTGGACGGAGGCTCCTCGCGTCCGGTTCGAAAGCGAGAGATGCGACCGTGGAGTCCGGATCTTTCCTGAATGATTCCAGGTGGATGGGAGCTAATCGAGGGGGCCTTTGGCGAGCCTGTTCACGTCGAAGTTATCGACCTCGGCAAGCAGCTCGCAAAAGGCGCGCGCGCCCTGATCGACCAGCCGTTCGCCTTTCTCAGGCAAGGCCAGCGTCGCATTGCCGACCGCGCCGCTCGTGTTGAGATCCTGCGCCTGCCACGCGAACGGCGCGGGCCGTTGCGTCGACAGCCAGCGATACTGCTTCTCCATCGCGATGCTGCTTGCGGGAAAATCCGCGATTGCATCGAGGCGCACCTGATCGGGATAGCGCGCCAGCATGATCGAGGTCTCGACCGCGCCGCCATGAATGCCGTGACGCACTTCCTCGGCCGGGAACAATCTGTCCGCGCCCGACAGCCGCGACCAGGACGTCGTCACCACCAACAGCTTCCGATGCGCGCGCAGATCCTGCGCGACCAGCATCATTGCCGCGCTGTTGCCGCCATGGCTGGTGATGATGACGAGCTTTTTCACGCCGCGCCGCGCGATGTCCTCGCCGATTGCGGTCCACCTCCTCAGCGCTACGTCAGTCGGCAGCGTCTGCGTGCCCGGATAGTCGATATGCTCGGTGGAAATGCCGACCGGTTCAAGGGGAAGAAAAATGGCCGGAACGTTGTCGGGCAGGAGCTCGCGCACCCGCGCAAGATAGGCATCGGCGATCAGCACGTCGGTCTCGAGCGGCAGATGCGGGCCGTGCTGCTCGGTCGCCGCCAGCGGCAGCACCGCGATCCAGCGCGACGGTTCCGAGGGCGCGGTCTCGCTCCAGTCAATGCCGGACCAGTCGCGGGGCGGGGATGAATTCATCGAGGTTTCTTTGCGCCGATTTGTAACGTAATTTGAGGCTCCTCGGGGGACGCTGCTCGGCCGGCCGCGTCTCCCGAAATTTCTTGTTTATCATGGGCCGGAACGATCGACGGAGTCCAATCATGCGCCCCAACCATCTGCGGCGAGCGTTAACGGGGGCCTTGGTGGCCGCATCTGTCGCGACGCTACCCGTGCGCGCCGAGACGCTGGACAAGGTCTCCTTCGGCACCAACTGGGTCGCCGAGGCCGAGCATGGCGGCTTCTTCCAGGCGGTCGCCGACGGCACCTACAAGCGCTACGGGCTCGACGTCACCATCGTTCCCGGCGGGCCCAACGAGAACAACCGGATGCTGTTGATCGCCGGCAAGATCGATTTCTTCATGGCCGCGAACACGCTGATGTCGTTCGATGCGGTCGCCAATAACGTCCCCGTCGTCACGATCGCCGCGGTCTTCCAGAAGGATCCGCAGGTGATGCTGACGCAGCCGGACGCGAAGGTCGCCAAGATCGAAGACCTCAAGCCGCTGACGCTGTTCGTCTCCAAGGAGGGCATGACCAGCTATTTCCAGTGGCTGAAGTCCGAATACGGTTTTAGCGAGAAGAACGTCCGTCCCTATAATTTCAATCCGCAACCCTTCATCGCCAATCCCAAGAGCGCCATGCAGGGTTACGTCACCTCCGAGCCGTTTGCGGTGGAGAAGGCCGCGGGCTTCAAGCCGAACGTGCTGCTGCTGGCCGATTACGGCTTCAACACCTATTCGACGCTGATCGAGACCCGCCGCGACATCGCCGAGAAGAAGCCGGATCTGGTGCAGCGCTTCGTCGATGCCTCCATGGTGGGTTGGTACAATTACATCTACCGCGACAATTCCGCCGGCAACGCCATGATCAAGAAGCTCAATCCGGAGATGACCGACGAACTGCTGGCCTATTCCGTCGCCAAGATGAAGGAATACGGCATCGTCGATTCCGGCGACAGCGTGAAAAACGGTATCGGTGCGATGAGCGACGAACGCTACACCTCCTTCTTCGACAAGATGGTGAAGGCCGGCGTCGTGAAGCGCGATCTCGACTTCCGCAAGTCCTATACGCTGCGCTTCGTCAACAAGGGCGTCGGCGTCGAGCTGCGCCCGAGCAAGCCGTAACGCAAGGTCCATGTCAGGCGTCAAAACCTCGTCGGGGGTCGAGGCCGGCCTGACGGCCCTGGCCGTCAGCCTGCGCGGCGTGACGAAGACCTACGACAATGGCGTCATGGCGCTCGGGCCGCTCGATCTCGCCGTGCGCAAGGGCGAGTTCATCTCGCTGCTGGGCCCGTCCGGCTGCGGCAAGTCGACTGCACTGCGCCTCATCGCAGGGCTCGGTGCGCCGTCGTCCGGCACGGTGCGGGTGTCGCGCCATGAGGGCGAGGCGCAGCCGGGTCATGGCATCGGCTTCGTTTTCCAGGAGCCGACCCTGATGCCCTGGACCAGCGTGCGCGAAAACGTGCGGCTGCCGCTGAAGCTCGCGCGCGTGCCGAAGGTCGAAGCCCGCGCGCGTGTCGATGAGGCGCTGACCAGCGTCGGGCTTGCCGATTTCGCCGACGCCTTTCCGCGCGAACTGTCCGGCGGCATGAAGATGCGGGTGTCGCTGGCGCGTGCGCTCGTCACCGATCCCGATATCCTCCTGATGGATGAGCCGTTCGCGGCGCTCGACGAGATCACGCGCTTTCGCCTCAACAACGATTTGCTCGCGCTGTGGCGGGGGCTTGGCAAGACCATCGTCTTCGTCACCCATTCGGTGTTTGAATCGGTCTACCTGTCGCAACGCGTCGTGGTCATGACGGCGCGGCCCGGTCGCATTCAGGCAGATATCCGGATCGAGACGGTCGAGCCGCGCGGCGAGGAGTTTCGTACTTCGGCGGCCTATTCCGATTATTGCCGGAAAGTGTCGGCCGCGCTGGCACCGTCCTATCTGGGGCAGTCGATGCTATGAGCGCGCTTCCCACGGTCAACGCCAGGCCATCCGGCGCGCAACGCGCGGTGCGGTTCGTGCTTCCCGTCATCGTGTTCGCGGCCGGCCTCGTCGCCTGGGAACTGGTGGTCCGCGTCAAGGAGATCCCGCCTTACGTGCTGCCGGCGCCTTCCGTCATCTTCCTGACGTTGATCAATGACTGGGCGGTGCTGTCACAATCGCTCGCGGTCACGCTGCTGACCACGCTTGAAGGTTTTGTGGCGGCCAGCATCGGCGGCATCGCGCTGGCGCTGCTATTCAACCAGTCGAAATGGGTGGAATATTCGCTATTCCCCTATGCCGTCGTTCTCCAGGTCACGCCCGTGATCGCGATCGCGCCGCTGCTGCTGATCTATCTGGAGCAGCAGACCGCCGTCGTCGTCTGCGCCTTCATCGTCGCCTTCTTCCCGGTGCTGTCGAACACCACGCTCGGGCTCAATTCGGTCGATCGCAATCTCGCCGGCCTGTTCCAGCTCTATGGCGCGTCACCGCCGCAGACCCTGCGCTTTCTGAAGCTGCCTGCGGCGCTGCCCTATATCCTCGGCGGCCTGCGGATCGCCGGCGGACTGTCGCTGATCGGCGCGGTCGTGGCCGAGATCGCGGCGGGAACGGCCGGAGCGGGGTCCGGGCTTGCCTACAGGATCGCCGAATCCGGCTATCGATTGAACATACCCCGCATGTTCGCGGCGCTGCTGTTGTTGTCGCTGGCCGGGATTGTCATCTATGGGGTGCTGGCGCTAGTTTCCCACCTCGTTTTACGGCGCTGGCATGAGAGCGCGCTTGGAAAGGAAAACTGATGACCGCCGGTTCGATTTCGTCCGAAAAGATCGACCTCTTGATTTATGGGCCGGTGCGGCCGATCCTCGACAGCGGTTTTTCCGATCATTTCGTCGTGCACAGAGCGGAGACGCGAGGCGATCTCGAGCGGCTGACGCCGGCGATCCGCGAAAAGATCCGCGGCGTGGCGGTGACCTATCACACGGTGCGCGCCGACAAGGATTCGCTGTCACAATTGCCGAAGCTCGAGATCGTCGCGAGCTTTGGCGTCGGCTACGACCACGTCGACGCCAAATATGCGAGCGAGCACAACGTCGTCGTCACCAACACGCCCGACGTGCTGACCGAGGAAGTCGCCGACGTGGCGATGGGCCTTCTGCTGGCGACCTTGCGGGAATTCATCAAGGCCGACCGTTACGTGCGCTCAGGCCTCTGGCAGACGCAAAACTATCCCCTCAGCGTCGGCTCGCTGCGCGACCGCAAGGTCGGCATCGTCGGCATGGGGCGGATCGGCCAGGCGATCGCGCGCCGGCTCGATGCCTCGCTGGTGCCGGTGGTCTATCACTCCCGCAATCCGTCCAAGGACGTCTCCTACAAGCACTATCCCGACCTGATCGAGATGGCGAAGGCGGTGGATACGCTGATGGTGATCGTGCCCGGTGGCGCCGCTACCGAAAAGATGATCAATGCCGAGGTACTGAAGGCGCTCGGTCCGCGCGGTGTGCTGGTCAACGTGGCGCGCGGCTCCGTGGTCGACGAGCCCGCGCTGGTGCAGGCGCTGAAGTCGGGCACCATCCTTGCCGCCGGTCTCGACGTGTTCGCGGCCGAACCCAACGTGCCGGACGAGCTCAAGACCATGCAGAACGTCATCCTGCTGCCGCATATCGGCTCGGCGTCGGTGGTCACGCGCAACGCGATGGACCAGCTCGTTGTCGACAATCTCAAGGCCTGGTTCGCCGGCAAGGCGCCATTGACGCCGGTTGCGGAAACTCCGGTGAAGGCGCGCGGATGACAGTGCTTCGGGTCTTCGCGTTGCTGATCGCGGCATCTATCGCCGCGATCACCCTTGCGCAGGCGCAGGATGCGACGACCCTGAAGAAGGACATGCCCGGACAATGGGAGCTCTCGACCACCGAGCGCAGCAAGACCTGCGTCGTCACGCTCAAGGGTGATGCCGCGAGCCATGGCTTCAAGCTCGAGCTGGAGCCGGCCTGCAAAGCTGCGCTGCCCTTCACCAAGGATATCGTCGCCTGGAGCGTCAGGGGCCTCGACATCGTTCGCTTGCAGGATGCGACCGGCGAGGCCGTGATCGACTTCACCGAGGTCGAGGCCGGTATCTTCGAAGGTCTGCGGCAGGGCGAGGGCGTCTACATCCTGCAAGACCTCGCCGCCGCGCGTTCGATGGCGAAGTCGATGGACCAGATGATCGGCGACTGGTCGATCGTGCGGGGCAACGGCCAGCCGGTCTGCGGGGTGACGCTGACCAACACCGAGGCCGGGCCGGACAATTTCCAAGTCTTCCTCAAGCCGAAATGCGACGCGGCAATCGCGCAGTTCAACCCGACGCAATGGCGGCTCGAACGCGGCCAGATCATCCTGATGTCGAAAGCGGGCGAGGCCTGGCAGTTCGAGGCCGACGACAACGCGCAGTGGCGGCGCGTTCCCGACACCGCCGATCCCCTGATCATGCTGCGCCAGTAGGATCGCGCTTGGCGCCCGCTCAGGAATATCCCTTCATCTTCTTCCAGGCCCGCCAGCCTTCCTTGGTCTGGCTGAAGAAGCAGAGATCGAACATTCCCTCTCCGGTGTGTGCCTTCACGGCGTTCGGGACGGTACGGTCGAGGGTCCAGCCGGTCGCGTAGAGATAGTGGATGATCGGCTTGTTATGCGAGAGCGCGGTCGCGAGCATCGCGTCCATGCCGAGCTCCTCGAAGAAATAGGTGCGGAACGGGACCGTCACGGCGTTGGTGACACCGGAATGGCGATAGGCCGGCTCGCCGATAATCATCGCGACCAGGAATTGGTTGGTCTCGAAGTTCACGTCGTTGCGCAGGAAGCCGAGCAGCAGCCCTGACGACTTCTCGAAGATGCCGATCAGGATCTTCGTGCGCTGGTCGAAACTCTTGATATAGACGACTAGATCATCGCGCGTCATCGTCCTGCGCGGAGCGTTGAGCATCTCGCTGGCTTCGACATCCTCCATCCAGTGCGCCCAGCGCTCGGTCGCGTCCGCGGTCGTGACTGTGCGCAGGATGTGTTCCCCGCAGTCGATATTCACCTTGCGCTTGGGATATTTGGCCGTCGGCTTCACGTGTCACCCTTGGTTGGAGCCGGCATTATCGGTTGCTTGTATTTGCCAGGGCAAGGGTGTTGCCGCCTGTTTGGGCAGCGTGTGACAACAGGAAGATGTGATTTCAAGGAACAATTTCCGGTGGTGTGCCCGCGGTGCAATAGCCGCGCGCCTGTCCCGCCACTAACGTCGCCGAAGGGGCGATTCCCCCGCGAGGCGGGGGCAAAAAGGATTCAACAAGGGGCTGTCTCGTGAAGGGTCATTTTCTGGCTGGCGTCGCGGTTGTTGCGTTGATTGTAGCAGGCCCGGCCATCGCGGCCGACTTGCCGTTGAAGGCTCCTCCACCGAAAGTTGTGCCCTGGACCTGGAGCGGCTTCTATCTCGGCGGACATGCCGGTTATGGCTGGAGCCACGACTCGCTATCGTCGACCGACGATCCCTATTTTTTCGGCAAGTTTCCGGGATTTGGCCCGGTCGGCTTCGATAGCCAGGGTTGGCTCGCGGGCTTTCAGGCGGGCGCCAACTGGCAGGACGGCAAGATCGTCGGCGGCCTTGAGATCGACCTGTCGGCGACCGGCATTCAGGGATCCTCGTCGGTGACGACCGGGCCGCAGCCCGGCGGCTTCGGTCCCGTGACCGGCACCGCGAACTCCTCCGGCAAGTTCGAATGGCTGGGATCGGCGCGAGGCCGTCTCGGCTTCCTCGTGACACCGGACATCCTGCTTTACGGCACCGGCGGCCTGGCTTGGACACACTATGTCCACGACGAGGATTTGCGGGATCTACGCCAATTCGTTCCGCCAATTTCACCGAACGACGGCACTTTTGCGATCACCTCATCCGCGAATTGGCGCTTTGGATGGGTCGCGGGCATCGGCGGAGAAATGCGCTGTTCAACAGCAACTGGCTCGGCCGCCTCGAATATCTGCATTATGATTTCGGTCCGTCGGACACGTCGGCCACGACGATGTACTACTCCGGTCCGTGGACGCGAACCGGCGGCAATCTCACCGCCGACGTCGTTCGCCTCGGGCTTTCCTACAAGTGGGATCCGGACCGGTTTGCGCTCGGCTACACCGGCGCTGAAGGCGGGGTCTCACCCGTGCCCTACACGAAAGCGCGGCCTCTGGTGGCTGCGCCCTGGACCTGGGCCGGCTTCTATCTCGGCGCCCATGGCGGCTACGGTTGGGTCGACGATCCCTTCACCAAGACGATCAGCCGGCCGGCGGTTTTCCCGCAATTGTCGGGCGTCGATTCCCGCGGCTTTGTCGCGGGTTTCCATGCCGGCGCGAATTGGCAGTCCCGTTCGGTGGTCGGCGGTCTCGAGCTCGATATCTCCGGCACCGGCATCAAGGGATCGACCTCGAACACGGCCGGCGGATTGCAGGTGACGCAGACCGACAAGTTCGCTCCGATGGGCTCGGTGCGCGCACGGCTTGGCTATCTCGTGACACCGGACGTGCTGCTTTATGGCACCGGCGGCCTCGGCTGGACCCAATTCACGGCGGTCAACGAACTGCCGGGCTTTACGCCATCGTCGCTGGCAACGCAGAACTGGGTGTTCGGTTGGGTCGGTGGCGGCGGCGTCGAAGCCCGGCTCGGCCAAACCAACTGGCTCGGCCGCATCGAATATCTCCACTACGACTTCGGCAATACCGGTTCGGTGTCCAGCACGGCCCCTTCTCTGTTTACCGGGCCGATCGGTGCCTATAGTTCAGGTCGCCTGACTGCCGACATCGTTCGCGCCGGCGTGAGTTACAAGCTCAACTGGCCCGACCCGGCAGGTGCCGGCCGTACCGTCATCATCGCCAAGGCCGTCGTGCCGGCAGTGTGGAGCTGGAGCGGCTTCTATCTCGGCGGCCACGGCGGATATGGTTGGGGCGACGATCGCTCGAGCCAGATGGTGTCTCCCGTCTTCCTTGGCGGCCTCGTTCCTCTCGAAGTCGGAGGAATCAAACCGAGCGGCTACGTTGCCGGTTTCCAGGCTGGCGGCAACTGGCAGTCGGGGAAATATGTCGGCGGTGTCGAAATCGATTTGTCGACGACCGGAATTAAAGGCTCCGCTTCTGCCTCGGGTCTGGATAACAGCGTTCCGCCCGCGCCCTGGTCCGGTGCCGCGACGGACAAGTTCGATCTGCTTGGTTCGGCACGGGCGCGCCTCGGCTATCTTGTCCGGCCGGATCTCCTGCTCTATGGCAGCGGCGGCCTCGCCTGGACCCGTCTTGAACAGTCGATGGAGAGCGTGAACTCTGCGGGGACCTTCGCTGCAACGACGCCAACATGGCGCACCGGATGGGTCGCCGGTGTCGGCGGTCAGATACGCCTGTGGGACAGCAACTGGATCGCCCGGCTGGAATATTTGCATTATGATTTCGGCAAGTCCGGCGGGACTTATCAAGCTTTTCTCGATCCGACCCAACCGTCCGGGATTGGCCTCACGAAGGTGGATCAGGCCGGCCGCCTGATCACCGACGTCGTCCGAGCCGGCATCGACTACAAGTTCGACTGAGCCGGCTGCGCAGATCATCCTGATGCCAACGGCGGCGAGGCTCGAGGCCGCCGCCGCTGCGTTGCGCGAAATGATCGCGCGTTACGATGCCACCTTGGGCGGCGGCGCGGTGCCCTGCGCCCATTTCTCCATCTTGCCGAGCACGCCCCATGCCGTGAGCGCCAGGGAAATCGGGAGAGCGAATTGGCCGAGGCCCGGTATCGCTGACGCAATCGTCCCGAACAGTCCGGCAAGACCTCCGGCATTGGGGCTAGCCGTCACGGCGGAGAGCAGCGCGGTGATGAGCGAGCCGCCGATCCCGAGTGCCGTCTTCTTGCCGTCAAGCAGCTTGCCGATGGTATCGCCGAGCGCGCCGTTGACCTGGCCGAGGACCGGCTTGCCGTCCTTGTTGAGGAAGGCGCCGAGCAGGTCGACCACCTGCTTCAACTGATCGACGGGAGCGGGATTGGTCGGGGTGGCCGTTCCGGGCATGGGCGACGTCTTGTTGATGAGGCCGAACAGCCGTTCGAGCATGCCGATCGGATCGTTGGTTGCCGGCAGCGCGCCTGCCGGTGTCACACCTCCTGGCGTCATGCCGCCCACCGGTGGCCGTATCAACTGCGCGAGGTCCTCCAGCCGCTTCAGGATCTGAGACAGATCGCCAGAGTGCCCGACGGGGCCCGCCGGCGTGCCGCGCGTGAGGGCGGCCATCGTGGCACCGTCGAGAAGGCCGGTATCCCTCAGGCCGTTCCGCTGCTGAAACTGCGAGACGGCGGCCTTGGTCTTCGGTCCGCAGATGCTGTCTTCGGCCAGCGGTGGATTGGCGCCGAGCCTGTTGAGCGCCTGCTGCATGAGAACAACCGTCGATGCCACATCGTCCTCGGGTTCGGCGCGGCCCGCGATCTGCGGGCTGCCGTCCAGAGTGATCGAGGAATCGAGCGACATCATCGCATGCAGGATCACCGCCGTGCCAAGCTGGGAATCGACGTGGCTCGGGTCGAACGCATGGTCGCGGACGAATTTGCCGGGTCTCGCCTCAGGCGGGCCGTACAGCGTCGAGCCGCCGTAGAGATAGGGCGAGTTGACGCCCTTGGCGTGATAGCCGAAGCCGTTGAAGCCCTCCAGTCGGTACAGGGTTCGCGCGACCCCCCAGTCTTTGGCGCCGACGAAGTTTTCGAGCCTCAGTGCGTCCACAGCGCCATCTACGAACGAGGCAAACGGGCCGCGGCCTTTCGGAACGATGGTCGTCACGCGATGCAGCGACTCGCCGTTGCCGAGATAGGTGTCTAAATCGAAGTTGGATTCGCGATAGTGGCAGAGCGCGATGAAATGCCAGGGGACGTCGGTCAGCCGCTCGACCTGCTGATATGTCGCCTTGCCCTTGATAGCCTTGCGTGCCACCGCGTTCGCATCCGCAACGCGTCCAGGCCGGATCTCGAGATTGGCCCAGTTTCGCTCGTATTCGCTTTTCAGGCTCTCGAAAGACGCCATTTCCTGCTCCCGTAAATTGATGAAATACCGGGTCTTCGTGCAAATCAGGTGTGAGCCATGTGCCGTCATCACGGCGTGACTCCAGCGTGATCCCTTGAATGTGACAGGGCGCCGGCTCGGCGCATGTGAAATGGCTTACACGCTCGGCGGGAAAATCAGCGGGGAGGCAGCGGTCAATTTCGCGAGCACATCGATCGCGGCAGTGCAATCCGAAGCGGCCGGCCGACGACACGGCGGCTGCCGGCCCGGGAACCGGTAAGGCCGGCCATCCGTTAGCAAGGGAGATTGTTCGGGAAGGAGGCCCGCATGGCCAAGCGCGTCCTCGCAATCGGCATCGAACCCGGCAACGCGGATTACAGCGCGTTCCCGCAGCTCACGCCCGAGCTCGTGCGCGGCTATATCGAGGCGCAATTGCTGCGCCTGCGCGATCTCGGCTACGAGGTCACGAGCTGCCTGATCGATCTCGACGCGACTGCCGAAGCCGGTGTGACAGCGGCGTTGCGCGACGAGAGCTTCGATTGCATCGTCATTGGTGCGGGCCTGCGCGAACCGAGGGAGCGCCTGTTGATGTTCGAGAAGGTGCTCAACCTCGTCCATCGGCTGGCACCGAATGCTGCGATCTGCTTCAACACCACGCCCGCCGACACCGCCGAGGCCGTGCAGCGTTGGGTCGATCCCTGAGATCGCGTCGGCCGGCGCGTGCATCGCATGCGGCATGGCCTCCGCCGCCTTCGCGCCGAGCCTCCGGCGCCATCGCGTAAAGCGCGCCAATCCCGGACGCCCGCGATTGTTCTGGCCCGAATCCGGCTCCAGAGCTATGACTTTAGGCAACCATAAGGGAGGGCTTGGGATGCTTCGAGGTCTTGGAATTGCGGCGTGCCTGAGCGTCGCCATGGCGATGCCGGTCCATGAAGCGGTGGCCCAGGACGCCGTCGGCGGTGCCATTATCGGCGGCGTCGGTGGGGCCATTCTGGGGGGCGCGATCGGCGGTGGCCGCGGGGCCGCGATCGGCGCCGTCGTCGGTGCCGGCACAGGTGCTGCGATCGCGTCCGAAGGCGACCGCCGCCGCTCCGGCTACTATGCCTATCAGCGGGGCTGCTACATGCAGCGTCCGGACGGCGCCTACGTGCGGGTCGATCCGAGATACTGCTACTGAGGACGGTCGCCTCGCCGAACCGTCGGCCTGTTCTGATACGGGCCGGCCGTTTCTGCTGCTAACTTCTGGCCGTTGCCTCCGGCATGATCTGGCGCAGCGGCTCCGGAGAGACCGATATCTGGCCCGTAAACGGCCGGTCGTGCGCGGCGATCAAGAGAACCGAGGTGGCGACGCCGGTCGCGAACAGGCCCATCGCGATGGCTGACGCCAGGCGGTTGTCGCAATGAACCAGGCCGATCACCAGCAGCGCGCAGGCCGCCTGGAGATACAGGCACCACCATTTGACCGAATTCACTGCGGCGAGGCTGACGATGATCCGCTGCCGTCGCGCATCCAGCGCCTGTTCGAGCGCGACGATGATCTCGCGCTGCACGGTCTCCTGCCCCCGGCCTTGCGGTGCCATCGCGACGACGAGCTGCAACGCCTCGGCGAGCGCCGGCGGGGTCACCTTCAGCGAGGCCTCCTGATGCGCCATCATCGGCCATTCCACCGTGACGGCCTGTCCGACATAGTCGCGCACCAACCCACGCAGCCGGGCCTCCTGCTCAGGCGGCAAGCCGGCGGCCAGCAGCACCGCGCTTCTTAACGCGCTGGCCTCACGGCTCACCGCGGCGCCGGCGCGGTCGCTGTCAGCCCAGACCTGCGCCGCGGTGAAGGCGACGAACAGGCCGAAGATGATGCCGAGCACCGGCAGCATGCCCGGCGAGATCGTCTTGAGCGATTTTGCGCGCTCGCCCGTCGCGAGCAGCGCAACGAAGGTGAACACGGTCGCGGCCAGAAGATAAGTGAAGCCAAAGATCACCAGCGCCATCGCGGGCACCGGCAAATTGTGCAGCCAGTCGGTCATGCTGTTCCTGCTACGTGATTCGTGGACTTAAATCAGCCGCATCCCGCGCAGCGCGCTCGCGTGTGGCTAATTGTCGGTGAGCAGAGCAAACCGACGTCGGTCGATCCGCTCGCGCGCCAACTGTCCCGCTGCCGCGCAAAGATCGGGCGCATAGAGCTGGCAAGTTCCTCGCTTCTCGATTCCCTCGTCGATCAGATGCAAAAGTCGTGCAGGCGCGATGTCGGGCGGGGCGGCGATGCGCCCGGTGACGACGTGCTTTTGCATTTTCTCGTGATCAGCGTGATCGATGTCGGGATTGCGCCAGCAATTTGCGCACATGATCTTGAAGCTCTCCGAGTGCGAATAGATGACGGCGTCCCCGTCGAGCTCTTCGCTCATGCCGGCCAATTGCCGTGCCGTCTCCTGCGTGCCCGCGAAATCGAAGAACTGGTAGTTCCGACGCAGAAGCGTTGCCAAATGGGGGAAGACCGGTATCTGCTGGTCACCGTAGGTGTGATGCGTGATGGGGGCGCCATCCATGAGGATGACATCGCCATAGTCGACGCCGAGATTGCCGTACAACACGCTGCGGATAACGCCATGGCACGGGCTTAACCGTTCGATCCATACCGTTTCCTCTTCGCCTGGGTCATCAAGGTCTGCCGCACGCTCTGCAAGAGGTCGTCTGGCGAGCTTCACCTTGCAGGCAAAATATCTGCCCTCCGGCAATCCAAACCGTCCAAGCTCAATTGTTTGCCCCATGCGCTTCCACACGTCCAAGGCTGTCTCGGCGTTCCCGGCGCCAGTGGCGCAGATTCCAAGATTCCATTCGTAGCTGTCGACAACCTCTTGCGAGAGACTTGCGGCAGCCCGGTTGGCCGCCACGCCTTCCGCGAACCTGCCGCGTGTCTTGTAGAAAAGCCCCAGATTGTAATGGTGCGTGCTCTTGCGTGGATCGATTTCGGTGAGCTTCCGAAGACTGTCCTCGGCGATCGCATCCCGCTGGCGCGCCATCATGCGCGCCGCCATTGCGAGCCCGCGCAATATCTGTTCCTGTTCAGGCCGCCCCTCGTGGAGCTTGGCCGAGCGGTCCAGCTTCTCAACCACTGTCTGAAATATCGGGTGTCCCGGCGGTGGCGCGTTCAGATCATCAATGTCGCGGACGGCTTCGAGGCATAGGCCGAGCACCGGGAGGATACTTGGGTCGTCATCGTAAGCATCTGCTATCTCTGAAAGTAGGTCTGCCGCCTCTTCCCTTGCGAGGGTTCGTTCGTCGATAATCCATTGCAACGCCCTGGCGGCCTCAGGCTGATGGCGCTGGGCCTTTCGAAGTAGTTGGATCTTCTGCCATGCGGTCTGCTTGCGGTCCGCCAGTCCGTCTGCAACGGCGTCACGTGCAATCGCGCCGATCTCGCCGGAAGAGAGAACCGCGCTGGGACCATTCAACATGATCGTCTCCGTGGAGGCGCCTCGGCGTGGCGGGGAACGGGCGGTGTGACGCGCCTCAACGTAGCGAGACTACATCAATTTCATCGCCTTGAGGCTCGCGTGCCCGCTTCTGCCGACGATGATGTGATCGTGCACGGAAATGCCGAGCGGCTTTGCGATGTCAATGATCGCCTTTGTCATCTGGATGTCGGCCTGCGAGGGCGAGGGATCGCCGGAGGGATGGTTATGTACCAGGATCAGCGCAGTCGCGGATAATTCCAGCGCGCGTTTGATCACCTCGCGCGGATAGACCGGCGTGTGGTCGACGGTGCCGGTCTGCTGCACCTCGTCGGCGATGAGCTGGTTGCGCTTGTCGAGGAACAGCAGCCGGAACTGCTCCTTGTCGGCAAACGCCATGCTGGAGCGGCAATAGTCGATCACCTCGTTCCAGGACGACAGCGCGTTGCGGCTCTTGACCTCGCCCTTGGCGACGCGGTGCACTGCTGCCGCGATCAGCTTGAGCTGGTTGATCGCGGCTTCGCCCACGCCCTCGACCTCGCGCAGCCGCGCCACCGGCGCGTGAACGACCTCGGCGAACGAACCGAAGGTCTTGATCAGCGCTTTCGCGAGCGGCTTGGTGTCACGTCGCGGCAGCGCCGGAAACAGCGCCATCTCCAGCAGCTCGTAGTCGCTGAGCGCATCCGCACCCGCGTTGTAGAAGCGCTCGCGCAGCCGCTCGCGATGGCCGTGATAATGCGGCGGCTCCGACGGCTCCGGCTGGCTGGACAGGTCGCTGGACTTGGTGCTGGATTTGGCGGGCATCGCGCGCCAAGCATCGCCGCGGCGCGTCGCTTTTGCAACCGCCAATTGCGGCGGAGGCGGATCAGCGCTGCGATTTCAATCCCGGCACCAGCGCGGCGAGGCGATCCTTCACCGGACGGCCGAACATCGGCCCGCTTATGCCCGATGGTGGAGGGCCGGGCGGAGATCCGCCATGCAAGCCCGGAGGAGGGCCTGCGCGCCCGACGGTCGCGTCTGTACGACGGTCGACGCCGAGCGTCAGCGTCGCGACGTAGCGGTCGCGCTCCTCCTTCACCGCGCAGAAGGCCCGATGCTCGGGGTCGGAGCGTTCTATGACGTGGTCGTTGGCGTTGATCACCATGCGCTGCCGCGCGCGGTCTCCGTAATCGGGCACGTTGGTGTAGATGAATTCGTTCAGCGCGTCGGGCAGGAAGGTCTGTCCGGTCAGCACGGTGCGGTCGTCGAGAAACACCTTGAAATGGATGTGTGTGGTGCGGCCGTCATACCAGCCGGGATAGATGGTGTCGAAGGTGACCCAGCCGGCCTCGTCGGTCATTTGCGTGCCGCGCAAAAACGTCTTGCTGGTCGCATCGATATTGTGCGCATCGCCCTGTCCGGGAAAGGCCGAGTAGAGCCCCTTCGCGTCGCAATGCCAGATGTCGGCCCGTGCGCCCTTGATGGCGGTGCAGGGGCCGGCCTCGATCACACGCAGCCGCAACGTCAGCGGCACGCCGGGCTTGCCCTCGGCGATGTCGGATCGAACGAGCTTCGGGTCGGAATAGAACGGCCCTTCTTCGGCCTGCGGCGTGAGGATACAGGCCGGCTCACTGTCCGCGGTGGCAGGAGCAGCCTCCGCGCGGCTCTGCAGCAGACCCGCGGCGCTGGCCGATACAAACCCGAGAAAGCCACGGCGCGTCGACGGGCCCACTTCATCTCTCCTGTGCTCTGACGAAAGATCGTCATCGGCGAACAGGATGGCAAGATCAGGCGCTGAAGATGGCGACAATCAGACCGCAGGTTTCGCGTCGTTTCGCGCCGACTGGGGCCAGGTGACGGCAACCACGCCGACGAGAATGAGCGACATTCCGGTGAGAATGGACCAGGTGAAGCGCTCGCCCAGCAGCGCTGTGCCGAGCGCCACCGCAAACCCCGCGCGCAAATAGCTACCGCTTGTCGTGCCGAGTGGGCCGAGTGTGTGGATCAGCCGGAAATAGATCACCATCGCAAGCGCGGTACAGACGACCGCGAGACCGAGGACCGCCGTGATCGCCTGCGCCGTCGGCGCGAGCGTCCAGGGCCGCTCGAGGACGGCGGCCGTGGGGAGCATCAGGATCGCGGCGCAGCTCATGGCCCCGGCCGCCGTGACGATCGCGGGAAGGTTCGAGAACCGCTGTCCCCACATCGGCGCGACCGCGTAGCAGAGGCTTGCGCCAAGCACGGCCGCTTGCGGCAGCGGCTCCGCCGCGCCGATCCCAGAAAGCGCATCGATGCCCATCGTCACGGCCACGCCAGCGAGCCCGAGACCGACGCCGACGATCCTCAGGCCGCTGATCGTCTGCCGCCCGCGCCCGGTCATCATCGCGATCGCAAGCACGAACATCGGCGGGGTAGCATTGAGCACACCGGCGAGCCCGCTCGCGATATGCATCTCGCCCCAACTGATCAAGGTGAAGGGCAGCGCGCTTTGCAGCAGCCCTTGCACGAGGAAGGCGGCCCATATCCGTCCTCGTCGGGGAAGGGAATGTCCCTGCGCGGCGGCGATGAGAGCCAGCAGAACTGCGGCGATCGCGACACGCGCTGCAACCATCGTGAATGGCGGAATCGTAGCAATCGCCACCTTGATCAGCGTGAACGAACTGCCCCAGATCAGAGAGAGCAGCAACAAGAGCCCGATCTCCAGGGGGAGGGTGGTTCGCTCTGACGTTGCCTGTGGTGCCTGTGTGCTCATGCGATTTGCTCCGCGATCAATCGGCAACATGATCCGGAGCGACGACGCAGGCTGGCCGAATTCGGACCTCATCGCCCGATCAAGTCCGATTTCAGCTACTCGGTGGGCTGCCTTGAAACTATGATTCCGCCATGGCGAAGGCTTTGGCGCAGCGGCAAACGTTGCCACCACATCTCGACTGGGAGACCTGCGACCGGGCGCGGTTGGCACGCGCCCGCGCTTTCGACGGGCTGTTCTTTTCCGGGGTTCGCTCGACACGCATCTACTGCCGGCCGGTCTGTCCGGTTCGCCCCGCGCGCTCGGAGAATGTCACCTTCTATCCAACCGCTGCCGCCGCAGAGCGGGCCGGCTTTCGCCCATGCCTGCGTTGCCGGCCGGAAACTGCGCCGGGGTCACCAGCCTGGATGGGAACCGCCACCACCGTGGCGCGCGGGATGCGCCTGATCAACGACGGTTTTCTGAATGGCGCGTCCACGACGGAACTCGCAGAAGCCCTTGGGGTCGGGCCGCGCCACCTGCTTCGTTTGTTCATGCGCCATGCCGGAGCGAGCCCGAGCGAGATTGCAGCGACGCGGCGCGTGCAGGAAGCCAAGCGCTTGATCGATGGGACCGATATGACCTTGGCGGAGATCGCCTTTGCGGCAGGATTTGGCAGCGTGCGCCGTTTCAACGATGCCTTTGCCGCGACCTACAAACGGCCGCCCTCGTCATTCCGCCGTTCACGATAGGTGTCGCGGCGAGATCAACCCACCTGCTTCTCGCCGTGCCGCTCCGACAGCGTAAATATCTCCACGCCAGTCGCGGTCACGCCGACCGAGTGCTCGAACTGCGCCGACAGCGAGCGGTCGCGTGTGACCGCGGTCCAACCGTCGGAGAGAATCTTCACATGCGGCTTGCCGAGATTGATCATCGGCTCGATGGTGAAGAACATGCCGGGCTTGAGCTGCACGCCTTCGCCGGGCCGGCCGATATGGATGATGTTCGGCTCGTCGTGGAACATGCGCCCAAGGCCATGGCCGCAGAAATCACGCACCACGCTCATGCCCTGCGGCTCGACGAAGCTCTGGATGGCGTGGCCGATGTCGCCGGTGGTGGCGCCGGGCTTCACGGCCGCGATGCCGCGCATCATGGCTTCATACGTCACCTCGATCAGCCGCTCGGCCTTGCGCGCGAGCGGGCCGACCGCGTACATCCGGCTGGAATCGCCGTACCAGCCGTCGACGATGAAGGTGACGTCGATGTTGACGATGTCGCCTTCCTTGAGCGGGCGGTCGCCGGGCATGCCGTGGCAGACCACGTGGTTGAGCGAGGTGCAGGTCGAGTAGCGATAGCCGCGATACATCAGCGTCGCCGGATAGGCGCCATGGCTGAAGGCGAAGTCGCGGACGAATTCGTCGATGCGCTCGGTCGGCACGCCAGGTCCGACGATGTCGGTGAGCTCGTCGAGGCATTTCGACACCAGCGCCCCCGCCTTGCGCATGCCGGCAAATGCGCTCGGCCCGTGCAGCTTGATCTGTCCGGTCTTGCGCAGGGAGGTATCGGAGGCTTCGACGTAGCTCATCATACGGTCTTTACGGGTTCGGGCCGATCTCGATGTCGGCGGAAAGGCTTGATTTCGGGCCCTAATTTAATGATCGCGGGCCTTCATGCAAGCCAAAGCCTGCCATGCGCCCGAAGGCGGGCTCAATTCGGGACTTCTACGGTGGTTTCGACCGGCAGGGCGCCGCCGCGGATGCGGATTTCGCGGACGGGATAGGGAACCCGGATGCCCTCGCGCTTGAAGGCGTCCCACAGCGCCAGCATCACGTCGCTCTTGACGTTGTCCATGCCGTCCGGGTCGGCGATCCAGAAGGTCAGCGAGAACTTCATCCCGGCCTCCGCGAACTCCGTCAGGATGCTGTTCGGCGGCTTGCCCTTTTGCGCGCGGGGATGGGCGGCGGCGGTCTCCGCTGCGAGCTTGCAGACCAGCCGCGGGTCGGCGTCGTAATTGGTGCCGAAGGCGATTTTCACCAACGTGTTCTTGTCGGTATAGGTCCAGTTGACCACCTTCTGTGTCACCAGATCCTCGTTCGGCACCAGGAATTCGCGGCCGTCGCCGGCGGCGACCGAAATATAGCGCGTCTTCATCGCGCTGATGCGTCCGGTATTGTCGCCGATGGTGACGAGGTCGCCGGGCTTCACCGATTTGTCGGCGAGCAGGATGATGCCCGAGATGAAATTGGCCACGATCTTCTGGAGGCCGATACCGATGCCGACGCCGACCGCGCCGGAGAACACCGCGAGCGCCGAGAGGTCGATACCGACCGTGCCGAGCGCGATCACGATCGCGACCGCAAGCAGCCCGATGCGGATGATCTTGACCAGCAGCACCTGCACCGACGGGGTCAGGTCGGTCGTTGAGTTGATCTTGCCCTCGGCGAAATTGCTCGCAATGTTGGTAAGCCAGAGCGCAATAATCAGGAGCGCGCCCGCCTTGATCACCAGGAGCGGCGTCAGCCGCAAGCCGCCGAGCACGATGGCGAAGGAATCGAGCATATCCACCGTCGCACCGAGCTGGCCGATGATGGACAGTGCGGCGACGAACCACGCCGCGATCGACACCAGCTTGACGATGAAGGCGTTGCGCAGCACCGAGGTCAGCAGCCGGATCGCGAGCCAGGCCAGGCCCAGCTTGGCGGCGACCATCAGCAGATAGCTGCGGCTCGGCCACGTCGAATGATACAACACGATGCGGAACACGATCACGAGCAGGGTGAACACCGCGGTCGAGGCGCTCGAGACCATCACGCGGACGAAGTGCCGGAGCGGCAGCGGCCAGCGCATCGCCAGCGACGTCATGTCGACGCGGTTGCGAATGGCAGCTTCCGCGGCATAGGCGATGCCGGCCGCGGTCAGGATGAGACCAAATTGCAGGTAGAACCAGGGCGAGGAGATCTCCGCGCCGACGCTGCGCGCGGTCGTCTGCACGAACTCCATGAAGTCTTTGAGGTCCATGTCCATCGGGGTCTCGTCGGCAATCAGGCGGGAAGATTTGATTCGAGGGAGCCGCAGAATCCCACAAAGGGAGCGGCCCGGCCATCGATACACCGGCATGTGATGCGAGTTAAAGTCGCAAAATACGGGCAGATTGCCGCGAGCGGGAGAAAATGGGTTGGCGCGGGAGTGTGCCGACGATAAGGATGCCATTCCAGCGAATTCGTACCCGGAAGGTGGATGGCCTCTCTCGACACTGTCAGCCTCGCCATATTGCTCGGCGCCGTCCTGGTGATGGCCGGTATCCTGTCGAGCCTGCTTGCGTTGCGCTTCGGCGCGCCCTTGCTGCTCGTCTTCCTCGCGATCGGTATGCTGGCCGGCGATTCCGGTCCTGGGCAGCTCCAGTTCGACGACGTCCGCACCACCTATCTGGTCGGCTCGGTGGCGCTCGCGCTGATCCTGTTCGACGGCGGCCTGCGGACGCGCTTTGCCAGCATCCGAGCCGTGCTTGCGCCCTCCATGGTGCTCGCGACCGTCGGTGTGCTCCTGACCGCGCTGATCACGGCGCCGTTCGCGAAATATGCACTCGACCTCAACTGGACGGAGTCGCTGCTGGTCGGCGCCGTGGTGGCCTCGACTGACGCCGCCGCAGTGTTCCTGCTGGTGCATACCCAGGGCCTGCGCCTGCGGCCGCGCGTCGGCGCGACGCTGGAAGTGGAATCCGGCACCAACGACCCCTTCGCGATTTTCCTCACCTTGATGCTGGTCGAATACATCTCGCTCGGATCGGGCACGGCCGGGCATGTGCTGATGGAGTTCTTCCAGGAGGCGGTGCTGGGCGCCATCGTCGGCGTGATCGGCGGGCGTCTGGTCGTCATCGCGCTCAACCAGGTGGCGCTGCCGCAGGGCCTGCATGCCCCCTTCGTCACCACCGCGGCGCTCGTCATTTTCGGCGGCTCGCAGATCATGCACGCCTCCGGCTTTCTCGCGGTCTATCTTGCCGGCATCATCATCGGCAACCGGCCGACGCGCGCGCATAATTCGGTGGTGGCCTTCCTGGATGCGGCGACCTGGCTGGCGCAGATCGTGATGTTCGTGCTGCTCGGCCTGCTGGTCTCGCCGAGCCGGCTCGGCGCCAGCGTGCTGCCCGCGGTCGGGGTTGCATTCGTCCTGATGCTGGTCGCGCGGCCGATTGCGGTGTTCGTGTGCCTGGCGCCGTTCCGGTTCAACTGGCGTGAAAAGATCTTCATCGCCTGGACCGGCCTGCGCGGCGCGGTCGCGATCTTCCTGGCGTCGATCCCGATGCTGGTCGGCCTGTCGAAGGCCTATCTCTATTTCGACGTCGCCTTCGTCGTCGTCATCATCTCGCTGCTACTGCAAGGCTGGACGCTGGCGCCTGCCGCACGCAAGCTGCACGTGGCGCTGCCGCGCGCCGAGCGCGGCCCGCGCCGCGTCGAATTGGATCTGCCCGGCCAGCTCGAGCAGCAGCTCGTCGGCTATCCGGTGCGGCCCAAGAGCCTGTATTTCCGCCGCGGCCTGATCCCGTCCTGGTCCAAGCCGACCCTGGTGATCCGCAACGAGAACATCCTGACGCCCATGGAAGCCGACCCGATCGCGCCCGGCGACTACATCTATCTGCTGGCCCCGCCGGAAAAGGCGGGGTCGCTCGATCGCTTCTTCGTCGACATGCAGCCGAGCTCGGCGCCAGATCCGCATCTGCTCGGCGACTTCATGGTCTCCGCCGAGCATACGCTCGCCGAGCTTGCCGAGATCTACGGCGTGAACGTCGGCGAGGACGAGGAAAAGCTGACGCTCGCCGACTATTTCGACGTCCATCTCGACCGCGCGCCGAAAGAGGGCGCCGAGCTTGCACTGGATTCGATCGTGCTTGTCGCGCGAAGCATCTCCGGCGGCCGCGTCAACGTCGTCGGCCTGCGTCTGCCGGAAGACGACGAAACGCCCGCGCCATTGACACGCGCGCAGGCGCTGCGGCGCAAGCTGGCGGAGTTGTGGACGTCGGTGGCGGGGGTTTAGGGCTCGCGCGTTATTTGCGAGCCGCGACCACAACCTCGCTGTCATCACCCGCGAAAGCGGGTGATCCAGTATTCCAGAGGCAGCGATGATAGAGCCGAGAAGCTGCGGCGTACTGGATGCCCCGGTCAAGCCGGGGCATGACACCTTCTATGTGGTGAAGACCGCTCGGCGAACGCCAGCGAGAAGCCTTACCCCGCCGGCACCGCCTCCCGCCAATGCCGCGCAATCGCCGCGCGCGGCGCGATCCACGCTGCGCCGCTGCCGGTGATGTGGGACAAAATCCGGTCCAGCGCGCCGATCCGGCCGGGGCGGCCGATCATTCTCAGATGCAGCCCCACCGACATCATCTTCGGCGCGGTCTCGCCCTCGCGCTTGAGCCATTCGAAGGCGTCGATGACATAGTCGGCGAAGTCGGCGCCGTTGAACCGCGAGGCGTTGTAGTACTGCATGTCGTTGGTGTCGAAGGCGTAGGGCAGCACCAAATGGTGCTTTCCCGCGACCTCCTTGTAGTAGGGCAGGTCGTCGTTATAGGCGTCGCTGTCGTAGAGGAAGCCGCCGTCCTCGACCAGCAGCCGCCGCGTATTCGGCGACGTCGCCGAGCGCGTGTGCCAGCCGACCGGGCGCTGCCCGGTGGCGCGCGCGATCGCCGCCACCGTCCTGGCGATCACCTCGCGCTCGCTCGCCTCATCCATATCGGCGTGGCTCTGCCAGCGCCAGCCATGCGCCGAGACCTCATGTCCTCGCGCGATGGCATCGCGCGCGAGCTCTGGAGACCGCTCGACCGCGCGGCCGCAGGAGCTCACCGTCACCTTGACGCCGTGTGCGTCGAACAGGTCCATGATGCGCCACCACGCGGCACGCGTGCCGTATTCGAAATGGCTGTCGATGCAGGAGTCCGGCCCTTCGAGCTGGTGGACGACCTCATAGATCGCCTCATTGCCCGCGTCGCCGTCGTTGACTGAGAACTCGGAACCCTCCTCGAAATTCACCACCAGCGACACCGCGACGCGCGCGCCGTTCGGCCAGCGTGGATTCGGCGGCTCGCCGTGGTAGCCGGCGAGGTCGCGATGCGAGAGAGACTTGGTTTGGTTGCTCATGGATCAGTCCAAGGTTCCGGCCATGCGGTGCAGGCCGACGACACGGTCGCTGACGAACAGCAGGATCACCGTGCCGGCGAGGATGAGGGTGGAGAGTGCGGCGAGCGTCGGGTCGGGTGCCTCCTCGATATATTGCAGCATCCGGATCGGCAGCGTCTTGGTGCGGACGTCGGCGAGGAAGATCGACACCGGATAATTGTCGAACGAGGCCAGGAACGAGAAGATGCCGGCGATCAGGAACGACGGCGCCAGCGCCGGCACCATCACCCGCAGCACGCTACCGGGATAGGTGCAGCCGAGCGTGCGGGCCGCCTCGATCAAAGTGAAGTCGAAGCGCGCGAGCCCCGCGATCATCGTGCGCGCGACGTAAGGCAGCGTGATGACGAGATGCGCGACCAGCAGCGTCGCAGAGGGCGCGGTGAACCCGACCGCGCGAAAGCCCTGCAACAGCGCAATGCCGAGCACGAGGCCCGGCATCATCAGCGGCGAGACCAGCGCGGTCGCAAAGATGCCCGCCCCCGGCAGCTTTCCGCGCGCAATCGCGATCGCGGCGAGCGTGCCGCAGACCAGCGAGATTGCGGTCGACAGCAGCGCGATCTGAAGCGACAGCGACAACGACGGCCAGAAGCCGTCGAGCCGGCCGATCTTGCCGTACCATCGCGTCGTTGCGCCCGTGAGCGGCAGGTCGAACACCGGTGTCGGCGAGAAGCTTGCGGCTGCGATCACCAGCAGCGGCGCGAGTAGGAACAGGGCCAGCGCGATGGCCATCACCCAGCAGACGGCGATTGCGGCCCGAATCATCACTTCGGCTCCCGCGACAGCCGCGCGCTCAGTGCGACGACGGCAATCGCGATCGCCAGCAGCACGACGCCGGCCGCGGCGCCGAAGCCGGGCTCGCGCGCCAGCAGATAGGCCTTTGCGATCGCGGTCGCGAGCGTCGGATATCTTTCGCCGATCAGGAGCGTCGGCACGACATAGGCGGAGACCGACAGCGAGAATACCAGCGCCACGCCGGCGATGATCCCGGGCAGCGTGAGCGGCAGGATCACGCGAAAGAACGTCACGACCGGCGAGGCGCCGAGCGTCGCAGCAGCTTCGGCGTAGCGGGAATCAAGCTGGGCGACGATCGCGTAGATCGGCAGGATCATGAAGGGCAGGAAGATGTTGACGGCGCCGACGATCAGCGCGGTCTCGGTAAAGATCATCCGGATCGGGTCTTCGATGATGCCGAGCGCGATCAGCGTCTCGTTGACGATGCCGTCGCTGCGCAGCAGGATCGTCCAGGCGAAGGCTTTCACGATGACGCTGGCGGCGAGCGGCAGGAATAGCGTCGCGAGCAACAGCGAGCGCAGGGCGCCGCGGGCCCGAGCCAGCGCAAAGGCGGCAGGGTAGCTGATCAGGAAGGCGATCAGCGTGGTCAGCAATCCCAGTCGCAGCGAATTCCAGATCACGCCGAGATAATAGGGCGTGCCAAGCAGGCGTCTGTAATGCGCAAAGGTCAAGCCGTTGGCATCGACGATGCTGACGCCGAGCAGCAGCACCAGCGGCAGCGCAAATACACCGGCGATGATGAGGAAAGACGGCAGCACGAAACCGATCGCGGTCAACCGCTCGCGATCGACCGCGGGCGCCGCCACGGGCGCAGGAAGTGTCGCCTCGGTCATGCCTGCGCCTCCATCGGAAACGCAAAGGTCTCGGCAACCGGCCAGCTCAGGCGGATCTCGTCATGCACGCGCGGGATCGCGCCGTCGCGCCCGGAGAGTTCAGCGAGCAGGCTCTCGCCCGCACCGGCATCGACCTCGACTAGCGTGCGCGAGCCCTGGAACACGATGGAGCGGACGCGCCCGGCCGCCGAATTCGCATCGTTCCGGTCGCCGAGGCGCAGCTGCTCGGGGCGCGCCGCAACGATGACGGGGGAGCCCGCCTGGAAATTGCCGAGCGCCGACAAGCGGCCGACCTTGGTCTCGACATCGACCTTGCCGTTATCAGCCGCGAGCACGGTGCCGGAAATCCGCGTCGACAGCCCGACGAAGTTGAGCGCGAACAGGCTCGCGGGTCGCAGATACAGCTCGCGCGGCTCGGCGAGCTGCTCGATCCGGCCCCTGTTCATGACCGCGACGCGGTCGGACATGGTCAGCGCCTCGTCCTGGTCGTGCGTCACGAAGATCGCGGTCGCCTTCACGTCCTGGAGCAGGCGGCGCAGCTCGACCTGCATCTCCTCGCGCAGCTTGCGATCCAGCGCCGAGAGCGCTTCGTCGAACAACAGCACGTCGGGCTCGACCGCGATCGCGCGCGCCAGCGCTACGCGCTGCTGTTGGCCGCCGGACAGCGCCGAGATGCGCCGACCGCCGAGATGGCCGAGCTTGACCAGCGACAGCGCACGTTCGACCGCGATGTCGATGTCCCGCTTCGCCACGCCGCGCACCTTCAGCCCGAACGCGACGTTGCCGGCGACCGTGAGATGCGGGAACAGCGCGTAGCTCTGGAACACGACGCCGACATTGCGCCGGTGCGGCGGCACGTTGGTGATGTCGCGCCCGGCGAGCTCGACCTTGCCGGTGTCGGGCTGCGCGAGCCCCGCGATGGCGCGCAGCAACGTCGTCTTGCCGCAGCCGGAGGGGCCGAGCAGCGTGACCAGCTCGCCGCGGCGGATGGTCAGGTCGATGTGGTCCAGAACCGTGGTCGGTCCGAATTTTTTGGAGACGCTGCGGACGACGAGATGCGGCGCGGCCTCGCTCATGCCATCTCCTTGCTCCAGCGGTCGACCCAGCCCGCGCGGTTTTTCGCAACGAAGGCCCAGTCGGGCGCGAACAGCGATGCGGGGTCCGGAAAGCCTGCGGGCGTCGGCGTGCCCTTGTTGGTTGGCGCGACAAAAGCCTTGTCGGCGAGGATGGTCTGCGCTTCCGGGCTCAGGAAGAAATCGATCGCGGCGTCGGCGAGGTCGCCGGCCGGCGCGCCGTTCACCTTGGCAATTCCGGACGGCATGGCGAAGCCGCCATCCTGCGGCACCGCGAGATCGACCGGCGAGCCGTCGGCCTTGCGGATCAGCGTGTAGGCCGAAAACTGTCCGCCGATCATCCAGGCCTCGCCCTGCTCCATCAGATTGATGGCCTGCGGCGCGTTGGTATAGACGTTGAGGAGGTTCGGCTTCAGCTCCTTCACCTTTTTGAAGGCCGCCTCGATCTCGTACTGCGCTTCCTTGTAGGGCTTGCCGGTTTCGAGATGCGCTGCCGCGAGCAGCGTCCAGAAACCCTCGGTGTTTGACAGCGACGGCACGATCACCTTGGAGGCATATTTCGCATCCCACAGCTCGGACCATTTGGCGGGCGCCGTCTTCATGCGCTTGGTCGAATAGGCAATGCCGGCCCACGGCCGCTGGTAGTTCGCCCACAGGCCGTCCTGATGCACCGAGCCGTCGACCAGCTTCCCGAGGTTGGCGATCGACGACGCCGACATCTTGGTGATCAGGCCATCGGCGGCGGCCGGCAGCATCACCGGATCGTCCATGATGACCACGGAGATTTTCGGTGCGGCCTTGTCGGCCTGCATCTTCTGCAGATTGGTCAGCGAGTTGGTGCCTTCGTAGAGCACCTTGCAGTCGAGCTTCTTCTCCAGCACCGGAAACAGATCGGCGTTGAAATATTTCGCGGCGCCCGCGGGGCCGCCGATGACGATCTCCTTGGGCGCGGCGCGCAGCCGCACTGGGGCGGCAATGATCGCGGCAAGCGCCGCGCCGGATTTCAAAACACTGCGTCGGGAGGGGGTGTGCATGGGCATGTCCCGTTTGTTGTGCGTAAAGCTTGCAACGGAGATGCAGCAAACGCCATGCCAAATGTGCACATTTTGGAAATATACAACAATATCAATGTGATGAGGCGAGCATGATTGGCGCCTGGGCGCCGGCGCGACAAATGTGCACATTTTTTGGAGGTGACTCTGCGCATCCTTTGGGCCTAGCTAACGCCCATGGCGACGCAGCGCAGGCGAAACGGCAAGGCCAATCCGGCGGAGGATGAGGCGGTCTATCAGGCCATCCTGCACGCGCTGCTGGAGGGCAAGCTGAAGGCGGGCACGAAGCTTGCCGAGCCTCCGCTCGCCGAGATTTTCGGCGTGTCGCGCGAGCGCATCCGCAAAGTCTTGCATCGGCTCGGGGCGGAACGGCGGCTGGAGATGATCCCCAACCGCGGCGCCCGCGTGCCGCGTCCGACGCTCGACGACGTCCGCAGCGTCTACGAGGCCCATCGTGTGCTCGAGGCCGGCGTGCTGACCCAGCTCGTGCGCCATGTCGACGATGCCTTGATCGATCGTCTGACGGCGCATCTTGCCGAGGAGCGCGCAGCCGCAACGCGCGGTGACCGTGCCGCTTCGGTGCGCCTGTCGGGCGCGTTCCACGTCTATCTCGTCGAGGCACTCGGCAATGCCGAGCTTTCGCGTTTCCTCGGCGACCTGCTCAGCCGGTCCTCGGTGATGGTCTCGGTCTACGAGCCCGCGACCGATTCGATCTGCGCCGTCGACGAGCACGGCGCCATCGTCGAAGCCCTGCGCGCCCGCGACGTCGCCCGCGCGATTGCGGTGTCGCGCGAGCATTTCATCCACGTCGAGAGCCGTCTGCATCTGGACGACGTGGTGCCGGCAGCTGAGGATTTGACGAGCGTGTTCGGGGCGATGAAGCCGAAGCGACGGAAGGCGCGGTGAGGCACAATGCCTCCCCAACGTCGTCCCGGCGAAGGCCGGGATCCATAACCATAGGGAGAAGTTTGGCGACGGCTAGCAGTTAGCTCTTTTCGCCGGTACGCATACCGCCCGTCCCCGATAGATCACGCGGTATGGGTCCCGGCCTTCGCCGGGACGACATTGGTGGGTGATCAGGCCTTCCCTTAAGCCCGAGCCGCACCCCCTCACGTCAGCACCTTCACCCCGCCGAACGACGTCACCCGGCCCTGCTTCAGCATCACGATCTGCGTGGCGAGCTGGCGCAGCTCGGCGACATCGTGGCTGACATAGACCATCGGCACGTTGGCTTCGTCGCGCAGCCGCACCAGATAGGGCAGGATCTCGAGCTTGCGGCCTTCGTCCAGCGCGCCGAGCGGCTCGTCGAGCAGCAGCAGGCGTGGCTTCGACAGCAGCGCGCGGCCGAGCGCGACGCGCTGGCGCTCGCCGCCGGAGAGCTTTCCGGGGCGGCGGTCGAGCAGGGCGCCGATGTCGAGCAGGTCGACGACGCGCTTGTGCTGCGCCGGATCGGAGGCGAGGCTGTTCATCCGCCGGCCGTAGTCGAGATTCTGCGCGACGTTGAGATGCGGAAACAGCCGCGCATCCTGGAACACGTAGCCGATGCGGCGGCGCCAGGTCGGAACGTGGATGCCGGCCGCGGTGTCGTCGACGGTCTCGCCGTCGATCACGATGGTGCCGCGATCGGGACGCAGCAGTCCCGCGATCATGTTGACCAGCGAGCTCTTGCCGGCACCCGACGCGCCGAACAGGCCGATGACGCGGCCCTCGCTGCTGAAGGACGCGGCGAGCGAGAATTCGCCAAGCTGCTTTTCGACGTCGACACGCAGCATCGTCAGTTCCCGTGCAGCCGTGCGGTGGCGCGGCGGGCGAACCACTCGGCGGCGATCAGCGCGCCCAGCGCCAGGATGATCGAGACGATCACAAGCCGGCCCGCTGCTGCATCACCGTCAGGCGTCTGGATCAGCGAATAGATCGCCGAGGAAATCGTCTGGGTCTCGCCGGGAATATTTGAAACGAAGGTGATGGTCGCACCGAACTCGCCGATCGCCTTGGCGAATCCGAGCACCATGCCGGCGAGCACGCCGGGCAGTGCCAGCGGCAGCGTCACCGTGAAGAACACTTTCCAGGGCGCGGCGCCGAGCGTCTCCGCCGCCTGTTCGAGCCGGCGATCGATCGCCTCGATCGACAGCCGCATCGGGCGTACCAGCAGCGGGAACGACATCAGGCCACAGGCGAGCGCAGCACCAGTCCAGCGGAAGGCGAAGACGATGCCGAGAGAGTCAGCCAGGAAACCGCCGACGAGGCCGCGGCGGCCGAAGGTGAGGAGCAGGAGATAGCCGGTGACGACCGGTGGCAGCACCAGCGGCAAATGCACCACCGCGTCGAGAAATGACTTGCCCCAGAAATCACGCCGCGCGAGTAGCCACGCCAGAGCAATACCGAATGGCGTCGCCACCAGCGTCGCGACGACGGCAACCCTGAGCGAGAGCAGGATCGCCGTCCATTCGGCGGGCGAAATCTCGGACATCAAGCGGCAAGCATCACGTCGAAAAACCTCAAGTAGTCGGGCTGATCAGGAACTTGAAGCCGTATTTTTCGAAGATGGTCTTGGCCGCGGTGGAGCGCAGGAAGGCGAGATAGTCGTTGGTCTCGCCCTTCGCGGTCGTTGTCGCCGCTACCGGATAGATGATCGCGGGATGTGAATCCGCCGGGAAGGTGCCGACGATCTTGACGCCGGGCTCGACCTTGGCATCGGTGGAATAGACGATTCCGAGGTTGGCCTCGCCACGTGCCACCAGCGTCAGCGCGGCGCGCACGCTCTCGGCCATGGCGAATTTAGGCTCCGCGGCCTGCCAGGCGCCGAGCTTTTCCAGCGCGGCCTTGGCATATTTGCCTGCTGGCACGGACTTCACATCGCCGGTCGCGATCTTGCCGTCGCCTGCGAGCTTGGCGAGATCGAAACCTTGTGCGATCGTGACGTTGTCTATCTCTGAATCTTTCGGCGCGATCAGCACGATGCTGTTGCCGAGCAAATTGACGCGGGTCGGCTCGTTGATGGTCTTCTTGGAGATGGCGTAGTCCATCCAGTCGGTGTCGGCAGAGACGAACACGTCGGCCGGCGCGCCCTGCTCGATCTGTCTGGCCAGCACCGAGCTCGCCGCATAGCTGACGCTGAACTTGACGCCGGTCTTGGCGGTGTAAGCGGCGTCGATGTCGTCGAGCGCGTTCTTCATCGAGGCGGCGGCAAACACGGTGATGGTCTTGTCCTCGGCGGCGGCAGGCGAGAGGCTCGCGCTCGCGAGGATCACGAAAGCGGTGAAAAGTCCGGCAATACGAAACATGGAGTGCGCTCCGTGCGAGCCCGCGCGCGCTGGTGCACGCGCAAATCTGGCGTTGGGTGGGTCAGGTGCGACGGGCGGAAGCGCTGTTCCACGGGGCCCGGCAGCGGCTTACGGCCGGCAGGGATATCGCGACACGCGAAGATAGCAGGCCGGAGCCTCAGGTCAAAGGGCGACCGTTTGCCAAACGGGCCTATTGCGCTGGAAGGATCGCAATCGAGAGCGAGTTGTCCTTGGCGCCGCTGACCTGGATCACGAAGGGGTGCGCCGAAAGCTCGTATTTCATGGTCTTGCGGATGCCGTCGCAATCGGTCGCGCCGCTGAAGGCCACCGGCTTGAGGAAATGCCCGTCCTGGACCACGTCGACCCAGGCCCCGGTGGACAGGCTGATCGTGTAGAGCCCGGCCTTCGCGGTCTTGATGCTGGTGAAGCCGGCAAAGCTGCCGTCCTTCGGCGCGCGCTCCGGCGGCGTCGGCAGCTTCGCATCGGCGGGCGCGACCAGTCCGAGCGTGATGGCTGACGACGGCAAAGCCGCCTGTTCGCTCCCCGATGCGACCTTCGCACGGTCCGGCGCGGTCAGCGCAGCGCGCTCGCGCTCGATCAGCCATTTGAACTTGTCGCAGCCGCTCGGTTCTTCGGTGGCAAGAGCGGAGGTTGCGCCGAGCGAAAGCGCGGCGAGGAAAGTGAGGACGCGCATGTCGATTCTCATCATTGGCCACGCGAACGACACGGGGCTTGCTGTCAGGCTTGTTGAAGAACGGGATGCGCATCCCGACGCGCCGCCTGCTTACGGCCCAGCGGCAAGCCGATCCTAGCGCATTCGAATGGCGCGAACCAGCTATCCAGGTCCTCATCCCGGACAAGCCAACAGCACGATCTCTCCGCTTGTCCGGGACGACGGCGGCGTGTGGATGTCGGTGTGCCCGCCCCATACGCTACGGCTTCGCATCCGCTGCGTGCAGCACGACCTTGCAGGCGGCCGGCATCTGCGCCAGCGTCATCGGCGGTTTCGGCTTTGGCGGCTCCGGCGGCGGTTTCGGGTGCAGCACGTCGTCACTGAACCAATAGGCGAGATCGGAGTCCTTGCAGCCTTCGTCCTCGGATTGCGACGGCTGGCCCTCGCATTCGCCGGCGCCCGGCGGGCAGCGCATGCGGATGTGGAAATGATAGTCGTGACCCCACCACGGCCGTATCTTCGACAGCCACGAGCGGTCGCCCTTGGCCTCGCGGCACAGCGCCTTCTTGATTGCGGCATTGACGAAGATGCGCTGCACGGCCGGCTCCTGCGCGGCGTCGCGCAGCACCAGCACATGGCTTGGCGTGAACACTTTCGGATCGATGTCGAGCCGGTCCTGCCGCACCATCATCACTGCCGACATATCCTCGCGCTCCTCGCGCGAGAGGCGATGGTCCGGCATCGGCGTCAGCCAGATGTCGGCGTCGAGACCGATCTGGTGGCTGGCGTGGCCGGATAGTGCAGGCCCGCCACGCGGCTGAGCGATGTCGCCGACCAGGATGCCCGGCCAGCCGGCGTCCTTGCGCGCCTTGGCCGCGAGCCGCTTGATCAGCGCGATCATCTCGGGATGACCATAGTTGCGATTGCGCGATAGCCGCATCACCTGCCAATTGTCGCCGTTCAGCGGCATCGGCTCCGCGCCACCGATGCAGCCCTTGACGTAGGAGCCGATGACATGGACCGGCCCCTTCGACGGCAACAGTTTTCGCGCGAACAGTTCCTTGGCGCCGATCTTGGGGTCGTTCGGGTTGGCGAGCGGCGGCAGCGCTTTTGGATTGACGCTGCCCTTGTCCTGGGCCAGCGCGGCGCCGGCGGTCAGGAGTGTCATGAAAAGCAGGAGAGGGATGATGCGGCGGGGACTCATGCTGGCATCCTTATAGCCCAACGCCGCGTCAGGGTTAAGAATTAGGCTTTGTTAAGAATTAGGCTTGCGGCCGGCGGCAACCCCGCCGCGATGCGGGTCGTCACGGCGGCCCTCGTGCTGGCGGGATTTTGCATGATGCCGGCGTCGCGCTGGTCCAGCGCGAGGGCGCGCGCAACACGACGATCCATATCTCCAACTAGCTGTCCGAAGGTCGTGGTTTTTTGCGCTGGCCAGCCCGATCTTTAACGGCGCGATAACCCTGTCCTGCATTGACCAATATTCGTGCGTGGGACGGGATTCACTCCCGTCCTGCATGCAATCGCGCGCGATCTCGGAAATGATTCAAGAGAGCGCGCAATTTTGCGCCAGATTGCTCTCCGATCGCGACGGCGGAATGGGTTTGGCGCGCCCGCTGCCGCTGCCGCGCCTCGCAAACGGGCAATAAGGGCAGCTTCATGCGGGCCGCAGGCCAGTGCGCCCGACGGTCAAGCCGTCGAAGATTACTGTTTTTTCAGACACTTGCTCCAAAACTTGCGGCCGCTGGGCGTGACTGGGACGTATGAAGTTGAGTTTGGGGTCTCGAAAACCAAAAAAACGAAAGCGCTGCGTGCTCGCTCAGGCCGGCCACGAGCCGCGCAAGCCGAGATTCGCGCGCGCGCCTCGCCCCGCCGTTGCAATCGACGAACTCGTGCAGAGCCGCGCCGAGGCAGATGCCGCGATTGCCGAGGCGCGCAAGGCGCATGAGCGCCTGCGCCAGGCCATCGATATCCTGCCGCAGGGTATCGTGTTTCTCGATGCCGAAGGCCGTTACGTCCTCTGGAACAAGAGCTACGCCGAGATCTACAGCAAGACCGCCGATCTGTTCGAGCAAGGCGCGCGCCTCGAAGACACGCTGCGCATCGGCGTCGCCCGCGGCGACTATCCCGAGGCCGCCGGCCATGAGGACGAGTGGATCGCGGAGCGGCTGCAAAAACTCTATCAACCCGGCGCGCGCCATGAGCAGCAGCTGGCGGACGGCCGCGTCATCCTGATCGATGAGCGGCTGACCGACGACGGCGGCGTGGTGGGCTTGCGCGTCGACATCACCGAACTGAAGCAGCGCGAGGCGTCCTTCCGCCTGCTGTTCGACGGCAATCCCGTCCCCATGATCGTCTGCGCGCTGGACGGCGAGCGCATTCTCGGCGTCAACGAGGCCGCGGTCGCGCACTATGGCTACAGCCGCGCCGAGTTCGAGCGGCTGTCGATCCGCGCCTTGCAGGCTTTCGACAGCAAGCCGCCCTGGACCACGGACCGCTCGAGCGAGGAGCAGGCCGCGCGCACCTGGAAGCACGTCAAGGCCGATGGCGCGCTGATCGATCTTGCGATCTATTCCCGCGAGCTGACCTATGCCGAGCAGCCCGCGGTGCTGCTCGCGCTGATGGACATCACCGAGCGCAAGCGCGCCGAGGCGCGGCTTGCCTTCATGGCCCAGCACGACGGGCTGACCGGGCTGCCAAACCGCAACCTGCTGCGCCAGCAGGTGGACGAAATGCTCGCGCATACGCGTCGCAGCACCGACAAGGTTGCGCTGCTGATGCTGGGGCTGGACAATTTCAAGGCGGTCAACGACACGCTGGGACACGCTGTCGGCGACAAGCTGCTGCGCGGCGTCGCCAAGCGGCTGCGCTCCACGCTGCGCGAGGAAGACGCGCTGGCGCGGCTCAATTCGGACGAGTTCGCGATCGTGCAGAGCGGGCTGACGCGTCCCGAGGACGCGGTGCTGCTGGCCAAGCGCCTGCTGGAGGCCATCGCCGATCCTTATCTGCTCGACGGCCATTCGGTGGTGATCAGCGCCTCGATCGGCATTGCGATGGCGCCCGGCGACGGCGACGATTCCGAAAAGCTGCTCAAGAGCGCCGACATGGCGCTGTCGCGCGCCAAGCTGGATGCCCGCGGCACCTTCGCGTTCTTCGAGGCCGCGCTCGATGCCAAGGCGCAGAGTCGCCGCAAGATCGAGGTCGAGCTGCGCGATGCGATCCAGAACGACGTGCTGCGGCCGTACTACCAGCCGCTGATCGACCTCTCGAGCGGGCGCATCACCGGCTTCGAGGCGCTGGTGCGCTGGCCGCATGCGGAGCGCGGCATGGTCTCGCCCGCCGAGTTCATTCCGGTCGCCGAGGAAACCGGCCTGATCAACCCGCTCGGCGGCTTGATGCTGCGCCGCGCCTGCCTGGATGCCGCGACCTGGCCGGACGACGTCCGCGTCGCCGTCAATTTGTCGCCGCTCCAGTTCCGCAGCGGCAATTTGCTTTCGGTGGTGACGGACGCCCTGAAGCATTCCGGCCTGCCGCCGCGCCGGCTCGAGCTCGAGATCACCGAGACGCTGCTGCTCGAGAAGAGCGCGCAGGTGCTGGCGACGCTGCATGCGTTGCGTGCGCTCGGCGTGCGCATCTCGATGGACGATTTCGGCACCGGCTATTCCAGCCTCAGTTACCTGCGCAGCTTTCCCTTCGACAAGATCAAGATCGACCAGGCCTTCGTGCGCGATCTCGGCGCCAACCGCGAGGCGCAGGCGATCATCCGCTCGATCGTCAGTCTCGGCAAAGGGCTCGGCGTCACCATCACCGCCGAGGGCGTCGAGACCGAGGCGGAGCTGAGCTGCCTCCGGGCCGAAGGCTGTGACGAGGGCCAGGGTTTTCTGTTCAGCAAGGCCCGCCCCAATGCCGAGATCATCAGCCTGCTCGCCGCGCAGCGCGGAATCGATGCAACGGACGACGAGGACGCCGCGCTGGTGGCGTGATGCGGTCGCTGGAGCGGCGCCGCCCTCTTGCCTCGCCCCGCTTGCGGGGAGAGGGAGCATACCTTCGTCGTCGCGGCGATGAAGCTTGATCTCATCACGGCCCCGCGCCCCATAAAATCGCCTTACCCACATCCTCGTAATGCGTGTCGCGGGCCTGGATCTGCTGGGCGATGGCGTGCATGTCGCGAAAGCGCCGCTCGAACGGATTGCTGCGGAATACCGCGGTCGCGCCGGCCATGTGATAGGCGGTGTCGACCACTTTGGCTGACTGGTGGATGGTCCAGGTCGCGGCCAGCCGGACCGCGCTGCGATGCGCCGCGTTGAATTCACCGGTCGCGCTGAGGTCGTGCCACATCGCATTCGCCGTCGCGTAGAGATAGGCGCGGGCGGCGCGGAGGTCACCCTCGGTGCGTCCGATCAGGCCCTGGACCGACTGGTTGTCGCGCATTGCGCTTGCCGCGAGCGACTGATGCTTGCCGCGCGCCAGCGCGATTGCGGCGTCCAGCGTAGCCCGCGCCACGCCGAGCGAGACCGCGGCAAAGCCGAGACTGAATGTCGAACCGGTGCCGATCCTGTAAAGCGGGCCGGGTTCGCGCAACGCGGACGGCACGTCACGGAACGTCGCAAAGCGCTCGGGGATGAAGAGGTCGCGCACCTCGTAGGAATCGGTGCCGGTGCCGGCGAGCCCGATCGCTTGCCACACGTCGTGCAGCGTTGCGCTTGTGGCAGCAAACAGGATGGTGCGCAGCTCCGGCGATCCGTCCGCATTGTTCCGCGGCACACTGTCCGCGCCGACGATGCGCACATGCGCCCCGAGCCAGTTCGCCTGCCGCGAGCCCGAGGCAAAATCCCAGCGCGCTGTGACGCGATAGCCGCCCTCGACCGCGCGCGCCTCATGCGCCACCGCACCCCAGGCGAGGATGCCGGGTGGTGTGTTGAAAATCTCGTTCGCGGCGTCGTGATCGAGAGAGGCCGCGATCATCGCGCAGACGCTGCATTGGCCGAGGCACCAGGCGGTCGAAGCATCCGCCTTGGCGATCTCCTCCAGCATCTGCATGAAAGCTTCCGGCGGAGCTTCCGCGCCGCCGAGGCTCTGCGGCAGCAGCGCGCGATAGAGCCCGTTCTCGATCAGCGCGCCCACGACCGTCGGCGTCAGCCGCCGCGTCCGCTCGATCTCGTCAGCCTCGCCCGCGATCAGGGGAGCGATGGCGCGTGCCCGCTCGACCAGGCTAACTCCGGGGGCTGCGTTCATTCGCGTTTCCTCGCCCATTCTGTCGTGAGCGGTCAGCTACGATGGTGGTCTATTTGATCGGAAGGATCAAGGCGAAGGGGTACCGTTCGGCGGCGCGCAAGGCGTGACCCCGAAAGCTTGCGCCGCGATCTCACGGAGCCGACGAGTGCCGACGGCGACGCGCCAGCTCGCGATAGAGGGCTTCCGGCGTGACGCCGATCTCGGCTGCAACTTGGCGCCATTGCCCCTTGGGTGGTATCGGCTCATCCTTCATCATCATCCAGGCGTCGATCCGCGCGGAAACTGTTTTCAGCGAAGCTATTTCGGCATGCGTCCGAGCGCGTTGGATCTCGTGAGCCAAGTGTTGAGTCCAGGCGCGCGCCAACTCGGGCTGCTTTGCGAAGGCCGCCAGGAGCCGTCGCATAGGGACGACACGAACCACCGAGTCTTCCAAGGCCTTGCCCTCGCAGTGGTAGCGATCGGCGAACAGGGACGCCTCGGCCAGAATGGCGCCGGGACCGGCACGCTGCAGCGTCAGCTCGGAACCATGTGGTAGGGGGCGGGTAAGCCGGACCGTACCTGCGACGATCAGGAATAGCGACCGGACGGGGTCTCCTGCGCGAAACAGGATGTGGGCCGCCGCGAGTTGCTGCTCGCGCTGAGCGAGTTCGGATAGCCAGGTAACGAGGGGACTCGACATGATTGCGATCATGCTCGGTGCCGCCCCTTCATGACAAGCTGAGCGAGGTTAAAACCACCGGAGTTCCTATGAAACCGATCCTCCTGCCGATCCTCGCGCTCGGATTTTCGATGCTGATGTCCCTGCCCGGTGCCGCGCAAGACTGCAAATGCGACCCGTCTCGCGGTCATGCACAAGTGTCAGCAGCGCCGGCTGCTTCGCCGTATGCCGGCATGGAGCGCCGCGACGTCAAAGCCCTTTCGGAACAACAAATCAACCATCTCAGGGCCGGACGCGGAATGGGCTTGTCGCTGCCGGCGGAACTCAATGGCCATCCCGGACCGGCGCACGTTCTCGAACTGGCCGATGCGTTGCGCCTTTCAGGCGATCAGCGCGCAAAAGCCAAGGAGTTTTTGGAAGCAATGAAGGCAGAGACGATATCTGTCGGCGAGCAAATCATCGCGGAAGAGACGGCGCTCGATCGTCTGTTCGCCGAAAAACACGCGACGCGAGCTGGAGTGGACGCCGCAGCCTTCCGTATTGCTTCAGCGCAAGGCGAACTTCGGGCGGCACACCTGCACTATCATCTCGCAATGAGCGAGCTGCTCACGCCCGAGCAGATCATGCAGTATGTCGCCCTTCGCGGCTATGGCAACGGCGGGCATCACCAACACCAGCAGCACTAGAGGCCTGCCGTCTCTACGCCGCGTGACGGTCGATAGACAAAGAGCAGTTGCGGCTGCTTTGATGGATTCGGCAAGGCGCTCCCACCGATCACATGCCCGGCGATGATGGCATCATGCCTCTGTTTTGCCCGACGGGGCAATGGGACTTCGTAAAATCGAAAAAGGCCAATGCCGACAAGCCCCTGCCCAGCGCGTGCACGGCGGATTCAACTCGAGCGGGAGGAATACCGCCGATATTTGTCATGGTAGTGAAGGTGTGCGCATGATCCGGGCCGCAGTCCCGAGATCTCCCGCGTCGACCGGAAACGCGCCATGTCCCGCACAGGGGCAGCCAAGAGCCACGCCATGAAGAAGCCAGCCCGCCCCGATGTTCGCCTCGCCGAGGCGCCGATCATGCTGAAGCTCGAGAACGCGCCGATGAGCGATGTCATCGATGCTTTGGCCAGTGGGCGGGTCACCGCCACGGCGCTGACCAAATTCTATCTCGCACGCATTGAGGCCTACGACCGCGATGGGCCCGTGCTCAACGCCATACGGGAGCTCAATCCCGACGCGCTCACGATCGCGGGCAAGCTCGACGACACCAGGCCGTCGGTCAAACGGCCGTTGGCCGGCGTCCCGATACTGGTGAAGGACAACATCGCGACGGCTGACAAGCAGACGACGACGGCGGGCTCGCTGGCGCTGGAGGGCGCGCACGCCAGGGACGACGCCACAATCGTCAAGCTGCTGCGGGACGCCGGCGCGGTGATCCTGGGCAAGGCAAACCTGACGGAGTTCGCCAACATGCTCGCGCTTGACATGCCCGCGGGCTACTCCTCGTTGGGCGGTCAGGTGAAGAGCCCTTACGCGCCGACACTTATGGACGATCGAGGCATCCCGGTCGTGCAGCCTGGCGGATCGAGCTCGGGTTCGGCGGTCGCGGTGGCGGCCGGTCTGTGCGCGGCCTCGATCGGCACCGAGACCTCGGGCTCGCTGCTGTCCCCCGCCAGCCAGAATGGCCTCGTCACCGTGAAGCCGACCGTCGGGCTGATCAGCCGGGCCGGCATCGTGCCGATTGCGCACAGCCAGGACACCGCGGGGCCGATGACGCGCACGGTACGCGATGCGGCGATGCTGCTGAACGTGCTGGCGGTCAAGGACCCGCTCGACCCAGTGACAGAACGGCAGCGGCGGCCGGCCGATTACACCGCCGACCTCGCGCCCGATGCAATGAAGGGTGCGCGCATCGGCGTGCCGAGCGACCCGGCCGACCCGCTGAACGATTGCTATTACGGCAAGCTGCTCCCCAACAGGGTCTCGGTGATGACCGAGGCGATCAAGGTGCTGGAGGATCTGGGCGCCGTCATCGTGCGCGCCAGCATGCCGACGGCCGGCTGGATTGCCGGACCAGGCACGACCATGGCTGTGCTCAACCGCAATCCGTTGAGCCCAAACAAGGGCAA
This sequence comes from Bradyrhizobium sp. 186, assembly GCF_023101685.1. Lineage (NCBI taxonomy): Bacteria > Pseudomonadati > Pseudomonadota > Alphaproteobacteria > Hyphomicrobiales > Nitrobacteraceae > Bradyrhizobium > Bradyrhizobium sp. 186. Next base: position 9,850,441 of record NZ_CP082164.1, on the reverse strand, counting down.
TCCGATGATGCAGTGGGTCGTTTTCCTCTATGAGCTGAAGCGCGATCTCAATCTCTACCTGAAGGATTGGGCGACCAACACCGCGATCAAGACCATCGCCGACATCGTGGCCTTCAACGAGGCGAACGCCGGCAAGGCGCTGCGTTTCGGCCAGGACCTGTTCCTCGCCGCGGACAACACCAGGGGCGACTTAAGTGAGCGCGAGTACAGATCGGCGCGTGCCATGGACCTGCTCGCCGCCAGGACGCGCGGCATGGACGCCTACATGAAACAGCACAAGCTCGACGCCGTGCTGTTCGCCGGCGCTATGGGCGCCGCGATCGCCGCCAAGGCGGGCTATCCCAGCGTCATGGTGCCCGGAGGCTTCATCTCGGGGACGACAGACGGCAAGGACACGCCCGACTATCCGCTTGGCGTCACTTTCGCGGGCCGTGCCTGGAGCGAGCACAAGCTTCTGCGTCTGGGCTACGCCTTCGAGCAGGCTTCCCAGATGCGCAAGCCGCCGCCTGGCTTGCCCGCGCTTTAGGTTTCAATGCTTTGCTTGCCGGGAGATGTTCGGCGAGGTTCATCTCGCGCTTGCACTTCTCAGGGCTGGGGCCGTCGGGAGAGGCGTGCAGCATTGGCTTTTGGCGCCAGAAGCAGAAGTTTCCGGCCCCGAGCTCTTGGGGTACCCCGGACGGAGCCGGCGGTCTTTAGCGTGCCGGGATGCTGAGGAACCGCAAGGGTCTCGCGCTCACGACAGCCACGAGGTTCACGACACCGCGCGGCCAACAATTTACATCGGACGGCCGCCAAAGCTCGCGCTGGTGCCGAGAAACAAGTCCCGCTGCTCGGACGTTATCATCCTTCAGAGGAACGTGGTAATCCTGCAAAGCAGGCAGCGATTTTGGTCTCCGACCGGCAGCGGAAAATGTCCTCGTCTGATGCACAAATGAAACCCACTGACGCAGCCCGCCGAGGGCGGAGAAGGACGAAGACCCTACTGCTGATTTTGGCCATTGGATTTCTCATTTTTGGAGCCGCCGCGGGCACACTGTATTATGCGCTGCGGCCGATAACTCTCCGGATTGCCGTCGGACCGCCGGGAAGCAACGATCACAAAGTGATTGAGGCGATGACCGAGGCCTTTGCCAACGAAAGCAGGACTGTGAGGCTGTCGCCGATCGCGACTGCGGGAGCGGTCGAAGCTCTCGCTCTGCTTGGTGCCGGCAAGACCGACCTTGCGGTCGGTCGTGGCGATCTGGAGATGCCGGCCGACGCGCAAACAGTCGTCGTCTTGCGCAAAAACTTCGTCGTGCTGTGGTCTCCTTCGGGACTTGCGGGCAAAGGCTCCAAGAGAAAGCCGGCGCCGAAAATCAAGGAGATCGCCGATCTCGCAGGGCACAGGGTAGGAGTGATCGGCGCGACGTCGGCGAACGCCGCGTTGCTACGGGTCATCCTGAGCGCCTCCGGCGTGGATGCGGACAAGGTCACGGTTACGCACTTTGGCACGGGTCAAATCGAGGAGCTGGCGCGTGACCGTACCCTCGATGCATTCATGGCGGTTGGTCCGCTCGACAGCAACATAACCTCCGGCGCGGTCGCCGCGACGGCTCGGACCCGTGGTGAGCCGAAGTTTCTCGCGGTCGATGCATCGGAGGCCATCGCCCTGAAGCACCCGCGTTACGAATCGGAGGAAATCCCGCCAAGCATGTTCAATGCGAATCCGGCCTGGCCGGATGACAAGGTGGAGACTGTCAGTGTCAGCCATCTGATCGTGGCACGGAAAGCTTTGTCCGAAACGACGGTGGCGGCATTCTATCGCCAACAATTCGCCCTCCGGCAGGCGATTGCAAAGCAAGTGCCTGGCGCGGCGCAAATTACCAAGCCGGACACCGAGAAAGAAGGCGAGCTGCCGGTCCATCGGGGAGCGGCAGCCGTCATCGACGGGACTGAACGCACCTTCCTCGACAGATACGGCGACTACTTCTGGTTCGCGCTTCTGCTTCTCTCCGGGATTGGTTCGGCCGGCGCCTGGTTGCGTCAATATTTAAATCGGGACGACAGGAACGAAAATACCAGCCATCGCAATAGAATTCTGGCCATGGTTTCAAAAGTGCGGACCGCGGAATTCGACCACGAGCTGCTGGCCATGCAGCGTGAGGTCGACACCATCATTGGGGAAACGCTCGACAGTTACGATGGCGGCTTGATCGAGGAGGAGGAACTGGCAGCCTTTGGCTTAGCGCTCGAACTGTTCAATCATGCCATCGTCGAGAGGCGCGCGGCCTTGCAAGCAGCCCCTTTGAACGTGCTCGCCGCGCGGCGATAGGCGATAGGCTCGAGATTGGCCATCCAATGGCTTTGGTATTTTCGGTTCGCTCTGTCCGCAGATTTGCATCGAGGAGTTAATATTCCCCGTCATAGCGTACGCGTGATGCCGTCGCCGTAGCTCGACCTTCCGGAATGACGCTTTGTCAGGCCGGCACTTTCCTGCCGATCAGACCGAAGACGATCATGACGAGGCTGATGCCGCCGACAGCGCCCGAGACTTGCCCGATCGTTCGCATCAGGGCGACAGGATCATTGGACCACGGCGTCATGTCCCGCATGGACAGGAAGAACAGGACGGCGAGCCCCAGCAGCACCGTGCCGACGGCAATCAATCGCCAGTTTCGCTTTCGCATGACGAACCTTCCTCCGGGCCAGGCTGAGGCGTGGCCCTGCGAAAGGAATAGTGTCGTCGATTTCCGTTCGGGTTCAACGGAGCACTTTGCCGTGACGTTCGTGCGCAGTACACGTGCGGGCCCATCCCGGCGCGCCTTGGAGAAGACGAGAGTAGGCTGTGTACCCCCAAGTCCGGCGACGTGACCTGCCTAGGCGACGCGGATGTCAAAGTCGTTGCGAGGTCCGCTTGGGCCAGTAGGCGACGTCAAGCTATCTTATTCCGACAACCTCACCGGACCGGCGCCTTGGGCACGGCAGCTTGTTCATCACAAGCCCGCGTCCTGCTTCGTGGGCGCTGCGGCGCCGCTTTCAAGGAGCGGTCTAAGAAACGACCGATCATGTCTTAGGAAGCATTTAGTCTCCCGGAAATATGCGATCGCCCTCTGGCAATCGGGATCGATGGTCGATTTGGAGCGGTAGACTTCGTAGTCGGCAAGCGAAGGAAATGAAAACAACGCGATCGCGACGTAGTCCCCGCCTTCGTGCGGTAGGAAATAGCCGTGATGCGTGCCGCCGAATTTTTCGACCAGTGGCAGCCACATCTTGGCGTAGGTCTCGAATTCTTTCGCTTTAGAGGGATCGATCTCATAGCGGAGGTAGCAGGTTATCATTCTCAGTCTCCTCGTGACGGACCGATCGGCCTACCCATCATACCGTCAGAAGTGAGACCCGTACATTGCTCGGTCGCGGCTCCAACAAGCCGACGTCCGGTCGGGGTCACACGGCAACATGAGCGGAAGGCGCTGCAATGCCGGCTTGGGCCAAAAGGCAAAGTTTGGCCCTCGGCTGGAAGATGCAGCTAATTTGAGCCGTTTGAACAAGACTATTTACAAAAGACCATGCGAACAGGCGGAATGGTCTGGATCATTGCTCCTGCGTTTCTCGGCTTTTGTTGGTGGCGCGCAACATGTGCTCGCAAACGAACTGCTGAACTGGCAGCAGCAGGCATTTTGCGCTCCCCGCTGTACTGGTTGTCGAACGCGCTGGTGGGCCTGCTGTTAGCGCTAGTGCTGTACATCGCCCACATTCACAATCAGACACCGGTTCCATCTTTCCTTTGGTTCGCCGTCGTGGCGATCATCGCGGCCTTGCTTTTCCTGCGCCGCGCGTTGAGATGGCGCTACCCCTTATAGGAAGAAAGATGCAGACCTCTCGCGCCGAGGCTTGGTTGGTGATTTCAGCGGTCGCGTGCTTTGTGGGCTATCTCATCCTCACGTGGACGCTCGAACAACGAAGGTTCCTGGCGGAGTGCGCGGAATTGGGAATTGATCGTATGGTGCAGCGGCCATCAGACGATGATCTGCGGCGCGCGGTGGATGATTGCGAACGGGGACGGCGTCGCCATTGATCTGCGGTCACAGCGTTCGCAATGTCAGCTCAGGGTCAAAAGCGTCGGTTTGGCGCTCGGCTGCGAACTTCCGGTCTGCCCCTATGAACCGACATGTAGCTGCACCGCCCAACTGAAGCGATGGGCCAGTTGCCGATATTCAACAAAATGAAAGAGGCCGCCAACTGAGGCGGCCTTATTCGAACCTGACGCCTATACGCTTCTCTCGCTTCCAAACGACGCGACACAGCTGTTTGAATTGGTCGCTGAGGATAAACAATGTGAAACGGTCGGGGATGTAGAGCGGGGAGACTACTTCAAGCTGAGCGCCTGTTTCTGAGAGATTCTTAACGATGCAGTCGATCCCCCCGCCGCCAAACTCGATGGTCCCGGCCTTGAACGTGCGACGCCGTGTTGCGTCCCTTTGTTCGCCCATAGCCAACCTTAGCGATCAACCCTCAACTTTTTCGGCGAAGTCTGTCCAAAAGTAAACACAAGATTACCGTGAACTTCCGGCGCCGATCCGGAAGGGTTGTCATTAGGATGTGCAGGGCTATGCCGAAACCGTACGGTGGTCAGGATCGCCAGGACGATGAAGAGGACAAGGACCGATCCCTGGACAACCAGGAACGCGGGCTCGGTCTGCGTCGGCGCCCATGATTTCAGCGGTGGGATCTTCAGGAAAGACGGAATAATCACGACGAACACGTTCAGGTACAACGGCAGCACGGCGGTGATCGTATAAATCGGCCTCCAGATGCCCGACAGGTGCCTGCCGTAGTAGGCGAATGTCGCGAGCGCCAGCATCACCAGCGAAATCAGCCCAACGATGTGCGACGGCAGGGCCCGGCGCTGGGAACAGGAAACCGGTCACTTTCGTCATATCGTGGCGACCAGAAAGGCGGTCGTCCAAACCCGGGACGGATCGGCCTTCAACCAACCGATCGTCGCAACCAACCCGGAGACGATGCCGATCGGGACGTCACTACGCACCTAGCCGCGAAGGAAAATGTTTAACTCGGAAAGCACGCCTGTGCTGTCAGAATCAGCGGCGAGAGATTGAGCACTTGCGGAAACTGAAATGTATAACTTGCGCTGACCTGACTACCACAGGTCGGCGTGGCGTAGGTGAACGTCTGCGCTGGGAGATCCAGGCCGAATGCCTGCTGGGCAGCATAGCTCGTGATTTCATTGCTGCCTGGGCAGAGCGTCGGATTGACGCTGGCGCAGCGTGCCGCCATTTCGGTCCCGTGTTGCAGACCGAGCTGGGTCCAAAACAGCAGTCCGAACTCGATGATGCCAAATATGAACAGAAAAAAGACCGGGGCGGTCAACGCGAATTCGAGCGCCGACGCGCCGCGTTCGTCTCGCCATAGCGCAGTGACTTTCACTGCAGCCTCGCAGTGGATTGAGCGTTGTAGGTGTAGGTGGCAGCGACAATCTGATAGTTGATCAGGGTATAGTAGGTCGCCTGCGCCGAGACCGTCGCATACGTGCCGGCCTGCGCACCGCCCGTGCAGACCGTTCCGCAACTAACCGAGCTAACTCCCGTGCTCGTGGGGCAGCCACAAAATTGAACAGGGCTTGGAGACGCCGCGATGGCTGTGGAATTCGTAGCGCTCGTTACCGCGCTCGAAATGCCGCTCGTGTCAAAGCCGTGCACAATGGCGTATTGAGCTCCGGCTTGCGCCGCATCCTCCACTTGCATTTTGCGATAAACGGCTAGCCCAATATCACTTACTGAGACCACCATCAGGGATAGCAGCGGGATCATGAATGCGAACTCGATTGCAGCTGCGCCGCTTTTATCGCGAACAGCGGCATGAACGAGGTCACGGACCCTGTCAAACGGTCGAACTTGGCTCTTAAGAGATAGATTTTGTCTCATTGAGGCCAACCTCATTCGATGAGCTGCGCGGTTTGGCCGCCGATCGTGGCGGTGCCGAGCGCAGAGCAGTTAACCTGAACGTTCGATGTGCCAGTGAATGTCAAGGTATCCGCGATGATCTTGGTGCAGGAGGTGCTCGTCCCATTACCGCCGCTGAAGCTCAGATTGGCCTTTGGCAGGTAGATGGCGCCGCCAAAATTTTGCGTGCCACCACCGGTCAGATTGAAGGCAGTTCCTGCGGGCATTTTTCGGTCGCCATAGATGACGATGCCCTTGGTGGATCCGGCGGTCGGGGCCGTCAAATCAATGACGGCATTGCTGCCAATGGAGGCTGTGCCCCAGTTGCTGCCCGACCCCGTAAAGACCAGAGTCACACCGGTGCCGGTGATCGTGGCATTACCAGCCACGCTTAGATTAGCACCGTCCAGGTAGTAGATCCCCGGATCGAGGTTTAGAGTCGCACCTGCATTGACAGTAATGCTGCCGCTGTAGCAGCCAGGACTGAGGGAATTTGTCTTTCCATTGGAGTTGACCGTGATCTTGGCGTTGGTGCAACTCGGCTCCGCTGGGGGAGAGACATTTGCGTAGGGATCGGCCACCGCCCTCATGTGAGTTCGGACCCCATTGGTCGCGGTGATATTGCTGGCCCCGGAAACGTCACCCACCACGCCGACCTGGTTGGCAGCGACGGAGGCACTACCGGCGACATTGAGTGATGGGCTTGCGCTTGAGTTGCTGTAGAGATTGCATTTGATCAGATTGAGCTGGTTGCCTCCGCTCACGTTCACGGCTGGGTTGGCCGTCGAATTGAGCGCGAGCACGCAGCCTGTCCCGGAATTTGGCAGTGCTACAGCATGTGCGGTGATAAGTATCGGATCTGAACCGAACAATGCTGATAGCAGTCGCGGTTGCAGCTGGCTGACGATGACTTCGACCGCTTGCGGATTTGAAGTATAATTGCCTGTCTTCGGCGGCTGGTTCACCGCAACAGTAACGTTGCTCACCGCATTCGCGTAGCCGTAGCTCGCCGTGACTGCGTTGGCTTCGGAGAGCAAATCAGTGCCGGCAGTTACAGCGGTTGCCGCACTCACCGCGCCTGAGTCCGCCGCACTCTGCATGTTCTTATGCTTGTAGTACCACCATCCAACCTCGGTGCCGAGACCGGCCGTGCCAACCAGAACAGGCATCAACAACGCAGATAGAATGACGTAGCTGCCGGACTGGTCTCGTGAGAACCGTCGGATCAGGCTGCTCCGGTTTAGGCAGCACCGAGCGCACTCGTTTAGATATCGCGAAGCGCTGAAGGAGCGACTGCAGATCTTCCTAAAGGTCATGTTCCTCACCGAAGACTTGCCACGTTTTCCCGATAGGTAGCTTCAAGCGGATAAAGGACGCTTAAATTGACACAGGAAAATTTTAGCTAAACGCAGACGACCAGTGACAACCTCAAGACTCTCGGGCGACGGAGACCACTCGCTAGGAGCCTGTCCCGGTAATGGACTTGGGATCAAGCGAATCGAGTTCTGAGCGTTTTTTTGGAGACAAGTTTCTCCTTAGCGTACTGCTGCGAGTTTTGTGAGGTTGTGGGCGGTGCAGATCATGGCCCATTCGGCTTTGACCTTGTCGATGCCGCGCAGGAGGAACTGGCGGAAGCCTCTTGCCTGCTTGATCTGGCCGAAGACGGGCTCGACGATCTGTTTTCGCAATCGATACCGGCTTCGATAGCCTGCGCGCTTGAGCTTTGTGCTCATTCTGGCGATCAGCGTGCCGGATTTGAGCTTCCTTTTTGCCGTGGCCGCCTTGGTGCCGTGCTTTTGCCGTCCAGTGGCGACGTAGCCCTCGATCCGGCGTCGAACGAGCGTGCGAAGATTGGCTTGCGAGCAATAGCCCGCATCGGCCGATGCTTCATCCGGGTTCGTCCCGAGATTGGCTTTGATGGCATCGAGCAAGGGTGCGAGCTGCGCCTGATCGCTCGGCGAGTTGGTCAGCGTGTGCGCCACGATGATCTGATGGGCGCCATCGACGGCGGCCTGTGCGTTGTAGCCCTGGATGAAGCCGTTTTTGGTCGGCATCACGCGGCTGTCGGGATCGGTGAAGTTGCGTTGCGCCTTGTCGCTCGGCTCTGCCGTGACAGGCTTGGACTTGCGTCCCGGCCGGCCCCTGCCGCCGTCGCCGGAGCCGTCGTCGTCCGGCTTCGAGGCGGCTTTGGTTTCGGCAGCAGCCTTGGCTTCGGCTTCCAGCGCGGCCTTGGCGGCCCGGATCTTCTCGAGCCGCTTCTCTTTATTGGCCATCCAGTCCGGCATCTCGTCGCCGCGCTTCAAGGCTCCGAACTGGCGGTCCTCGGCCTTGTCGGTCTGAGCGGCTTCGGCGAACCAGCGTTGGACTTCGGCAGCAAGCCTCGGTTCGGCCTCTTTCATCCGGCCATAGCTCATCGCCTTGTTGATCCCGGCATTGGCCTTGATCTTGGTGCCATCGAGCGCCACATGGCCAAGCTTCACAAGGCCGGCCTCGCGGCACAGCTTCAAGACCTGCCGGAACAGGCCCGATAGCGCGGCCAGATGGCGCTTGCGGAACTCGCTGATCGTGCGGAAGTCCGGACGCTGCATCCCCGTTACTGCCGCAAAATCCAGCCGCTCCTCGCAGCCCCGAGCGATCCTGCGCGACGAGTAGATCCCCTGGCTGTAAGCATAAAGCAGCAGCGCCACCATCATGCCAGGATGATAGGGCGGAAAGCCGCGCTCCTCGTCGTAGGCATCCATGATCGCCGACAGGTCCAAACCCGTGCGAACCGTGTCGCGAACAAAGTGGGCCACGTGCCCGGGAGGCACCAAATCCTGGACCGACGGCGGCAGCAGCCAAACCTGATCAACGTCCCAAGGACGAAATGTCTTGCTCATCCGCCGTTTGAATCACGACGCTTGTGCTTCGTCGAGAAAAATCCGATTACTCGGACAGGCTCCTAGAACGGCTCGCTCGCGAGTTACGGGCTAGTTCATTTTATAGCCGTGGAGGCAGCAATGAACGAAAAGGCTGGACGATGCGCGTCGGCGAAGCTGCAGCAGCTCGCGCCGCTGGCACACCACTTATCCGAGGACTGACGATGTGCAGCCTTTACAGCATGACGAACAACGTCGACGCGATCCGGCGGATGCTCGACGCGCTCAGCAGTCGCGTCAGCAACCTACCGTCGATGCCGGGTATCTACCCGGACCATCCGGCGCCGATCGTTCGTAGGCAGTACAACGCACGCTGACGCAATCAATTGCGATCGCCCGCTGACATGGGATGCCAAGGGTCAAAGGCTATATTTCGCGCCACTGTCGCAAGCCCGCGTCCCTGGCGGTCTACATAACCGAGAGACCGCCAATAACGGCTTGCTCCTCAGACGACGACTTCCGGTCTACTCCCGGCTCCGGACAAGTCGCCGCACTGCGCCCACTGACGCGATGGGCACAGAAGCGGACTCTGCATCCCGGTGTCGGCGCGCCCTCACTCTGGCAGCCCTGCTTCGCGCCAGGCTTCGGCAAAGGCAGAGAACACCGCGGGTTCATGTCCCACGATGGCGGACACGCCGCGGACGGTGAAGGTTGGTTGGAGCGCGAGCACCTGCTGCGCCGCAGCTTTCGCCTCCTCGCCGCGTCCCAGTCGAACAAGCGCGGCCGCCAGATAGGCATGAGGAAAGCTGAAACGCGGCGTAGATTCGATTGCGCTCTGCGCCGCATCGGCTGCCTCCGCGTACCGCTCGGCATGGAAGTATGCGATCGCAAGAGCGCAGTTCGGCAGAAAATTCAAGGGATCGAACGGACTGAGCCGCAGCGCCCGCTGCGCCCGTTCGGCTGCTACCTCGGTCTTTCCCATCCAGGCGAGGGGCACGGAGCTGCAAGCAAGCGCAAAGATGTTGGAGTTGCTGAGCGCCAAGGCGCGGTCAAAGAGCTTAAGCGCCGCCACGTCGTCACGTTCGTCCATCCAGATGACGAACCCGGCCATCGCAAGCGTTGTCGCATCGTCGCCGCCATGCGACGTCGCCGCGCGAGCATGGTGAATGGCGGCCCTGCGATCCTCCTCGCGCGACCCTCCGCGAGCGAAGCGATGGTGGTAGCACCAGGCCAGAGCGGCCTGCGCGCTTGCATAGCCAGGCTCGAGCTCGATCGCTTTCTCCAGCAGCGGAATCGCTCTCGCCGCGTCCTGCGGCATCGGGGTGTAAATGTTCGGCAGAGCCCGCAGGAAGAGATCATAAGCATCGAGGCTGTCGGGCCGCTGGCGCTTGACGCGCTCGATCTCGGCTCTCCTGAGGTTTGGCTCAATGGAGCCGACAACGCTCATAGTGATCTCGTCCTGCAGGGCGAAGATGTCGTCGAGCGATCGGTCATAGCGCTCGGCCCAGAGATGAACTCCGGTCTCGGCCTCGATGAGCTGTCCGGTAATACGAACATGGCTCCCTGCCCGGCGCACGCCGCCCTCAAGCACGTAGCGCACGCCGAGCTCGCGCCCGACCTGCTTCACGTCCACCGCCTTGCCCTTGTAGACGAAGCTCGAATTGCGGGCGACGACGAACAGCCACTTGATGCGCGAAAGCCCGGTGACGATGTCCTCGACCACGCCGTCCGCGAAATACTCCTGTTCGGGATCGCCGCTCATGTTGGTGAAGGGCAAGACAGCGATCGAGGGCATGTCCGGAAGGGCAAGCGCAGGCTTTCGCGCGCCAGCCTGCGCGGCACCAGGCGAACGGGCGCGTCCGGGGCCGTTCGCATTCCTAATGTCGATGCGATACGCGCGTACCGGGCGCACGATATTCTTGAGGCCTTGCTCGCCGAGGTCGACGAACTCCGCAGCGATTTTACCCCGAACCTGACGATAGACATCCTCGGAGAGGCAGATTCCTCCGGGCTCGGCGATGCCTTCGAGGCGAGCGGCGATATTGACACCGTCGCCGAGCAAATCATCCCCCTCGACTACGACATCGCTGACATTGATTCCGATGCGGAAGTTCATCCACTGCTCTGGCGCCAGTTTGGCGTTCAGGGGAGCGATACCGCGCTGCACCGCGATCGCGCAGCGCACCGCGTTTACCGGGCTCGCGAATTCCACCAATATACCGTCGCCGGTTGTCTTCACGATGCGGCCGTGATGATTGCCGATCGCGGGATCGATTAGCTTGTGACGCAACATCCCGAGCCGCGCCAGGGTGCCTTCCTCATCAGCGCCGATCAATCGGCTGTACCCGGCCACATCGGCGGCCAGGATTGCAACAAGTTTTCTGTCAACGCGCTGCTTCACCACGGCTCGGTTCCTAGGGGTAGCGACTGCAGTCTACCACAAAGCCACGGCAGATCAGCTCTGCTCCAATTGAAATGCGAGCCGACTACATTCTGAAGGCTGCCGCGGCGACAGCCTTCACGAAATTCATGCCCACTAATCCCCTAGGGCTTGGCATTTGGATCGTGACGCCGCGTACGCAGCCAATTTCCGAGTTGGGTCATAATGCGACTTCGCGGCGACGACAGCTTCCGGAACGAAGCGGACTTCCGAAAATTCCAGAAGCTTGCGCGTGATGCGCCGCCGTAGCCCAACCTTCCGGAATGACGCTTTGTCAGGCCGGCACTTTCCTGCCGATCAGACCGAAGACGATCATGACGAGGCTGATGCCGCCGACAGCGCCCGAGACTTGCCCGACCGTCCGCATCAGGGCGACAGGATCATTGGACCACAGCGTCATGTCGCGCATGGACAGGAAGAACAAGATTGCGAGCACCAGCACTACCGTGCCGACGGCAATCAATCGCCAGTTTCGCTTTCGCATGACAGACATTCCCCCGCATCGCCCCCTTGGATGGGCGAGGCTGTTCACTATGCAGGGGATAGTGTCGTGGGCCTCTGATCGGGTTCAATCGAAAGCGGAGAGGAAGTGGCGGTTGACGCTTTTCGTAGTTCCGACAAGCGCAGCTCTATCTCCGTCACCCTGATAAGGTGCTCGCCTCTTCGGCGAGCCTCGAAGGGCGACGGCCCCGCTGCCGCGTCATGGCCGTTCATCCTTCGAGGCTCACCCAGCGGTGCGTTGCACCGCCGGGTTCGCACCTCCAGCGACAATGGCTTCGCCATTGCGCGGGGATGACGGGCTGACAGACGTCCAGCGCGCAAATGAAGACCTCAACGCGACGTCGACCGTCGAACTGCGCCTCTTCGATCGGCCGATCACACGAGCCGCGATGATGACATCGTGCCAGTGTTTTGCCCGACGGGTCAAATGGGATTTCGTAAAATCGAAAAAGGCAAATGCCGACAAGCCCCCGGCTACTGTGCATGGGGTTGTTTTCGAGATTTTTGTTTGCCGGTCGCCGATATCCCGGGCCGGCCCCAATCTCGTCACGCCCGAACTGGCTCGAGCCTTCGCCTCAGCTATCCACCTTCAGCGCGGCAATAAAAGCTTCCTGCGGGATGTCGACCTTGCCGAACTGCCGCATCTTCTTCTTGCCTTCCTTCTGCTTCTCCAGAAGCTTGCGCTTTCGCGTGATGTCGCCGCCGTAGCACTTTGCGGTGACGTCCTTGCGCAGCGCGCGCACGGTTTCGCGGGCGATCACCTTGCCGCCGATCGCGGCCTGGATCGGGATCTGGAACATGTGCGGCGGGATCAGCTCCTTCATCCGCTCGACCATGGCGCGGCCGCGGCCTTCGGCGCGGGTCCGATGCACCAGCATCGAGAGCGCATCGACCGGTTCGTTGTTGACCAGGATCTGCATCTTGACGAGATCGGCCGGCTTGTAGTCGGTCAGATGATAGTCGAACGAGGCGTAGCCCTTGGAGACCGACTTCAGGCGGTCGTAGAAATCGAACACCACTTCGTTGAGCGGCAAATCGTATTTCACCATCGCGCGGGAGCCGACATAGGTCAGCTCCTTCTGCGAGCCGCGCCGGTCCTGGCACAGCTTCAAGACGCTGCCGAGATACTCGTCGGGTGTGAGGATCGTCGCTTCGATCCAGGGTTCCTGGATCTCGGCGATCTTGACCACGTCGGGCATGTCGACGGGATTGTGGATCTCGATCTCGGTGCCGTCGTTGAGCTTCATCTTGTAGATCACGCTCGGCGCGGTCGCGATCAAATTGAGGTCGAATTCGCGCGACAGCCGCTCCTGGATGATCTCCAGGTGCAACAGCCCGAGGAAGCCGCAGCGGAAGCCGAAGCCGAGCGCAGCGGAGGTCTCCATCTCGAACGAGAAGCTGGCATCGTTGAGACGCAGCTTGCCCATCGCGGCGCGCAGCGTCTCGAAGTCGTCGGCGTCGACCGGGAACAGGCCGCAGAACACCACGGGGATCGCCGGCTTGAAGCCCGGCAGCATTTCGGTGATCGGCTTACGGTCGTCGGTGATGGTGTCGCCGACGCGGGTGTCGGCGACTTCCTTGATCGCGGCGGTGATGAAGCCGATTTCGCCCGGCCCGAGTTCGTCGACCTGCGTCATCTTCGGCGTGAAGAAGCCGACGCGCTCGACGTCATAGGCCGCACCCGTGCCCATCATGCGGACGCGGCTGCCCTTCTTCATCACGCCGTCGACGACGCGGATCAGCACGACAACGCCGAGATAGACGTCGTACCAGCTGTCGACCAGCAGCGCCTTCAGGGTCGCAGCGCGGTCGCCGTTCGGCGGCGGCAGGCGGGTGACGATGGCCTCGAGCACGTCGGGCACGCCGAGGCCGGTCTTGGCGGAGATCATCACCGCGTCGGAGGCATCGATGCCGATGACGTCCTCGATCTGCTGCTTGACCTTCTCGGGCTCAGCGGCCGGAAGGTCGACCTTGTTCAGGACCGGAACGATCTCGTGATTGTTGTCGAGCGCCTGGTAGACGTTGGCGAGCGTCTGCGCCTCGACGCCCTGGCTGGCGTCGACCACCAGCAGGGAACCCTCGCACGCCGCCAGCGACCGCGAGACTTCGTAGGCGAAGTCGACATGGCCGGGCGTGTCCATCAGGTTGAAGATGTAATCCTTGCCGTCCTTGGCGTGGTAGGTGAGGCGGACCGTCTGCGCCTTGATGGTGATGCCGCGCTCGCGCTCGATGTCCATGGAATCGAGCACCTGCTCCTTGCCGGCCATTTCGCGGTCGGAGAGGCCGCCGGTCATCTGGATCAGGCGGTCGGCCAGCGTCGATTTGCCATGGTCGATATGGGCGACGATGGAGAAATTGCGGATGTTGGAAATGGGGACGGTCGTCATGGGCGCGGGATACCACTCACATCCCCGTGCGGCAACCATATTGCTGTATTTTCAGGGGCTCTCTTCACGCCAAGCTGATTCCACGGGAGCCGAAAACGCGCTACGCAACGGCCCATGTCCACGACCTCGATCCCATCCGCCAAAGCGCGCGCGAAGACCCGGGTGAGCTTTGGCCGCTTCCGGGCCTGGCTGGTTGCCTGCGCGATCCGGCCGCAGGCCCGGCTGTGGCTGGTGATCCAGCTTGCCGTCCTGCATGCGGTGCTCTGGACCTTCATCCTGATCAATCTGAAGGCGGCGCAGGACGTTCATATGGACGTCGCGGAAGCCTATGGCTGGGGCCAGAAATTCCTGCTCGGCTACGGCAAGCACCCGCCGCTGTCGGGCTGGATCGCGGGCCTCTGGTTCATGGTGTTCCCGGCGGCGGACTGGGCGACCTATGCGCTCGCGATGGCGACCGTCGGGGTCGGCATGGTGATCTGCTGGCTGGTCGCGCTGCGCGTGGTGGATGCAAGGCGCGCGTTCCTGGTCGTGGTGATGGTCGCGCTCTACCCGATCTTCAATTTCAAGGGCTTCAAGTACAACCCGGACCTGTTGCAGCTCGTCACGCTGCCGCTCGTCGTGCTCGCCTATCTCAACGCCTTCGAGAAGCGGAGCTGGCAGTCCGGCATCTGGCTTGGCCTTGCCGGCGCGCTGGCGCTGATGACCAAATACTGGGTGCTGACCATGATCGGCGCCATCGGGCTCGCCGCGCTGATCCATCCCGAGCGGACGAAATTCCTGCTGTCGCCGGCACCGTGGGTCGCGATCGCGACGCTTGTCGTGGCGATGATCCCGCACATCGTCTGGCTGGCGGAGGCGCATTTCGTGCCGCTGACCTATGCCGGCGACACCTACAGTATCGAGGACAGCGGTCAGGTGCATCAGCTCGTGTTCGGCTATGTCCTGCACAATCTCTCGCTGCTGGCGTTACCGGTGGCGCTCGCAGCGCTGGCGATGGCGCTGGTGCCGCCGTGGTTCACGCTGCTGCTGCGCGCGCCGTTGCGCATCGTCACGCGCGCCTGGGCGCGCGGCGCCAATCCGGGCGTCAATTTTTCGCAGGCGCTGAACATCTGGATCATCCAGATCATCGTCGCGGCCGGGCCGCCGCTCGGCGCGCTCGTCTTCAGCGTCTACATGAAGACCGATTGGGGCATCTCGCTGTTCTTCCTGGTGCCGCTCGCGCTGGTCGCGATCCCGGCGTTGCGCGTGCAGAGCGCGACGCTGTTCAACATCGCCGCGATCTGGCTGGTGCTGAGCGTCGCGACACTCGCCGCCTCGCCCTGGATCGCCGCGCGCGAGATGGCGATCAATGCCGACAATACGGCGACCTATGGCGCGCGCTCGGAGCTGGCACACGAACTGACGCAGGCCTGGCACGCGCGCTTTGCCTCGCGCTGGGCCATCGTCGCCGGCACCATGGAGTCGATCCAGCCGATGGTGTTCTACAGCGCCGATCATCCCGGCGCGTTCACACCGAACGAAGCCTGGAATTCCGGTCTGACCTCGCTCGAGGACGTCAAGAAGTTCGGCTTCATCGGTGTGTTCGACCCGACCGACGGCCGCCTGCCGGCGTTCGAGAAATGGGTGTCGGAGACCACGCCAAATGCCGAGCGCATCGTGATGACGACGCGCCGCTTCACCCACGGCAAGGCGGGACCGTCGATGACCTGGAACATCTACATCGCGCCGCCGGGGAAGTGAGCTTTTCACCTCGCCCCGCTTGCGGGGAGAGGTCGGATCGCTCTTGCGATCCGGGTGAGGGGGTACAGGTCCCTCGACGATCTCACGTGTGGAGAGAGGCCCTCACCCCAGCCCTCTCCCCGTAAGAACGGGGCGAGGGAGCGCACCTGAGCGCGTGGCGAAGGCTACGGCCTCAAGTCCCTTCCTCGTTGAACTTGCTCTCAACGAGTTCCGTGATCGCCGCAAGCGCCGCTTCAGCATCATCGCCGGCGGCCGCCACCGTGATCGTGGTGCCCGGCCCTGCGGCCAGCATCATCAGGCCCATGATCGAGGTGCCGCCGACGGTTTCGCCGCCGCGCGTCACCCAGACCTGCGCATTGAAGCGCTCGACTGCCTGGACGAATTTGGCCGAAGCGCGGGCGTGCAGGCCGCGCTTGTTGATGATCAGGAGCTCTTTGGAAATCGCGCCCGCGGGCGCGCCTGTCCCGGTCTGGTTTCCGAGCGGCGCGTCGTCGCTCATTTGCCGGCGAGGACGCGGCTGGCAATGGTGACGTATTTGCGGCCCGCTTCCTGGGCCATCGCGATCGCATCAGGCAGCGAACGCTCCTCGCGCACCTTGGCGAGCTTCACCAGCATGGGAAGGTTGATGCCCGCGAGCACCTCGACCTTCGGCCGGCTCATGCAGGATATTGCAAGGTTGGACGGCGTGCCGCCGAACATGTCGGTGAGGATCGCAACGCCGTCACCGGAATCGACCCGGTTAACCGCTTCTATGATGTCGCTTCGACAGAGATCGGAATCATCTTCGGCGCCGATCGTGATCGCTTCGATTTGCTTTTGCGGGCCCATGACATGTTCAAGCGCTGCCTTGAATTCGTCGGCAAGGCGCCCGTGGGTCACAAGTACTAGACCAATCATCGGAAAAACTCCTCGCGGGCGCTTTTGGTGCACCGCACGAACGCGCCACTTTGACCATCCAGAGCCCCCGCGCAAGGGGGGATGTTGCGTATCTCCCTGAATCTAGACGGATGGATGAGGGGAGCTGCGCCGGTCTATTCGGTCGCGATAGTGGGGTTCATATGGTTACCATTTCCCTTCAAACAATCGCCCGAGGGGTCAACGGAAGATTAACTCTTGGTAGTGGTCAAGGCCGCAACAACCAGTGGGAGGGGTAAATAGCCGCGGGCGACCGGGATTCGCGGTATTTCGACACCGAAGATGCTTGTTTTCAGGGATTCGGGAGGCGGCAGACGTTCCGCGTCGTCCGCTTCGAGATCGACCACGAGACCCACGGTCGCAATCTCCACGAAGTCGCAGAGCCGAATTCCCAACCCCCGGACCTCGATCAAACCGGCCAATGGATGGGCGGGGCGGACTACAATTTCCTGGCCGACTGTCGCCAGATGGACACGGTCATCGCCGACCAGAACGGCGCTTTCGACGACGCCGGCGCGCCCCGCCATGATCAAATCGAAGGCAAGCCGCGACTTGCCGGCGCCGGAAGGCCCGCGGATCAGCACCGCCAGATTCCCGACCTTCACCGCCGAAGCATGAACGCTGGGCCCGCCTTCGCTCATAGCGCCGGCAGCCTCACCACGAAGTGCGCGCCGGTAATCGTAGGCGCCCCGTCGGCGTCCGGCGGGCCTGTGCGATTCTCGGCCCAGATGCGCCCGCCATGGGCGTCGACGATCTGCTTGGAGATCGACAGCCCGAGGCCGGAGTTTTGACCAAAGCCCTGGTGCGGCCGGTCGGTGTAGAAACGCTCGAAGATGCGCTCCAGCGCGTCGTCGCGGATGCCGGGGCCGTCGTCGTCGACCACGATCTCGATTTCTCCGCGCACGCGGTGGCAGGTGAGCCGCACCTTGCTGCCGGGCTCGGAGAAGGACTGCGCGTTGGAGAGCAGGTTGGAGACAACTTGCCCGAGCCGGGAGTCGTGACCGGGCACCGCAAGGCTGTCGTTCGGGCTGCGGCCCTCGAAGCGTGCCTCGACCGCGACGTCGTGACCGAGTTTTGTCTCGTTGGCGACCGACACCAGCGTCGTCAGCAGGCGCCGCAGATCGACCGGGCTCGCGTCCTGCCGTTGCAGCTCGGCATCGAGCCGGCTTGCATCCGAGATGTCCGAGATCAGCCGGTCCAGTCTTTTGACGTCATGCTCGATCACTTCGAGCAGTCGGGCGCGGCTGTTCTCGTTGCGCGCCAGCGGCAGCGTCTCGACCGCGGAGCGCAGCGAGGTCAGCGGGTTCTTCAGCTCGTGGGCGACGTCGGCGGCGAACATCTCGATCGCCTCGATCCGCTTGTAGAGCGCGTTGGTCATGTCGCGCAGCGCGCCGGAGAGATGGCCGATCTCGTCGCGGCGGCGGGTGAAGTCGGGGATCTCGACGCGGCTCTTGATGCGGCGGCGGACGCGCTCGGCACTGTCGGCGAGCCGGCGCACGGGACCTGCGATCGTGCTGGCGAGCAGCAGCGACAGCATGATCATGACGGCGGCGGCGACGCCGCCAACTTTGAGGATCGCCAGGCGCTCGGCGGTGACCATCTGGTCGATGTCATCGCCCTGCGTCGACAGCATCAGCGCGCCGCGGATGGCGCGCGAGCGCAGCACCGGGACCGCGACCGAGACGATCACCTCGCCGCGCGCATTGACCCGCACCATCGAGCGCTTCTGGCCCTGGAGCGCGTCGCCGACCTCCGCATAGCCATTGCCGTTCTCGGGCCCGAGCTCGCGATAGAGCGGCAGGTCGCCGCGGTTCAGCCAGGTGCGCACCGCGACCATGCCGCGCTCGACGACACCGGGTTTCTCGGCGGACAGCGGCGGCAGGTCGAAGCGCAGCACGTTTTCGAGGTTGCGGCTGTCGAGCAGCAGGCTGCCGTTGGGATCGTAGATGCGGGCGCGGGTCTTGGTCGGCGAGATCAGAGTACGCAGCACCGGCGCCACGCGCTCCGGATTGATCGGGAAATCCAGCGGCGAATAGTCGTCCGGACCGCCATAGGTCTCGCCGGGCTTGAGGTCGAGCAGCCGGTCGGGATCGATGGTGATGGCGTTGGTCTGCACGGTCGCGGACGCCGCGATCGCGCCGGCGATGATTTCGGCCTGCACCAGCAGGCTCTGTGCGCGCGCGTCGATCAGGCCGGCGCGGAACTGCGACAGGTACAGGATGCTCGCAACCAGCGCGACGAGGCCCGCGAGGTTGAGCGAGACGATGCGGCGGGTCAGGCTCGAGAAGGACAGCGCGAAGAAGAACTGCCCGGCGCGCTTCAGCCAGTTCAGCGGCCGCCAGCCTTGCGCGACCGGCTTGCCCTTGGCCACGTGATCCGGACCGCCGTCGGATGCGACATCCTCGGCGTTCTGGTTTGAATCAGGCTGCGTTCGGTCAAGCAATGCTTACGCCCGCGTTGGGACAGCTTGTGCGATCAAGTCCCCGCATCCTAGAGCCATCCCAGTTCCGATGGAATCAGAACCGGTGCTGCTCTGGTCTTTCGTGAAGGCGCGTGCGCCTCAGGCTTCCTTGAACCGGTAGCCGACGCCATAGAGCGTCTCGATCATCTCGAACTCGTTGTCGACCACCTTGAACTTTTTGCGCAGCCGCTTGATGTGGCTGTCGATGGTGCGGTCGTCGACATAGACTTGGTCGTCATAGGCGGCGTCCATCAGCGCGTTGCGGCTCTTCACCACGCCGGGCCGGGTCGCGAGCGCCTGGAGGATCAGGAATTCAGTGACGGTCAGCGTCACCGGCTCGTTCTTCCAGGTGCAGGTATGCCGTTCCGGATCCATGCGCAGCAGGCCGCGATCGAGCGCCTTGGCGTCGTTCTCCTTCGGCGCGACGGTCGGATCCTTCGGCGCCGAGCGGCGCAGCACTGCCTTGACGCGCTCGACCAGCAGGCGCTGCGAGAACGGTTTGCGGATGAAATCGTCGGCGCCCATCTTGAGGCCGAACAGTTCGTCGATCTCTTCGTCCTTGGAGGTGAGGAAGATCACCGGCAGGTCGGATTTCTGCCGCAGCCGCCGCAGCGTCTCCATGCCGTCCATGCGCGGCATCTTGATGTCGAGGATGGCGAGATCGGGCTGGGTGGTGCGGAAACCGTCGAGCGCAGAGGCGCCGTCGGTGTAAGTCATGATGCGGTAGCCTTCGGCTTCCAGCGCGATCGAGACGGATGTGAGAATGTTGCGGTCGTCGTCGACCAAAGCGATTGTGGGCATGAGCCTGCTTTCTGCTTTCCGTTTGGATCGTGGCTTGAAACGGCGAGCAATCCAGTGATGCGCCGCATAGATGGGTCCCGAACTTGGAGTTCGAACTTTGTCACCGAGCAATGCAAGCTGGGCTGAAGTGTGACCAAGTTCCGCGAAACACGGCAGATTCGCCGCATCTCGACCCATAACCAGATCCCCGTTTACCCGAAATAAGGCCCACCTTGCAACCACCCGAACCGAGAAAGCCGATGCAACCGACCCCCGATTTCGACCCCGGTAAGCTCGCCAAATCGCTGCTCAGGCGGTCGCGGCAGGGCGCGCTGGCAACGCTGATGGCCGGCAGCGGCGATCCTTATTGTTCCCTGGTCAATCTGGCGAGCCACCCGGACGGCTCGCCGATCCTGCTGATCTCGCGTCTGGCCATTCACACCAAGAACACCCTCGCCGACCCCAGGATCTCCCTGATGCTGGACGAGCGGGCGGCAGGCGATCCCCTCGAGGGCGCCCGGATCATGTTGTCCGGTCTGGCGGAACAGGCTGACGCCGAGAGGGATCTCCTTCAGCGGCGGTATCTCAATGCCCATCCGTCCGCGGAAGCCTTTGTTTCGTTTAGGGATTTTTCCTTCTTCCGGATTCGACCCTCGGGAACCCATCTGGTCGCCGGCTTTGGCCGCATCGTCGATCTCAAGCCTGAGCAGTTCCTCACGGACCTTACGGGTGCAGAGGATTTGCTGGTGGCGGAGGAAGGGGCCGTCGAGCACATGAATGCCGACCATCGCGACGCCATGGGCCTCTATGCAACAAAACTCCTCGGTGCGGCCGAAGGCGATTGGCGCTGCACCGGCTGCGACCCCGAGGGTCTCGACATGCAGGAAGGCCAGACCGCGCTGCGGCTGGAGTTCCCGGAGCGGGTGACGAGCGGCACGGCGCTACGCAAGGTGTTGGTCCGGCTAGCGGGCGAAGCGCGGGCCAAGACACTTTAGGGCCAAGACACTCTAGCGGGCCAAGACCCTTTAGCAGGCCAAGACACTCTACAAGACGGACCAGCCGCGACAATTTGAACGCCGCTGCCCGTCGCTGCGACCCAACACCGTAATGGCCTGAGGTCGGCAGCGAGAGGGTTCATGACACGCCGTCGTTTGACGCTGGTCGCGGGTTTGGCGCTCGCGATCACCGCATCGCTAGCCACGCCCGGCCTTGCCCAGAAGGGCGATCTCTCGGCGCAGAGCGCGCGGATCAATGGGCTCAAGAGCGCCGGCAAATATTCCGAAGCGCTGCCGCTGGCACAGGCCATGGTGGCGAGCCTGGAGAAGACCAGCAACAACCGCGATCTCGCCGCCGCGCTCAACAACCTCGCGCAGATCTACGCGGACCAGGGCCACGACGATCAGGCCGAGCCGCTCTACAAGCGCGCCATCGCGCTGATGGAGAAGGGGACCGGCCTCGACAGCGTCGAGATCGCGCCCGTGCTCAACAATCTTGCAGCGCTCGATCAGCGGCAGAGCCGTTACGCCGAGGCCGAGCCGCTGTTCAAGCGCGCGCTCGCCATTCGCGAAAAGGCGTTGTCGCGCGAACATCCCGACGTCGGGCAGTCCCTCAACAATCTCGCCACGTTCTATGTGAAGCAGCAGCGTTATGCCGACGCCGAGCCGCTGTTTCAGCGCGCGCTTGCGATCTACCAGAAGGTTGGCGGCCCCGAGCATCCGGCGGTCGCGACGCTCCTGAACAATCTCGGCCAGCTTGATCGCGACCTCAACCGCGATGCGGAGGCCGAAGCGCCGATCAAGCGGTCGCTCGCGATCCGCGAGAAGGTGTTGGGGCCGGATCATCCCGACGTCGCACGCTCCCTGAATAATCTCGCCGGTCTTTACGAGCACCAGCAGCGCTATCCGACGCCGAGCCGCTCTATCGCCGCGCGCTTGTCATCCGTGAGCGGGCGCTTGGGCCCGATCATCCTGATGTCGCGACCTCGACCAGCAATCTCGCCTATTTCCTCTACGTGTCCGGGCGGAACGCGGCCGCGCTGCCGCTCGCGGAAAAGACGCTTGCCACCAATCGCGCGCAGTTGCGCGTCGTGCTGCCGGTCCTGTTCGCCGCGCGACAGCAATATCTGCTGCCCGATGACAAGGCGTTCGACGAGGCGCTCGCCGCGATCCAGCGCGGAACGCAATCCTCCGCAGCATCCGCGGTGAACAAGCTCGCAGTGCGGCTCGCCGCCGGCAGCGACCGGCTCGCCGAACTGGTGCGCAAAGATCAGGATCTGGCGGCCGAGGCCGAGGCGCTCGACAAGGCGATCATCACCGCGGTGTCGAAGCAATCAGCGCAACGTGATGTCGCGTCCGAACAGCGCAGCCGTGCACGGATCGCGGCGATCGCGAACGAGCGCGCGGGCTTGCAGAAGACGCTCGCCGTCGAGTTTCCCGACTACGCCTCGCTCTCCAATCCGCTGCCGCTGACGGTGAAAGACATCCATCCGCTGCTGTCAGCCAACGAGGCAATGGTGCTCTACTCCGTTGTCGACAAGCAAAGCTACGTCATCGCGATCACGCGCGAGGGCATCGATTGGAAGCAAGTTCCGCTTGGCGCGGATGCGCTGGCGCAGAAGGTGTCTGCTTTCCGCAGGGGGCTCGACGTCGGCAAGGCGCGCGATGCCTCGGGCAAATCAGGGTTGTTCGACCTTGCGCTTGCCAACGAATTGTATGTCGCGCTGCTCGGCCCGGTCGAGGCGCTGACAAAGGACAAGCGCAGCCTGCTCGTGGTGCCGTCGGGTGCGCTGACCGCATTGCCGTTTCATTTGCTTGTCACGGAGAAGCCGCAAGCTGCGATTCCGGACAAGCTCGAAGGCTATCGCAGCGCCACCTGGCTGTTGCGGCGTCAGGCCGTGTCGGTGCTGCCATCGGTCGTCAGCCTGAAATCGCTGCGCGCCTTCGCGCGCAAGGACCAAGGCGTCAAGCCGATGACCGGCTTCGGCGATCCCGTGTTCAATCCTGCGCAAGAAGGACCCGCAGACCGGCGCGCCGCAGGCGGCAAGGTCGCCGCGCGCAGCATTGCGACCATTGCCTATACTGACTTCTGGCGCGGCGCCGGCGTCGATCGCGCGCGGCTTGCGCAGGCGCTGCCGCAACTGCCCGACACTGCGGACGAGCTGAGCGCTGTGGCCAGGGATGTCGGCGCGGCCGAGGCCGACATCCATCTCGGCCGCGATGCCAGTGAGACGACGCTCAAGCGTGCAGCGCTTGCTCAATACAGCATCATCTACTTTGCCACCCACGGCCTTGTTGCCGGCGACGTCAAGGATGTGGGCGAGCCCTCGCTCGCGCTCTCCATTCCGGATCAGCCCTCGGAGCTCGACGACGGTCTGCTCACCGCGAGCGAAGTCGCCCAGCTCAAGCTCAACGCGGATTGGGTGGTGCTGTCGGCCTGCAACACGATCGCCGGCGACAAGCCCGGCGCCGAAGCGCTGTCCGGACTGGCGCGATCATTCTTCTATGCCGGCGCTCGCGCGCTGCTGGTATCGCATTGGGCAGTGGACTCGGAGGCTGCCACCCGCTTGACCACGTCGACTTTCGATCTGCTCAAAAACGATCCAAAAATTGGTCGAGCCGAGGCCTTGCGGCGCGCGATGCTGGCTTATCTCGACGACGCATCATCACCGCGCAACGCCTATCCCGCGATGTGGGCGCCGTTCGCACTCATCGGCGAAGGTGCGGTACGATAGAACGGATTCCGGGATTGTGCGTCGCAACAACCCCAGACAACGCCGAATCCTGCGTTTGGTTGCGCGATCATCCATGATTTTTTGATGCGCCTGCTCAGAGCAGACATGCGCGACGTTTGGCGCGGTCCTTGAATAAACCAAATCCTACGGGATCGGCTTGGCAACGCCAGCGTTCATCAGTATTAGGTCGCCCAACCGAGGTCGGACGGTCTATTATTCACGGTGACCGCGGCGGCGCCAAAGCATGATCGCGCTGAGTGTCGCGGGTTCTAGGAGGATTTTTCGTGCAAGAGACGGGTGTGCGCAACGGTGCCTTCGGCGCCGACAAATTCGGCTTAAAGAATCTCAAGCAGGTTCACTGGAATCTCGGCGCACCGCAGCTTTACCAATATTCGCTCTCCGCGGGCGAGGCGGTGCTGTCGGCTGACGGCGCGCTCTGCGCCGACACCGGTGAGTTCACCGGCCGCAGCCCGAAGGACAAGTTCACGGTGCGTGACGCCACCACCGACAAGAAGATGTGGTGGGCCGGCAACCAGTCGATCACCGCAGAGCAGTTCGAGACGCTCTATCAGGACTTCCTCAAGCACGCCGAAGGCAAGTCGCTGTTCGCGCAGGATCTCTACGGCGGCGCCGATCCGGCCTACCGGATCAAGACCCGCGTCTTCACCGAGCTCGCGTGGCACTCGCTGTTCATCCGCACGCTCCTGATTCGCCCCGAGGCGGTCGAACTGTCGAGCTTCACGCCTGAGCTCACCATCATCGACATGCCGAGCTTCCGCGCCGATCCGAAGCGCCATGGCTGCAAGTCGGAGAACGTCGTCGCGATCGACTTCGCGCGCAAGATCGTGCTGATCGGCGGCTCTTACTACGCCGGCGAGATGAAGAAGTCGGTGTTCACCACGCTGAACTACTATCTGCCCGAGCGCGGCGTGATGCCGATGCACTGCTCGGCCAATGTCGGCGCCAAGGGCGACACCGCGATCTTCTTCGGCCTGTCCGGCACCGGCAAGACCACGCTGTCGGCCGATCCCAACCGCACGCTGATCGGCGACGACGAGCACGGCTGGGGCCCGAACGGCGTCTTCAATTTCGAGGGCGGCTGCTACGCCAAGTGCATCAAGCTGTCGAAGGAAGCCGAGCCCGAGATCTACGCCGCCTCGACGCGCTTCGGCGCGGTGCTCGAGAACTGCGTGCTCGACCAAGACACCCGCGTTGTCGATTTCGACGACGGCTCCAAGACCGAGAACACGCGCTCGGCCTATCCGCTCGACTTCATCCCGAACGCCTCACGCACCGGCCGCGCGCCGCAGCCGAAGAACGTGGTGATGCTCGCGGCCGACGCCTTCGGCGTGCTGCCGCCGATCGCAAAGCTTTCGCCGGCGCAGGCGATGTATCACTTCCTCTCCGGCTATACCGCCAAGGTTGCCGGCACCGAGCGCGGTCTCGGCAACGAGCCGCAGCCGGAATTCTCGACCTGCTTCGGCTCGCCGTTCCTGCCGCTCGACCCCAGCGTCTACGGCAACATGCTGCGCGACCTGATCGCCCAGCACAATGTCGACTGCTGGCTGGTCAACACCGGCTGGACCGGCGGTAAGTACGGCACAGGCTCGCGCATGCCGATCAAGGTGACGCGCGCGCTGCTCACCGCGGCGCTCGACGGATCCTTGCGCAATGTCGAATTCCGCACCGACAAATATTTCGGCTTCGCGGTCCCGACCGCGCTGCCGGGGGTGCCGAGCGAGATCCTCAATCCGGTCAACACCTGGAAGGACAAGGACGAGTTCGACAAGACCGCCCGCGCGCTGGTCGGCATGTTCCAGAAGAACTTTGCCAAGTTCGAAGCCCAGGTCGACGCCGAGGTCCGCGCGGCCGCGCCGGACGTGAAGCTCGCGGCGGAGTAATTTCGTTCTGCTTGAAATGTAAAAGGGCGGCCGCGAGGCCGCCCTTTTTGTTTGGTGCGCACGCTGTCCCTTCTCCCCTTGTGGGAGGAGATGGCGCGAAGCGCCGGATGAGGGGTTCTCTCCGCGTATTCAATCGATAGAGGTTCGCGCGCGGAGAGAACCCCTCACCCCGCTTCGCGTCGCGAAGCGACCCTCTCCCCTTGTGGGACCCACGAGAGGGAAGTAAACTCACGCCTTGAAATACGCGATCTGCGTCGTGGTCGCGAGCAGGCGGCCGTTCGGGGACCACAGCTCGGCGTTCTGATCGCCGTAGCTCTTGTGGAAGATCTTTGCGTCGGCGATCGCGAGCACGCGGGTGATGTCTTCGGCCGCGAGCTCCTCCGCATCGGTGTGGAAATACGTCGTCAGCGACACCGTGCCGAACGGCACGAGCTCGCGCCGTGCATGGAAGATACGGCCGAAGAAGGCGTCCGACATCGACATCAGCGACAGCATGTCGAGCTTGCGCGGCGCGCGGTCGCCGATCCAGACTTTTGAATAGGTGCTGGCAAGCTCGGGTTTCGGCGGGCCCATCCGCATCTCGCCCTCGACGAAGCGGAATTCATACTGGTTGGCCCAGGACGCCGCGATCTTGGGGAACGCAAGCGTCTTTTCGAACGCGGTGGCGTCCGGATATTTCGCCACGTCGTGCTCCCAGGATGGCCGGCGCTCGGCGAACACGGCGGTGGCGAGCGTCGCGACCTCGCCGCCGCCCTGCGACAGTTCGACGCTCCAATGCTGGCTGGAGCGGTTGGCCTTCACCAGCCGCACGTCGAGATCGAACGGTCCCTTCGCGATCGGCGCGCAGTAATTGACGGTGACCGCCAGCGGATCGCCTGCGGCCTGGGGATGATCGATCAGCGCGCGCAGGATGGTCGCCGCGGTCACGCCGCCGAACGGACCGACAAAGGCCCAGTAGTCGTCGCTGGTCTGCCCCTGCCAGCTGCTGTCGCCGGCGGTCACGCGGGTGGCGTCGTCGAAGGGGTGCGGAAGTTTGGCGTGCATCTTTGTTTCCGTCTGTCATTCCAGGGCGATGCGAAGCATCGAACCCGGAAGCTCGAGATTCCAGGTTCGGCTCTGCGAGCCGCTCCGGAATGACGGTCGTCATATCACAGCCACTGCCAAACTGTGCAATAACCTCTAAGGTAGCGCAGATTCCACGTCGTGGAAAATCAGCTCGCGGCGTCGCGCAGATCCTCTGCGTCCTGAAACGGCGGCATGATCGGATGCACCGGCACGTTCCAGATTTCCTCGGCGTATTCGCGAATGGTGCGGTCGGACGAGAACCACGCCATGCGCGCGACATTGAGGATGCTGGCGCGTGTCCAGGCCGGTGCAACCTGCCAGCGCGCGTCGACACCGCGCTGCGCCTCGTAATAGGAATCGAAATCGGCGCTGACCATGTAGTGGTCGAGATAGCGCAAGGCGTGTGCGATGGACTCAAAACGTCCGGGATCGCCGGGCGAGAACGCGCCGGCGCCGATTGCATTGATGGCGCGCTGGAGCTTTGGCGAATTGCGGATCACGTCGGAGGCGTCCAGCCCCTGCTTGCGCCGGATCATCACGTCGCCGGCCTCCATACCGAAGATCGCGATGTTCTCTGCGCCGACATGGTCGCGGATCTCGATGTTGGCGCCGTCGAGCGTGCCGATGGTGAGGGCGCCGTTCAGTGACAGCTTCATGTTGCCGGTGCCGGAGGCCTCCATGCCGGCGGTCGAGATCTGCTCGGACAAATCGGCTGCGGGAATGATGATCTCGGCGAGGCTGACATTGTAGTCGGGCAGGAAGACGACCTTGAGCTTGCCGCCGATCGCGGGGTCGTTGTTGACGATTTCGGCGACGTCGTTGATCAGCTTGATGATCAGTTTTGCGTAGCGGTAGCTCGCCGCCGCCTTGCCGGCGAAGATCTTCACCCGCGGCACCCAGTTGCCGTTGGGATCGTCCTTGATCGACTGGTACAGCGCCACCGTCTCGATGACGTTGAGCAACTGGCGCTTGTATTCGTGGATGCGCTTGATCTGCACGTCGAACAGCGCGCCGGGGTCGACCTTGATGCCGAGCCGCTCGCCGATCAGGCGCGCCAGCGCCGTCTTGTTGTGAAGCTTGACGCTGCGGAACCTGCGCTGGAATTCGACGTCGCTGGCGCGCGCTTCGATCAGGCGGAGCTGCGTCGGATCGTCGAGCACGGCGTCGCCGCAGGCCTCGCGCAGCAGGTCGGTCAACTTCGGGTTTGCCAGCATCAGCCAGCGGCGGAAGGTGATGCCGTTGGTCTTGTTGGTGATGCGGCCGGGATAGAGATGGTTGAGATCGTGGAACACGGTCTCGCGCATCAGGTCCGAATGCATCGCGGAGACGCCGTTGATGCGATGCGAGCCGACGAAAGCGAGCTGGCCCATGCGCACGCGGCGGCCGCTCCTCTCGTCGATCAGCGAGACCGAGGCGCGGAAGTCGATGTCGCCGGGCGCACGCGCTTCGGCCAACGCGAGATGCTGGACGTTGATGCGGTAGATGATCTCGAGATGCCGCGGCAACAGCCGTTCGAACAGCTCGACCGGCCAGGTCTCGAGCGCCTCAGGCAAGAGCGTGTGGTTGGTGTAGGACAGCGTCGCAACCGTGATCTTCCAAGCCTCGTCCCAGCGGAAGTTGTGCAGGTCGACCAGGATGCGCATCAGCTCGGTGACGGCAAGGCTCGGGTGGGTGTCGTTGAGCTGCACCGCGACCTTGGCCGACAGGCTGCGGAGCTGTCCGTCGGACGAGAGATGACGCTTGACGAGATCCTGAAGCGAGGCCGAGACGAAGAAATATTCCTGGCGCAGGCGCAGCTCGCGGCCCGCCGGGCTCTCGTCATTCGGATAGAGGAATTTGCAGATCGCTTCCGCGCGCGACTGCTCGGCGCTGGCGCTGACATAGTCGCCCTTGTTGAAGGCTTCGAGCCTCAGGGGATCGGGCGATCGCGCCGACCAGAGGCGGAGCGCGTTGACGTGCTGGCCGCGCCAGCCGACGATCGGTGTATCATAGGCGATCGCCTGCACGATCTCGGACGGATGCCATATCGCGCGGTCGCGGCCCTTGTCGTCGACATGCTCGATGCCGCCGCCGAAATTGATGTCGTAGATCACCTCGGGCCGCTGCAATTCCCAGGGATTGCCGAAGCCGAGCCATTCGTCCGGATATTCCTGCTGCCAGCCCTGATTGATGATCTGGCGGAACAGGCCGTAATCGTAGCGGATGCCGTAACCGATCGCGGGGATCGACAGCGTCGCCATGCTTTCCATGAAGCAGGCGGCGAGACGTCCGAGACCGCCATTGCCAAGCGCGGCATCCGGTTCGCATTTGCGCAGCTCAGGTAGCGAGACGCCGAGATCGCCGAGCGCGACCTCGAAGATCTTCAAGAGGCCCATGTTGTTGAGCGCATCGGTGAAGAGGCGGCCGATCAGGAATTCGAGTGAGAGATAGTAGACGCGCTTGCGCCCCGCGTCGTAGCTGCGCTTCTCGGCGCTGAGCCAGCGATGCACGATGCGGTCGCGCAACGTGAGCGCCGCGGCCTGGTACCAGTCGTGCTTGGTCGCCATGCCTGCGTCCTTGCCGATGGCAAGGCGCAGCTTCGCGAGGATCGCGCCCTTGATCTCAGCCAGCGCGAGTTCGTCGATGGGCTGACCGGCAGCGGGAAAATTTGGCTGGAACGATGAATCTTGCAAGGCCGTCACTTCCTGGTCGCGAGAACATCACTAAACCCTACGCGTCATGCTTCCGGACCGAAACCATCGCCGGCGCGGCCGTGCACTGCGCTGGCGTAAATTTATGCAAGGAATGGGCCGGTTTGGGAACCCGGATGAGCACGGAGAAACGTGGATTCAGTGCTAGATTAGGGGCCAATTCAGCCAGCAGTGTGGAGGAAATGCCCATGAGACTGCTGATGCGACTGCTGCTCGAAATCGCCACTGCTGCCCTGTTCCTGGTCTGCATCACCGCCTCCAGCGCTGCGTTTGCCGCCGGCAAATCAGGCCGCAGCGCCGACGGCCTGAGCTGCGGCTTTACCGTCCCGCAAAATGCGTCCCCCGCCGCCCGCTGCGCCGCCATCAAGCGCCAATGCGGCGGCAAATTTTATGCGAGCGCGTGCGGGGATAGGCTGATGTCGGCGGCGAATTGAGCCGAAGTTCGCGTTACAAGGAAGGTGTCGTCCTGGCCCAAGCCAGGACCCATTACCCCAACTGTCAGAGAAGGCCCGTCCGGTCATTCCAGTCGGGATTCTCTTCCTCGATCAGCTTAATCTTCCAGTCACGCTTCCAGAACTTGAGCTGCTTCTCGCGCGCAATGGCTTCCTGCGGTGTCGCAAATACTTCGACATGAACCAGTCGGAAGATATCGTACCTGTGTACGAACTTGGAGCCTCTAACCGAACGGTGCAGCTCAATCCGCGCACAGATGTCGTTGGTGACACCGATATAGATTGTCCCGTGATGGCGACTTGCGAGGCTGTAGATGTAGTAGTTGCACGCGCTCATGGCTACAGCTCGCAAAAAGCAACGCTGACCGGGGTAATGGGTCCTGGCTTTCGCCAGGACGACGTTTCCTCAACAATCTTGGATGCCTATCAGAACAAATTAAGAACACTTTAGCAAGTCTTTGATATATCATTGTGATTCGGTGCGTTGCCGACACAATATCTAGGGTCTGTCAGACTTCGCGAGGACCACATGTCCACCATTGCCTTCGATCAATTTGCCCTCACCCGGATTGCCGATTTTGCGCGCTCGCTGTCGCGGCTGCATCAGGCGGCGCGGCGTTATGCGGTCGATGACGACCAGTTCGACCGCGAGTTCAACGCGGTGTGCCAGTCGATCTGGGGTTACACCATCGACGACGTCAGCGACGATCTGTTCGCGTCCGAGGACCATCTGTTTCTCGACACGCTGGACGAAGCGCATGCGCGCATCTTCGCGGCCGAGCAGGGCTATGACCTCGTCGACGAGGCGGGGATGCTGACCGACTGGTGGGGTTTCTGCTGGATGATTTTGGCCGAGAAGCGCGGCCTGCTGACGGCGGACAACCGTGCCGCGGCGCGCGCGGCGATCGAGGAGAAATATCTGGCGGCGCCGAATGTGATCGGGGTGATTATCGGGAGGTGAAGACTTGCTTGCTGTCATTCCGGGTTCATCGCTGCGCGATGCCCCGGAACGACGGAGCAAGCAGCTAGTCCAAACCCGCCCGCTTCGCCGATTTCTGCGCCTGTGACTTCGGCACCGTCACATCGGGCAAATGCCCCACGCACGATCTCTGCCGTCGGCGCATCCGCCGCCACAGTCTCTGCGCGCACCGGGGCTACTTTCATTTCGCCGAGGCGCGCGCGGACCTGCGCGGTGAGGCCGGGATAGGAGGCGACGGGCGTGAACTCCGCGGCCTGGTCGTTGCCGACGCGGATGCCGGTGTAGGCGACGAGGCCGTCGGTGGTCGCGATGACGTCGCCGGCCTTCAGCGAAGAATCCAGCGCGAGATCGACCGGGGCGAGGCCGGCCGGCTCGCGGCCGTTGCAGGTGCAGTCGGCGCGCAGCGCCTTGCGATAGGCAAACGCGTTCTCGCTGTCGGCGTAGCGCTCGCCGGTCTGCGCATAGGCGCCGTCGATGCTGGAGCCGAAATAGATTTTTGTGGCGCTGGCAGGACAGAAGGCCTGACACATCTGCGCCGGCGACGCGACGCCGCGCATCAGCGGAAAATATTTTCCGTCACAGCTGCGCACGCAGAAGGCCGGGCCCGAACCGCCGACAGCCACTGAGCGTGTCGGCGGGACATATTGTGGGGTTGCGGCATTCTGCTGGCCGGTGAAGGGATCAGCATAGGAGTTCGCCTGCGGCACCTCGCGCTGCGGGCGTTGCTGCTGCGCGCCACCGAAGAAGAAGTCGAACAGGCCTTCGGCCGAAACCGGGGCAGGGGCCGCGAGCAGCGGAGCTGCAAGGGTGGCGGCCACAAGCATCGCGCGACGCCGCCGGCGCGCATGGGACACGACTGTACGCAACGCTCACTCCACCCGACGCAACGCGACCGCCGAGAGCAACTCGTCTCAGCTTCCGATTCACCATAAAGCGTGATGGTAAACGATGGGTTGAGCGGGGCTGTTCACGAACGAAGTGGGGACCTCGTCATGGCCGGGCTTGTCCCGGCCATCCACGATCTTTGGTGCGGCAAAGACGTGGATGCCCGGGACAAGCCGGACAAGCCCGGGCATGACGACGGAGAGTGCTTTGTCGTCCTAGCTCTTCAAGAATTCCGACGCCTTGTACAGCGAGCGGAACGGCAGGCCGGCCTGGCCGAACGTGTCGGTGGCGCCTTCCTCGCGGTCGACCATGGTCAGCACCAGCACCACCTCGGCGCCCATCTCGCGCACGGATTCGACGGCCTTCATGGCCGAGCCGCCGGTGGTGGTGACATCCTCGACGATCACCACACGCTTGCCCTCGAGCGTCTCGCCTTTGGGCAGGCCCTCGATCGCCAGCTTCGCGCCGTGCTCCTTCGGCTTCTTGCGCACGAAGAACGCCGCGATCGGATGGCCCTTGATCCAGGAGATCTGCGCAAGCGCTCCGGCAAGCGGCACCGCGCCCATCTCGAGCCCGCCGATGAAATCGAGCTGGTCGTCCTTCAGCGTCTCATAGGTGAGCTCGGCGAGCAGTGTCGCGCCCTCCGGATCCAGCATGGTCGGCTTGAGGTTGAAATAGAAATCGCTCTTGCGGCCCGATGCGAGCGTGACGTCGCCGCGGCCGAAGGAGCGCCGGCGGATGATTTCGAACAGGCGGGCGCGGGAGGCTGATTTCGACACGGCGGTCCCTCGGGAGCGTTTTTGGAAGTGGCGGAATTTATCCGCGACGCCCGCGACATTCCAGAGGGGACAGGTCCAGTCAACAGGGATCGGCCGACGGTCGGCCATCCCGGTCCGCCGGTTGTAGGGCTGCGACCTTCTGGAGTAGTTGGGAGCCCAAGCCGAGAGCCCAAGCCGGGAGCTCAAGCCGGGAGCCTAAGCCTCTTGGGGAAGGAAATAAGGCATGATCATCGAGCTGCACACCTGGAACACGCCAAACGGCCGTAAGATTTCGGTCGCGCTGGAGGAAATGGGGCTGCCCTACAAGGTGATCCCGGTGAACATCAGCAAGGGCGAGCAAATGGCGCCGGAGTTCCTCAAGCTCTCCCCGAACAACAAGATTCCGGCGATCGTCGACCCCGAGGGCCCGGACGGCAAGCCCGTCAGCCTGTTCGAATCCGGCGCGATCCTGCTCTATCTCGGCGAAAAGACCGGAAAATTCCTGCCCAAATCGCTGGCTGGCCGCATTCCCGTCTACGAATGGCTGATGTGGCAGATGGGCGGTTTCGGGCCGATGCCGGGCCAGGTGCATCATTTCATCGCGCTCGAGAACGAGCAGGACCGCGCCTATGGCCTGAAGCGCTACATGGCGGAGACGCGCCGGCTCTACAGCGTGCTGGACCGCCGGCTCGACGGCCGAGACTTCGTCGCCGGAGATCTCTCGGTCGCCGATTTCGCCATCCTGGGCTGGGCCTGGCGCCATCCTCGCCACAAGGTAGAACTGGCCGATTTCCCCAACGTCAAGCGCTGGTACGAGGCGCTGATGGCACGGCCGGGGGTGAAGCGGGGGATGGAGGCGAAACTGGATTGAGGGGCGCTTCTCCCTCTCCCCGTTCTTACGGGGAGAGGGTTGGGGTGAGGGGCCTCTCCACGCACGAGATCGTCGAAGGACCTGTACCCCCTCACCCGGATCGCAAGAGCGATCCGACCTCTCTCCGCAAGCGGGGAGAGGTGAAAACCATCACACCTTCCTCGCCTCAACCGCCATCCGCACCGCGAGCCCGGCGAGCACCGTGCCCATCAGCCAGCGCTGCACCAGCATCCAACTCGGCCGGCGGGTCAGGAACAGCGCGATCGATCCGGCAGCGAGTGCGATCATGGCGTTGACGCTGACGCTGATCGCGATCTGGATCGTACCCAGCACCACTGACTGCGCCAGCACGCTGCCGGCGGCGGGATCGATGAACTGCGGCAGCAGTGCGAGATAGAGCATCGCGATCTTCGGATTGAGCAGGTTGGTGACGAACCCCATCGCGAACAATTTGCGCGGGCTGTCGATCGCGAGCTGCTTCACCTGGAACGGCGAGCGGCCACCTGGTTTCACCGCCTGCCAGGCGAGCCACAGCAGGTAACCGGCTCCGGCGAAGCGCAACGCGTCATAGGCGAAGGGAATGGCAAGCAGCAGCGCCGTGATGCCGAACGCCGCGCACAGCATGTAGAACACGAAGCCGAGCGCCACGCCGCCGAGCGAGACGATGCCGGCCGCCGGCCCCTGCGTGATCGAGCGCGAGATCAGATAGATCATGTTCGGCCCGGGCGTGAGCACGAGACCGAGGCAGACGAGGGCGAAGCCGAGCAGGGCGGATGTGTGGGGCATGGGTAAACCGGTGCGGGGGACGCCACAGTTCTAATATGCGCGGGATCGCGCCGCCATCGCGCAATTGCACGGAGGACAATTCTACCGTCCGGAGTAATCGCACATGGGCTCTGCAGATATCGAGCGCTGACGTTTCCGTATCGTCATGGCCGGGCTTGTCCCGGCCATCCACGCGCCACCGCGCGCAGGGAGAGACGTGGATGCCCGGGACAAGCCCAGGCATGACGAGTTCGTGGGGCGAGCACCCGAAGGTGCGCCATAGATGGCCGTCAATGCGCCTCGTCCCAATTCGTCGCTGCGCGGGCGTC
Source organism: Bradyrhizobium sp. 186 (assembly GCF_023101685.1). NCBI lineage: Bacteria > Pseudomonadati > Pseudomonadota > Alphaproteobacteria > Hyphomicrobiales > Nitrobacteraceae > Bradyrhizobium > Bradyrhizobium sp. 186. Next base: position 9,815,995 of record NZ_CP082164.1, on the reverse strand, counting down.
GACATGCAGCGGCACCGAGAGCAGCACGGCGGGGAACGGCGCGTCCTGCATGACGTGCTGTACAACCGGAAGCGTCGCCTCGACCTCCGCGTCCGGCACCTCGAAGATCAGTTCGTCATGCACCTGGAGCAGCATCTGCGCCGACAGCTTCTTCTCGGCGAGTGCATCCTCCACCCGCGTCATGGCGCGGCGGATGATGTCGGCCGCGGTGCCCTGGAGCCGGGCGTTGATCGCGGCGCGCTCGTTAAAGGCGCGTACCGAGGCGTTCGACGCCTTGATGTCTGGATAGTGGCACTTGCGGCCGAACAGCGTCGTGACATAGCCGTGCTGCCGGCAGAAATCGCGGGTCTCGTCCATGTAGGCGCGGATGCCGGGAAAGCGCTCGAAATACTTCTTGATGTAGGCTGACGCCTCTTCGCGGGCGATGCCGAGCTGGTTGGCCAGTCCAAACGCCGAGATGCCGTAGATGATGCCGAAATTGATCGCTTTCGCGCGGCGCCGGATTTCGCTCGGCATGCCCTTGATCGGCACGCCGAACATTTCGGACGCCGTCATGGCGTGAATGTCGAGCCCGTCGCGGAAGGCCTGCTTCAGGACGGGAATGTCGGCGATCTCGGCGAGCAGCCGCAACTCGATCTGCGAATAGTCGGCCGAGACGAGCTTGTGCCCGGGCGTCGCGATGAAGGCGCGCCGGATCTTGCGGCCGTCCTCGGTGCGCACCGGAATGTTTTGCAGGTTCGGCTCGTTCGACGACAGCCGGCCCGTGGTGGTCGCGGCCAGCGCGTAGGTGGTGTGCACACGATGGGTCTGCGGATTGACGTAGGTCGGCAGCGCGTCGGTATAGGTCGATTTCAGCTTGGAGACCTGGCGCCACTCCAGAATTTTCTTCGGGAAGTCGTGGCCCTGCTCGGCGAGCTCGTCGAGCACCTGCGCGGTGGTCGACCACGCGCCGGTCTTGGTCTTGGTGCCGCCGGGCAATGACATCTTGCCGAACAGGATGTCGCCGATCTGCTTGGGGCTGCCGACATTGACCGGCTCGCCCGCGATCTGCTGGATTTCGGCTTCGACGCGGGCCGCGGTCTGGGCAAAGTCACCGGAAAGACGCGACAGCACCTGGCGGTCGATCGAGATGCCGCGCCGCTCCATCCGCGCGAGCACCGAGACCAGCGGCCGTTCCAGCGTTTCGTAGACTGCGGTCATGTGCTCGGCGACGAGGCGCGGCTTCAGTACGCGCCACACCCGCAACGTCACGTCGGCGCCTTCCGCCGACAGCGGCGCGGCCTTGTCGGTCGGGACCTGGTCGAATGTGATCTTGCCCTTGCCGCTGCCGAGCAGCTCGCTCTCCTTCAGCATGGCGTGGCCGAACCAGCGCTCCGAGAGCTGCTCGAGCGCATGCGAGCCGCGGCCGGCATCGAGCACATAGGAAATCAGTTGCGCATCGTCGGTGTTGCGCAGGGTGATGCCGTGCTGCGCCAGCATGACGGCGGTGAATTTTACGTCGAAGCCGATCTTGAGGATGCCGGCCGATTCCAGCACCGGCCGCAGCGCTTCGATGGCATCGGCGTGCTTGGCCTGATCCACGGCGAGGCCGGCGTCGAACAGGCCCGCGCCGCCGCCGGACTGCTTGTGTGCCAATGGCACATAGCAGGCATCGTTCGGCGCCAGCGCCAGCGCGACGCCGCAAAGATCGGCCTGCATCGGATTGATGGAGTTGGCGCGAATCTCGATCGCGACATGGCCGGTATCGTGGATGCGCGCGATGAAAGCGTTGAGCTCGGCGAGATTCTTGATCGTTTGATATTTGCCGCGGTCGACCGGAAGTTTTCGCAGAGCCTCTTCGCGCGCGGCGGCGAGCGAGATCGGCGCGCCCTTCAGGCTTGCGGCCTTGTCCTCCTTGCCGGCCGACTTGTTGCGCTCACCCGGCGCAGCTTGCACCGGTGCGCCGGCTCCTGGCGCGGGCACGACGTCGGAAGGCGGCAGCGGCGAGAATACGCTGGCGCCGCTCGCATAGCCGGGATTGGCATCCACGTTCGCTGGATCGATCTGCGAATAGTCGGAGACGCGCCGCGTCAGCGTCGTGAACTCCATCGCCTTCAGGAAAGCGATCAGCTTGCGTGCGTCGGGCTCGTGGACTGCGAGGTCGTCCAGCGGCACCTCCAGCTCAACCTTGTCGTCGAGCAGCACGAGCTGCCGCGAGATCCGCGCCTTCTCGGCATTCTCGATCAGCGCTTCGCGGCGCTTGGGCTGCTTGATCTCGCCGGCGCGGAACAGCAATTGCTCGAGGTCGCCATATTCGACGATCAGTTGCGCCGCGGTCTTGATGCCGATGCCGGGCACGCCCGGCACGTTGTCAGTGGAATCGCCGGCCAGCGCCTGCACCTCCACCACCTTGTTCGGCGGCACGCCGAACTTTTCAATCACCTCGGGAATGCCGATGCGGCGGTCCTTCATGGTGTCATACATGGTGACGCAGTCGGTCACGAGCTGCATCAGGTCCTTGTCGGAGGACACGATGGTCGCGCTCGCGCCGCGCTCGCAGGCCTCGCGCACATAGGTCGCGATCAGATCGTCGGCCTCGAAGCCGCCCTGTTCCAGGCAGGGCAGGTCGAAGGCGCGCACGGCTTCGCGGATCAGCGCGAATTGCGGGATCAGATCGTCAGGCGCCGGCGGTCGGTGCGCCTTGTATTCGGGATAGATCTTGTTGCGGAAGGTGACTTCCGACTTGTCGAAGATGATCGCGAGATGGGTCGGCCGGTTGTCCGCGGGCATATCGCGGAGCAGCTTCCACAACATGTTGCAGAAGCCGAGCACGGCATTGACCTGCAAACCGTCGGATTTGCGGTTCAGCGGCGGCAGCGCGTGATAGGCGCGGAAGATGTAGGAGGAACCGTCGACCAGGAAGACGTGGTCGCCCTTGCCGGCCGCCTTCGCGGCAACGGGCGTGGCGGATGCGGGCTTTTCGGCAGCTTTCGGGGAGGTTTTGGGCATGGCCGCAATGTATGAATTTTTGCGGCATTTGACAGCCTTGGAAGGGCGATTTTTGGCGGAGCCCACACCTCATCGTCGTCCCGGCGAAGGCCGGGACCCATAACCACAGGGTGCAATTTTGTGAAGACCGGCAGTTAAGCGATCGTGCCGCGGTACTGAGACCGCGTTTCATCGATAAATCACGCGGTATGGGTCCCGGCCTTCGCCGGGACGACGATCACTCCGCCGCCTGCAACACCGCCCCGGCCTTCTTCGGTGCGATCCAGTATGCATCCGGCCGCTCGAACAGGAAGTGCGCATTGAGGTGCAGTGCGGCCTGCCAGATCGCAAGCGAGCCGATCACGCCAGCGATGGTGACGATCAGCGACACCGTGCCGATGTCGGGAATGATGCCCGTGCGCAGCAGCAGCGTCCGTGTCGCCGCCATCGGCAGGAAGAAAGCCAGGTAGATCACGATCGAATGCCGGCCGCAGAAACGGAAGAAGTTCAGCCAGTGCGCATGCGCGAGCAGCGTGCCCATGGTGACGATGGCGCAAGCGCCGGCGAAGCCGAGGACGAGCGACACGATCTTCCATTCACTCGCGCCGAGCGCGACGACGCTCGCATTGATGAGCGCCCACGCTGCAAGCGCCGCGAGCGCAGGCGCCGGATGGTTGCGCGCGCGATCCGACAGCGCGAACACGTAAGGTGCGAACAAATAGCCCGAATAGAAGTAGACGAAGCGCGCGCAGAACTCGTCGATCGCGGTCCAGCCGGTCGCGATGCGCGCCGTCTCCAGCGCTGCGGCGACGAGCCAGATCGCGAGCGGCGGGACTCGCCGTGTCAGTTTTGTGACGACGAAGAAGATCGGCAGCAGATAGATGAACCAGAGCGTGCCGAACGGCTCGACGAAGGATTCCAGATACAACAAGCCGACGTCGCGCCAGCTGGTCTCGGCTGCGAATGCGGGTGCCTTGAAGCCGAACTGGATTGTCACCCAGACGACATAGAAATAGGCGAAATGCACCACCTTGCGGTCGAGATAGGTTCGCCAGTCGCGGTCGATCACCAACGGCAGAAACAGGCCCGAAATCAGGAAGAAATCCGGCATCCGGAACGGCTTTGCGAAGGCCACCAGCACATGCATGAAACCGGTCTCGCCGGCGGCGAGTTCAACCCCCAGCACCGAATGCATCATCACGACCATGACGATGCAGATGCCCTTGGCGTAGTCGATCCAGTCGACACGCGCGGCAGCCGGGGCCTTGATGCCTCCGCTCGCAGCGATTGTGCCGATTGGTGCCATGGTGTCTCTTTTCGAGGCGTGTTCCGCCCGGCTCTGTCCGGGCGTGGGGCAGTGTGGCGCCTTGCGGTTTACGATTTCTTTACCGGTACAATTCCTGTGCCGGTTTTTGCGTGCGCACTGTTCCCTCACCTCGGGAAAATGCTAAAACGCCCTGAGTTGGGGTTTCGTTAACCAAGGCAGACAGGTTTTTTCATGCGAATCGCAATGATCGGCACGGGCTATGTGGGACTGGTGTCCGGAGCCTGCTTTGCGGATTTCGGTCACGACGTCACCTGCGTCGACAAGGACGAGAAGAAGATCGCGGCACTCCATCGCGGCGAGATCCCGATCTACGAGCCCGGGCTCGACGAGCTGGTCGCGACCAACGTCAAGGCCAAGCGGCTGGACTTCACCACCGACCTGTCCAAGCCGGTCGCGGATGCCGACGCGGTGTTCATCGCGGTCGGTACGCCGTCGCGTCGTGGTGATGGTCACGCCGATCTTTCCTACGTCTACGCCGCCGCGCGCGAGATCGCGCAATCGCTGTCCGGCTTCACTGTCGTGGTGACAAAGTCGACCGTTCCGGTCGGCACCGGCGACGAGGTCGAGCGCATCATCCGCGAGACCAATCCGTTAGTCGACGTCGTGGTCGCCTCCAATCCCGAATTCCTGCGCGAGGGCGCCGCGATCCGCGACTTCAAATATCCCGATCGTGTCGTGGTCGGCACCTCCGACGAGCGCGGCCGCAAGGTGATGGGCGACGTCTATCGGCCGCTGTCGCTGAACCAGGCGCCGCTGATGTTCACGGAGCGCCGCACCGCCGAGATGATCAAATACGCCGCGAACGCGTTCCTCGCGACCAAGATCACCTTCATCAACGAGATCGCCGACCTTGCCGAGAAAGTCGGCGCCAACGTGCAGGAGGTCGCGCGCGGCATCGGCCTCGACAACCGTATCGGCACGAAATTCCTGCATGCCGGCCCGGGCTTCGGCGGCTCCTGCTTCCCGAAGGACACCAAGGCGCTGATCAAGATCGCGCAGGACTATGATGTCAGCTTGCGCATCGTCGAATCCGTGCTGGCGGTCAACGAGAACCGCAAGCGCGCGATGGCGCGGAAAGTGAGTCAGGCGCTCGGCGGCTCGCTACGCGGCAAGACCATCGCCGTGCTCGGCCTCACCTTCAAGCCCGACACCGACGACATGCGCGATGCGCCGTCGATTCCGCTGGTCACCGGCCTGCTCGACATGGGCGCGAAGGTAAAGGCCTTCGATCCGGTCGGCATGGAGCAGGCCAAGCAGGAGCTGCCCAGCATCACCTATTGCGAGGATGCCTATTCCTGCGCGCAAGGCGCCGATGCGCTGGTCATCGTTACCGAATGGGTGCAGTTCCGCGCGCTCGATCTCGACCGGCTGAAAGCGACCATGACGCAGCCGATCATCGTCGACCTCCGCAACATCTACCGCCCCGAAGACATGGCTGCCGCCGGTTTCGTCTACGAGAGCATCGGCCGGCCGCCGGTGCAGGGCTGATCGCCACACATTAGTTGTTGACCGAAACCGTCATGGCCGGGCTTGTCCCGGCCATCCACGTCTGTTTTTTAGTCCGAACTTCCCCTTGAGTAGCGACGTAAGCATTTGAGCTGGCGTGTAATTCCAGCGGGCGTGACGGCGCGTCTGCCTACATTATGGGGCGATAGGAATGCCGAGCCGATTGAAGACGTCTTGTTGTAGTGGGGTTGGACTTGTGAGCATAGCGGCCGGGGCGTCCTGACCGATGCGAACGATGTTGCGTGTGAGCGTGGCGAGATCCTGCAACAGCGTTCGAAAGCTGTGCACGGGCCGGCCATCGTGGGTGTGCTTGCGATTAGCCTTGGTTCTGGCCGCGGCCGAGACTCTGGCCTTGGCGACGGGCGAGACGCGCGCGGCGTCGGCGGCCTCGCGGTCGTGATCGTCGAACAGGATCGGGGCCAGCGCGCGGCGCATGTGCCAGACGATGTAATAAGCGAGCATGCAGAGGAAGACGTGGGCGCGCACGCGGCCAGCGAGGCGATGGTGGATCGGGCGCACCTCCAGTTCGACGGTCTTGATGGTGCGGAAGGCGCGTTCGACCTGGGCCAGGCTCTTGTAGGCACGCACCGTGGCGGCGGTGTCGAGGTTCTCGGCCGGCACGTTGGTCCGTAGCACATAGAAGCCGTCGAGCGACGCTTCGTTGGCGATGGCATCCTCGATCCGACTGAAGTCGAACGAAGTGTCGGTGATGGCGAGGTGGAAGTGCTTGGCCATCTTACGCTTGCCCAGCACGGCGCCGACCTTCAGACCGATCTCATCCTCGCCGCGCAAGGGGTTGCGCTGACGCTGCACGGCGGCCTTGACGCGGGCGAGATCCTTCTCGGTCGCCGCCAGCAACTCGCCGCGCTTGCGCCGACGCTCGTCGGCCAGATCCGGGTTGCGGCACACGATCAGGCGCTCGCCGGGGAAGTCGGGGGACGTGATCTCGGCCATATCGCGATCGTCGAACAGCGACAATTGCAGCGGGCCGCCGTCCTCGGCGAGCTTGCGGATCGCCGGCGCCCGCAGAGCGGTGATCCAATCGAGCCCGGCCGGCATCAGATCGGCTTCGATACGGGCGCTGGTGATCATGCCGCGATCGCCGACCAGTACCACACGCGACAGCTTGAAGCGGGCCTTCAGTTTGTCGACTTGCGCGGCCAGCGTGCTCGGGTCGGCGGTGTTACCTTCGAACACCTCCACCGCCACCGGGCAGCCGTCGGCGGCGCACAGCAAGCCGAACACGATCTGCAGCTTGTCGGAACGACCGTCGCGGCTGTAACCATGCCGCGCCAATTCGCAATGTCGCCCCTCCAGATAGCTGGAGGTGAGATCGTAGAGCACCAGCGAGCCGTCATGCAGATGGCGCTTGGCGAGCGTCGCCTCGATCCCCGGTTGGGCCGTGCCGAGCAGGTCGAGCGCTTCGTAAAGCTCGTCCTCGTCGACGGCGCTGAGATCGAGCAGTTCGCCCAGCGAATGCGCCGCCGTCGCCTCGCTGAGCTGGCGCGCCGTGGCCAGCTTGGCGGCCGGTTCGATCACCCGTGCCACGATCAAGGCCAAAGCCAGCCTGGCCAACCGTCTGGGCTTGTCCGGGACAAGGCGATGCAGTCCGAGCTGGCGCGCCATGCCGAGCACCGCGGCCACGTGGCCGTGCGGCAGCGAGCGCTCGATCCGCAGTTGCTCGGCCGGCGAGACCAGCTCCTCGCCTTTCAGGACGCGGCGCAGCGCATCGATCTTCTCATCCGGCCAATGCGACAGGTTGGCCAGCGTGCGCGACTTGATCTTGTCGCCCTCGCGATAGCTCTCGCGCAACAGGATCGCGGGCGGCGAGTTGCGGTTGGGAATGCGGGCGACGAACATGCCGGAATCGAATCACGGAAACCTGCCATTCGCAAGCCAAAAATCATCATTTACATGCCTACAAAATCAGCCCGATCCAAACTTCTCAAATCCTCTCAACGCTCTAACAAAAATCCCGAGGGGAAGTTCGGTTTAGTCTAAAGACGTGGATGCCCGGGACTTTTGTGCGAAGACGCGCTTCGCGCTTTTGCCCGGACATGACGAATGGATAGGCCTTGCCCCGCAGCTTCGACACGCCCCTGCCGATCGACGCCGTGCTCGACGATCTCTCGCGCACGCTGGAGGCGCATAATGCCGCAGTGCTGGTAGCGCCGCCGGGCGCCGGCAAGACCACGCGGGTGCCGCTCGCGCTGCTGGATGCGCCTTGGGCTGCCGGCAAAAAGATCATCGTGCTGGAGCCGCGGCGCATCGCTGCGCGGGCCAGCGCCGATCGCATGGCAAAATCGCTCGGCCAGCGCGCCGGAGAAACCGTCGGCTATCGCGTCCGCTTCGGCTCGAAGATATCGCGCGCGACGCGCATCGAGGTGGTGACGGAAGGCATCTTCACCCGCCAGATTCTCGACGATCCCGAGCTCTCGGGCATTGCCGCCGTCCTGTTCGACGAGTTCCATGAGCGCTCGCTCGACGCCGATCTCGGCCTGGCGCTGGCGCGCGACGCGCAATTGGGCCTGCGCGAGGATCTCCGCATCCTCGTGATGTCGGCAACGCTCGATGGCGCGCGCGTCGCAAAGCTGCTCGGCGAGGCGCCTGTCGTTGAAAGCGAGGGTCGCGCGTTTCCTGTCGAAACGCGCTATCTCGGCCGCAAGGCGGACGCGCAGGTGGAACGGCAGATGGCGGATGCGATCACCTCGGCCCTGCGCGCCGATGCGGGGTCCGTGCTGGCGTTCCTGCCAGGGGCCACCGAAATTCGCCGTACCCAGAATTTCCTCGCCGAGCGCGTGCAGGATGTTTCCATCGAGATCGTGCCGTTGTTCGGCGCGCTCGATCCCGCCGTGCAGGATCGCGCCATCGCGCCGGCCCCGAAGGGTATCCGCAAGGTGGTGCTGGCAACCTCGATCGCGGAGACCTCGCTGACGATCGAAGGCGTGCGCATCGTGGTCGATTCCGGTCTCGCCCGCGTGCCGCGCTATGAGCCGGATATCGGACTGACGCGGCTCGAGACCGTCCGTGCCTCGCGCGCCGCAGCGGATCAGCGTCGCGGCCGCGCCGGACGTACCGAGCCCGGAATCTGCTACCGGCTCTGGGACGAACCGCAGACGGCGTCGCTTGCGCCCTACACCCAGCCGGAAATCCTCAGCGCCGATCTGTCCTCGCTGGTGCTCGATCTCGCGCAATGGGGTGTCGCCGATCCGGCGGCGCTGTCGTTCCTCGACCCGCCGCCTCAGCCGGCCTGGAAGGAAGCCAAGAGCCTTTTGGCTGAGCTCAACGCGCTCGATGGCGACGGTCGCATCACCGCGGAGGGCAAGAGCCTGCGCGCACTGGCGCTGCCGCCACGGCTTGCGCGCATGATCGTGGATTCGCATCGCGCAGGCGCGGGCGAAGCCGCCGCCGAGATCGCCGCCATCCTCACCGAGCGCGGGCTCGGCGGCGACGGCGCCGATCTCGAGCACAGGCGCGACCAGTTCCGCCGCGACCGCTCGCCGCGCGCGTCGAGTGCGCGTGACCTGGCGCGGCGCTGGGCTTCGCAGGTGGCCGCATCTGAGAAGGCAAAGCCCGAGGAGAGCGATCTCTCCACCGGCCTGATGCTCGCCTACGCCTTCCCGGACCGCGTCGCGCGCAATCGCGGCAATGGCAGCTTCGTGCTCGCCAACGGCCGCGGCGCGGCTGTCGAACAGACCTCGTCGCTCGCCCGCGCGCCCTACATCGCGATCGGTGAGATGACAGGGACGGCGGCCAGCGGGCGCATTTTGCTCGCCGCGCCGATCACGCAGGACGATATCGAGCGGCATTTCGCCGAGCACATCGAAACCGTCGACGAGGTGTCGTTCGATTGCGGTGCAATGGCGCTGCGCGCGCGGCGAAAGCGCGCGCTGCACGCGATCACGCTGTCCGAAGCCACGCTCGCGCTGTCGCCCTCGGAAGAGACCGCACGCATCTTCGCCGACGGCCTGATCGCCGTGGGGCTCGACCGGTTGCCCTGGTCGAAAGCGGCCAGGCAATGGCGCGACCGGGTGATGTTTTTGCGCAAGGCCGAGGGCGAAGGCTGGCCCGATTTGTCGGACGACGGGCTGACCGCGCGCAGCGACGATTGGCTGGTGCCGGCGCTCTACGACAAGATCGCGCTGAAGGATATCTCGGCCGGCGATCTCTCCGATGCGCTGATGGTGCTGTTGCCGTGGGAGATGCGCGCGCGGCTCGAGCGCGAGGCGCCGACCCATTTCGAGGCGCCGACCGGCACCATGCTCGCGATCGATTATGAGGCCGAGCAGGGACCGACCATCGCGGTGCGGCTGCAGGAATTGTTCGGCCTCAACAGCCACCCGTCGATCGCCGCCGGCAAGGTGCCGTTGGTGCTGGAGCTGCTGTCTCCGGCGCAGCGCCCGGTGCAGGTGACGCGCGATCTCCCCGGCTTTTGGCGCGGCAGTTACAGCGCGGTTCGCTCCGACCTGCGCGGCCGCTACCCGCGCCATCCCTGGCCGGAGGATCCGGCGAACGCGCTGCCGACCCGGCGGGTCAAGCCGCGCGGGACCTGAGAAGTCACGAAGGCGTATTAACCGTTCGCTCATCCTTTTCGTCAAAATGACACGGGCCTGTCCGCGGCTTCGCTCGCGGACAGGCCCGTCGCGTGGTGAAATCGAGCTTTCGGCTCCGAGTGGTGTGATGCGTAACATTATGATCTTCGCGGCCATCATGATTGGGCTGGGCACCTTCATGGCGCAGATGGCGGACAGGATGAGCTCCGCCTCCGCGACGTTAGCACCGCGCACGACGGTCGCAGTCGCGGCGATGGCGCCGGCCGGCGGGCGCAGCCTCAGCATTTCCCGCGACGGCCGCGGCCATTTCCAGGCCGAAGGCCGGATCGACGGCCAGCGCATCGGCTTCATGATCGACACCGGTGCCTCCGTGGTGGCGCTCAACGAGACCTCGGCGGCACGCTTTGGACTGCGCCCCTCGCGCAGCGAGTACAATGCCACCGTCTCGACCGCCAATGGCACCATCAAGGCCGCCCGCGCCCGCATCGCCATGCTCGATGTCGGCGGCCTTGTCGTGCGCGATGTCGACGCCATGGTGCTGCCGGACGAGGCGCTGTCGGAGAACCTGCTCGGCCTCTCCTTCCTGTCCCGCCTGAAGCGCTTCGAATACGCCAACGGCCAGATGGTGCTGGAGCAGTAAGCGGTTTTGGAGCGGCGTGGTGAGACCTCCCGCCGGGGCGGCCGGCATGCTATAGTCCGCCGATGAACAGCCCCGATGCGATTGCGATCCTGCGACAGTCCGAGCCTGCCCTGCGCGAGCGGGGCGTCTTGCATGCTGCGTTGTTCGGCTCTGTGGCCCGGAATGAAAACCACGACGGCAGCGATATCGACATCATGATCGAGGTTGACCCGGACGCGCAGATTACGCTCTTCGACTATGTCGAACTGAAGGAATATATCGCCAATCTTTTCGATGGACCGGTTGACGTCGTCAACCGCGACAGCCTGAAATCATACGTCGCCCCTGCTGCGACGGAAAACGCCGTTTATGCCTTCTGATCGTACAGACGGGGCGCTTCAGGATATTTTGCACCACATCGATTTGGCGACTGAGTTCGCCGCAGGCCTCAGCCGCGATGCCTTTAAAGCGGATTTGCGGTCCGTCTATGCGGTTACACGCTGCCTTGAGATTATCTCTGAAGCATCGCGCCGTCTTCCGGACGATTTGAAGGCGAGACATCCGACGATCACGTGGAAGCAGATGGCGGCGGCCGGCAACGTCTATCGCCACAACTACGAGGATGTCGCGGCACATTTTGTGTGGGAGACCGTTCGACAGGCCCTTCCACCCCTCAGGGCGGTCGTCGAAGAGGAGATTGCGCGTCTCCAAGGAGCCGGCTAGGCAAGGCCCGGTTGCCTGCTCAGCCGCCCTGTCTCGGTCTTTCCCCAGTAGCGTTTCTCCGTTGCCAAACTGCCGCAATTATCATCCATAAGCTGCCATTCCCGCCTTCCGCTGCGGCCCGGCATTCGCTAAGGCTGCATCAAATCCTGGCTCTTTTTCACGAGACCTTCTCAATGTTCCCCAAGCCGAAATCCGTACTGCTGCCCAACACCTATGCCTTCGAATCCGAGCCCATGGTGAAGGCGACCGGCTTTCGCGAATACGACGCACGCTGGCTCTTCAACAAGGAAATCAACCTGATGGGGATACAGGCGCTCGGCATGGGGCTGGGCGCGCTGATTACAGAGCTCGGCGTCAGCCAGGAGATCGTCACCGGCCATGATTTCCGCGGCTATTCGGCCTCGATCAAATATGCGCTGATCTCCGGCCTGATGGCCGCCGGCTGCAAGGTACACGACATCGGGCTTGCGGTAACGCCGATGGCCTATTTCGCGCAGTTCGACCTCGACGTGCCCTGCTGCGCCATGGTCACGGCCTCGCACAACGACAATGGCTGGACCGGCGTGAAGATGGGCGCCAACCGTCCGCTGACGTTCGGCCCCGACGAGATGACGCGGCTGAAGCAGATCGTGCTCAACGCCGAGTTCAAGAACAAGGCAGGCGGCTCCTACCAATTCCACGAGAACTATCCGGCGCGCTACATCGCCGATCTCACCAGCCGTCCGAAGCTGAAGCGCAAGCTCAAGGTCGTCGCGGCCTGCGGCAACGGCACGGCCGGTGCGTTCGCGCCGCAGGTGCTGGAGGCGATCGGCTGCGAAGTGATCCCGCTCGACACCGAGCTCGACTACACTTTCCCGAAATACAATCCGAATCCGGAAGACATGGAGATGCTGCACGCAATCCGCGACGCCGTGCTGCAGCACAAGGCCGATGTGGGCTTGGGCTTCGACGGTGACGGCGACCGCTGCGGCGTTGTCGACAACACCGGCGAGGAGATTTTTGCCGACAAGGTCGGCGTGATGCTGGCGCGTGACATGTCGGCGATCCACAAGGATGCGCAGTTCATCGTCGACGTGAAGTCGACCGGCCTGTTCGTCACCGATCCCGTCCTGCAAAAGCAGGGCGCGAAGACCGCCTATTGGAAGACCGGCCATTCCTACATGAAGCGCCGCACCAACGAGATGGGCGCGCTTGCCGGCTTCGAGAAGTCGGGCCACTTCTTCTTCAACAAGCCGTACGGCCGCGGCTATGACGACGGCCTGGTCTCGGCGATCGCGATCTGCGATATGCTCGACCGCGCGCCCGGCAAATCGATGGCAGATTTGAAGGACGCGCTGCCGAAGACCTGGTCGTCGCCGACCATGTCGCCGCATTGCGCCGACGAGGTCAAATACGGCGTCATCGATGCCGTGGTGAAGCACTTTGAAGGCTTGCAGGCGAAGGGTGCGATGATCGGCGGACAATCGATCCGCGATCTCGTCACCGTCAACGGTGTGCGCGTCACGGTCGAGGATGGAAGCTGGGGCCTGGTGCGCGCCTCCTCCAACAAGCCCGAGCTCGTCGTTGTCGTCGAGAGCCCGGTCTCCGAGCAGCGCATGCGCGACATGTTCGAGATGGTGGACAGCGTGCTGCGCACGCACCCGCAAGTCGGCGAGTACAATCAGAGGATCTGAGGTGGCGGGCGCGTGCTTGCCGCATGACCGCCGTCATCACCCGCGAAAGCGGGTGATCCAGTATTCCAGAGACGGTTGCGATTGAGCGGAGGAGCCGCGGCGTACTGGATCGCCCGGCCGGGCGATGACACCTTCTCGGTGGCGAGACGCGAACCTTAAGCCGCCACCACCGCCGGGATCGGCAGCGCGGTGACCGACTTGATCTTCTCCATCGCGAAGCGCGAGGTGACGTTCTTCAGCGGCACGGCGCTGATCAGCTTCTTGTAGAAGATGTCATAGGCCTGCATGTCCGCGACCACGACGCGCAGCATGTAATCGACGTCGCCGGCCATGCGATAGAATTCCATCACCTCCGGCATCGCGCTGACGGCCTCGGCGAATTTTTTGAGCCAGGCATCGGAATGGTCGGAGCTTTCCACCGAGACGAACACGGAGATGCCGAGCCCGATCTTGTTCTGGTCGACCAGCGCGACCCGCTTCAGGATCACGCCGTCGGCCTCCAGGCGCTGGATGCGCTTCCAGCAGGGCGTGGAGGACAGTCCGACCCGGTCGCCGATCTCGGCAACGGACAGAGAGGCATCGTCCTGGAGCACCATCAGGATCTTGCGATCGATGGCGTCGAGGCGGCGGCTGGTCTCGGGGAGCTGGACGGCGAGGTCAGTCATTTGAAGAACTTTGTTCCATTATGAGGGCTTGTTTCCCTCATATAGAGAAAAATCTTCTATCGCAAGCCTATAATCTCGGCGACCGGCTCGGGCTGAGCTGCGGGCGTTCTCGCAAAAACACTTCAACTTCAAGGCGTTGCGGGGCGGCCATGCCGCCGCCATGACGGGTGCATTTCAGCGCTGCCGCAGCCGCGGCGAATTGCAGCGCCTCCTGCACATCGCTGCCTTCGGCGAGGCAAAGCGTAAAGGCGCCTTGGAAAACGTCCCCGGCGCCGAGCGTATCCACGGCCTCGATCGGGAAGGCCGGCGTCTCCTTCAGTTCGCCCGCCTCGTTCAGCCAGATCGTGCCGCGCGGGCCGCGGGTGGCGGCCAGGAAGGCCGGCGTCAGCGTCGCGAGGCGCTTCAATGCCTCTCCATCGTCGGCCACGCCCGCGGTCTCCTGCACCTGTTCGCTGGCGAACAGCAGATGCGATGCGGCCGTGAGTAGCCCGTCCTGCAATAACATCGCGCGGTCGACGCCGACGACGACGGGAACGCCGCGCCGGCGTGCTTCGGCGCAGAGGTCGGTGCAGAACGCAGCACAACGGCTCTCGACGAGCACTGCCTGGCAATCGGTGAGCAGTTCGTCGGCATCAGGCAGCTTCACGCTCCATGGAGCCGGATCGCGATAGATGGTGAGCGTCCGTTCGCCGGAAGGCTCGATCATGATCGCCGACACCGGCGTCGTCAGACCAGGCATGCGCACGATATGCGTGGTCTCGATGCCCTCGGCGGCCATCCGCTCGAGAAGGAAACCGCTCGATGTCTCGCCGGTATCGCCCATCGGTCCGGCGAACGAGACGCGGCCGCCGAGCCGCGCGATGGCGATCGCGGCGTTGAGCGCATTGCCGCCGCAGATATCCGCCAGATGGCTGGCGTTGGCCTTGCTGCCGCGTTCAGGCACGGCCTCGACGCGAAATGTGAGGTCGCGCACGGGAATGCCGATGCAGAGGATGCGCGGCGCAGTCCCTGACGCAGCCATCGGCGGTTCAGCTCAAGCGCCGTTCTTGTCGTGCACCCAGCGGCCGAGCAGATGATGGGCGATGGCGAAGGGATGCGGGCCGGCGAGCCCATCCGGATGGGTCCGCATCAGCATCAGGGCTGCCTCGTCGCGCGTGAACCAGCGCGCATCCTCCAGCTCCGAGTGATCGACGACGATGTCCTCGTTCAGCGCGCGTGCGCTACAGCCGATCATCAGCGACGACGGATAGGGCCAGGGCTGGGTCATGTAGTACTGCACGTCGGTGCAGCGGATGCCGGACTCTTCGAGGATCTCGCGGCGCACTGCGTCCTCGATCGTCTCGGCGGCCTCGACGAAGCCGGCGAGGCACGAATACATGCCCGGCGGAAATTGCTTCTGGCGGCCGAGCAGGCACTTCTCGCCCGAAGCGACCAGCATGATCACGACCGGATCGGTGCGCGGAAAGTGCTCGGCCTTGCAGCTCGGGCAATCGCGCTTCCAGCCGCCTTCTTTCATCGCGCTGCGGGTGCCGCAATTGGCGCAATAGCCGTGGCGCTGGTGCCAGCTCACCATCGACTTCGCCATCGCGACCGCCGAGAGCTCCTGCGGCGCGATCGCGCCCTGCATCGCCATGCCGCGCAGTTCGGTGAGGCTGTAGTCCTCGCGACCGACCAGCTTCTCGGCGGCAGCCTGCGACAGGCCCATGCCGAACACCGCGGCGCCGTCGCGCAAGCCTAGGAAGATCGTGCCGGGATTGGCGCCGCATTTCAGCGCTTCGTCGATCGACAGCATTGCGCGTGCGCGCTCGCCCTCGTGCTTCACCAGCAGCGAGTCGCGGTGGACGACATAGGCGCGAGACGACGGGTTCTGCTCCATCGCGAACAGCTTTTCGTCGTTACGGCGCAGATGCGCGGCGCGATCGAGGATGCTGGTGACGAAGGCCGGCTGCCCCAGCGGAAACGAGTCGAATGCTGACATTTCTTGTTCTTTCAACCCAACCAGATCTTGCGGCGAAGCGCGCTGATGAAATTCTGCACCTCCGTGGCATCGTGCGCCAGCGGTTGCATCACGCCCCAGACCGGCCGCGGCCAGGCGGCGTCACCGGTGCGGCGTGCGATGATGTGGACGTGAAGCTGCGGCACCAAATTGCCGAGAGCGGCGACATTGAGCTTGTCGCATTTGGTGATCTCCTTCAGCGCGCGCGAGACGCGCGAGATCTCGGTCATCAACTGCGCCTGCTGGACCTCGTCGAGATCGATGATCTCGACCGCGTCCGTGCGCCGCGGCACCAGCAGCAGCCACGGATAATGCGCGTCCTTGATGACAAGCACCTTCGACAGCGGCAGGTCGCCGATGTCGATGGTGTCCTCTTTCAGGCGGGAGTGCAGCGTCCAGACGGGATCGGGCATGAAGGTTTCCGGATGGCCCGATGGGGTCGGGCTTGTTTGCTCGGACCATACGACACCGAGTCCGCCAGGGGAAGGATAAGGCTCCGCGGCGGCTGCATACTCGATCGTCGTCCCGGACAAGCGGAGCGCCGATCCGGGACCCATAGCCACAGGATCACATTTTGCGAAGACTCGCGGTTACCCGCTTACGCGACAACTCCTCCCTGTGGATATGGGTCCCGGGTCTGCGCTTACGCTTGCCCGGGACGACGAGTGAGTTTGTGGCGCTGCTGGCGGCTACGCTTCCACGTCTTACGCCTCCGCCAGCACGCGCGCATTGGCGCGGATCGAGGCTTCGCTGACGCGGATGCCGAGGCCGGGGCCGTCGGGCACCACGACATGACCGCCGCGGTTGGCGACGCGCTCTTCGAGCACGTCCTCGGTCAGCACATGATGCGGCATGTAGAATTCGCAGCCGAGCGAGATGCCCGGCGTCGCCGCGATCAGCTGCGTGCCGGCGGCAAGGCCAATGCCGCCCTCCCACAGCGTGCCGCCATAGCCGGGCAGGCCGGCGATGTCGGCGATCGCCATGATCGCCTGCGCCTCGAACAGGCCGCCGGCCTTCATCAGCTTGATCGACACGGCGTCCGCCGCCTCGCGGCGCACCACCTCCATCATGTCGCGGCGGTCGAAACAGCTTTCGTCGGCGAGCACGGGCGTTTCAAGCGCCGCGGTGAGCTGCGCCATGACATCGAGATATTTGCGCGGCACCGGTTGCTCGATGAAGGTCGGCGCGAACTGCTCGACCTCGCGCAAGATCTTGATGGCGCCGAACGGCGCTAAGGCCTGGTTATAGTCGACGCGAAGGTCGACCTTGTCGCCGAATTCCTTTCGGATCGCTTCGAGGTGATCGAGATCCTCGCGATGCGGCTTCACGCCGGTTTTGACCTTGTAGATGACGTTTCCGTCCGGAACCATCTTCCGCATGCGCTCCAGATCGGCGGCGAAATCGGGATCGGCGATCGAGAACGACAGTGGGATCGTGTCGCGCACGCGGCCGCCGAGCAAATCGGCAACCGAAAGCCCCGACGACTTCCCGACGATGTCGAGCAGCGCCATCTCGATCGCGACTTTTGCTTCGGCGTGTCCGACCAGCGCGCGGTCGAGCTCGGCCATCAGCGCGCGAATGCGGCGTACGGGTTTGCCGAGCACGATCGGCCGCAAATAGATGTCGAGCGCGGAGAACGCCGCTTCCGGCGTTCCCGTAAAGACCTCCCACGGCGCCGCCTCGCCCCAGCCGATCACGCCGTCGCTCGACGTGAGCTCGATCAGCACGCGTTTGACCGTGCCCTTGACGTTGCCGACGCCCTGGAGGCGCGCCATCTTGATCGGGCTCTCGATCAGGAACAGCCTGATACGTTCGACGGTCGCTTCGGTCATGTCAGGCCTCCATTGACGTGCCAGACCTGGCCGGTGACGTAGGACGCTTTCGGCGACGCCAGGAAGGCGATGATTTCCGCCACTTCCTCCGGCCGCCCGCGGCGGTTCATCGGGATCAGCGCTTCGGTCGCGGCGATCTGCTCGGGCGACAGCCTGCTCTCGCTCGGCTTGTCCTTGACGATGAGGCCGGGCGCGACCGCGTTGACGGTGATGCCGTCCCTGGCAAGTTCGACCGCGGTGAGGCGCACCAGCGCTTCGAGCGCGGAACGGCTCGCTGCCGTCGCCGCGAACGGCGCGAACTCTGGCCGGATCGCGTGCGCCACGAAGGACGATACCGCGACGATCCGTGCGTCATGCCCTGCGCGCAACAGTGGAAGCGCGGCCTCGACCAGCCGTGTGAAAGCCAGTGCCGACTCATCCATCGCGCGGCGGAATTCGTCCGCTGGCGTGCCGATCGCACTGCCTCGGCGGGCATGGCCGCCAACCAGGATCAATCCATCGAGCCCGCCGAAGGCGACATGCGCGGCGGCGATGGCATCGGCGGCTGCGGCCTCCTCGGCGAGATCGCCGAGGCATTTTGCCACCACGGCACCTTGCGCTTCGGCCTCCGCCGCGGTGGCATCGAGGCCGGCTGCGTTCGACCGCGTGTGCAGCAGGAGTGCGGTGCCAGGGGCCGCGAGCAATTTTGCGGTGGCGCGGCCGATGCCGCTGGCGGCGCCGGTGACGAGATAGGCACGGTTGATATCAGGCATCACGTTGCTGCGTTGGCCGGCGGCAGTGCGCCGGTGCGGTGGAAATGGCTGAGGAAGGCGCGCGTCGCGGCCTGCTGCGGATTGTCGATCACCTGCCGCGCCGGACCTTCCTCGACGACGACGCCGTCGCGCATGAAGATGAGGCGGTCGGCGACCTCGCGGGCGAAGGCGATTTCGTGGGTCACGATCACCATCGTCATGCCCTCCGACGCCAACCGCTGCATGACGCTAAGCACCTCTCCGACCAGCTCGGGATCGAGCGCCGAGGTTGCCTCGTCGAACAGCATCACGTCCGGCTCCATGGCGAGCGCCCGCGCGATCGCGACGCGCTGCTTCTGTCCGCCCGAGAGCGTCGCCGGATATTGGTCGGCCTTCTCCGCAAGGCCGACCTTGGCAAGCTGCGCGCGCGCGAGCTTCTCGGCGTCCGCCTTGGCCATGCGCCGCACCGTGACGGGGCCCTCCATCACGTTCTGCAGCGTCGTCATGTGTGGGAACAGGTTGAAGTGCTGGAACACCATGCCGGTGGTGGCGCGGAATTTTGCCAGCGTCTTCACATCAGGCAGCTTCGCGCCCTCACCGAACGCAAAGCGCGTATCGCCGACCCGGACACTGCCGCCGTCGGGCACGACCAGGAGATTGATGCAGCGAAGCAGCGTCGACTTGCCCGAGCCCGACGGGCCGATCAGCGCCACCACGCCGCCCTTGGCGACGTCGAGGCTGATGTTCTTCAAGACCTCGTTGCTGCCAAAACTCTTGCGCAAGCTCCGGATCTCGATCTTGGATGTCTCGCTCATTCGCTGCCCGCCAGTCGCTTCTCGCCACGGCGGACGAT
The DNA here is from genome assembly GCF_023101685.1 of Bradyrhizobium sp. 186. Taxonomy (NCBI): domain Bacteria; kingdom Pseudomonadati; phylum Pseudomonadota; class Alphaproteobacteria; order Hyphomicrobiales; family Nitrobacteraceae; genus Bradyrhizobium; species Bradyrhizobium sp. 186. The sequence continues at coordinate 9,796,550 of NZ_CP082164.1, read as the reverse complement.
GATGGTCAGGGGAATCAGGATCGCCGCATAGGCGACCGCAACGGCCGTGTAGGTTTCGAGCGGCCGGTAGCTGTCATGGGCGGCGACCTGGCTCTGATAGACCAGATCAGGCACCGCCAGCACCGAGACCAGCGAGGTGTTCTTGAACTGGATGATCGACTGGTTCATCAGCGCGGGGATCATGCGCTTGATCGCCTGCGGCAGCACGATGCGCCGCATGGCCTGGCCCGGCGTCATGCCGAGCGCGGCGCCGGCTTCCGACTGCCCGTTGTCGATCGAGACGATGCCGCCGCGGATGATCTCCGAATAGAACGAGCCGCCATAGAGCGAGAGCGCCAGCGCCGACGCCGTGATCGGAGTCATCTCGACACCGGCGAGAATCGGCAGCGCGTAATAGAACCAGATCAGCTGCACCAGGATCGGCGTGCAGCGGAACGCCTCGATGAAGGTGAGCGCGATCAGGCGCACCGCTCTAAAGCGCGACAGGGTGCCGAACGCGCCGAACAATCCGAAGACGAGCCCGAGCACGACGATGACCACGGTGAAGCCGACGGTGACGCCAAGCCCGTTGAGGAAGAGCCAGCGATAGCTCCAGAGGATGCCGAAGTCCCACTGATACATGCGTGCTTTCTTGCTTTACCTCCCCCGCTTGCGGGGGAGGTCGTATCGCATCGAAGATGCGATGCGGGTGAGGGTTTTATCCTCTTGGGGAGCCTCGCCTGCGGAGCTACCCTCACCCCAACCCTCTCCCGCAGGCGGGAGAGGGAGCAGAGCGGAGCGCGCGGACTGAGTTCGACCCAAACTCATCACACCTTACAGCGACACGCCCGGCGGAATGTCCGCTTCGGTCACGCCCACCAGCTCCATATTGGTGATGATCGCGTTGCGGATGAAACCGAGGCCCTTGTTGAAGTCGATCCAGGTGTTGACGTAGTCGCGCCAGGTCTTGTCGGTCTCGCGGCGGAAGCCGGCATTCGACGTTGTGGCGAAGATCGGCGTCGGCAGCACAAACTGGCCGAGCGAGGGGTTCTTCTTCAGGACGGTCAGCGACAGCATGGTGATCAGGCACTGTGCGTCGACGCGGCCGGTCTGGAGCGCGGCGGTGGCGTCGTCGGCGCTCTTCAGCCGGGTGATCTGCGCCTTCGGCGTCAGGCGGCTGACGACCTGGTCGTGGGACGAACCCTGGTCGACGGCGATCTTGACGTCGGGCGAGTTCAGCTCCGCCCAGCTCTTCGGCTTGAAGTCCTTCTTGCAGAGAATGCCGAAGGCGTTGTTGAAGACCGGCACCGAGAAATCGACCACCAGCGCGCGTTTCGGGGTCGGGTTGAGGCCGAAGAAGATGTCGATCTTGTTGGCCTGGAGATCGAGCACCGAATTGCCCCAAGTGGTCTCGGTGATGTCGAGCTCGGCCTCCATGTCGTCGGCAAGCGCCTTGGCGATGTCGACGTAAAAGCCCTTCCACTGGCCGCTGGCGAGGTCCTTCATGTAGTAGGGCGCGCCGCCGCCGACCGCGCCGATCCGCATCTTCTTGGTGCGGCGGATGCGGGCAAAGGTCGATTCGTTCGGATCGGCCGCTTGGGCCACGGCCGGGGACACCAGCGCGCCCGCGGTCGCTGCGCCAATAGCGCCAAGTCCGACAATCGATGCAACATCACGACGTGTAACCATTGGGATCAATCGCTTTTCTGTTGGATGGAGTTCCGGCAGTGTTCATACCAAGGCACTCCCGGCAGTGAAAGCACAGCCTATCGGCTGGGCAGACCGGGAATTGCCCGGATGCTGGGCAAGCCAGAGCTAAGTCCAGCCCGTTCAAGGTGATACCCGCTTGCTTTCCGGCCCCTTTGGCCCCAAATAGGGACCGGGAGATTGGCGGTGGACGAGCCACTCGCCAACCGGGTCAGGTCCGGAAGGAAGCAGCCCTAACGAGGTCAGGATCGGGTCGCTCGTCAGTCTCCTACCTGTTTTTTCGAGCGAATTGCGCCGGCGGCAAAACCGCCAGCGCGCCCCTTTCCGCAAAAGCCGGCCGAAAGACATTCCATTGCGGATCGACCGATGACCGACGCTGGCGCCCCTTCCAATTCCGATAGCGCCAGCCACGCCGGTTTTGCGCTCGGCGCCCAGCCGGGCACACCCTACCGGGTGCTGGCACGCAAATACCGCCCCTCCAGCTTCGACGATCTGATCGGCCAGGAGGCCGTGGTCCGCACCGTCTCCAATGCGTTCGAAACCGGACGCATTCCGCAGGCTTGGATTCTCACCGGCGTCCGCGGAGTCGGCAAGACCACTACCGCGCGCATTCTCGCCCGTGCGCTCAACTACGAGATGCCGGACGGCTCGGTGAAGGGGCCAACCGTCCACATGCCGACACTGGGCGTGCATTGCCAGGCGATCATGGAAAGCCGGCACATGGACGTGCTGGAGATGGACGCCGCGTCGCATACCGGCGTTGACGATGTCCGCCAGATCAATGACAGCGTGCGCTACGCGCCGGCCAGCGCCCGCTACAAGGTCTACATCATCGACGAAGTCCACATGCTGTCGACGGCGGCGTTCAACGCCTTCCTGAAGACGCTGGAGGAACCGCCGGAGCACGCAAAATTCGTGTTCGCGACCACCGAGATCCGCAAGGTTCCGGTGACCGTGCTGTCGCGCTGCCAGCGCTTCGACCTCCGCCGGGTCGAGGCCGACGTGCTGATGAAGCACCTTGCCAATATCGCTGCGAAGGAAAGCGTCGAGATCGAGCCGGAAGCGCTCGGCATCATCGCGCGCGCCGCCGAAGGTTCCGTGCGCGATTCGCTGTCGCTGCTCGACCAGGCGATCGCGCATGCGGCAGGCACAGTGAAGGCCGATGCCGTCAGGCAGATGCTCGGGCTCGCCGACCGCACCCGCGTCATCGATCTGTTCGATTCGCTGGCGCGCGGCGACATCGCCGCCGCATTCAAGGAGTTCCGCGACCAGTACGACGTCGGCGCCGATCCGATTGTCGTGCTCTCGGACCTCGCGGAATTCGTCAACTTCGTCACCCGCGTGAAGATCGTGCCGGCGACCGCCGACAACGTCGCCTATGGCGAGACCGAGCGGCTGCGCGCGCGCGACTTTGCCTCGAAAATCTCGATGCGCGTGCTGTCGCGGATGTGGCAGATGCTGCTCAAGGGCATCACCGAGGTGCAGGCCGCGACGCGCCCGGCGGCTGCCGCCGAAATGGTGCTGGTGCGCATCGCCTATGTCGCGGATCTGCCGACGCCGGACGAAGCGCTCAGGATGCTGGAGCAGAACGGCGGCGGTTCGCCGGTCGTGAGCGGCGGCAGTGCAGCGCGCAGCGCGCCGGCTTCGCCGGTTGCCTCCGCCGCGCCTGTTCGCGCGCCAACCTCGTCGCCGTCATCGTTCGGGGGCGGCGCTCGGCCGCAGATGGCGGCGCCCGCGCCAGATCCGCAAACTGCCGCGCCGGCACTGCGCGTCACGAGCTTCACCCAGCTTGTCGCGCTCGCCGGCCAGAAGCGCGATATCATGACCAAGGCGGCGCTCGAAGGCGACATGCGCCTCGTCCGTTTCGAGGAGGGCCGGCTGGAAGTCGCGCTCGAGCCGAACGCCTCCAAGACCATGATCACCGAACTCGCGCGCAAGTTCGAGCTCTGGACCGGCCGCCGCTGGACCGTGATCGTCTCCAACGAGCAGGGCCAGCCGACGCTGCGCTCGGTCAACCAGGCCGCCAAGCAGGAGCATGCGCGTACCGCCGAGGCCGATCCGCGCGTGCAGGAGGTGCTATCGCGCTTCCCCGGGGCGAAGGTCGTCGAGGTCCGCAGACTTGCCCCCGAGGCGCCGGTATCCAATATTAATGCCGACTATGGCAGTGACGATCCGCCCGACGGTTCCGACGGCGACGATCTCTAGGAGCATGATCCGGAAAAGTGCGAAGCGGTTTTCCGATAAGATCATGCGCAAACAATATGCTAAGGCGCGATGACGATTCATGGCGCCTTAGAGTCCATCTTTCCAAGGACACGCACCGATGGCTGATTTTCTCGGCATGATGAAGCAGGCGGCGCAACTGCAATCCAAGATGCAGGCGATGCAGGACGAACTCGGCAATGTCGAGGTCGAGGGCACCTCCGGCGGCGGCCTCGTCGCGGTGCGCATGACCGCGAAGATGGACGTGAAGGGCGTCAAGATCGACCCCTCGCTGATGAAGCCGGAAGAGCGCGAGGTGCTGGAAGACCTGCTCGTCACCGCGCTCAGTGACGCCCGCCGCAAGGCGGAGACGGCCATGCAGGAAAAGATGCAGGCGCTTACCGGCGGGCTCAGCCTGCCGCCGGGGTTGTTCGGCCAGTAATAATGGGCGCGGTTGCAGGTCCCGAAATCGAGCGGCTGGTCCAGCTTCTCGCACGGCTGCCGGGCCTCGGTCCGCGCTCCGCGCGGCGCGCGGCCTTGCATTTGATCAAGAAGCGCGAGGCGCTGATGATGCCGCTGTCGGGTGCCTTGCAGGTCGCGCTCGAAAAGGTGCAGGTGTGCAAGACCTGCGGCAATATCGATACGCAAAGTCCCTGCACGGTCTGCACCGATCCGCGACGGGATCCCTCGATCATCGTCGTCGTCGCCGATGTCGCCGATCTCTGGGCGCTGGAGCGGGCCAATGCGACTCAAGGTCGTTACCACGTGCTCGGCGCGACGTTGTCGCCGCTCGACGGCGTCGGCCCGCAGGATCTCACCATCGACGCGCTGGTCGCGCGCGCGCATGAAGCGCAGGTGCTCGAAGTCATCCTGGCGCTGAATGCGACGGTCGACGGCCAGACCACGGCGCATTACATCACCGACCTGCTTCAGGACGCCAACGTCAAGATCACGCGGCTCGCCCACGGCGTGCCGGTCGGCGGCGAGCTTGATTATCTCGATGAAGGTACGCTATCGGCCGCGATGCGGCAGCGGACCCTGTTCTAGCACTCCTACAGACCCCACGGAACGGACGACATGACGAAACGATTCGCCACTCGACTGGCTTTGGTTGCGACGGTGACGATGCTGGCAACACCGGCCATCTCCGCGCAGCAGGGCGACGAGGCGGCTCCGCCGCCGCCCAAGCCCGGCAAGCCGATCAACACCGGCGACGTGCTGTCGGGCGAGCTGAACGCGATGAAAGTGCGCGACGTCAAGAACGGCGGCAAGAGGGTTGCGACCTACCAGATCACCTCCGAGCCGCGCCGCCTGCCGCCGCCGAACGGGCTGTGCAATCTCGAGACCGGCCCCGAGACCTTCCAGCTCGTCCCAGCTCGTCCCCAATGGCGATGCGCAGGCCGCGCAGTTGAAGACGTTCGCCGGCAAGGAAATCTCGGTCAAGGTCGACGAAGTCGCCTGCGCCAGCGATGCCGGCCAGATGAGCGAAGCCGTGATCACGAAGTGGAGCATCATCAAGAAGCAGTAGGGAGAGGCCGCGAGATTAATTCGGTGTCGTCGCCCGGCTCGACCGGGCGACCCAGTACGCCGCGGCTTCTCGGTAAATCACAACTGTCTCTGGAATACTGGATGCCCCGCTTTCGCGGGGCATGACAGCGAGCGGTGACTAAACCGAAGTTTGCGCTTGGTTTGACCTGAAAGACGAATCCTTTCGGGCGGATGGGCGGAGAGTAGTTTGCAGTTTGTATCCATGTAACGGGGATTCCCAAATCAGTCGAGATGTGATTCGATTTGGGAATGTTCATCGAGACGATTCCCAATCGAGGCTCGCCGCCTGCGGTGCTGTTGCGGGAGGCGTATCGCGACGAGCATGGCCGCGCGCAGAAGCGGACCTTGGCCAATCTGAGCAAGCTGCCGGTGGATTTGATTGGCGGACTGAAGGCTCTGCTCAAGGGCGGCACGGTGATTGGCACCGGACCGGACGAGATTCAAATCGAGCGCTCACTGCCTCACGGCCATGTTGCAGCGGCGCTCGGGACGATCCGCAGAATTGCACTGGATCGGCTGATTTTAAGCACGACGAAGGATGAGGCATCGCGACGCCATTACTGGTAGCCATGATCGTTGATCGGTTGATTGCGCCACGCTCGAAGCTTGGCTTTGTACGGGCGGTGGATCAGGAGACGGCAATCTCCAGCCTCGGATCGGTTCTGCGCCTGGGCAAGGTGAAGGAGCGCGAGGCCTATGAGGCGCTCGATTGGCTGGTCGAGCGCCAGGCGCGGATCGAGACCGGCTTGGCGCGGCGACATCTCCAGGACGGCGTGCTGGTGCTCTACGACGTCAGCTCGTCCTACTTTGAGGGCCGCTGCTGTCCGCTGGCGCGCTATGGCCATAGCCGCGATCACCGGGGCGACCGGCCGCAGATTGTCTACGGGCTGCTCTGTACGCGTGAGGGGCTGCCGATTGCGGTTGAAGTCTTCGACGGCAACACGGCCGATCCGAAGACGCTGAGTTCTCAAGTCCAAAAGATCAAGGATCGCTTCGGGATCAGCCGTATGGTGTTGGTCGGGGATCGGGGAATGATCACCTCGGCACGCATCCGCGATGATCTCAAGCCGGCGGGCGTCGATTGGATCACCTGCCTGCGCGCGCCGGCGATCCAGGCTTTGGCGGCGGAGAACGGGCCGCTGCAGCTGTCGCTGTTCGATGACCGCGATCTCGCCGAAATCAGCGCCCCTGACCTGTTCCCAGGCGAGCGGCTGATCGTCTGTCGCAATCGCGATCTGGCAGCCGAACGAGCGCGCAAACGCGAGGATCTGCTGGCCGCGACCGAGCACGAACTTGCCCGCGTTCAAGCGCAGGTCCAGCGCAAACACTCTGCGTTGCGCAGTTCCGCCCAGATCGGCATCGCGGTTGGTGCGGTTTTGGACCGCAAGAAGATGGCCAAGCACTTCGACGTCGAAGTGGCCGATGGCTATCTCTCATGGCAGCGACGGATCGAGCAGATCGAGGAAGAGGCTCGCCTCGACGGCATCTACGTCATCCGAACCAGCATACCCGCTGGGCATCTCGACGCTGCAGAGGCGGTTCAGGCCTACAAGGACCTGTCGCGAGTCGAACGCAGCTTCCGGTCCATGAAAACCATCGATCTCGAAATACGGCCGATCCGCCACTGGACGGCACAGCACGTGCGGGCCCATGTCTTCCTGTGCATGCTGGCCTATCACGTCGAATGGCACCTGCGAGAAGCCTTGGCGCCGCTGTTGTTCCACGACACCGACCTTGAGGCCGCCCGGGGAGAACGGACCTCTCCCGTCGCCAAGACCGAACCATCTGAGGCGGCGAAGGCCAAGAAGGCAACAAAGCGATCAGCCGACGGCCATCACGTCATGAGCTTCGATGCGCTCATCGCCCATCTCGGCACGCTGGTCCGAAACACGATGCGCGTGCCCCTTCACACCAAGCATCGCTTCATGCTCCATTCCACACCAACCTCCGTCCAGGAGGCCGCGTTCAAGCTGCTCGATCTTGACCCGCTGCGTGTCCAGTAATTGAAAACACCGACCGTCAACTTATCGAGTCGGATCAATCCCTTGCACACTTCCCAAGCGAAAACTTCGGGCTAAACCCGCACCGGCCCCAGCGCCTCGAAATGCCCGCGCTTCTGGAGCCAACTGAGCAGCATCAGGCTCGGGATCGCCGCCAGCACGCAGATCACGAAGAACAGCGGCCAGCCGGTCGCCTTGGCGACATAGCCTGCCACCGACGAGAGATACGTGCGCCCGACCGCAGCGAGCGCCGTGAGTAGCGCATATTGCGTCGCCGTGTGCAGCGGGTTCTGGCATAGCGCCGAGAGATAGGCGACGAAGATCACGGTGCCGATGGCGCTGGTGAAATTCTCGCAGGTGATGGCGAAGGCCAGCGCCCATTGGTTGGTGCCGGCCACAGCCAGCCATGAGAAGGAGAGGTTGGCGACCGCCTGCACCACGCCGCCGATCCACAAGCTGGTCGCGAGCGAATAACGCCGCGCAACAAAGCCGCCGGCAAAACCGCCGATCAGCGTCGCGGCAAGACCAACGCCCTTCACGATCGCCGCATAATCATTGCGGGAGAAGCCGAGGTCGATCACGAACGGCGCCGTCATGGTGCCGGAGAACGCGTCGGTGAACTTGAACAGCACCACGAAGGCCAGCGCGGCGAGTGCATCCTTGCGCGACAGGAATTCCGAGAAAGCGCCGATCGCCGCATGCAACACGCGTGCGAACGCGGTCTCGGCTTGCGTCGCTGCTTCGGCCCGTACCGATTGCTCGGGCTCGGTCGCGGCCAGCGCCGTGATCGTCCCGATCAGCACCATCGCCGCCATCACCACATAGCCCCACATCCAGGCGGATGTGCGGGAAATGCCGGAGCTCTCGAAGCCGGAGACGATGAAGAGCGCGCCCGCGGTCGAGACCAGCATGCCGATGCGGTAGGCCGCGACATAAGAGGCCATGCCGGCGGCCTGCTCGCTCTCCGGCAGGCTCTCGACGCGGAAGGCGTCGACCACGATGTCCTGCGTCGAGGACATCGCCGCCACCAGCAGCGCGCCGAGCGCGACGTAGAAAGGCGAGCGCGCCGGATCGGTCAGCGCGAGCAGCAGGATCGCGATGATCAGCAGCAATTGCGAGAACAGCAGCCAGCCGCGCCGCCGTCCGAACGCGCGCGTGAACAGCGGCACATGCAGCGCATCCACCAGCGGCGCCCACAGGAATTTCAGCGTATAGGGCGTGCCGACCAGCGCAAACAGCCCGATGGTGCCGAGATCGACGCCGGCCTCGCGCATCCACACCAGCAGCGTCGACCCCGACAGCGCCAGCGGCAGCCCGGAGGAGAAGCCGAGAAACAGCACGATCAGCACCCGCGGCTGCAGGTACACGGCAAGGCCGTCGCGCCAGGAGGCGGTTGGGGTCTCGGTGCCGGCGGGGGAGGTCGCGTCGGGTGCGGTCATGCGGGAGGTGTTAGCAGATTCTGGCTGCCACAAGTGAGGTGTCGTCGCCCGGCTTGACCGGGCGATCCAGTATTCCAGAGGCAGGGGTTATGGGGGACCTGCTATCTCCGGATAAAGATCATTCCAGTCCGGATTTTCTTTCTCGATCAGCGCGATCTTCCACGCTGGCTTCCATTTCTTGAGTCGCTTCTCGCGCCTGATCGCGTTCTCGGGATCATCGAACTGCTCGAAGTAGACGAGCCTGACGACGTCGTACTGCTCTGTGAAGCTCTCAATCAGCTTTGATTTGTGTTCCGCTACCCGGCGGATGAGATCATTGGTCACGCCGATGTAGAGGGTGCCGCCGATCTTGCTAGCGAGTATGTAGACGTAGTAGCTGCGCGTTCCCATTTGGCGTCTCTGGGATACTGGGTCGCCCGGTCAAGCCGGGCGACGACAGCCGAGGTTGTGGCGGCAGTCTCGAACAGGTTACTCCCCCGCCTGGAGCTTGCGCGGGAACAGCTCGGCGGCACCGGTCGCCACCAGGTGCGGGCCTTCGGGCGCGTCGGTCTTGCTGAAATCCAGCTCCTCGATCCGTCCCGCTCGTTTTTCGATCTTGTCGGCGGAGATCAGCACCTGCCGCACGTCCTCGTTCGCGTCGGCAAAATGCTTCTGGAGTTTCAGCACGCGGTCCCTGAGGCGGCCGAGGTCGTCTCCGAGCTTGATCACCTCGGTGCGGATCTGGTCGGCGGCGTCGCGCATGCGCGCGTCCTTCATGATCTGCTGCATCACCTGGATTGCGAGCATCAGCAGCGAGGGCGACACCAGCACGACACGGGCGCGATAGGCCTTCTGGATCACGTCGTCGAAACCGTCGTGGATCTCGGCGTAGACGGATTCCGACGGCACGAACATCAGCGCCATCTCCTGGGTCTCGCCCGTGACGAGATATTTGTCGGCGATGTCGCTGACATGCTTCATCACGTCGCTGCGCAGGCGTTGCGTGGCAATGCGCCGCTCCTCGTCGCTACGCGCGTCGTGCAGCGCAGTCATCGCTTCGAGCGGAAACTTTGCGTCGATGCAGAGCGGCCGCTGGTCGGGCAGGAACACCACGCAGTCCGGCCGCTTTCCGGTCGAGAGCGTGAACTGGAACGCGTAGGCGCCCTTCGGCAATCCGTCCTGGACGATCGCCTCCATCCGCGCCTGACCGAAGGCGCCGCGCGACTGCTTGTTGGCGAGCACGTCGCGCAAGGTGGTGACCTGCGTGGTGAGGTCGGTGAGGTTCTTGTGCGCGCTGTCAATGATGCCGAGCCGCTCGTGCAGCGCGCGCAGGCTCTCCATGGTGTTGCGGGTGGTGTGCTCCATGGACTGGCCGACGCGGTGGGTCACCGAATCCAGCCGCTCGTTGACCGCGCGCGCCATGTCGGCCTGGCGGCCGGCGAGCGTCTGGGTCATGGCGTCGACCCGGCCAGAAGCCTCGCTCTGGACGTGCAGCACCTGGCTCAGGCGCTCCTCGAGCTCGTCCGCACGGATCGCATTGGCCATCGCCAGTTCCGCCCCGCGCCGCCCTGAGCGCGCGATCACGACGGCGATCACCAGCAGCAGGATGAGGACCAGCGCGCCGAAGCCGATCAGCGCGTCCACCGTGCGCACCGGCCAGTCGCCAGCCAAGAAAATGATCTCGTTCATGCTCGTTCTTCTAGCCGATTCGCGTGTCCGCACGAACGAATAGCGAACATTTATGGTAAATGCCCCATTAATTTTTATGGTTAACGAAACCCAAAGTTTTATGGTTAGCGGATCGTTAACGGAGTTCCTGGCCGCATTGACCGCATCCGGCGCGCGGCTTAAATCGCCGCCATGGCCCTCAGAGAAATCATCATCCTGCCCGACAGGCAGCTGCGTCTGGTCTCCAAGCCGATCGAGAAGGTCACGCCGGAGATCCGCAGGCTTGCCGACGACATGTTCGAGACCATGTACGACGCGCCCGGCATCGGGCTGGCGGCGATCCAGGTCGCGCAGCCGCTGCGGCTCATCACCATGGACCTCGCCAAGCGCGACGAGAACGGCGAGACCACGCCGGAGCCGCGCGTGTTCATCAATCCGGAGATCATCGCCTCGTCCGAGGAGCTGTCGGTCTACGAGGAAGGCTGCCTCTCGATCCCCGAATATTACGAGGAGGTCGAACGTCCCGCCAAGGTGCGCGTGCGCTTCACCGATCTCGACGGCAAGGTGCACGAGGAGGACGCCGAAGGCATCTATGCCACCTGCATCCAGCACGAGATCGACCATCTCAACGGCGTGCTGTTCGTCGACTATCTGTCAAAGCTCAAGCGCGACCGCGTTCTGAAGAAGTTCGAGAAAGCCGCCAAACGCGCGGAGGAGTGATTATAGAGTGCATCATGTCGCCGCTTGCTCAGTAGACTCCCTCCCCCCTTGCGGGGGAGGGCAGGGGAGGGGGGTAGCCCAGGAAAAGGTCTATCCCTCGTCGAGAAAGAATGCGCGCCGCGAACGTCCAAATGGAGAGAGCGCGCCGTGTGGCACCCCCCTCCCTAGCCCTCCCCCGCAAGGGGGGAGGGAACGCAGTGAGTGCTGTTGATGCCCCTCCGCCTCATCTTCATGGGCACGCCCGATTTCTCCGTGCCGACACTGCTCGAACTCGTCGCGCACGGCCACGAGATCGTGGCCGTCTACACCCGCGCGCCGAAGCCGGGCGGGCGGCGCGGCCTGCAATTGCAGCCGACGCCGGTAGAAGAGGCCGCGCGAAAACTCGGCGTTCCCGTGCTGACGCCGAAGACGCTGAAGTCACCGGAAGCGCTCGACGAGTTTCGCGCGTTTAACGCGGATGCAGCGGTCGTCGTCGCCTACGGCATGATCCTGCCGCAGGCTATTCTCGATGCGCCAAAGCTCGGCTGCTACAATCTGCACGCCTCGCTGTTGCCGCGCTGGCGCGGTGCTGCGCCGATCAACCGCGCCATCATGGCCGGTGATGCCGAGAGCGGCGTGATGGTGATGAAGATGGATGTCGGCCTGGATACCGGCGACGTCGCCATGGCCGAACGGCTGGCGCTATCCGACACAATGACTGCTGCCGACCTGCACGATCGCCTGTCCCGGCTCGGCGCCGATTTGATGGTGCGCGCGATGGCGGCGCTTGGGCGCGGCGGGCTCCAGCTCAAGAAGCAGAGCGAGCAGGGTGTCACCTATGCGGCCAAGATCGACAAGAGCGAGGCGCGCGTCGACTGGACCAAGCCCGCGCGCGACGTGCTGCGCCACATCCATGGTCTGTCGCCGTTTCCCGGGGCCTGGGCCGAGCTTGCCGGCGCGAGCGAGAATGCACGTGTCAAAATCCTGCGCTGTGAGCTGGTGAAGGGCTCCGGCGCGCCGGGCGAGGTGCTCGACGACCAGCTCACCATCGCCTGCGGCGACGGCGCGATCCGCATTCTCGAGCTCCAGCGCGAAGGCAAGGCGCGGATGCAGGCGGCGGATTTCCTGCGCGGCGTGCCGCTGAAGCCGCCGATGCGGCTGGCCTGATGCCCCGCTACAAGCTCATCATCGAATATGACGGCGCGCCGTTCTTCGGCTGGCAGGTGCAGGAGACGCTGCCTTCTGTGCAGGGCGCGTTGGAAGCTGCGGTGAAAGCGATGACCGGCGCGGATGTGCGCGTGCATGGCGCCGGCCGCACCGACGCCGGCGTGCACGCGATCGGCCAGGTCGCGCATGTCGACATCGAGAAGCAGTTTCCGCCGGGCCGTTTTCGCGACGGGTTGAACGCGCATTTGCGCCCGCATCCGGTCGCGGTGCTCGAAGCCGAGATCGTGCCGGATGCCTTCGAGGCGCGGTTCTCGGCGGTCAAACGCCACTATCGCTACCGCATCGTCAACACCCGGGCCAATCTCGCGCTCGACATCGGCCACGCCTGGCGCGTGCCGCGCCGGCTCGATGCGGAAGCGATGCATGCCGCCGCCCAGCGCCTGCTCGGCAAGCACGATTTCACGACGTTCCGCGATACCGAGTGCCAGGCCAAATCGGCGGAGAAGACGCTCGATCAGCTCGACGTGCTGCGCGACGGCCGCGAGGTGACGATCCTCACCTCCGCGCGCTCGTTCCTGCACAGCCAGGTCCGCTCAATGGTCGGTTCGCTGGTCTGGGTCGGTGAAGGCCGCTGGACCTCGGACGATCTCTCCGCAGCCTTGCAGGCCCGCAACCGCGCCGCCTGCGGCATCGTCGCCCCGCCGGACGGGCTGTATCTGGTGAAGGTGGATTATTGAGGCGAGAGGCCGACCCCGGCGTCATGGCCGGGCTTGTCCCGGCCATCCACGTGCGTCAACATGCGACCATGCAAGGCGGATGGGTGTACATCCTGGCGAGCGCGCCAAATGGCATTTTGTATGTCGGCGTCACGAATGATCTCGTGCGGCGAACATATGAGCATCGCGAGGGGCTTGGTAGCAGGCTTTACCAAGAAGTACGCCGTGAAGCGTCTTGTCTATTTCGAGCGCTACGAGGAAATCCAAACCGCCATCCAGCGCGAGCACAACATCAAGCACTGGCCGCGTAAGTGGAAGGTGCGGCTGATACTCAGAGACAATCCCGAGTGGAAGGACCTCTACGACACGATCACCCAGTGAGACGTGCGCGGGCTCTCACCACAACGTCATGGCCGGGCTTGTCCCGGCCATCCACGTTCTTCCTTTGCCGGCGCAAAGAACGTGGATGCCCGGGACAAGCCCACGGCTGTCCGGTTCAGGCTTCGGCGTCAAAAAGCGAGTCGCTAGAGTCAATTAATGGCGTCGGGGCATAGCTGCGAAGACTTGTTGTTCGCGAGAACACCGCAAATTTTCTTCATTGCGGACCTCAGCATACTCCGCTGCGGGTCGCTCGGCTAAAACGAGAGCGCAAAAATCGTGAGTCATATCAATGAATTTTGCGCTCATTACGAGTCGATGCGTCTCGTTGCAACCGTTTTGCCTGAACCGGACAGCCGTGGGACAAGCCCGGGCATGACGGCGGAGCGCCTGGTAAAGTAGCGATTCAGGCAAAATACCTTGCCAATATCCCCCGATACACCTTCGTCAGCTGCTCCAGATCGACCACCGGCACGCGCTCGTCGATCTGGTGCATGGTCTGGCCGACCAGGCCGAACTCGATCACCGGGCAATAGCTCGAGATGAACCGCGCATCCGAGGTGCCGCCGCTGGTTGACAGCTCGGGCTTGCGGCCCGTCACGTCCTCGATCGCGGACACCGCGAGATCGGTGAACGGGCCCGGCTTGGTGACGAACACGTTGGAGTTGGACGGCTCCCAGACGATGCGGGCGCGGATGCGGTTGCCGCAGGCTTGGGTCAGCCGCATCTCGACCAGCTCGCGCAGGCTCGCCTGGGTGTGGTTGTCGTTGTAGCGGATGTTGAATTTTGCGCGCGCCTGGCCGGGGATGACATTGTTGGCGGTGTTGCCGACGTCGACCGAGGTGAATTCGAGATTGGAGGCCTGGAACGCCGCGCTGCCGTGGTCGAGCGGCTCGTCGGAGATCGCCACGATCAGCCGCGAGATGTCCGGCACCGGATTGGCGGCGCGGTGCGGATAGGCGACGTGACCCTGTACGCCGTCGACGAAAAGCGTGCCGGATTGCGAGCCGCGGCGGCCGACCTTGATGGTGTCGCCGAGCGTCTCGACATTGGAGGGCTCGCCGAGCACGCAATGATCGAATTTTTCGCCACGCTCGGCGGCCCATTGCAGCAGCTTGATCGTGCCGTTGATGGAAACGTCTTCCTCGTCGCCGGTGATCAGGAACGAGATCGAGCCGTTGCCGTCCGCGCGCGGCTTGCCGCCATTGGTGGCGAGATGCTCCAGCACCGCGGCAACCGAGCAGGCGATGCCGCCCTTCATGTCGACCGCGCCGCGGCCGTGCAGAAAGCCGTCCTTCACATCGCCGGAGAACGCGCCGACGCTCCAGGCGCTCTCGTCGCCGGGCGGCACCACGTCGGTGTGGCCGGCAAAGGTGATGTGCGGGCCTTCGCTGCCGATCCGCGCATAGAGATTGTCGACGTCGGCGGTGCCGGGTTCGGAGAACGTCACGCGGTGGCAGGTGAAGCCAGCTGCGTTCAGGGCTTTTTCAAGCACGCCCAGCGCACCGGCATCGGCCGGGGTTACCGAAGGGCAGCGGATCAGATCGCGGGCAATGGACAGGGCATCGGTCATGACGGAGAAGATCAATCCCGCAGCAGCTCGTTGATGCTGGTCTTCGACCGCGTGCGTTCGTCGACGCGCTTGACGATGACGGCGCAGGCGGTGCTCGGGCCCATCTGGCCGTTCTTCATCGGCTTGCCGGGCAGCGCGCCGGGCACCACAACCGAATATTCCGGCACTTCGCCAACGAAGATTTCGCCGGTCTCGCGGTCAACGATCTTGGTCGAGGCGCCCAGGAATACGCCCATCGACAGCACCGCACCCTTGCGTACGATGACGCCCTCGGCGACCTCGGATCGCGCGCCGATGAAGCAGTCGTCCTCGATGATCACGGGCTCGGCCTGGAGCGGCTCGAGCACGCCGCCGATGCCGACGCCGCCGGAGATGTGCACGCGCTTGCCGATCTGCGCGCAGGAGCCGACCGTCGACCAGGTGTCGATCATGGTCGATTCATCGACATAGGCGCCGAGATTGACGAAGGACGGCATCAGCACGACGTTGCGGGCGATGAAGGCGGAGCGGCGCACGATCGAGCCGGGAACGGCGCGAAAACCGGCGTCGCGGAACCGGTTCTCGCCCCAGCCGTCGAACTTCGAGGGTACCTTGTCCCACCAGGTCGCCTTGCCGGGGCCGCCCGGAATGGCGCCCATGTCGTTGAGACGGAACGACAGCAGCACGGCCTTCTTCAGCCATTGATTGACCTTCCACTTGCCATCGGCCCCGCGCTCGGCGACGCGCGCCTCGCCCTTGTCCAGAATCTCCAGCGCCTGGTCCACGGCCTCGCGCACCTCGCCCTTGGTCGAGGTCGAAATGCCGTCGCGCGCGTCGAAGGCGCCGTTGATGGTGGATTCGAGGGCTTGGAGGGACATCGGCATTTCCTCTCGGGAAGGCAGGATTTGTAGCGGATTGGGGGACTTTTTCGGGATTTGAGGGGACGGAGTCAAGGCATACTCCACCGTCGTCCCGGGGCGCGCGAAGCGGGGAAGGTAGTAGCCCGGATGGAGCGAAGCGTAATCCGGGAAAGTCTCCCCTGCGGTGAGTTGCCCCGGATTACGCTTCGCTCCATCCGGGCTACGGTGGCCTAACGCGACAGCCCCGCCAAAAACCCCGTCAGATCATCCGTGACGTGGTCGACATGGGCCGCATCCCGGCCCTCCAGTTCCCAGTCCTCACGCACCACTTCCTTCGTGCCATCGGGCACCACCAGCACCGTGGTCATGCCGAGCTCGTGCGGGACGGTGAGGTTGCGGGCGAGGTCCTCGAACATCGCGGCCCGGGTCGGATCGACCGTATGATCGCCGAGAAATTTCCGGTAGGTCTGCGGCGCCGGCTTAGGTTCGAACTCCGCCGCGATGATGTCGAATACGCCGTCGAAATGCGTGGTGAGGCCGAGCCGCGACAGCACCGCATCGACATGGTCGACCGAACCGTTGGTCAGGATCAGCTTGCGCCCGGGCAGCTTTGCGATGGCTTCGCCAAGCGCCTGGTTCGGCGCCAGCGGCGAATGATCGATCTTGTGCACATAGGCGAGGTAGTCGTCGGCGCGCACGCCATGCAGGGTCATCATGCCGCGCATGGTGGTGCCGAAGCGCAGATAGTAATCCTTCTGGATCTTGCGCGCTTCCGCAGGCGTCACGTTGAGCCAATTGCAAACGAACTCCCCGATCCGCGCATCGACCTGCTGCCACAGATTGACGTGATGCGGATAGAGCGTGTTGTCGAGGTCGAACACCCAGGTGTCGATGCGGGCGAAGGTGCGAGGGGAGGTCATTGCGGCTCTCTATTCGTTATCGGAGTGGCCCCCCAACTTTCCGCCGTCGTCCCGGCGAAGGCCGGGACCCATACCGCGTGATCTATCAATGGGGCACGCTGGTCGTCGTTCTTCGCAAAACCCAATCCTGTGGTTATGGGTCCCGGCCTTCGCCGGGACGACGATGGTGTTTGTTGCGTCATCACAAAAGCAATCACGGCATCGCGAACCGCAGCGTCTTGCCGCCGCTCGACATATCCACCACCCCAAAACCCGTCGCCGCAAATCCGCGCGCGGGGCAATCGGTCTGCTCGTTGGTCTCGAACTTGGTCTCGCGTGTGCAAAGCTGCTTGTCGCCGCCCCAGTTCAGCGGCCGGTCCTTCTGCTTGATAACGCGGTTGTCGGCATCGATAGCTTCCGCGAAGCTGAAGATCTGCTTCGGCTGCCCGGTCACGTCGGGGTGCAGGCACGTCTTGGGATCGATGCGATACCAGCCGCGGCTTGTCACCGACTTGCCGTCGTCGGTGGCGACCGCCGCCATCACCTTGTGCGGCGTGTCGTTGCACCAGGTCAGGCCGCTCGCCGACGGCGTCTGCACCGCGTCGACCATTGTCTTGAAGAGATTGGGCGACTGCATGGTGTCCAACGGCAACCCGCGGCTCTTCAGGAAGGCTGCGAGCGCTGCCTGCGTCTTCGGCCCGTCGACGCCGTCGATTGGGGCGGCGTCATAGCCGGCGATCACCAGGAGCCGCTGGATGCCGGCGAGCCGTGCCTGCTCGTCGTCATATTCGGAATCTTCGGCGAGGTAAGCGGTGAAGTTGCCGTCGTCGCCCTGCGTCGGCGTGATCTGGGTGAAGGCGGCCTGGGTCTGGCCGCTGCGGCACTGCCGCGCGGCGGCGATGACGAAATTATCCTGCGCCACGCAGAGCATGTCGCTGCCGTTCTGCGGGATCGGGGAGGCGCCATAGACGCCGAGCGCGCGGGCGTTGAGCAGGATGCGGTCGGCGGACAGCGTGCCCTGCACCACCACGCGGCAGGTGGCGGGATCGATCCTGAACCAGCCGCGCGTAGCGGTCGCCGCCTTGTCATCGATGCCGATGGCGGCCTCCACGACATAGGACATGCGGTTGCAGATCTTGAGGTCGGCGAACGCTGGTGCGGAGGAGAAGAAGAACGAGACCGCGGCGGCGGGCAGCGCCATCAGGAAGCGAGTCGAGGTCGAGCGGCGGCGCGGCCACATTCTCGGTTCGTCATGGCCGGGCAAAAGCGCGAAGCGCGTCCCGACGGAAAGCTCCCGGCCATCCACGCCTTGTTTCGGCGTTGAAGAAAGAACGTGGATGCCCGGGACATCTTCGCGAAGACGCGCTTCGCGCTCTTGCCCGGCCATGACGGCTTTCTTTGGCCCGCTCTTCATCACTTGTGGATCAGCGTCCCCGTGCCCTGGTTGGTGAAGAGCTCGAGCAGCACGGCGTGCTGCATCTTGCCGTCGATGATGACGACGCCCTGCACGCCCTGTTCGAGCGCGTAGATGCAGGTCTCGACCTTCGGAATCATGCCGCCGGAAATGGTGCCGTCGGCGATCAGCTTTCGCGCGTCCTTCACCGAGAGCTGCGGGATCAGCTTCTTCGACTTGTCGAGCACGCCCGGCACGTCGGTGAGCAGCAGCAGGCGTTTTGCTTTCAGCGCGCCGGCGACGGCGCCGGCGAAGGTGTCGGCATTGACGTTGAAGGTCTGCCCCGTCTTCGAAGTCGCAAGCGGCGCCAGCACCGGGATCAGCTCGTAGCCGATCAGCTGGTTGAGCAGCGTCAGATCGACCTTCTCCGGCTCGCCGACGAAGCCGAGATCGACCACCTTCTCGATATGAGAGTCCGGGTCGACCATGGTCCGCGTCGCCTTCGACGCGGTGACCATGTTGCCGTCCTTGCCGCAGAGGCCGACCGCCTTGCCGCCGGCTTCGTTGATGTAGCCGACCAGCGACTTGTTGATGGAGCCGGCGAGCACCATCTCGACGATCTCGATGGTCGCGGCGTCGGTGATACGCAGGCCGGCGGCGAACTCCGAGACGATGCCGAGGCGCTTGAGCATGGTCGCGATCTGCGGCCCGCCGCCATGCACGACCACCGGGTTGATCGCGGTCTGCTCGAGCAGCACGATGTCGCGGGCAAAGTTCTTCGCCGTCTCCTCGTCGCCCATGGCATGGCCGCCATATTTGATGACGATGGTTTCTTCGTCATACTGCTGCATGTGCGGCAGCGCTTCGGACAGGATGCGGGCCTGGTCGAGCGGTGAGATTTCGGTCATGAGGCGGATCTCGCTGGCGGGACTGTCGGGCCGCGTTCTATCCGATTGGCGGGCGAGGCGCAAAGCGTTGCTGGCATGCCGCCATGTAGCCCGAATGGAGCGAAGCGAAATCCGGGTCTCGTGCCAAAAGCGCCGGTGGTCCCGGATTGCGCTTCGCTCCATCCGGGCTACGGCTCAGCTCTTGGGCCACACCGCCGCTGCCGTCACCGCCAGCCAGCTCAAAATCATCAGCGTTCCGCCGGTCGGCGCGGCGTAGGGAAATAGCGCGTGTCCGGCATACTGCCGCAAGGTGAGGTCGCCCGCGAACAGCGCCGCAGCGATCGCGAAGCCGAAGCCAGCCGCAAGGCCAATTCCGCCGTGCAGAAGTCCGCGTTCGATCAGCGCGACCGCCGCGAGGATGGCAGTTGCATGAAACAGCAGCATGGCGCTTGCGGATGCGAGCCTGCTCGCATCGCCGCCATGGGCGGAGGCTGCCGCCAGCGCGACGCCGGCGGCGCCCATCAGGCCGGCCAGGGCGACCAACGGCCGCAACATCAAGAGCTCCGCTCTTCCAGCAGCCGTGCCATCGCGGCGCGCAGCTCGGCCATTCCGGCCCCGGAGCGCGATGACGTCGTCAGCACATCCGGAAACGCGGCGGGATGCTTGGCGAGCGCAACGCCGGTCTCGGCGATGCGGGATTCAAGCTCCGATGCCTTCACCTGGTCGGCCTTGGTGAGCACGATCTGATAGCTGACGGCCGAGCGGTCGAGCGTTCCCAGGATTTCATGATCGACGTCCTTCAGCCCATGGCGGGCGTCGATCAGCAGGTAGACGCGCGCGAGCGAGGCGCGGCCCAGCAGGAATTTGTGAATCAGGTCGGTCCAGGATGCGACCTGGGTCTTGGGTGCCTTGGCATAGCCATAGCCGGGCATGTCGACGAGCCGCAGGTCGGTCTTGCCGGGGACCTCGAAGAAGATCAGCTCCTGGGTGCGGCCCGGCGTGTGCGAGGTGCGCGCGAGCGCGTTGCGGCCGGTCAGCGCGTTGATCAGGCTCGACTTGCCGACATTGGAGCGGCCGGCAAAGGCGATCTCGAGCCCCGCCATCGGCGGCAGCGTCGCAATCGAGGGCGAAGCCCAGATGAACTGCCAGTCGCGGGCGAACAGCTTTCGCCCGGTTTCGATCAGCTTCGCATCGGTGTCGTCGGTCATGCGAAGGCCTCTACCTCTCGTCATGGCCGGGCTTGTCCCGGCCATCCACGTCTCGCCACGGAGCCCGCTTCCAAGACGTGGATGCCCGGGACAAGCCCGGGCATGACGATGTGGAGGCAGTTGCGCCCGGCAACGCCGGAATACTACGTCGCCTTCTTCGCGAACGTCGCCTTGAGATTGTCGAACAGCTCCACCTTCACACCGTTGCGGCGCATGATGAAGCTCTGCTGGAGCACCGAGAGCGTATTGTTCCACGCCCAGTAGATCACGAGACCCGCCGGGAAGCCCGCCAGCATGAAGGTGAAGATCAGCGGCATCCAGTTGAAGATCATCTGCTGGGTCGGATCCGGCGGCGTCGGGTTCAGCTTCATCTGGAACCACATCGTGATGCCCATGATGATCGGCCAGATGCCGAGCGCGAGGTAATGGCCGAACAGCGGGAGCGTGGTCGGGTCGAACGGGATCAGCCCGAACAGGGTGAACAGATTGGTCGGATCGGGCGCGGAGAGATCCTTGATCCAGCCGTAGAAGGGCGCGTGCCGCATCTCGATGGTGACGAACAGCACCTTGTAGAGCGAGAAGAACACGGGGATCTGGATCACCACGGGAAGACAGCCGGCGACCGGATTGATCTTCTCCTTGCGGTAGATCTCCATCATCTCCTGCTGCTGCTTCACCTTGTCGTCGGGATAGCGCTCTTTCAGCCCCTGAAGCTGCGGCTGGATCGACTTCATCTTCGCCATCGAGGCGTAGGACTTGTTCGCCAGCGGGAAGAACAAGAGCTTCACGATCACGGTCACGAGCAGGATCGAGATGCCGAAATTGCCGAAGAAGCGGTAGAAGAAGTCGAGCCCCAGGAACATCGGCTTGGTGATGAAGTAGAACCAGCCCCAGTCGATCAAGAGATCGAAGTGGTTGAGGCCGAGCTCCTTGGTGTAGCCGCCGAGGCCGGCGAGCGGAAAGTTGATGCCGACCACGCCGGCTTCCTTGGCGCCGGCGAACAGCCGCGCGTTCGCCGTTGCGGTGCCGCCGATCGCGACGGTGACGGGATCGAGCAGATAGTCGGTCTGGTAGGTGTGGACGTTGCCGGTTGGGTTCGACGAGAAACGCGCCTGAAGCTGGGCATTGGTGTCGGGCAGCAGCGCCGAGGCCCAGTATTTGTCGGTCATGCCGAGCCAGCCGTTGGTGGCCTTGAAGCTCACCTGCCTGGCTTCGTCGATTTTCTTGTAGGCGTATTCCTGCAAGCCCTGGTCGCCAAGATAGCCGATCAGGCCTTCATGCAGGATGTAATAGCCCGAGACCTGCGGCGTGCCGTGGCGCGAGATCAGTGCGAAAGGATAGAGCGTGACCGGCGCGTTGCCGACATTGCTCACCTCGTCCTTGACTGTGAAGAGATAATGGTCGTCGACCGCGATGGTGCGGCGGAAGGTCAGGCCCTCGCCATTGTCCCATTTCAGCGCCACCGGCGTCGACGGCGTCAGGTTGCCGCTGCCGTCCTGCTGCCAGGTGGTCTGGGCGTCCGGCAGCTTGGCCGACACGCCCGTCGCGGGCACCCAGCCGAACTCGGCGTAATAGGGCTCCGCGGTGCCCGAGGGCGAATAGAGGACGATCGGCGGCGAGCTCGGATTGACCGTTTCGCGGTATTGCACCAGCGCAAGGTCGTCGATGCGGCCGCCCTTCAGCGAGATGCTGCCGGCAAGCCGCGGCGTCTCGATCTTCACGCGTGGCGCCGCGGCAATTGCGGTGTCGCGGCTGACGACCGGCTGGGCCTGCTGGTTCACAGCCGGCGTCGTTGACGGCTGCGCCGCACTGCCGGGCTGCGGCGCCGCGCCCGGCGTTGCGGACGCGGTCGGCTGCGGTGCGCCCTTCTGGAGCTCGGCCTGCGTCTGCTGGGCGCGCTGCTTCTCCATCTGCGGCACGTTGTAGAAATACTGCCAGGCGATCAGGACGAGGCCCGACAGGATGACGGCGAGGATGGTGTTGCGATTGTCGGTCATCATCTAATGTCTCGTCATCAATCCGGGTTGCGGCTGGCTGCGGGAGCGGGGCTGGGCCGAGTGCGGTCGGTTCTTGGACCGCGTCCCTTCGACGTTCCCTTGGGCGCCTGCCGCGCGGGCTTCCTGAACGCCGTGCGGAGGTCGTCGAGCATGGTCGCGAAGTCACGCGACAGCGCGTCCCTTCGGCCAACCAGCACATAATCATGATGGGGCTGCATCGACACCGGATCGAGCCGCTTCACCAATTCGCGAAGCCGGCGCCGGATGCGATTGCGCTCGGGAGCGTTGCCGTTCTTTTTGGTAACGGTAAAGCCGATCCGGATCGGGCCGCTGTCATCGCGGCTGCGGCTTTGCAGGACGAACGCGGGACTATTCACCCGCGCGCCATTGGCAACGGCGAGGAAATCCGCCCGCTGCCTCAGCCGATCCATGATGAAATCCCAAAAAGGGGGGCCGGGTCAGGCGCTCAGACGCTTGCGGCCGCGGGCGCGGCGGGCGGCGAGAACCTTGCGGCCGCCGGCAGTGGCGAGGCGGGCACGGAAGCCGTGACGGCGCTTGCGCACCAGTTTGCTGGGTTGATAAGTCCGCTTCACGGGTTTTTCTCCGCTGACCGGGCAATTTGCCTGTAGAATTGATGATAAAGTCCGGAAGTTACGGCCCAAAAGGGCCCTTTTCCGGCCCTAAGAGAGCCGCTCCCGGTGTCGCACCGGGTCATCGCGGACAATTTGGCCGGCTTATAAGGGAGCGTCCCCTTGTCGTCAACGCCGCAGGACCGCGCAGGCGAATGGAATATCACTTGAATATCACTGTTTCGGCGGGGTTTTAAACCCCTGAGGTAGCGACTCGCCGTATCAGCGCCTACATCCGACCTCGGGAGATTAGCGATCCGTAATTTGACCGGACCCCGGGGCGGGTCGCATCCTTCGTCAGCCAAGGCCAGCAGGGGCGAAACTCGTGGTAGCGACAGACCTCCAGCCGACCCAAGATCTGGATCGAGCTCTGGATCGAGCTCTGGATCAGCCGGACCAGCCGGTGACGCGGCTGCGCGGGCCGCGCGGGCTCGGCCTGTCCGGCAAGCTGCTGCTGCTGACCGTTCCACTGGTGATGATCGCGGCGATCCTGCTCTACGTGCCTGCGATCGCCAACTTCTGGGTCAATCGGCTGAACGACCGCGTGGCGGCGGCCAACACGGCGGCGCTGGTGCTCGATGCGGCGCCGCTCGGCATGGTCCCCGATTCGCTGTCGCGCCAGATCCTGAAAAGCATCAACGCGCGCGCGGTTGCGATCAAGATGGGGCAGCAGCGCCGGCTGCTCGCCAGCGACAATTTGCCGGCTGCCATCGAGCACGACATCGACCTGCGCGACATGACAGCCTGGGAGGCGATCACCGGCTCATTCCGGATGATGCTGGAGACCGGCAACCAGGCCATCCGCATCGTCGGGCCCGGCGTCGGCAGTGCCCAGTTCATCGAGATCGTCACCGACGAGCTGCCACTGCGGCAGTCGATGTACCGCTTCTCCCGCAACGTCGTGGTGGTCGCGCTGATCATCGCGGTGCTGACCGCGGGCCTGGTCTACCTCGCGCTGCATTACCTGTTCGTGCGACCGATGCGGCGGCTCACCGCGAGCCTGGTCGGCTTCCACGAAAACCCTGAAAGCTCGGCGCGGATCATCGTGCCGAGCCAGCGCAGCGACGAGATCGGGGTCGCCGAACGCGAATTGTCGGACATGCAGCGCGACCTGATGTCGATGCTCAATCAGAAGAGCCGGCTCGCAGCGCTCGGCCTCGCCGTCTCCAAGATCAACCACGATTTGCGCAATCTGCTGGCCTCGGCGCAGCTGCTGTCGGACCAGCTCGCCAGCGTGCCGGACCCGCGGGTGCAGCGATTCGCGCCAAAGCTCGTGCGCTCGCTGGAGCGCGCCATCGCCTTCTGCCAGTCGACGCTGTCCTACGGCCGCGCTCAGGAGGCTGCGCCCGACCGCCGCATGCTCCTGATCGAGCCGGTGGTGCTGGAGGTGCGCGAGACCGCGGGCCTCGCCAGCGACGCCTCGATCGCCTGGGTCGCCGCGATCGAGCGCGGGCTTGCGGTCGATGCCGATCCCGATCAGCTCTTCCGCGTGCTGCTCAACCTCGTCCGCAACGCCGCCCAGGCGCTGGAAAGCCATTCATCCGGCGAGAGCGGCGGGGTCCAGCAGATCCGGATTACCGGCAAGCGCGAGGGCGCCGTCGCCATTCTCGAGGTCTCCGACACCGGCCCGGGCGTGCCCGAGAGGACCCGGGAGCACCTGTTCGAGGCGTTCCAGACCTCCGGCCGCCCCGGCGGCAGCGGCCTTGGACTGGCGATTGCCGCCGAGCTCGTCCGCGCCCATGGCGGCGACATCCATCTGGTCGAAGGCACCATCGGCGCCACCTTCCGGATCGTCATCCCCGACCGCCCCGTGGAACTGCTCTCCATTCGCAACGAGCGGGCGCGGGCGTAGTCGGCCTCCAGAGGCCGAGTGCCGCGCACCTTTGATTAGTGCCGCGCACCTTTGATTCTTGTCATTCCGGGATGGCCCGAAGGGCCAGGCCCGGAATCCATAACCCCGACTGGTGGTTATGGATTCCGGGCTCGCGACTCCGTCGCGCCCCGGAATGACGGTTGGGAAGCGGAAATGCCCCAAAATACCGCCACTCCGGACCTTGCCAACCGGGACAAGAGCGGTTAGTCAAAGCGCTCTTTCGCACCCCTCCGGCTCCGCCGGGGGCTGCATGTGGGTCATGCCCGCAATCGCTGTTTGCGAAACACGCGCCCGTAGCTCAGCTGGATAGAGCATCAGACTACGAATCTGAGGGTCGGACGTTCGAATCGTTCCGGGCGCGCCAGTCGCACAAGTTCCCATTGGAAATCAATAACTAACGCAGATACAAGCGCTTAGCTGCCGCGTGGTGGTCACAAGCGGTGGTGCTAATCGTGCGCGTATTGATGGGTGTAATCAAAGATAGACACGGGACGTACTGTGCCCGGAAGACGGTGCCAGAGAAACCCAAGGGGCTTCAGGCGGCGGTTGCGCGTGAGCTGAACAACGGCAAGCCGGTGCAGAAGCACTTGAAGCGCTCACTGGGGACCAAGGACCCCCGCGAGGCCAACATACGGGCCAAGCCTGTGTTGGCGGAATTTGACCGCATCATCGCCAAGGCAAAGGCGCGCCTAGCGACGACCACAGCCCCACGGGCCAAGCGCACCAGCCTGAACGACACCGAAATCAAGCGCATGTCCGAGTACGTGTATGCCAAGGCGATGGCGGATGATGAACGTTTTCGCTTCGGTGGTCGCGATGGGAGGAAGCGCATTGAGGCGGAAATCATTCGCCTTGAGGGGGCTGCGGAGCCGCCGCTAATCCCGCATGAGGAGTGGCCGCAGTATGGGATGCCGCGCCGGGTGTTCGAGGAGAACCGTGGTGAACTGATCGATACGTTGCGCGAGATGCGCGAGGCCGCTGCTATGGGCGACATCTCCGCTGTTCAGGATCATGTGTTGGAAGCCATGTGGGCCTTCAACATCGAGCTGGACGAGCACAGCCCGGCTTACATCAGGCTAAGCACGGCGTGCCTGCATTCGTACCTGCGAGCCCTTGAGGACATCAGGAAGCGCGACGAGGGCATTACAGTTGAGACCCCTCCGCTCGCGTTGCCGGGTGCTGCGGCGACAACAGCAGACGGAGGGACGCTGAAAGACGCGTTGGAGGGTTGGAAGCGACACCGAGCGCGACCCAAACGAACAGTGGATGAGTTTAGCCGCAGCGTGGACATGTTTGTGCAGCTTCACGGCAACATGCCTGTAGCGGCGATCAAGAAGAAGCACGCGCTGGAATACCGCAAGGCGCTTCAGGACGTACCTCGGTTGAGGCAAGGTGATCTGCTGCGTGCAACGCTTCCAGCGCAAGCCGAGTGGGGACGCGAGCACCCGGAAGAGCCGAGGATCACCGCGGCCACCATCAACAAGCAACTGGGTGCGGTTCAGTCCGTTTGCATCTGGGCGAACGATAACGGCCTCGTGCCAGAGGAGGTGCAGTGGACCGACCCATTCAGCAAACTCAGGCTTCCAGAGGAACGCTCCGAGCGCACGTCGTTTGAGATTGCGGAGCTTCAATCGCTGTTTAATGCGGCGGTATTCACAGAACACAAGTTCGCGCTAGGAGCAGGGGCGGCTGGTTTTTGGTTGCCTGTGCTTGCGCTCTTCTCTGGCGCACGGCAGGCGGAATTGGGAAGCCTCACCGCTGCTAATGTGCAGGTAGACGCTGAAACGCGAGTGCCCTTGCTATACTTCGTGACTGAGCGAGCACGAGGCAAGCGGGTCAAGACAGACGCATCCGAGCGTGTCGTACCCGTACATCCCGAAGTGATCCGCTTGGGCTTCCTCAGCTATGTCGAGGAGCGTCGGAAGGCGGATGGCGCGGATGCGTGGCTGTTCCCCTCGGTATCTCCCGACCGGGGCCGCGCTGGCGTGCCCGCGTGGTCCCAATGGTTTGGCCGTTATCTCCGGGCCGCAGGGGTCACGGATAAAGCCAAGGTATTCCACAGCTTCAAACACACCGTAAAGGACGCGCTGCGCAGAGGCAGGGCG
Source organism: Bradyrhizobium sp. 186 (assembly GCF_023101685.1). NCBI lineage: Bacteria > Pseudomonadati > Pseudomonadota > Alphaproteobacteria > Hyphomicrobiales > Nitrobacteraceae > Bradyrhizobium > Bradyrhizobium sp. 186. The sequence continues at coordinate 9,769,665 of NZ_CP082164.1, read as the reverse complement.
GATCATGAGATGCGCGAAGCTCTGATCGGTCACGCTCAGGCATCCTCGGTGAGCTGGGGCTACGGCGCTAACGCCATGTTGTCGCGGTTCGGTGCTGCCGCACTGTCGGACGCCGTAAACCGCATTTCCTATCCCGGCCTTGACCTGTCGCGTGTTCGTCCGCTGGACAAACCAACTCTTACTCGCGCCAACGGAAGAAAATGACGCCTATCCACATCGACAAAGAACTCCTGCAAGCAGCAAAATACGCCTCGCTACGAGCACACCCAACCTCCGAGCAAGCCATAGCTCTTGTCGCGAAGCTCGCGTCGATGGTGGAGGAACACACTCTCCGTGCCGGGTTACGTCAAAAGAAGCGGAAGGATACGGCGGGTAAGCTGGAGTACGCCACGGGAGCATTCTTGGCTGACCTCTTGCGTCCGTACGATGCGGAGGAGCCCAACGGTTGGGTCTATAAGTCGTTGAACAAGACGTCCTTCACAGGGGCCTCGGTGGGCCGTCACGCGTTTGATCAGCTATACAACGGTCTTGAAGGGTTGGGCTTCTTACAGCACGTACCGGGACACAAGGTCTCAGGCGAACATTCCGACATGGGGAAGTACGCCGCTCGTTTCCGTGCGACACCGGAGCTGCTGACGTTCTGCACTGAGCAGGGGGTGCCTCCCAGCGCTGTGCTCGACCACTTTGAGTTCGAGTACGACCTTCCCAAGCATCCGGTGGAGCTGCGGAAGCGCAAGCTCAAGAACTTCTTCAGAAGCTCGGACATCCCCGGAAAGCCCATGGAGTTCGAGAGGACACCAGCGCTCGGGGGGATGGAGCATGTCATCTCCGAGATGAATGAGTTCTTCGCAAAACAGATACTGCGCGGAGGCCAGCATCATGGCTACGTCCGCATCTTCCAGAACGGTGACGATCCTCACTTCGATTGGAACAAGGGAGGCCGGCTGTATAGCCAACACTTCACCGAGAGCTACCAAGTGATGTCTTCTGAGGCGCGGCGGAAGATGACGATCAATGGCGAGCCGGTGGCGGAAATCGACCTCAGCGGAAGTTACCTGACCATTTTCCTGTCGCTCCACGGGCTCCAGTTGGACTTAACCGAGGACCCGTACTTACTGCCGGGCCTTGGATTGGAGCACCGAGGAGCCGTGAAGCAATGGTTCGTGGGGACGTTCGGTAACAGCAAGCCGATCAAGAGATGGCCCAAGGACATGCTGGATGGTGATCCCGGCCTCAGCGAGTATCGTCCTGCCGAAATCACGAAAGCTGTTTTCACCAAGTATCCGGTGCTGAAGAGTTGGGGCGAGCCCCTCAATGGTCGGGTCTATAGCTGGGCCGACTTGATGTGGCTGGAAAGCTCGGTGATGTTTTCAGCCATGCTGGATTTGATGCACCATCACTCAACTCCGAGCCTGAGTGTCCACGACAGCCTGATTGTTCCGGTCTCTAAGGCCGAGGTGGCAGAAGAGGCGCTGAGGAGCAGGTTTCAGTCCCAACAGAAGGTAGTCCCAAGGTTGAAGTTCAACGGGCCACTATCCGACGTTGGATAGAGGCTCCAAGAGAGAAGTTCATAACCAGATACAGAGAGGGGGGACAGGAGGGCCACAGAGGAACTAGAGGAGCATAGGGGGGAGCTTAGGGGAGGGGGGTAGTAGATGAATTATATAGGGAAGACAGGCAGATAGAGGGGAGAGGAGGAGAGAGACGGCACAGGGGGGCACAGGTACAATGGGACCAGTTTATATCCAGATACCGAGGCCGCCTCCGAAGACCCCCGCCAGCCCACCAGAGGGATTTAGCTCCTCGACACCAAAGGCCCATCTGGGATCGTTGAGGACCCCACGGTCGCCGTAAGCTGCTCGTACAGCAGACCGCCACGACGGGACACGGGCCGCCAGCCAAGGCGCACCTGCGCCACATCCTCTCGTGGGCCCATGCCTGACAATCGACGCAGCGCGCCCGCCTTTGGCACCGGGGCAATCATCGGTGCCCTTGGAGGCCTCATTGGGCTTGAGGCGGTACAGTTGCGACCAGAGCTTCTCTATGTTTCGGCGGCATTGGCCATTTAAGTGATTGTCTCTGAACCACGCACGACTGCTGTCGGCCCGGTGGCGGTCGCCCTTGAAGCCCGAGCATTTGGAAGCCGGGGGGCCGGGGCGTTCAGAAAGGGGCCCGGTGGAGCAGATGGGACCCGCAAGCGCCTCAGCTCTTGCCTCAGGCGGCTTGCCTCGGCAATGGATGTTGCACTTCTTCGAGATTGAGGCCTGTTCACAACAAGCCTGAGCGACTTAACATCGGGAGCGGCTGCGGCAGTCCAACGCAGAGCTGAAGAAGTTCATGGCATTCGTCCTCGCGACCCCGAGGCGTTCTAGTCAACCAGCGATGGGTCAGCGACGTGCTGAAGGGGGAAGGGGCGTTATGTTCGGGCTGGGACGCAAACTGAACTACGTGCGCGAGGCATTCACGGCAGGCGCAACTAACACCGGCAACGTCACCGCCACGGTGGATGATAAGCTTGCGCTCAACTGGCACGGAACAGCTTCTCAGCGGGACGGCGTCCTAGAGATGCTCCCGAGAATGCGAGATAAGATGATGCCGGGCGTGGAGCTGGGGACGTTCGCGGACGGCCTTATTGCGAGCATCCACGATGAAGGCATGTCGTCGGATAGTACGGGGAACAACATCCAGACCATCGCTATGTTGTGGAGGGTGTTCACAACGAGGCTCGATGACGGCACCTATGGCGATCTGATCAGCCACGCGAATATGCACTGCGCCTTTCAACTGCATGAGCAGCCCGGCGAGCAGTTCAAGATCACGTGGAAGATCAGCGTGATGAAGGGAAGAACTCCCTAGAAGGGCTCCGACTGTGCCAGAGCGCGGTAGACCGAAGCGCGACCAATTCCCAGCGCCTTTGCAATGGCGGACGCACCCATGCCCTTCAAGTGCAGCTCCCTGACCTTCGCAGCGTCAATGGAAGCCCTGCGGCCCTTGTAGACCCCGCGAGCCTTGGCCTCCGCAATACCCTCCAGCTGCCGCTCTCTACGGAGGTTGGTCTCGAACTCGGCAAACACACCGAGCATATCTAGGAAGCACTTGCCGGCCGCCGTGCTGGTGTCGATGGGCTGCTCTGTGGCCCTTAGGGAAGCACCGCGCGCCCTGACTGTGCGCACGATGTCCTGCAGGTCGCCGATGCTGCGCGCCAGCCGGTCGATGCGCGTCACCATCAGCACGTCCCCAGTGCGGAGGAAGTCGAGCACGGTGCGAAGCTCCTCTCGGCCAGCGGTGGTGGTGCCGCTGCGCTTCTCAGAGCGGATCAGGTCGCAGCCTGCCGTTCGCAATGCATTCTCTTGGACGTCGAGGTTCTGGTCGGTGGTGCTCACCCGGGCGTACCCGATAACGGTCATTGTGCCGCTCTTGTCTCGTTAGGGTTTAGACCTTGAGACAATGGCGTCTCAAAATACAGAAGTCAATCCTATTGAGACACAATTTATGTCTCGCCCGCGCGTCTCACGGGGGTAGACCCATGCGAGACCTTGGGGAAAAGCGAGAAGATGGTGGAGGAGGTAGGAACAAAACGAGGCCGTGGAACTCGCGCATGGTACAATGAGTGCAACCATGGCGAGTCGCTGGAGAAAGCATGAACGTGCAATCGAAGCCGTCCCGTAAGGTCGGCGCGAGCTACTGGAGTACCCTAACGGAGGAGCAACTTCTCCGTACTGCCTTTACCACCAATGACCCAGAGAGTTTGAAGGGGCTGACCGAGGACGTACCTGCCACCGACGAACTGCCGTTCGTTGAGCTTTGGTACGACTTCCGAGGCGCCAAGCGGGAGCGGCTTCGGTGCGTGCATTGTCGCTACCACAATCATCTCGCCGGATATGTCATCAGGACAACTGAGGGTCAACGCTTCTTGGTCGGCCACGAGTGCGGGGACAAGCTCTATGGTGCCGACTTCGAAATCCTACGAAGCGACTATGACGAAGCTCGCGACTACGCCTCCAACCTTCGCCGCTGGCGCAACCTACAAGCGGTTCTCCCCAGTTTCCTTGAGTGGCTTGCGGAGCTTCAGTGTTGCTCTGCTGTGCGGACCTACAGGGACACTAAGAGCGCATTCCGAGGCCAGTTGCCAAGGCTGTTCGGTGCGGTCGCGGTGGCACTCCTGAGGGACAAGGGTGTCCTCAGTGTCGATGAGCGGTTGCGGGACTTCGAGAGCGAGAACCGAGCTGTCGAACGGTATGAGCGTGAGAAGAAGGAGTGGGATGAACTCACGCCAGCGGAACGCAAGTACCGCAAACGCCATCATGGCGATAGGGCACCGCAACCTCCCCAGCTACCGATGTTCAAGGTCATCCCCAAGCCGGTCATGACGGTGCGTGCAGCCAATTTTTTCTCCGATGACCCCCTGCCGCATCAACGGCTTGCAGACGTACTCGCTGGCTTTGAAGGCCTTGTCTCGGAAATCAACGGAGCAACGCTCAATGCAGCGGCTTACGAAGGGCGGAAAGATACACTGCACCGAGAGCGGAGGCATACGTTTGCTCACACATTCAAAGGCGTTTTTCGTCGGTTGAACGCCTTTCTCGAAACCATCCGAGCTTCCATTGACGATGTCCGTGAGTTGGACGCCTTGTTCAGGCCAGACAGTTTGGCAGTGCTTGTGAATTGGGCGAACAGCCATCCAAAGATCAAGGAGCGGTTCAAGATGAGCGGCCGTGGGTTGATTGACCACGACCGGATGAGGTTCGGTCCGCCCCCTATCGTGACGCTTCCAGTTTCGTTTGCCACACCTTCCTTAGAGCCCATGGAAGCGTTCGTTGCTGCTATCAATTCTCCCCAAGATATGACCGCTTCGTAAAATGGCGGATGACATCCTCGGAAGGCAGACATGACCATCGTTTTGTGCCCCGTATGCAAAGGAAAATGCCTGTGCGTAGCCTGTGACGGCCGAATGGAAATCTTTCATGAAGGCAAGAAGGATTGGATAGATTGCCCCGTATGCAGCAGCCAGAACAAGAACGTCTCCGATAATGGTGTTTGCCAAACGTGCAGAGGTGTCGGCACTATCGATGACGCAGTGCCGTTGCGCGGTGGACAGGTGTGAATGCCGTAGCGACGAAACAGGGACGTAACGCCGGAGCGTTGTGAAGCTCGCTTGCCGCACTACTGGAGGCACCTAAGGTGGAAGTTGGTTCGAACTGGACTTGTCCGTACTGTCGCCATGCGCAAGTCATATCTTACGAACGCATTCACGATGCCGGCACTGACTTGAACGTTCAGGGCTCCCAGTTAGTTTCGCCGCAAATCAGAGTTACGGCAGTGGTTTGTGCAAACGATCAATGTAAGCAACTCACCCTTATCGCCGGGCTCAGCTCAGTAGTGGCCGCAAATTCGGTAGTCGGCGGACGCAAGCAGATGCGCATGCCCGTTAAGCGGTGGAACTTGATGCCGGCGTCTGCCGCAAAGCCTCAGCCTGCGTGCGTGCCAGAGCCCCTCCGGGTAGATTACGCCGAGGCCTGTGCAATTCGAGACCTCAGCCCCAAAGCATCCGCGACCATAATTCGACGCTGCCTTCAAGGGATGATCCGAGATTTCTGCGGCATCAAGAAGGGCAGGTTGATTGATGAAATCAAGGAGCTTCGGAAGCGTGTTGACGAAGGTGACGCACCACGAGGCGTTCAACACGATAGCGTTGATGCAATCGATCACGTACGAGGGATCGGGAACATTGGGGCTCACATGGAGAAGGACATCAACACAATCATTGACGTTGACCCGGACGAGGCTCAGCGGCTGATTGAGTTGACGGAAATGCTTTTCGAAGAATGGTATGAAGCGCGGCATAGGCGAGAGCAGCGCCTAAAGCAGATTGGAGCTATCGCTGCGGAGAAGGCCTTGGCCAAGACGCCCCCTACGGAGGGCGAACCTCAGACCGGATGATGACGCTTCGAGCTTGTGGGTGGTCACAGAAGGTGGTACGAGCGGCACGGCAGCGACGCTGATTTGTGCTTGTTTTTCAATGCAGAAGCTGTGCATCGGTCGCCTCGTTCCGGGCGCGCCACTTCGGTACAAAACTGGGCACTCCAAAACCTACCGTTTTTGCGCTTTCAGCGGCGACGAGGGTGCGCAGCAGCACGTTTTTCGACCCCATGATGCGAACCTCTTTTGCGTCGACTTCGATGCGCTGGGCCAGCGCGCGCAGGTGATCGCGACGGTAGCCGCCGCTCTCGGTCCGCGTGCGCCTGCGGGCCTGCCTGGCGAAGGTTTTGAGTGCCTGGGGTGTGATGCTCGGCCCAGACCGATCCAGCGCACCCTCGGTCCGCTCTGCATCGGCGCGGGCCTGATCGCGAATGGACTTCAGCTCGGTCACGCGCTGCTTGAGCATCGGATCGGACACATCGGCGATTCCGTTTTCGATAGCGTCGTAGAGGCGCTTGAGCTTGGCTTCCGACTCAGACCCTCGCTTGCGCAATTCGGCAATATGCGCCGTTCGTCGCTCGGCTCGCTCTTTCCGGCAATGGAGGATGGCCGACAGGATTTGCTCGAGACGCTTGGGCTGCAACAGCCGCTGCTCGATGTGCTCGGCAACGACGCTGTCGAGCTTTTCCATAGGAACGGTGCGACCCTTGCAGCCGGTCTCACCCTGCCGGGCCTTGGTGCAGCAAGTGTAATACCTGTATCTCCCGCTCTTCCCGGTCCTCAGCGTCATTGCTCCGCCGCACGAGGCGCAAAAGCAGATACCGGTAAGGAGGGTGGGACCGCTCACAACGCGCGGAGCGGTCAGTGCTGGGCTCCGCGTCTTGAGCAGAGTCTGCACTGCCTCGAACTCGGCGACGTCGATGATCGGCGGCACGGCCATCTCGACGACCTCGGCCTCTGGTTTGCGCTCGCGCGTTTTCCAATACTTGGTGTTGAAGCGGTGGCGGCCGATATACGTCGTTCGCGTGAGCATCTTGTGCACGGCATCGACACCCCAGCGTCCGCCGTCGCGCGTGCGCATGCCAGATTCATTCAGATGTTTGGCGATCGATTTGACGCCCATCGGCCCCGAGGAGCCGTTTCCCTCGCGCGCCAGCCGGAAGATCAGCCGCACAGTTTCGGCCTGAATGGGGTCGATCTCCAGCGTCTTCTTGGTGCGGTCGCCGCGCTGTTCTGCGGCTTCAACGATGCGGTAGCCGATCGGCGGCAGCGCGCCATTCCAGAAGCCTTGGCGTGCATTCTCCTTCATCGCCCGCAGCGTGTGCTTGGCATTCTCCTTGGATTGGTATTCGTCGAACAGCGCCATGATCTGGCGGATCATGTTGCTCATCGGATCGTCGCCGAGTTCCTGCGTGATCGAGACCAGACGCACGCCGTTCTTGGCAAGCCGGCGGACATAAAACTCAAGCTGGAATTGATCGCGGAAGAAGCGGCTGAAGCTGTGGACCAGGATCACCTCGAACGCCGGCGGCTTGGTGGTCGCGGCGTCGATCATGCGTTGGAATTCGGGCCTCCGGTGGTCCGTCGCGGACGCGCCGGGCTCGACGTAGTCGGCGACGATATCCCAGCCGCGCGACGCACAGTAGGCCTTCGCCTGGCGGCGCTGGTCCGGGATGGAGAGATCGCTGTCGGCCTGCCGCCCCGTCGAGACCCGCAGGTAGAGCGCCGCACGAACCGCCGCTGCCATGGTGACGTCCTCCTCAGCCGTCTCCAAATAGCTCGTCGAACAACTCGCCAAACCACGCCTCGAACACGGCGATCTCGGCTTCCGTCATCGGCACGTCTTCCGGCCAGTCATCCGTCGCCGTCAATGTCGTCCGATCGCGCCTCGCCCGTCGTCGGCCGTGACGAGCGAGCGTCTTTGCGTAGTCGTAGAGATCGTCGCATTGCGCGTCGGCCGGCGCACGCAGTCGCCGCGAATCTTGAGAGGCCAGCCATGGCGCCACTGTGGCAAGCGTGGTCGATCCACAGAACAACCGAAGTCAACGCCACGTCACGCTACAGCGCTGCGACACTGCACTTCCTCTGCAGCTTGAGCGCAATCGCGCACAGCAAGACACGATCGCATGGCAGCAAAAAGCCGGTCCAGCGGAGCGCAGTCAAGGCCGCAAACCGGCGGAGCCGGTCGCGCGCAACGCGAGCCTTGACGGCGTTCCGTTGGTCCGGCAGCGGCTTCCATGCGACCATGGCGGGACATCCTGCCGAGCACGCGCGGCAACACGCCATGCTACGAACGATGGCGCTCGGGGCATTGATTCCAAATGTCTCTTTTCTCGAAGCGGCACTAGGGCGTTTTGCACAGTGCCGTTGGAGTGCCATCAAAACTAATGTGCAGACAAATACTTACGACCCCAAGTGGCCCGCAGCGGCGAGCCGCTTTTATCTTGCCGTCAATCCCAGACTTTAGTCGGCGCTCTCATTCCCGCCGTGGTAATGTCCGGTGTGGTGGATAGCGGACGCAAGAGCGGACATGGCAATATCGACGCGAATGACCCATTTCAGACATCGGACCTTGTCAGCGCCAGATGGATAGTTGCCCCAGCACCTGGGCTGCGATAGCTAGGCATTCCGCGAGTCGTTTTTCATCGGGGCTACATGAGACGACGCGATTTCATAGCCGGACTTGGTAGCGCCGCAGCGTTGCCTTTCTCAGCGTGCGCTCAATCGAAGAACGACCACTTCGCCCGCATCGCCTACTTGGGTGTTGGAAGCCCGTCGGCCTTCGATCCTCGGCAGATCGAAGGGTTCAAACAAGGTCTGCGCGAGAATGGCCTTATAGAGGGCAAAGCCATCGAGGTTGATTATCTGTGGGCCGAAGGCAATCCAAAACGCATCCAAGAACTGGCAGCAGTTCTCGGACAGCGCGATCTCAATGTCATCGTCACTGCTGGCTCAGAGGCGACACTTGCGCTCATGGCCACCGGAACCAAAACGCCCATTGTATTTGCGGTCATCAGTGATCCGATTGGGACGGGAGTTGTTAACAGCCTCAGCCGCCCCGGCGGTAATGTCACCGGTTTGGCGATGTCTGGCACAGATTTGGAAGCCAAACGCGTGGAAGTGCTGAAGGAGGCAGTACCAGCAACCACAAGGATCATGGTCCTGCATGATCCGAAGTTAGGGCAGGCCGGAGTGGCTGAAGTACAGGCGACTGCGCGTGCGCTCAAGGTTGAACCACTGATCGTCCAGGCCGCTGATCCCGGCGAATTTGACGGTGCATTCGCGCGCGCGAAGGAACAAGGCGCGGATGCGCTTGTAACTATGGCGTCTCCGTTCCTGAATTATAATCGCAAGCGACTGATCGAGTTGGCGGGACACTATCGATTGCCGTCGATTTGGTATGGTGCCGCCTTCGTCAGAGAGGGAGGGCTGCTATCGTATGGTCCGAGCTTTCCGGATATGTACCGCCGGTCGGCCGGTTACGTAGCAAAAATCATAGGGGGCGCGAAGCCCGCCGACATCCCGGTCGAGCAACCTATAAAGTTTGAGTTGGTAATAAATCTCAAGACCTCAAAGGCACTTGGGCTCGAAATTCCAGCGGTGCTGGTCGCTCGCGCAGACGAGGTGATCGAATAGCGGGCCATGTCCGCAAATGTGCCATCACGTCGCCCCCGGGATTAATCGAGAGGGCCGCTATCGAAGGGTAGCCGGACAACCCTGCGAAACTCGAAAGACTGCGGCCCATGAGACGTAGCGCAAGAGCGCAGGCCATCGCGGGTTAGTCGGTTGGAGCGCGTAATCGACTATAGCATCATAGCGCCACGGCGAAGCAATAGTGCCCATCTTCATCGGCCGTGGTGCGCCATTATACGCCAGAGCACGATACGATTCGCGTGGGGGTCCGCTCGCGCGCTGCCGTTCGACGATCAGGCCGCTTCCGGCACGTAGTGCAGGACCAGCAGGTCCGCCCGCGGGCATGGAGCGACCGCGTAGGCACGACCTTGGTCGTCGCTGAACTCCACGAGCAAAGTCTTGTCGTCAAGCCGCTCGACGATGGTGCCCACCTGCCCGCGGGCGAGTCGCTGCGCGGGAAGGTCCGCCAGCAATGCCACCACGTCCAAAACGGACGGCCTTTCGTGCTTTGCATCCTTTTTCGTCTTCATCACAATACCCAACACGTGACGAACCTCGGCAGGCTCTCGCCGGTTCGCACGATCCAGAGGGTTCTTACCACAGCACGTTTCCTTTGTCGCCTGACCGTCGTGTCGAGGCGCCAATGGCTCCCCCACGCGTCCGCTGCAACCTGGAGGGCTTCGCCCGAGCGTGCGGCGTCAAGCAAAGTGTCCCGCAACCACGATGCATCGCTGCGCTCAATGTCGAGTGCCTCGCGGAATACGCGGGCCTTGTGCCTACCCCGCGGGTGCGACGGGCTCAGGCAATAGTCGGCGATCTTACGAATATCGAGAATGGCCTCATCGCCGCGTGGCAGGCGTGTCGTCATGCCGGCGCCCGGACTTCATGCTTGACGGCACTCGAAGACATCAATGGATCCTATATCGATGAGCCGCCCTGTCCTCATGCATCACCGGGAACCGGATCGAGCGTAGCGCACCGGAGAGTGATAGCGAATGTTGGGATATCGAATCGGCATTCCGGCCAGCAAATCATAGCGCCACGGCGAAGCTATAGTGCCCATCTTCATCGGCCGTGGTGCGCCATTCTCCTTACGCCACAGCAGGCTCAACGCCCATAGACCGTCGCTCCAGCACCTCTGAACCTTCCGCGCGGCCGCCATGGCGTATGGGATTTCACGTCGTGCGGCGCACTCCTGATGGGTCAAATCCGGCCAATCCCACTCTCCGAGTGGCATGCAGTCGTACAGCAGACTCAAAATGTACGCATGGCTGAAGGAGACTTCGAGATAGCCAACCCGAGGACCGGTGAAATCATCAAGGTTCGCAGTACCGGCGGTGACGCTGAGGTTTGTTTCGAAACGAATAAGTGGCTGCGTGGCTGCGTGTGTTTCGTTGGTCACCTTCCAGTCGAATCTCGTTCAGGGTACCCGCCCGATTTTGATCTGCCCGCCTCCGGTATCCGCCGCCTTGCCAGGGAACCTGTTCGCGCCCTGGGTGCATCAGTTATCGGAGACCAAGGGGAGATTTACGACTGATCGCCGGGCCCGCACTTCAGTGACCGCAGTTCAGAGTTCCAGTCACCACATCAACGCCGCGTAAGTAGCAAACCAGCACCGTGATTCGATCGCAAACATGGCAGAGCATTGGCGTTCGGTTTGATTCGGAACCAGCGGAGTTCAACAATGTCGACTAAACGCCAGGACAAATCGACCGGGAAGCCCCGCCAGCGCGGCCGGAAGGCGGACCAGCGGAGCCAGAAACCTGGTCAACAGCAGAGCGCGAAGCTCGACCAACGGGATGAAGATCAAGTCGGCGCAATGGTCGCGTCAGCCGACGCCCCCACGAACCACGCGGCCGCGCCGGCGGAGTTTCCCTCAAGCGGGGCACCCCCGGCGGATGTGCCCCAAATCGGCGAAATTGCACCGACGGAGGCCCCCTCAATCGTCGCCGTTGCGCCGGCGGACAACCGTCCAATCAGCATTCAAACGATCGCGAATGCCTACCGGGATTACACCATGAAGTCTTTCCAGGAGACCAGCTCCTTTGTCGAAAAGCTCATGGGCGTGCGGTCGTTCGACAAGGCGTTCGAGGTTCAGACCGAATTCGCAAGGCGGGCTTATGCGGACTTTGTCGCTGAGTCGCAGAAGATTTGTGAACTCTACAGCGAACTTGCGATGCAGTTCTTCAAGCCATGGGAAGGCTTCGCGGCCAAGGCGACCCAAGTCGGGCGCTAGATCTCGCACCGGCACGCGAAGCAAATAGCTGCCTTGATGCAGGCTGTGTGAAAGCACAGGCTCCGGTTTCCCGGGGGCCGTTTTTTGCGCTGACGCGGACGGCTTGAAAGCATCAGAACTCCGATCGAGCCGCAGACGCTCGTAGCTTCAGCTGGATTGAGCATCGGATTTCGATCCCGAGGGTCGGGAGAAGCTCGCGCAAGCGAGGTGGCACAGGTGGTTGGCAGGAAAGCTGTGAGCCACCACCCGGCGCTTAGCCCGCTGCGTCCTTGATCGCGGTTTCGAAGCTCTTTGCGTCGAAGGCCGGCATACTTTGAATCCGCCCCAGACCCTGGGTCGAGTACCAGACCGAGAACGCGAGCATCGCCCCCTGATTCGGGGCATCGACGATGTCGACGAAATCGTAGTAGCCCTGCGTGTAGTGGATCGACTCGATCTTGATGCCCAGCTTGTCGAGCTTTGCCTTGGCCTTGCCGATCCGCTCCGATTGCTTGCTTGCCCACTCCGGGCTCAGATTACCAAGCAGCACATATTTCATGGCCACCTCCACATGATGTTGATCATATTGCGCGAAGGACCATACAATTATACGCCTTCCGGCGACCCGTGCCCATGCCGTTCTGCGTAGCGGGAACGGCGGGTTACGGACTCCACGGCCCCGTATTTTGTCCGACAAGCCCTACAGCCAGCGCCGTACCCGCGCGCGGTAGCGGCGATAGACGTCCCCGAACTTGCGCTCGAGATAGGCTTCCTCGCGGGTGATCACACCGTAGCGGATGACAAGCGCAAAGGGCGCCAGCGTCATCAGCAGCCAGAGGCTGTTGAAGGCAATAGCCAAGCCGATGAGCCCCAGCACCATGCCGAGATAGATGGGATTGCGCGTGAAGCGGTAGGGGCCGGCCTCCACGATGGTCGTGGTCGGCAGGCTGGTGGGCACGTTCGAGCCGGCCCGGGTCATGGTAGAGATCGCCCACGCGACCGGCGCCAGCGCAAGGACAAACACTACCGCGCCGAGCCAGCCTGCAGGTACCGCGGCCGGCAAGAACGGCAAGGGCATAAGCCAATTGAGCACGAGCCCGGCAAGCACCGCGAGCGCCCACGCGATCGGCGGCCGGACAATGACATTCGCGGTATCTGCCGTGTCAACCATGGCGGGACCGGTGAAGCTGCGCTCCCTTGATGTGGCCAGTTGAAAACTATTTGCAAGCGTAGCGCAAAATCGCGGGCAGTCCGATATTTGCCGGTTGGAGCGCGTGGCGGGCTGCCGCATCATAGCGCCACGGCGAACGAGTAGTGCCCATCTTCATCAGCCATGGCGCGCCACTGCCTTTTCTACGCCATAGCGCGATGCGGCTCGCGGGCGCACTCAGTTTCCCTACGTTATCAGCCACTTCGCTCCTGCCGACGCGGATGGGAGAAAGTTGCGCATACGTGGCGATAGTTGCGCATAGGATCCCATGCGCAACTATCGACGCAATGCTCTGGTGGTGAAGGACGCTTAACGCCTGAGCCGTATGCCGGATCTCGACCCTAAGCCGTCACTTGGTGCGCTTGTCGAAGGTTCACGAATGAGCCTTACCGACCACGCGCCTGAGCGCAAACGGCGAAGGGGAAATCACAATCCCGACCGGTCCCGATGCCGAAGCGCATCGACAATGACTTTGAAGGCGGGAAGATTCTGGCGACGGCTGGGAAAGTAGAGGAAATAGCCATCGAAAAAGGGCGACCAGTCATCCAAAACTTGGACCAGCAAACCCGATACGACGTGCCGTTCCACGATGTTTTCGGGCACATAGGCGATGCCGTAGCCGTTCACCGCCGCATCGATCATGGCGTAGGAGTTGTTGAAGGTTAGTTGACCGTTCACCCGGACACGCAGCGCCTGTCCGTCCTTCTCGAACTCCCAAGCATAAAGACCGCCGGCGGTTTCGTGGCGCATATTGATGCAGACGTGCCGGACCAGATCCTGCGGATGCTTCGGCGCCCCATGCGCGGCGAAATATGCTGGCGACGCCACCGCCACCAAACGCCAGTCCGCGCCGATTCGGACCGCGATCATGTCCTTCTCGACGCTCTCTCCCAGCCGGACGCCGGCGTTGAAGCCTTCCTCGACGATATTGCGGAAAGTGCTGTCCAGGATAAGTTCCACGCCGATATCGGGATAGGCGCTGAGGACCGGTTTCAGCTTGGGCCATACGACGCTTTCCAGCGCGTGGTCGGACAGGGTCAGCCTGATTGTGCCTGAGGGCTTCTCGCGGAACGCCATCAAAGCCGCGATCTCGTCCTCTATTTCGCCGATGCGCGGGGCGATCGTCTGCATCAGCCTCTCGCCTGCGGTGCGCGCTTCGAGTTGCTTGATCGTGTGACTGAGCGTCGATTGCGCCACGCCGAGCTTTGCCGCCGCCTTGGTGGAGCTGCGCTCTTCGGCGACGGCCTGGAACCACATCAGTTGGTTGAGATCGGTTCTGGCCATGAAGGTCCTTCCTTCGTCACTCGCCCGATAGATTAATCGACCTGACCTATAAGTTCATTCCAATTTCGGCGGGTAATCGTTTTATAGCAAAGCCCCTAAGTTTGCACTGCAGCAATTTATGCAGGAGCCAGCGATATGGTGGTTGCCGCCCCATCAGATGCAGGAAGCAAACCGGCCGCCTGGGGCGCTGTCCTTTCGATGGCGCTTTGCGTGGCACTGCTGATCGCGTCGGAATTCATGCCGGTCAGCCTACTCACGCCAATGGCCGAGGGGCTACGCGCGACCGAGGGCCAAACTGGACAGGCAATCTCGATCAGCGGCCTCTTCGCGGTGGCCGCGAGCATGGTCATCACCACCACCGCCGGAACGCTGAACCGGAAATGGGTTCTGGTCGCGATGACGGCCTTCATGCTGCTGTCGCTGGTTCTGGTTGCGGCGGCTCCGAACTTCGCGGTGCTGATGATCGGCCGCGCCTTGCTCGGCATCTGCATCGGCGGCTTCTGGGCGCTGGCGACCGCCGTCATCATGCGGCTGGTTACCGAAAGCGACGTGCCGCGTGCCCTTGCATTGATGTATGGCGGCCAGGCCATCGCCGCGGCCTTTGCCGCGCCGATCGGCAGCTATCTGGGCGGCATGTTCGGATGGCGCGCGGTGTTCTGGGCGCTGACGCCTATCGTCGCCATCAACCTCGTCTGGCATGTGGTTGCGCTGCCGTCTCTGCCCGCACGCCAGCGGCAGGATTTCCGGACCATGTCCGGCCTGCTGAAGCGCCCCATTTCCTGCGCGGCCTTGCCGCCGCGATGCTGTCTTGGGGTTCGGCCTTCACCATGTTCACCTATCTGCGCCCGTTTCTGGAGCAGGTGACGGGTCCGGATGTGACGACGCTCTCGATCCTGCTGCTCGTGCGGGGCTGTGCCGGCTTTGTCGGGACATGGGCGGCAGGCCGTTTCCTCAGCGGCAGCGTCGCGCCTCTGCTGAAGCTGCCCGCGCTGCTGATGGGCGCCTGCACGCTGGGGCTGCTGTTTTTGGGCGGCTCGGTGATCGCCACGGGCCTGTTCCTCGCGCTCTGGGGCGCGATGAACACCGCGATGTCGGTGATCTGGATGACATGGATGTCGCAGAACGCGGACGATGCGCCCGAGGCCGCCGGCAGCCTGATGGTCGCGGCAATCCAATCATCGATCCTGCTGGGCGCCGTGGTCGGCGGGCTGCTTCTGGATGGCATGACGATCTTCGCGACCTTCATCGGCAGCGTCGTTCTGGCCGGGCTCTCAATAGCACTCATCGGCGATGGCCGACGTCTGCTGAAGCGGGAATGACGGGCAGGACCGCCAATGCTGCGGGCGGCTCAATACCAACTCAACCTTGCAGGAAATCAGAGATGCCTACGAACACCCCTGACACGACCACTCGGAAAGCGCCGGCCCGCGACATCGGCCGACGAGAACTCCTCAAGCTGACCGGCGCTGGCGTTGCCGCCTTCGGCGCAGCTTCACTCTTCAACATCCCCTTCGCAGAGGCTCAAGACATGTCAAACGGAGCAAACAATTTCTACACCAGTGATCAAGTGACTTCTGAAAAAGTCATGTTCAAAAGCCAGTATGAGTGGAGGGTCGCGGGTAATCTGTTCCTTCCCAACAACCTCGACCGCGCAACGCGGCATCCCGCGATCGTCGTCGGCCATCCGATGGGCGCGGTGAAAGAGCAGAGCGCTAGCCTCTATGCCACGAAGATGGCCGAGCAGGGCTTTCTCGCCATGGCAATAGACCTGCTGTTCTGGGGCGAGAGCGAGGGCGAAGCCCGTCAGATCGTTTCGCCGGATGTCTACGCCGAAGCGTTCAGCGCGGCGGTCGACTTCCTCGGGACGCGCGAGTTCGTCGACAGGAACCGCATTGGCGCGATTGGCGTCTGCGGCAGCGGCAGCTTCGTCATCAGCGCGGCCAAGATCGACCCGCGCATGAAGGCCATCGCGACCGTCAGCATGTACGATATGGGCGCGGCCAACCGCGACGCGCTCAATCACTCGCAAACGGTCGAGCAGCGCAAGCAGATCATCGCCGAAGCCGCCGCGCAGCGGTGGGTCGAGTTCGAAGGCGGCAGCACCGAATACACCAGCGGAACGGTGCATGAACTGACCGCCGACACCCATCCGATTCAGCGTGAATTCTACGACTTCTACCGCACGCCGCGCGGCGAGTTCACGCCCGCCAGCTCGACGCCCCGACTCACCACGCATCCGACGCTCACCAGCAATGTCAAATTCATGAACTTCTATCCCTTCAACGACATCGAGACGATTTCGCCGCGCCCGATGCTGTTCATCTCGGGCGACCAAGCGCACTCCCGCGAGTTCAGTGAGGATGCCTACAAGCGCGCTGCGGAACCGAAGGAGCTGGTTTGGGTCAAGGGAGCCGGTCACGTCGACCTCTACGATCGCGTGGACCTCATCCCGTTCGACAAGCTGACGAGCTTCTTCGGTCGGCATCTGGCTGCATAACCATGCGCGGAATCGGAGGGAACCGATGACGAGTGTTTTGGCTTTCATCCAGCTTTTCTTGTTGGCTCGTCACTCGCCTCGCAACAGGAAGGAAGTTGAAATGGCATACAGGCCAGCGCCATTTTCGCGTCGCACACTGCTGGCTGCCGCTGCTGGCCACGCGCTTCCCTCGTTGGTGCGCGCTCAGTCCAATACAGCTCCGGATCGGAAGGGAGCTACTATGCGCCTCAGATTTGTCTTTGCGGATCAGGATTTCACGGCAACGCTGGAGGACAATCCCTCCGCGCGGGATCTGGTCTCGTTGCTGCCGCTGGATCTCACGATCAGCGACTATTCGACCAACGAGAAGATCGCCTATCTGCCGCGCAAGCTGACCGAGGAAGGCAGCGGCCGCTTCGGCAACGAGGCGCCGGGCGATCTTTGCTACTTCGCGCCTTGGGGCAACCTGGCGTTGTTTCACGGCCCGTACCACTGGTCGCGCGGCCTGATCCGGCTGGGGCGGTTGGACGAAGGTCCCAAGCCGCTGCTTCTGCGCGGTGAGCACCCGCTGCGCGTCGAAATCCTCTCCTGAGTTCATCGAACCATGCGTGCAGCGTCCCGTGTCATAAGCACCTACGCACAGCCAAATCATAGCGCTGCGGCGGGCTCTGCCGCGCCGTAGGTGGTGTTGGCGCAAAACGGAGTACGATTTCATAGCGCTCCAGCGAAAATGTAGTTTCGTCTACGCTGGCGCGCCATTTCGGCATCAACCTGAACAACGAGCCCCGCAGGATCGCAAATCTGCGACGGACTGCGTCTTACGCCTTGAGCGCGGGCGTGTAGCCAATATCGCAATGGCGTCCTGGCCTTCGCCGGCGGCTGTCTCGATCAATCCCGGGATCGACGCGATATGCCAGCAGCGGCAATTCCAAGCGGTGCTCGCGGTGGGTGAATCTGTGGTCTCAGACCTTGCGCTTGACCTTCGCCCGGCCCGCCTGACTGTTGTCGCTCAGGAGCTGTTGCAAAGCCTGGATGTTCGGCGAGCCCGCGCCCTTGCGCCAGATGAGAACGGTCTCAGCCCCGTTCTCGCCTGGCCGCAGCGCGTGGACCACAGTCGTTTTTATCCGGAGACGTACTCAGGACGCTGCGCGGCAACAATGCCACGCCCGTGCCGGCGACGACGCAGCCCAGCATGCGAAGTTCCGGTATCGAGCCGGCGTTGCGTCAATGATGATGGGCCGACACGCCCTTGACGCATTGGGTCAACAGATCAGCGGGGGCGGATTGGCCGACATCGCCCAGGCTGATCATGCCAACCATCCGCCTGCTCCTGTTGATCACAGGCAGTCTGCGGATCTTCAGCGTCTCCATGTGATGCAGGGCTTTCGCCAGATCGTCGTCTTCCCGGCAGCAATGGATGCCTTCGGTCATCACGTCCCGCGCTGTCATGCGCGCAGCATTGAAGTTCTTGCTTGCAAGGCCTTTGCAGACGATGTCGCGATCGGTCACCATCCCGATCAAATGGTCGTCTTCGCCGATCGGAATGCAGCCGACGTCGTGCCCTTGCATCAACTTAGCGATCTCGATGATCGGGGTGTCGGGGCTGACCCAATCGACGCCCTTGTGCATCACATCTCTGACCTTCATGGAGGACCTCCGTTGCGAACGCAGCCCCCGCGACGTGACTATACAACGAACCGGATACGACCGCACGCTCGCCGTGAGCGAGGCGCACCGGGGCTTATCTCGCCGTCATGCCGCGTCAGTCGTGCACGCTGAAGCGTCCATGCGGTGCATTGGCCGTCAGGTGCGCGAACTGCGCATGGGTGAGCTGGAGCAGCGTCTCGTGATCGCCGGCTTCGATATAGACCTCGGGCTGGGCCCGGATGCTGTCATCGACGATGAGGTCGAGCCCGTAGCACCGGCCGAGCGCCGGAACGGCTCCGTGCGCGCAGTCCGCGAACAGCCGGTTGATCTCGGTTTCGTTGGCCATCGCGAGATCCTCGCCAAGCCTCTCCTTCAAGTCCGGCAGGTTGAGATGGTGCGATGCCGGCACGACCGCGAGCATATAGCCGCCGTCATGCCGCAGCACGACGGCCTTGGCGAGACGATCGCCCGAGACGTGGCAGGCCTGCGCCGCGCGCGTGGATGACATGGTGAGATCGTGTGGAATCTCGGCATACTGGATGTTCTCGGCAGCCAGATACCGGTGCAGCGTGGGGGCAATGGACATGGCGTGGCCTCCGGATGGGTATGCGAGCCATCCACCGCGAGGCTGTCCCGCCGCACGATGGGCGGCCGCGTGATTTCCAGACTTCAGCATAGGCCTTGCCCTCGAACGCCGCAATTGGCGAGATCGGGAAGACAGCCGCCCACCACGCGTGGCGGAAGATCGCAGGTTGTCGCAGATTAGACAATGGGAGCGCGTGGTCGGCCCGGCATCATAGCGCCACGGCGAAGCAATAGTGCCCATCTTCATCGGCCGTGGCGCGCCATTCATCATCCCGGCATTCATGCGCTCTTCGGCCGAAAGGCGACGATAGATCCGGTTGGCTCTTCTTCGCCCATCGCCGCCTCGATAGCCCTCGCAAGCGCGGCCTGGTCGAACGGCTTTGACAAGCGCGGCAGGCTGGATCGCGCATCGCTGGGAAGCTCCGCGTATCCCGTGCTCAGGAGGATGACCGTCTCCGGACGCTCCGCAGCGACAGCGCTGGCCAGTTGCAGTCCGGTCATGCCAGGCATGGCATAGTCTGTAACGATCAGGTCGACGGTACGCGTGCGGCGGAGCAAAGCCAGTGCCTCATCGCCCGAGCGCGCCTCGACCACGATGTGCCCAAGATCCTCCAACATCGCTGCCGTGTTCTCAAGCACCAGGAGGTCGTCGTCGACGACGAGCACGGAAAGCTGCCGGCTGGCCCGAGCTGCGGGTGCCGGAGCCTCTGCGCGCAGCTCTGGCACCGCGGTCTCCTCGGCTATCGGCAGCCAGATGTCGGCTGTCGTGCCTTCTCCGGGACGGCTCTTCAATACGAGCCTGCCGCCGGACTGCTCGGCAAGTCCGTGGACCATCGACAGACCGAGCCCGGTGCCTTTGCCGACGCCCTTGGTCGTAAAGAATGGCTCCTGAGCGTGCTTGAGGATCTCATCGTCCATGCCACAGCCCGTGTCGCTCACCGAGAGCGCAACATAGCCGCTGTTCGAAAGGCCGCCTTCGTCCTGCTCCTCGCGCGCGGCGATGGTAATCAGGCCACCGTCCGGCATCGCATCACGCGCGTTG
Source organism: Bradyrhizobium sp. 186 (assembly GCF_023101685.1). NCBI lineage: Bacteria > Pseudomonadati > Pseudomonadota > Alphaproteobacteria > Hyphomicrobiales > Nitrobacteraceae > Bradyrhizobium > Bradyrhizobium sp. 186. Next base: position 9,749,654 of record NZ_CP082164.1, on the reverse strand, counting down.
ACCGCCAGGTTGAGGATAGCCAGTTCGAGCTGGTTGGCGTCGACCTTCACTTTCGGCAGGTGCATCGGAAACAGCGTCTCGACACGAATTCCGGCCTCGAATTTCAACAATGATTCCATGCCGCGCACCAGCTCGCGGACATCGACGACCGCCGGCCTGAGATCCTGTTTACGCGCGAAAGCGAGCATGCGCTGGGTCAGGGAGGCGCCCCGCACCGCGCCTTGCATCGCGTTCTCCACCAGGCGCTGGATCTTCGGATCGCCCGACGGCAGGCGCTTCTTCAGAAGCTCGAGGCTGCCGAGAACGGCCGCGAGCAGGTTGTTAAAGTCGTGGGCCACGCCGCCGGTGAGCTGGCCGATGGTCTCCATCTTCTGCGACATCATCAGTGCTTCGCGCGCCTGATCCAGTGCTTCCTGCGCCCGTCTCCTTTCGCTGACGTCGCGCACGATCTTCGCAAAGCCGGCGATTGCGCCGCTTTCGTTCCGGACCGCGACGATCGTTGCCTCCGCCCAGAAGCGGCTGCCGTCCTTGCGCACGCACCAGCCTTCGATTGCGGACTTCCCCTCCCGCTCGGCTTCAACGAGCGCGCGCGCGGGCGCCCCGGCCGCGCAATCTTCCTCGGTATGAAAAATGGTGTAGCTCGTCCCTACGATGTCGTCGCCATAGCCCATCAGCCGGCGCGCGCCGAGATTCCAATTGCCCACGCGCCCGTCCGGATCGAGCATGAAGATCGCGTGGTCGACGATACCTTCCACAAGGAGGCGAAAGCGTTCTTCGCTGCGCCTCAGTGCGTTGGCCTCGCGTTGGGCGCGCTCCGCGGAAGCCCTGTCATAGACGGCCGCCGCGATCCCGATGCTCAGGATCACGATGGTGATGCCGGCGAGCAGGAACGCGAGCGGCGCCTGGCCGACACCGAGATGTCCTGCCTGCCGGGCCGTGGCGGTCGTCGGCAGGAACATGGCGCCTTCCATCGCGGCGTAGTGCATGCCGGAGATCGCAAGGCCCATCACCAATCCCGCGAACAGCCGCTGGACCGCGTTGGTGTTGCGAAAGGCGAGCCAGAGCGCCACGATCGAGGCGCTGATCGCGATCAGGATCGAGAGCACGACCCAGCCGGAATCGTACTCGATGATGGCCGCCATTCGCATCGCGGTCATGCCGGTATAGTGCATGCCGGAGATGCCAAGTCCCATGGCGAAGCCTGATGCGAGGAGCGCCTGTGGGCGTCGTCCGACAACGGCAAAGGCGGCAGCGGCGACGACAATCGGAATGACCAGCGAGAGCAGAGTCAGGAAGGGGTCGTACGAGATCTCGATTCCGGGCAGGCTAAAGGCCAGCATGCCGACAAAGTGCATGGACCAGATGCCACCGCCCATGGCAATCGCAGCGGCCACGAGCCAGGATCGGCGGGCCCTCCCCGAAGCAGCTCGCATTCGGGTCGCCAAGTCCAATGCTGTATAGGAGGCGAGGGCCGCGATCAGAATCGATAGTGCGACCAGAACGGGATCGTGAAAAGCCACATGGTGATGCATTTCGGCCAACGCTAGCCGAAGTTGCATTCGGGTTTACGCATGATGTCCTCCCCGACACCGAAGTCGTCCTCGGCACCAAGATGGGCGCCGCGACCGCAGGCGTCCACGAGAATCGGCTGTTATGGTGCACGCAATCCTGCCGCGCCGCCACTCTGATGGTGTCATCGGGTCGATCGTGTCGCGAATGGTGATCCCGCGCCGCGCAAGGAGCGGAACTTGCGGGCACCATCCGTTATGCCGGCAGCAGACCGGCCGCGCGGTAGCTGTCGATCAAGGCGTCGTAGAGCGAGAGATCCGAGCGGCTCCTCGCAAGGAGCTGGGCGCCGGCGATGGCGGCGAAGATCGCGCGCGCCCGCCGTTCGCTGTCCTCGGAGCCCGCCAGCGCCGCAGCGGACAGAACCTTGCTCAGCCAGGCGATGTTCACGTCGGCAAAGGTCTGCACCTCCTGCTTCACCGCGTCCGGCAAATCGTCATGCTCGGCAGCCATGAAGCTGTGCAGACACATGCGGTTGCCGCTTTCGAGCGCCTTGCGGAAGATGTCGGGATAGCGGTGCAGGCAGCGCCGGGGATCCGAGGTTTCGGCCAGCATGGATTCGAGCGCCGCCGCGGTGTCCTCCCAATAGCGTTTGGCGACCGCTGCGCCGAGATCGGCTTTGCTCGGAAAGTGATAGTGGATGCTGGCGGCCTTGATGCCGACTTCAGCGGCGAGATCGCGGAAGTTCAGGCCGCCATAGCCGTGCGCCTGTGCGGTCCGCTTGGCGGCCGCCAGGATGGCTTCCCGCGCACTGGAACTCATGTCGCTTCCTTCACCGCCTCGTTATCTACCAAGTGACAGATAGGCTTTGACCGCAGAAATTTGAAGGCTATAGTCATCTACCAAGTGGCAGGTAGATAAAGGAGAGTTACTGTGATGAAGATTTACGACTGGCCCACCGGCCCTTACCCCGCGCGCGTCCGCATCGCTTTGGCCGAAAAGAATTTGCGGCCGCGCGTCGCGTTCGTGACGGTCGACCTTTGGAAGGGCGAGCACAAGAAGCCCGAGTTTCTGGCCAAGAACTACTCGGGCACGCTGCCGGTGCTCGAACTTGAGGACAGCACCTTCATCGGCGAATGCACCGCCATCACCGAATATCTTGACGCGCTCGACGGCGCTCCCCTGCTCACCGGCAGGACACCGCGCGAAAAGGGCGTGATCCACATGATGAGCAAGCGCGCCGAGCTGGAGCTGCTCGATGCGGTCAGCATCTACTTTCATCACGCCACACCGGGGCTTGGACCCGACGTCGAGATCTATCAGAACGCCGAGTGGGGCTTGCGTCAGCGCGACAAGGCCCTGCGGGGCATGCACTATTTCGATGGCATTCTGAAAAAGCAGCCATTCGTCGCCGGCGAGGCCTTTTCGATGGCCGACATCACGGTCATCGGCGGCTTGATCTTTGCCGGGCTCGTGAAGCTGCCGGTGCCTGCGGAATGCGAGGCTCTCCAAGCCTGGTACGCCCGGATGCAGGAGCGTCCCAGCGTCAAGAACCGGGTGACGATGTCAGAACCGGCGGAAGCGTCCGCCTGATATCAGGGCTGCGCCACCGCGAGTGTCTGTAGCAGCAGGCGCTTCCGAAGTTGTCCAACCCATGAAGCTCTCGGTCGGTCAGGCGGAGGAAATCTTCCGATCCTTGACCGGCTGACGTCGGCCGTCGAAGTTTGCCCAAGCGATCATGGTTTCGACTGATCAAACCTGTCCTTCAGCCAAGGTTGACCAAGAATCGAGAGGAGTTGAGTGCCAAATCATGGCGCCGCGGCGAACGAACAGTGCCCATCTTCATCGGCCGTGGCGTGCCATCGGCGATTTCATACGACGCCGTTCCGATCGCGTACAAACGCGACATCAGGCCGCCGATAGCCGCACGCGGAACTTGCTGCCGGTCGCCTCGGCATAGCGCTAAAGTGTCTTCGTGCTCGGCAGCGTTTGTCCGCTTTCAAGTCGGGCGATCGTAGACTGGCTGGTGCCCATTCGGGCGGCCAATTCGGACTGCGAGAACCCGGCCCGCAAGCGAGCCCTGAGCAATTCAGCGGCGATCTCGAATTCCGGAGCGAGCGCGTCATACTCGGCCTTGACCTTTGGGTTGGCCAGAAGACGAGCCTTGAGCTTCCCGAATGGGATTGTCATGTGATCTCATTTCCTCCCCGTAACACCCATTTTCATCGGCCGTGGCGTGCCAGTATTGCTGTTGCCTGCTTGCCAAGAACAGGCCGAACACGCACCACGCGTACGCCTCACCGCCACCCCAGCGCAGGCGCGACGTGCGTCAAGATCGCCTCGATCGTATGCGCGCAATACGCAACGCCCAACTGGTTCGGCACCGTCAGCAGCAACGTGTCTGCCTCGGCGATGGCTTCGTCCTGCCGGAGCTGCTCGATCAGGACATCAGGCTCGGCGGCATAGGAGCGGCCGAAGATCGCGCGGGTGCGCGGGTCGATGAAGCCGATCTGGTCCTCGCCTCCGCGCTCTCCGCCGAAATAGGCGCGGTCGCGATCGTCGATCAGCGCGAAGATGCTGCGGCTGACCGACACGCGCGGCTCGCGGGTGTGGCCGGCCTCCTTCCATGCGCCACGAAAGCTACGGATTTGGGCTGCCTGCTGCACGTGAAAGGCCTCGCCGGTCTCGTCGTTCTTCAGCGTCGAGCTCTGCAAATTCATGCCGTGCTTGGCCGCCCAGACCGCCGTGGCGTTCGATCCCGCACCCCACCAGATCCGTTCGCGCAGGCCTTCGGAATGCGGCTCGAGCCGCAAGAGCCCCGGCGGATTTGGGAACATCGGCTGCGGGTTTGGTTTTGCAAAACCTTCGCCGCGCAGGATGTCGAGAAAGACCTCGGCATGACGCCGGCCCATGTCGGCGTCGCTCTTGCCTTCGGCCGGTTGGTAGCCGAAATAGCGCCAGCCATCGATCACCTGCTCGGGCGAGCCGCGGCTGATGCCGAGCTGGAGCCGGCCGCCGGCGATGAGGTCGGCGGCACTCGCGTCCTCCGCCATGTAGAGCGGGTTCTCGTAGCGCATGTCGATCACGGCGGTGCCGATCTCGATGCGGCTGGTTCTGGCGCCGACGGCCGCAAGCAGTGGAAACGGCGAAGCGAGCTGGCGCGCGAAGTGATGCACACGGAAATAGGCGCCATCCGCGCCGAGCTCTTCCGCGGCAACGGCAAGCTCGATGGATTGCAGCAGCGTATCCGCAGCCGAGCGGGTCTGCGACTGTGGCGAGGGCGTCCAATGCCCGAACGAGAGAAATCCGATTTTTTTCATGAGGGTAATCTAGTGACGCTCGGGACGGTTTGCGAGACTCCGGCCGAAGAGGGATACAGCCACGAGCGGAAATGGCACATTATACTGCATACTGCCGTACCCATTTTGCCGGTGCTAACGTGAGACGATGCAACCGGGGATGGGGAAGCCCATGATTAGAATCTCATTGCCTTACGTTTTCGGCCTCTGTGAGAGCTTAGAGCCGCTCGCGAGGCTGAATCCAAAGGCGACGCTCAATGACGAGATTTTTACGATCTGGGGCGCTCAGGCGACGCTAGAAGCGCTTCTGACCGGAAGCGTTTTTTCGCCCAATCTTCGAAGCTCCAGAAGGTTGGCGAGTGACCTCCTTGAGGCCCTGAAGCACGAAGGCGATACGGAGAAGAACTGGGCAAAAGAACTGGGCTACGTGGCTGCCCATATCGGCCGGCTCTACGCTCAATTTAAAACTGCATTTACTGCAGAGATCGGCACCTTCCCAGCCTACTTTGTGAGCCAAAAAGGAAGTTTCGACACCCTTTCACTTTTGGAAGAGCCTTGGCGTCTTTTCCCAATGGAATTGTGGGTCAAAGTGCCAGAAGCCAGGTTCGATGTAATCGAAGCCGGGAGAGCGCTTTGCTACGAGTTACCTACGTCTTGTGGCATGCACGTTTTCAGGGCTGTGGAAACAGTTCTGCGCCGCTACTACACGGAAGTGACTAGCGGGCGGCCTCAGCCGAAAGTGAGAAACATAGCCGTGTACATCAATGCGATGCGACAAGGCGGTCGAGGCGACGAGAAAGTGTTGGGAATCTTGGAGCATTTAAGCAAGCTTCATAGAAATCCGCTTATGCATCCCGATGCCGCACTCACCCTAGATGAGGCAATATCGATCATAGGCATGGCGCACAGCGCAATGACCGCGATGTTACGGCATCTCCCTGAGCCCCCACCGACAACGACCACTGCTGTAGCGGCTTCATAGCAACGCAGTACGTCCGCATTGTTCCTCACGCTGCCTATTTTCGGCTCGATCGGATCAGCACATCTGCGCTGATGCCGAGACGCTCGTGAAGGCGGCGGATCATTGTGATCGATAGTCCGCGTTTTCGGTTCAGAACCTCGGAGATGCGGGTGCGTGTCCCAATAATCTCTTCCAGGTCTCGCCGCGTCAGCCCCTGCTGCTCCATGCGAAACTTGATGGCCTCAACCGGGTCGGGAGGGTCCATTGGGTAATGCTCGGTCTCGTATGCATCGATGAGGGTCGCGAGCACGTCCAGCCGATCACCCTCAGGCGTGCCCGACTTCGTGCCCCAGAGGCGCTCCACCGCTTTGAGCGCACCATCATAGTCTCGCTTCGTCCGAATCGGCTTTATCTCAGTCGCCGCCATGTCGAACCTCTCTCACATCGATCTTGTCGTAATCCCGGTGCGTGCCGATCCATTGATCCACACGATGCTCTTCTCGAAATCGATGGCGACGACCAGCCGATAGTCGTTGCCCTTGACGTTGAACACAACTCGGTCCGCCGAGATGATGCTGGCGGTCGCGTAGCTGCGCTTGATATCCGCTGCGCTCGACCACCGCGCTTTCCTGACTTCATCGAACCACGCATCGAGGGCTGCCTTCCGCGCAGCTTGGTCCTTGTGTGCTCGCCGTGCCTCGACGAACTCCCGCAACGTGCGCCGGGCAATGATCCGCATGCCATCACATTTTCATGCGCCCAAAATGGGCGCGATGACCTGCCACGGTGATTGCGCCGGCGGCCTTCGGTCTGTTCCGCGAATGGCTCCCGGCGGGGTACGCCGGCCGCGCCAGGATTTCATGTTGCCGCGGCGCTGGTGCAGGGATTGGCCATCTGCGCATTTCTGACGGGGCGCCAATCGCGCCGGTGCCGGGCCGAAGTCGCCTGCCGCCAACGAGGTCGCGGCGCATGCGGGCAGCCGATGGATGATCGGTAAGGGGTAGTATTCTGACATTTTGACGAGAACCAAAATTCTGGCTATAATCTGGCCAAAATGTCCTTTGACGTCATCCTTGCTCCAGAAGCGGTTGAAGACTTCAAGCGCATCAAGGCGCATGTAAGGGCGGCCGTTCGTACTGCGCTGGAAACGCATCTGAGACACGAGCCCGATAAAATCAGCCGCAGCCGGATCAAGAAGTTGCGGGGATTGCGCCGGCCTCAATACAGGCTGCGTGTGGATGATGTCCGAGTATTCTACGATGTTTCCGGCACGACCGTCGAAATTCTGGCGATCGTTGCCAAATCGGAGGCCGAGTCATGGCTCGCACAGTTCGGAAATCCGGAGTGAAAGAGGTCCCGCTCTCAGAGATCAAAGACGATCTGTCCCGCTATCTTCGTGAGGCGGAGACCCAGGAGATCGTCATCACGCGTCACGGCAAGCCGGCAGGCGTGCTGATTGGATTCGAATCGGAGGAGGATTGGTTCGAGTATCGCTTGGAGCATGATCCCCGTTTCCTCCAGCGTGTCGAACAGGCGCGGAACAGCCTGCGCGCGGGACGTGGCGTGAAGCTCGAGGATCTCGATACGGAGTAGCGGCTAAGGCCTACGCGGCATCATGGCCTGCCTGTGTGCCGCACACCGTATCGCAGGACTCGCGCTATCTCGATTGTCGCGATGATAGCATCGTGCGCCTGTTTTGCCCGACGGGTCAACGGCTTCGCAAAGCGCCTAAGCCATTGATCCGGCTAGCGCCGGCTACTGTGCATGGGGTTGTTTTCGACATTTTTGTTTTGGGGCACGAACAGGCCAGGCCGACCCCGATCTCATCGCGCCTTTGCCCGCTACTTCATCACCCGCAGGCCCTTGGTCGTGAAGCGCTGCGTCTTGTCGCCGGGGCGCACAGGGCGTCGTGTGCCGGCGGCCTTGCCGGTGCCGGGCGGCTGGTGCGCGGGCACGAGCTGCTCGGGGCGGGAGCCGATCAGATCGGCGCGGCCCATCTCTTTCAGCGCCTCGCGCAGCACCGGCCAATTGTCGGGGTCGTGATAGCGCAGGAACGCCTTGTGCAGACGGCGTTGCCGCAGGCCCTTGATCGCCTCGACCTTGTCGCTGCCGCCGCGCCGCACGCCGCGCAGCGGATTGACGCCGGTGTGGTACATCGCCGTCGCGGTCGCCATCGGCGAGGGCAGGAAGGTCTGCACTTGATCCGCGCGATAGCGGTTCTTCTTGAGCCAGAGCGCGAGGTTCATCATGTCCTCGTCGGTCGTGCCCGGATGCGCCGCGATGAAATACGGGATCAGGTAATATTTCTTGCCGGCCTGCTCGGCCGCGGCATCGAACATCCGCTTGAAGCGGTTGTAGGCGCCGATGCCCGGCTTCATCATCTTGTCGAGCGGGCCGCGCTCGGTATGCTCCGGCGCGATCTTCAGATAGCCGCCGACGTGATGGGTGACGAGCTCCTTGATGTATTCGGGGCTCTCCACTGCGAGGTCGTAGCGGACGCCGGAAGCGACCATCACCTTCTTGATGCCCTTGGTCTCGCGCACCTTGCGATAGAGCCGGATCAGATCGTCATGCGAGGTGTTGAGGTTCGGGCAGATCTCGGGGAAGACGCAGGACGGCAACCGGCACGCCGCCTCGATCTTCGGATCCTTGCACGCCATCCGGTACATGTTGGCGGTGGGACCGCCGATGTCGGAGATCACGCCGGTGAAGCCGGGCGTCTTGTCGCGGATCTGTTCGATCTCACGCAGGATCGAGCCTTCGGAGCGGTTCTGGATGATGCGGCCCTCATGCTCGGTGATCGAGCAGAAGGTGCAGCCGCCGAAGCAGCCGCGCATGATCGTCACCGAGAACCTGATCATATCCCACGCTGGGATCTTCGCGTCGCCATAGGATGGATGCGGCGCGCGCGCATAGGGCAGGTCGTAGACCGCGTCCATCTCCTCGGTGGTGAGCGGGATCGGCGGCGGGTTCAGCCACAGATCGCGATCGCCATGACGCTGCACCAGCGGCCGCGCATTGCCGGGATTGCTCTCCCGGTGCAGCACGCGTGACGCACGCGCATAGGCCTCGCGGTCCTGCTCGACCTGCTCCAGGGCCGGCAGCCGGATCACGATGGCGCCTTTCGTCCGCGATGCGCCTTCGTCGGCGGAGTCGAGATCGTCCGCGTGCAGCTCTGCGTAATCCTCGGGCACGCGGCGAAACAGCGCGACACCCCTGATGTCGTCGAGTTCGCGCGGTGCCTCGCCGGCGGCAAGACGGTTGGCCACCTCGACGACGGCGCGCTCGGCATTGCCATAAAGCAGAAGGTCCGCCTTGGCGTCGGCCAGCACCGAGCGGCGCACCTTGTCGGACCAGTAGTCGTAATGCGCGATCCGGCGCAGCGACGCCTCGATGCCGCCGAGCACGACCGGCACGTCCTTGAACGCCTCGCGACAGCGCTGCGCGTAGACGATGGTGCAGCGGTCCGGCCGCTTGCCGCCTTCGCCGCCCGCGGTATAGGCATCGTCGTGGCGCAAACGGCGGTCCGCGGTGTAGCGGTTCACCATCGAATCCATGTTGCCGCCGGTGACGCCGAAGAACACTTTTGGCTTGCCCAGCGCCTTGAATGGCTCGGCCGAATGCCAGTCCGGCTGCGCGATGATGCCGACCCGGAATCCTTGCGCCTCAAGGAGACGGCCGATGATGGCCATGCCGAAACTCGGATGGTCGACATAGGCATCGCCCGTCACCAGCACGATGTCGCAGGCATCCCAGCCGAGCGCATTCATCTCGGCGCGGCTCATCGGCAGGAACGGCGCGGGCTTGCGCGCACGGTCAGGGGACCGCGACATCAAGGGCTTTTCGGCGATGGCAGGGGTGTTCATGGTGTTTACGCATAAGCCTGCGGGCCCGCGAACACAACCAACGATGTGCTGCGGAGATGTGAGCCATGCCGGCGAAGGCGTCGTCCGGGCGAGCCTGCGCAGGTAGTTCCGTCTGCTGAGGCGCACGCTGCGGCCCAGGAACCAATTGCTCGCAACCGGATTTTGCCTCGACGTTTGTCTCGGGCGATGGGGGAGCTGTGGGTACAGTCATTGAGAACTTGCTGTTGCGGAAGCAGAAGCTCGTGGAACAGCTCGAGGAGGCGCAGTCGGTCGAGGACCGCGACAAGATCGAGCACCAGCTCGAACAGATCAACACCGCGCTGGATTTTCTGGACAGGCCGGAACCGAAAGGCGCGCGGTAGCCGCGCTCAATCCACCTTCAGCGCGTCCACTTTCAAGGCTTTGGCATAGACGACGCCGGAATTGGTGATGTGCGTCGTCATCAACTTCTCGAACTCCGCAAACGCGCCGCGGCCGAACAGATCGAGCAGCTTGCGATGCTCGTCGAACGACGTGGGTGTCCGAACGTCGATCGGCGAGGTCAGGTTGGTGCGCAGCGCAGCGACGCGGCCCGAAACGAGCTGGTAGGATTCGACGAGATAGCGGTTGCCGCAATGCGCGAACAGCGCTTCGTGAAAGGCGGCGTCGGCGCGCCCATACGCGATGTTGTCGCGTACCGCGACCGCCGGCTCCATCGCCGCGATCGCACCGCTCATCGTCGCGACCGCGCCGTCGCGATCGTGGCGAAAGGCGAGCTCGGCGGCCTTGGGCTCGAGCGCGATCCTGAAAGTGCAGAGCGCATTGATGTCCTCGGCGCTCGGCGTGAACACGAAGCTGCCGACCTGCGGCCGGATCACCACCAGCCCTTGCGCCTGCAACTGTCCCATCGCCTCGCGCACCGGCGTGCGGCTGACGCCGAAGGAGTTGGCCACCATCTCCTCGGAGATCGCTGCCCCCAGCGCGAACTCGCCGTCGATGATCGCCTGGCGCAGCCGCTGCATCACCCGCTGTGACAGCGATTTCGGCGCATCGAGCTTCAAGGATCTCATCGGCTCTCCCCGTCGGATTGCGCCGGTCAGATTACCTTGCCGGGATTGAGCAGATGATCGGGATCGAGCGCGGCCTTTAGCGTTCGCATCAGCGCGATCTCGGCTTCGCTGCGCGCATGCCCCAGCCACTTTTTCTTCAGAGTGCCAATGCCGTGCTCGGCTGAGACGCTGCCGCCCATCTCGCGCACGAGGCTATAGATGATCGTGTCCATCTCTTCCTTCGGCTGTTGCTCGACGGACAGGCCCGTGACCCAGGAGACCAGATGCAGATTGCCGTCGCCGATATGGCCGTAATAGACGCTCTCGCATCCCTTGATGCCCGTGGCGAGCGCGGCCTTGCAGCGCGTGACGAACTCGTCCATCCGCGCCACGGCAAGGCCGATGTCGTAGGAGATGTGCAGCCCCAGCACCTGGCCGAACTCGGCGCAGATGTCGCGCACCCGCCAGAACGCCTGGGTCTGTGCCAGCGATTGCGCCACCGCGGCATCCACGAGCAGCCGGCGCTCCATCAGTTCTTCAAGCCAGTTCTGGAAGCGCGGCGCATCCAGGCTCTCGTCGGTGCCCTGCGCCTCCACCAGCACGTAGAGGCCGTGGCCGGCGCCAACCGGCGGCTTGACCCCGGCGCGCGTCGTAATGACGTCCCAATAGTCCGGCCACATCACCTCGAACGCCGATAGCAGCGGGCCCAGTCCAGAGCGCGCCGCATCGAGCAGCGCGATCACCGCCGCATAGTCCTTCACCGCGCACAGCGCGGCCATGGTCGAGCGCGGTTTTGGAAACAGCCGCAGCACCACGCGGGTGATGATGCCGAGCGTGCCTTCCGAGCCGATGAAGAGGTGCTTCAAATCGTAGCCGGCATTGTTCTTCATCAGCTTGTTGAGACTGGTGATGATGGTGCCGTCAGGCAGCACCACTTCGAGCCCGAGCACCAGTTCGCGCGCCATGCCGTAACGGATCACGCGATTGCCGCCGGCGTTGGTGGAGAGGTTGCCGCCGATGGCGCAGGAGCCGCGCGAGCCAAGATCGAGCGGAAAGAAGAAGCCGGCTTCGTCCGCGGCCTTCTGGATCGTTTCCAGCGGCGTGCCGGCCTTCACCGTCATCGTCGCCGACGCGCGATCGATCTCCTCGATGCCGGTCATCCGTTCGAGCGAAATCGCGACCCAGCCCGGCTCGGGCGAGGCGCCGCGGCAGAGCCCGGTCAACCCGCCCTGCGGCACGAAGGGCAGCCGCGCCTCTCGGCATGTCGCGATCGCATCGGAGACACCTTGCGCGTCGAGCGGACGGATCACCGCAAGCGGGGTTTGCGGCAGGCTCGCGCTCCAGTCGTTGCAATTGCGTGTAGGCACATCTTTGCCGGTCAGCACGGCGGCCGCACCGAGCCTCTCGCACAGGGCGCCGAGCAATTGTTCGGACCGTTCGATGGCGGTCACCATGTCCATGAAGACCTCTTGTGGATCACGCCGGGCGGCTGTTGCACGTCACTGCGGCGAGGGAATTGCATCCACCTTGTATGTAAGGTACAAGATAAAAGCAAAAACAAGGCTTCAGTCAACCCCGAAGATCATTACCCCGAAGATCATTATGGATCAGGGGCTTATTCCGAAGCCGCAGCAATGGGTGGTGTCATGACGAAGGCAATTCGCGGGTTCTGGGTGGCGTCGGCAACGCCGCTTGCGCCGGATGGCAGCGTGGATTCCGCCAAGCTCGCCGGCCACGCCAGGCAGCTCTTCAGCAAAGGCGTCGACGGCGTCGTGCTGTTCGGCACCACCGGCGAGGGCACCTCGTTCAACGTCGACGAACGCGTCGCGACCATTGAAGCCGTGCTCAAGGCCGGCGTCGCGGCGGAGCGCATCGGGATCGGCGGCGGATTTCCCGCTATCAGCGACAGCATCGCGCTGACGCGCGCCGTGCTCGGCCTCGGCCTGCGCCACGTGCTGTTCTTGCCGCCGTACTTCGATCGCAACGTCACGCCTGAAGGCATCGAGGATGCCTTTGCCGCGATCATCGATGGGGTCGCCGACGAACGCCTGCGCGCCTCGCTCTATCATATCCCGCAGGTCTCCGGCGTTGCGATCCCGACCGCCATCGCCGCGAATCTGCGCAAGCGTTACGGCAAGCTGGTCGCCGGCCTGAAGGACTCCAGCGGCGACTTCAAGCAGTTCCAGGCGTTTCGCGCCGCTGCGCCCGAACTCGCCATCACCGTCGGCAACGAAGCCGACATCGCTCGCGCGATTGCCGCCGGCGGCGCCGGCACCATCTGCGGCATGGCCAATATCGCGCCGGAGCTGGTCAAGGCGATGATCGACGGCAAGGATGTCGAAGCGCGGATGCAAGCCGCGATCGACATTGTGGTGAAGACACCATGCTTTCTCGCGACACTGAAGGCCATTCTCGCCGTGCAGACGGGCGATGCAGGCTGGTTGCGTGTGCGTCCGCCGCTGCGTGCCCTGTCTGACGGCGCCGCGCTCAAGCGCAAGCTCGACGAGTTGACGACGCCCGCCATCGCGTGAGATCGCGGGCCGCGTAGCGCGAGCCGCGGCCCGATTGCAACTGTCGCGAACTCACGCACAACGTGTCGCGATCTAGCGCAACCGCAATCGGTGATTGCCGCCCGGCGTCCGTCTACGCCTAGCATTACAGTTGCCGTTTTGCTTTGAGATGCGCGCGCTGAGCGGCAGCCTGGTGAGCTCTGCGCCAGAATGACCATGCGATGACATGCGCGGGTTGGATCCGCTTTCGAGCAAGCCTGATGGCGATGCGGCGGATTTCCTGGATTGACCAACGGATCAGTGGCGGCGTGGGTGTGCTTTGGCTTTTGCCGGGGGGCGGCGTTTGGTTTTTTTGGGCGGTGGCGGATTGGCGCGATGGCGGATCGCCGCCATCATGGCGAAGGCGAGCATCACCAGGGACACGTGGCGATGCCAGCCATGCCAGGACCTGCTCTCGTTGTGATCGAGCCCGAACTCGTTTTTCGCGGTTTCAAAGCTGTCCTCGATCGCCCATCGATGGCCTTCGACCGCGACCAGCGTTTCAATTGATGTTCCCGCTGGGCACCAGGTGGTGAAGAAGGCGAGATCGCCATCGGCGATATGGCGACGGATCAGCAGACCGCGCGTCCATAAACCATCATTTGCGCTGTTGAACTGCTCGACCTCGAGATCGGCCAGTTCGAGATAACACCAGTCATGCAGCCTCGGTCCTTTGGTTCCGGCTCCCGCCGACAAGCGCTTCCAGTCGGACGGGCGCCGCGTCCGGGCGATGTCTTCGGCCTTGCCGGCGACCGGCTGTCGCTTGCCCCAGGATCGGAAGACATGAGAGCTGCTGACCCCGAGCACATAGCCTTTGCCTGCCCGCCGTAGCTGCTGTTCGATATCGCCAACACCGTAGACCGTGTCACCGGCAACCCACTTGAATGGTACAGACGCGGCTATCGCACGTGCGATCATTCTCGTCGCAAGCTTTGGTTTGGTCGCAAAGCCGACATCGGCAGGCACGTATGCGGCTTCCAGACGATCTGGATCGTCGGTCCATTCCTTCGGAAGATACAACGCGCGATCGATGAACGCATGACCATGACGCGAAACGTAGGTAGCGAAGACGCCGATCTGGCAGTTCGTAATCTTCCCTGCCGAACCAGTGTATTGCCGTGCCACTCCGCATGAGGCCTTACCCTGCTTGAGAAAGCCGGTCTCGTCGATCACCAGCACCGCATCGTCATCCGCCAAGTGCTCGATGACATAGTCCCGGACGATGTCGCGCAGGGCATCAGCGTCCCAATCTCCACGACCCAGGATCGCCTGCTGACGCCATGGGCCAGGATCGCCAGCCGCCTCCGCGCGCATCCAGCCGGTCTTGCGCTGCTCATCTCCGAGCAGACCTTCCAGGAACAAGCCTGCATTCGTCGCCACACGCTCTTGCGTGAACAACGGACGTATCCGTTGCTTGATCTCTCGAAGCGACGCCGCCCACAACGCAAGCGTCTCCTCAACCGACGCGGCCCGCGTCCACGACATTCGAATCATGGTTGCCCATGGATTCAGAAGCCCGCAAACAAAGCAACTGTAATGCTAGAACGATTCAACACTAGAGGGATTCAACGCCACCTACGGTTCTCTTCATTCGCAGCGGCTGCTAGACGCGCCAACTTCAATGCTGTCTCTGACTTGGAAGTGAATCGAAAGTGCGTGCCTACGTGGATGGTCAGCGCGTCAGCGGCCATCGAAATCGTGCCGGCAAGAGCCGCGCAGGTCTTCTCATCGGAGCAGCCGTCCTGCTCACCGAATGTCCCTTCGATACGATGCCTGCGCAGGCACAATCGGCGCTGCCGCCGGTGAAGGTGGACGCGCCGACGCAGCGACCCAAACCGGCACGCGCATCGGAACAGCCTTCACGCCGCGCGCAAACCGCAGCACGTCAGCGCAATCGAAATCCCGCACCCGCGGCGCCGACGCTGTCGGAACGCGCCGCAGCTGAAGCTGCCGCACAACAGGCCGCAAAGCTCGGCTATCGTGCGATGCCGAGTGCGACCACGCTACGCTCGGGCGCCTCGCCCCTCGACACCTCGCAGGCCGTCAACGTCGTGCCCGCGCAGGTCCTGAAGGATCAGCTGCCGCGCAACATCGACGATGCACTCGGCAATGTCTCCGGCATCACCCAGACCAACACGCTCGCCGGCAGCCAGGACGCGGTCATCCGCCGTGGCTTTGGCGACAACCGCGACGGCTCGATCATGCGCAACGGCATGCCGGTGGTGCAGGGTCGTAGCCTGAACGCCGCGGTCGAAAGCGTCGAAGTGCTGAAGGGCCCGGCCACGATGCTCTACGGCATCATGGATCCCGGCGGCATCGTCAACACCATCAGCAAGCGTCCGGAGCTCTACCAGTACGGCTCGGTCACCGTGCTCGGCTCGACCTTCGCGAACAACCGCAGCGGCGCTGACGGCACCTTCGACATCACCGGTCCGATCGGCGATCAGGGCCTTGCCTATCGCTTCATCGGCTACGGGGTCAGCGAGGATTATTGGCGGAACTTTGGACGCCACCGCGAGATGCTGATCGCGCCGTCACTGGCCTGGTACGGTCAGGACACCACGGTCCAGCTCAACTACGAGCATCGCGAGTTCATCTATCCGTTCGACCGCGGCACGGCCTTCAACCCGGTCACCAAGGCGCCCTTGGCGGTGCCCGCCACGCGCCGGCTCGACGAGCCCTTCAACAACACATGGGGCACGTCGGATCTGATCCAGGCCTCGGTCGAGCATCGCCTCAATCAGGACTGGAAGCTCTACGCGGGCTACAGCTACAACACCGAAACCTTCAGCGCCAACCAGCTCCGCATCACCGGCATCAATTTCACGACCGGCGCAGAGACGCGCAGCAATGACGGCACGCAGGGCTCGTTCAGCAATTCGAGCTATGGGACATCATATATCTCAGGTGGTTTCTGGCTCGGCAACATGCGCAACGAGGTGCTGTTCGGCGGCGACGGCCAGTATCGCACCATCTATCGCGACAATCTGATCCGTCAGGCAACCCCGCCCATTAATATCTATAATCCGGTCTATGGTTTGATTGGACCGGGCACCACTGTGGTTGCGGCCGACAGTGCCCAGACCGACAAGCTTGGCCAATGGTCGATGTTCTTCCAGGACACGCTGCATCTGACCGAACGGCTCGCCTTGGTCGGCGGCGTGCGCTACATGGATTACGATCAGCTGGCCGGACGCGGCAAGCCCTTCGTCACCAACACCAATGTGTCTGCGGACAAGGTCCTCCCGCTTGGAGGCGCCATTTTCAAGCTCACCGATCAGATCTCGCTCTATGCGAGCTATACGCAGTCGCTGAAGCCGAACTCGACCATCGCTCCGATCGGTGCCGTGATCGGCTCCAACGTCGCGCCGGAAGAAGGCGTGTCGTACGAGACAGGCGTCAAGTTCGATTTCAATCAGCGCACCTCCGGCACAGTGGCGCTGTACGACCTCGATAAGAAGAACGTGCAAACAACGCAGACCAACAGCGCAAACGTCGTCGAGATTCACACCGTCGGCCGCGCCCATTCGCGGGGCGTCGAGGTGGACGTCACCGGAAGACTCACTGATAGCTGGAGCATGATCGGTAGCTATGGCTACACCGACGCGCGCGTGACAGCGTCCGAGGATCCGACCTTGTATGGCAAGAAGCTTCAAAACGTCGCCTTGAACACCGCCTCGCTCTATCTGGTCTACGACTTCGGAACCGCATTGCCGGGCCAGCTCCGCCTCGGCGGCGGCGCGCGCTATGTCGGGGACCGTCCCGGCGATTCCACCAACACCTTCGTGCTGCCGTCCTATGTCGTCGCGGACATTTTCGCGACCTATGAAACGAAGTACGGACAGTTCCCGGTAATCTACCAACTCAACGTCAAGAACCTGTTCGACACCGTCTACTATCCCTCCGCCGTCAACAATTTAAACGTCGCGATCGGTGACGCGCGGCGCGTGTCGCTGTCGGCAACCGTGAAGTTCTAGCGATGGGGATGCGGCGCAAAAATTCCGGTTTGCTGGTCGTGTCGATCGGGAGGGTTCGTGTCGATGCGTGAGCCGGGACGCGCAATCAAAGCCGTTCTGCTCCAGATCCATTCCATCGCGGGCCTGGTGCTCGCGCTGTTGCTTGCGCTGATCGCCCTGACGGGGGCGATCATGAGCTTCGAGGACGAGATCCTCGACCATTTGAATGCCGGGATCATGCAGGTCCCATCGCGCTCGGCGCCCGCGCTGACGCCGGACGAACTGATCGCACACCTGAAAGCGGCACAGGACTTTGGCCAGGTTTCCGCAGTCACGCTCGCGAGCGACCCGTCCGCGGCGGTGCGTCTCCGCTTCGCTCGCGACGAGCAGGGCGCGCGAGCGTCCTCGCTCTATGTCGATCCCTACGACGCCCGCGTGCTGGGCTCGCCGGGCGGCGAAGAGTTCTTCGCGACCGTTCGCAGGCTGCATCGCTGGCTGCTGATCCCTGGCGACGCCAAGGGTTGGGGACGCCAGATCACCGGCATCGCCGCGCTCGGCCTGATCGTCATGCTGATCTCGGGCCTCGTGCTGCGCTGGCCGCGCCGCGCAAGCAGGGTGAAGATGTGGCTGAAGCCGAACCTCGGACTCAGTGGCCGCGGACTGCATCGATCGCTGCACGCAGTCATCGGCACCTGGGTCTTGCCGATCTATCTGGTGATGGCGCTGACCGGACTCTGGTACTCGTTCGACTGGTACAAGGACGGTGTCGTCTGGCTGCTGTCGCGCCCGCAGCTGGCCGCGGCGAAGATGCAGCCGAAGGGGTCGCGCGCAGCCGGCGCCCGCGAGACGGTTCAGCCGATCGGCTTCGATCGGGCGTGGTCGACCTTCCTGCACGGGGAGGGCGACCGCTTCTCCAAGGCGCTGCTGACGCTGCCCGCCGGTCCCGGCACGGTGATACGGATCCGGTCGTTGGGGAAGGACTCCACGCTCGATACCACCCGCGACGAATTCCGCGTCGACGCGGTCACGGGGCAGTTGATTTCCGTGGAGCGCTATGCCGACAAGACGTTCGGCGAGAAGATCATCGCCAACGTGCTCGACATCCACCGCGGCGCAATTTTGGGCTGGCCTGGCAAGCTCGCGTTCTTGATTGCCGCGGCGCTGATGCCGCTGTTCGCAGTCACCGGCGTCCTGCTATATCTGTCGCGCCGCAAACTGCGGCGCCCGGTGCAGCAGCGGCTCGGGCGCTTGGTTCCTGGCGAGCGAGTACGAGGCGCCTAGCCGACCGCTCAGCGGTCCGCCAAATAGCTCTCACGTGGTCACAACGAAGCGCTCGCGCACGAGACAAGAAACACTTGCCCGAAGTTTCGCGAAATGGTTCGATCCCTGCGGTACACGCTAGAGTCGTTGTGGTCTTGATGGCGCTATCAGAACGAGACGAGGTCGAAGAGACGGCACTGCCTGCAGTGCTGGTCAGACGCAGTGATCTGCCCGTACCTCTTACCCACCCGGCGCGAAGCTTCTTCGGCGGTCTCCCCAAGCTGCCCCCGCAGCTCGAGTGGCCAACGGCGGAAGTCAGGGCGAACGAAACGCTAGAGACGGTTGCGCTCACTTTCGTCGCCCAGATCGACTTGGCCGAGGTGCCTGGCTCCGGTTGGTCGCCGCTTCCGAAACAAGGCACGCTCTATTTCTTCTGTAGCTCGGTGTTCGTTGGCGAAGGACATCCACCTTGCCGCGTACTCTATAGCCCTACCGCCGGTGGCGCGTATCCGGACCGCGCGCCACCGCCAGATCTGATGCCGCTGGCGGGCGCTGACGGTGACGCCCAGGTCAAATGGCTCGATCCGACCATCGATTTTCATTCCAAGGTCGAATTCAAATATCCGCTTTCCTTCCGGCTGTTCCGCGACTTCTATTTCCTGGAGGACGCTGTGGGAGGTGAACTCATGATCGAAGAATTATGTAAGGCGTTGGGCCCTGGCGAGCCCAATGAAAGGGATCTGCTGCAATTTAGAAGAGCGTCCGAATATGAGAAAGATGAGCATTGGCCCTTTAACTGGCTCCTGATCACCTATGTGGTTCGGTCGGTATTGTCGCGCGTACTGCGCGATCTGACATCTGGATCCTATTACAAGCCGCTCACCGATGAGGCCGCCGCGGAATTGAAGCGCCTTCGGGCCGGTGCAATCGGGTGGCTTGAGCGTTGTCGAGCGCTGACCCCAATGGATGACGTCGATGCGGACACAAAGGCGGCCTTCAGGTCTTGGTTGGTCGATGTCGTGCAGGCCTATGAGAAGATGGACGGACAGGTATCCACGTACACGACCCAGATCACGGCGGATCTAGGCAATGCCATCAGCCATACGATCCGTTGCATGGTGGCCCAGGATGTCGATGCTCGCGATGACGCCCCTCTCCGTTACGTTGCAAATCTTGCGCGGCAGAATCATTGGAAAACGCCGACTGTGGAAAACGGGAAATATCGCCATTTCAGCACAGCGCTCCATCAGATGCTGGGATATGGCAGCGGCCCCCAAGATGCGACGGAGGGTGCATTTGGAGGACATGTTATTGCTCCAGATACAAGGTGATCTCACGTTCTTCAATTGGCACTCCAACATTGGTTGTGTGCTTCATTTTTGGATCGACCGCGATGCTCTCGCGCAACTCGACTTTTCGCAGGTCGTCGCCACATACGAATGTGACTAGCGTGATGTCGGCGCGGTGAAATTGCGCTTGCGTCAAGCGGGTCCGCGCGTCGCATCTTCCTCCCCGAGTTTGGCCCGGCTCCGAATGGCTAGCCAAGCGCGCGACAATCGTTCAAAAGCTCGTGGCCTGTCCTCGTCAAGGTTCTCGCCATGAAGCTTCCGACCGTCACCCCCGCCGATATCCGCCGCGCGCTGCTGTTGCGCGAGGAGATCGCGTTGCTCGATCTCAGATACGAAGCTGCGTTCGCCACCGGCCATCCCCTGTTCGCTGCCAACATGGCCGCGGACCGGATCGCGATCGAGGCCGAGGTGCGGCTGCCGCGTAAAAACGTGCCGGTCGTGCTCTATGATGACGGGGAGGGGCTGGTCGCGGCCGGCGGCGAGCAGCTCGCGGCCCTCGGATACTCCAATGTCTGCGCGCTCGACGGTGGGCTGAAAGCCTGGCGCACGGCGGGCTACGAGGTGTTCGAGGACGTCAATTCCTATTCCAAGGCCTTTGGCGAGCTGGTCGAGGCGCGCCGCCACACGCCCTCGCTCAGCGCCGGCGAGGTCGCCAAGCTGATCGCGGACAAGGCCAACATCGCCATCCTCGACGTCCGCCGCTTCGATGAATACGCGACCATGAACATCCCGGGCTCGGTCAGCGTGCCCGGCGCCGAGCTGGTGCTGCGGGCGGGAACCGCCGTGCGTGATCGCGACACCACCATCATCGTCAATTGCGCTGGCCGCACGCGTTCGATCATCGGCACCCAGTCGCTGATCAATGCCGGCGTGCCGAACAAGGTGCGGGCGCTGCGCAACGGCACGATCGGCTGGACGCTGGCGCGGCAAGAACTCGATCACGGTGCCGACCGGCGCGGCGCCATCGGGCCGTTCGAAGGCGGCCCAGCCAATGCCCGCGATGTCGCCTACCGCGCCGGCGTCCGCCACATCGGCGCAAATGAGGCGGCGGCGCTTCTCGCGCAAACCGGTCGGACGCTCTATCGTTTCGACGTGCGCGACGCGGAGGAATATGCGGCAGGCCATCTCCCGGGCTTCCGCCACTATCCCGGCGGTCAGCTCGTCCAGGAGACCGACATGGCCGCGCCGGTGCGCGGCGCGCGCATTCTCCTGACCGACGACAAGGGCGTGCGCGCCGACATGACGGCGTCCTGGCTCGCGCAGATGGGCTGGGAGGTCTATGTGCGCGAGGGCGGCTATGACGGCGCGCTCGAGGTCGGCCCGCCGCGCGTCCTGCCGAAGCCCGATCCAGCCCACCGCTACCGCCGTCCCTACGAAGGCACCGATATCGCCGAACGCGCGATGCAGGCCTATCTCAACTGGGAATATGGCCTCGTCGAGCAGCTCCGCCGCGATGCGGCGCACGGGTTCTATGTGATTTGAGGCCGCCGCTGTGCATTCCCTCTGCGACTTGCGGCAACTCCCCTTCGTCGTCCTGGACAAGCGAGCGTAGCGAGCGCTGATCCAGGACCCATTACCACCACCTCGCGTTGTTTGAGGACGTCGTGGCCCCGGTTTGCCGGACAACCCCGCCTGGGGTAATGGGTCCTGGCTTTCGCCAGGACGACATCGAAGCTGGTAGCAGACGCTTCCCCACTTATCTACCGCCGCGCCATCTTCCGCCCATATCCAAACCCTATTGTGTTGCGCGTCGTCCGCGGTCTATGAGCTGCAGGCGAAGCCCACACGATGGAGACACCATGCCAGCCCCAAGCCAAAGCCCCGAGCGGCGCGCGAAGGCGCTGCTGCTTGAAGGCGTCAATGACAGCGCCGTCGACCTGTTCAGGAGCGCGGGCTTCACCAATGTCGAGCGGCTGACCAAGGCGCTGGACGGCGAGGCGCTGCGGCAGGCGCTGAAGGGGGTATCGCTGCTCGGCATCCGCTCCCGCACCCAGATCACCGATGACGTGCTGGAGGCTGCCGACCAGCTGCTCGCGGTCGGCTGCTTCAGCGTCGGCACCAACCAGGTCGATCTCCTGGCGGCGCGCAAGCGCGGCGTTCCCGTGTTCAATGCACCGTTCTCCAACACACGCAGCGTCGCCGAGCTCGTGATCGGCGAAATCGTGATGCTGCTGCGGCGGATTTTTCCGCGCTCGGTATCGGCCCATGACGGCGGTTGGGACAAGTCGGCGACCGGCAGCCGCGAGGTGCGGGGCCGCACCCTCGGCATCATCGGCTACGGCAATATCGGCTCGCAGCTCTCGACGCTGGCGGAGGCCATCGGCATGCGGGTGATCTACTTCGATCGCACCGACAAGCTCCGCCACGGCAACACCGAGCCGGTCGAGAAGCTGGAAGAGCTGTTGGCTCAAAGCGACGTCGTCAGCCTGCACGTGCCGGAGACGCCGGAGACCGCCGGCATGATCGGCGAAAAGGAGCTGCGGACGATGAAGCCCGGCTCGTTCCTGATCAACAACAGCCGCGGCACCGTGGTCGATCTCAACGCGCTCGCGGGCTGCTTGCGCGATGGCCACCTTGCGGGGGCCGCCATTGACGTCTTCCCGGTCGAGCCTTCCTCGAACTCGGATCGCTTCAAGAGCCCGGTGCAGGGTCTCGGCAACGTCATCCTCACCCCGCATATCGGCGGCTCGACCGAGGAGGCGCAGGAGCGGATCGGCGGCGAGGTGGCGCGCAAGCTGGTCGACTTTTTCATCACCGGCTCGACCATGGGCGCGGTGAATTTTCCGGAGGTGCAGCTGCATCTGCGCCCCGCCGGCGCGCGCTTCAGCCACGTCCATCGCAACGTGCCGGGCATGCTGCGTCGGCTGAACGAGGTCTTCCTCCAGCGCGACATCAACATCGCCGCGCAATATCTGGAGACCGCCGGCGACCTCGGCTATGTCGTGCTCGATGCCGACCTCGGCGGTCATGATTCGGGCGCGTTGCTTCAACAGATCCGCGGCCTCGAAGGCACGGTCGGCGCGCGGCTGGTGTTCGAGCACTAGACGGTGAGAGACCCCACGTTCCAGTTGCATCTTGCGGCCGAGTCTCTCTAGACTGCGCCATCGTCTTCGACGCCCGTGCGACAAATTGCGTCGAATTTGAACTTCAGTTGCGTGGGTGCCGCCATGGAACGGGACGCCGTGCTGATCGATCTCGCGCTTCAAGGCGGTGGTTCGCACGGCGCGTTCACCTGGGGTGTGCTCGATCGTCTGCTGGAAGAGAAGTGGCTCACCATCGCCGCGATCTCCGGAACATCTGCAGGCGCGATGAATGCGGCGGTGCTCGCAGACGGGTGGATCTCGGGTGGCGCCGAGGGTGCGCGTGATGCGCTTGAACGATACTGGCGGCGCGTTTCGAAGGCCGCAGCTTTCAGCCCGCTCCAGCGCTCGCCGCTCGACCGGTTGATGGGGCGCTGGACGCTCGACACGTCGCCCGCCTACATCCTCACCGACCTGATGTCGCGCGTGCTCTCGCCCTACGATCTTAATCCGACCGGCTACAACCCACTGCGCGCGGTGTTGGCCGAGAGCATCGATTTCGAACGGCTGGCGCGATCGCCGATAAAACTATTCGTCACCGCGACACGGGTGCGTACAGGGCGCGGGCGGATCTTCCGCAACGCCGAGATCACGGCCGACGTTTTGCTGGCATCGGCCTGCCTGCCGACCATGTTCCGCGCGGTCGAAATCGACGGTGAACCCTATTGGGACGGCGGCTTTGCCGGCAACCCGACGATCACGCCGCTCATTCGCGAAAGCGATGCGCACGACACCATCCTGGTGCAGATCAATCCGACTGAGACGCTCGAAGAGCCGCGGACTGCTGCGGAGATTCTCAATCGGCTGAACGAGATTTCGTTCAATTCGCCGCTGATGAAGGAGTTGCGCATGATCGCGCTACTGCGCCAGGCGGCCGACCCCGGCAGCGGCGAGGGCGCGCGCTGGGCCCAGATGCGGACTCACCGCGTCAAGAGCGACATGCTGGCGAAATTCGGCGCGTCGTCCAAGCTCAACGCGGAATGGGAGTTCGTCTCGATACTGCGCGCCGAAGGACGTCTGGCGGCGGAGACGTTTCTCGACGAACACGGCGCGGATATCGGCCAGCGCTCGACCGCCGATCTCGACGTCCTCCTGTCGGAGTGCTGAGACGTGGGTCTTCTCGGCATTCTCGTCGGGCTCGTACTGCTCATCCTGTTTGCCTTCCGCGGCTGGAGCGTCCTGCTGCTCGCTCCGTTCGCCGCCCTGGTGGCCGCACTGTTCGGCGGCGAGCCGCTGCTTGCGAACCTGACCCAGGTTTTCATGGTGAATGCGGCGGGATTCTTGGCGCAATTCTTTCCGATCTTCCTGCTCGGTGCGGTTTTTGGCAAGCTGATGGACGACAGCGGTGCGGTCACATCGGTTGCCGCCTTTATGGCGAAGGGCCTTGGTGAGCGTCGCGTGATCCTGGCGGTCGTTCTGGCCGGTGCGCTGGTCACATATGGCGGCGTCAGCCTGTTCGTCGCGTTCTTCGTCATCGTTCCGATGGCCCGCTCGCTGTTTCGTGCGGCCGCGATTCCGCGCCGTCTGATTCCGGCCGCGATCGTGCTGGGCACCTCAACCTTCACCATGTCGGCTTTGCCCGGCACGCCGTCGATCCAGAATGCGATTCCGATGCCGTTCTTCGGCACGACGCCCTTTGCCGCGCCGGGCCTTGGCATCATCGCCTCCCTCATCATGCTCGGCGCGGGATTGTGGTGGCTGCATCGCGCCGAAGCCGCGGCCCGCCGTGCCGGAGAAGGCTATGGCGACGACATCGAGGATGCGACTGAGCGCGCCGCCGCCGACGAACTCGTGCGGGAACGCGCGACGACGGCCCGGGAGTTCGATCCGGCGGAGATGCAACATGGCCGTCGTAGCGGCGTGCCTTCGCCGGTGCTGAACGCGGCCCTGCCGCTGATTGTCGTCGTGGCCGTCAATATCGTGATGTCGCTCGTGGTGCTGCCGCGGCTCGACGTCGCCTATCTCGCCGAGCAGCGCTTCGGCGGCACGTCGCTCGCCGCTGTCGCGGGCGTGTGGTCGGTTGCGGTTGCGCTGACCGCGGCCATCATCATGGCCATTGCGCTGAACTGGGCGCGCCTGCCCGCGCTGCGGCAGACCATGGACGCCGGCGCCAATGCCTCGGTCCTCCCGGCATTCAGCGTCGCCAGCCTCGTCGGGTTCGGCGCGGTCGTCGCCTCGCTGCCGGCGTTTGCGACGGTGCGAGACTGGGTGCTCGCGATCGAAGGCGGACCGTTGGTCTCGCTCGCGGTCGCGACCAACATCCTGGCTGCGCTGACCGGGTCAGCCTCCGGTGGCCTGACCATCGCGCTCGACGCCCTCGGCCAGACTTATGTGGAGCTCGCCGCGCGCACCGGCATCGACCCGGCGTTGATGCACCGTGTGGCGGTGATCGGCTCCGGGACGCTCGACATCCTGCCGCACAATGGTGCGGTCGTGAGCCTGCTCGCGATCTGCGGCTTGACGCATCGCGACAGCTATTTCGACATCGTGATGGTGGGTATCGTGACCTCGCTCCTGGCGCTCGCGGCCGTAATCGCCCTGGGTGGTGCGTTGGGATCGTTCTGAACCGAATGCGGGCGTGAGCGATTGACGGAAGGATGAAGGTCGCATTGAATGCGGCCAACTGTCAGATGCGACAAAATAGAGAAAGCCGGGTGGAAACGATGGCGCGAATGAGTGCAAAGCTGTGTGCGCTTCTTATGGGCTCGGCGTTGACACTGGGTGCGGGCGCCGCCTTCGCGGCGACGTTGCCGGAGGACGCAGACACGGTCTGCAAAGGCCTGGTCGGCGGTGTCGATGCCGTAAAGATCGATTCCGCGGCATTGCTGGCGCCGTCGCAACTCGCCGTCGCAGAACGCGGGCCGACGCCGTCAGGGCGCATCGCACCGGCCAATCCCGCCTTCTGCAAGGCGCTCGGCCATATCGACCCGGCAGACCCAAAGGCGCCGCCGATCAAGTTTCAAGTCAACCTTCCCGTCGAATGGAACGGGCGTTCCGTGCAATATGGCGGCGGTGGTTTCAACGGCGTGCTCATCACCGGTCTTGCGCTGCCGCCGGCCTATCCCTTCGACAAGCCGTCGCCGCTCGCACGCGGCTTCGTCACCTATGGCACCGATTCCGGTCACGAGACCAGGCAGGGCGAACCGCCGCAGGTGTTTGCGCTGAACGACGAGGCGTTCGAGAACTTTGCCCACCGCGCCTACAAGAAGGTGCGCGACGCCGCCGTCGCGCTGATGGAGCGTACTTACGGCAAGAAGCCGGAAAAAATGTACTTCATGGGCTCGTCCGAGGGCGGCCGCGAAGGCCTGACCATGGCGCAGCGCTATCCCGACGATTTCGACGGCATCTTTGCCCGTGTGCCCGTCATCAACTGGGTCGGCTTGCAGCATGCCGGCACCCGCTCGGGTCTCGCGACCATGGGCGACGGCTGGATCAATCCCGCGCAGGTGAAGCTCGTCGGCGACGCGGTGCGTCAGACTTGCGACAAGGCCGACGGCTCCGACGATGCGCTGGTACAGGATCCCGTCGCCTGCAAGGCGGCGTTCAAGGTCGAGGCACTGCGCTGTGCGAGCGGCCAGAGCGGCGATCAGTGCCTCACCGACGCGCAGATCAAGGCGGTCGACACGCTGCATGCGACGTACAAATTTCCGTTCGCGCTCGCCAATGGTCTCGACGACTATCCGGGCTGGGGCGTCTCCGGCGAGGACACGCCCGCGGTTGGCCCGACCGGTGGCTGGGTCGCGTGGTGGCTCGGCACGGCGCCGCCCGCGCAGCCGCCTGCGCCCAACAACGGCATCGCCTGGATCTACGGCGCCGGCGGCATTCAATATGTGTTCGCCCGCGATCCCAAGCTCGACGTCACCACCTACAAGGTCGAGGAGCACAAGGCGCGGCTGCTCGAAGTCTCGAAGCTGATGGATTCCACCGATCCTGATCTCAGCCGCTTCCGCGCCCGCGGCGGCCGGCTGATCGTGCTCGAGCACATGGCCGATTATGCGCAGAGCCCCTATGCCGGCATCCGCTATTTCGAGAGCGTCGAGCGCAAGCTCGGCAAGGCCGAGACGGCCGAGTTCGCCCGGCTCTACACCGCGCCCGGCGTCGACCATGTCGGCTCCGGGGCGCCGGCCAATGTCGACATGCTGAGCGCGCTGGTCGACTGGGTCGAGAAGGGCAAGGCGCCCGGCGACCTCGAAGTCACCGAGCAGAAGGTCGAGGCACCGTCGTTTGCCGCGTTGCGCGCGCTGCCGCTGTGCCGCTGGCCGGCCCGGCCGCACTACAAGTCGGGTGCCGTGACGGAGGCGTCGAGCTTTACCTGCGCGCCGTGAGGCGAGGCGTGGCCCTCGCTCCGCTTGCGGGGCGAGGGAGAAGAAGCTAGTGCGCCGGCCCGCCAGCGGCCTTCACGCGCCGCGTCAGCAGTACGGCGATTGCGGCGAGCACCAGCACCACGCCGATGACGGCAAACGTGTCGGAATAGCCCATCACCAGCGCCTGGCGCTTGACGGTCTTGCCGAGCGCGATGATCGCCTGCTCGCGCGCGGCATTGGGGTCAGGTAGGCCGTGCGCCATGAAGTAATCCGTCATCTGCACGATGCGGGTGCGGACTTCCTCGCGGCCGAGCGTCACCGATTGGCCGATGATGTTGGAGTGGAACTGCTCGCGCTTGGTGATGATGGTCGCGAGCGTCGCGGTGCCGATCGCGCCGCCGAGATTGCGGAACATGTTGCTGATGCCGGAGGCCGCCGCCGCGTCCTGCGGCGCA
The DNA here is from genome assembly GCF_023101685.1 of Bradyrhizobium sp. 186. NCBI lineage: Bacteria > Pseudomonadati > Pseudomonadota > Alphaproteobacteria > Hyphomicrobiales > Nitrobacteraceae > Bradyrhizobium > Bradyrhizobium sp. 186. The sequence continues at coordinate 9,722,041 of NZ_CP082164.1, read as the reverse complement.
ATACCGCCGGTCAAGACCGAGGTCAGCGGCGTCAGCACCATGGCCTGGCCGATGGCGCGCACGATGTTCGGGATCCAGAGCTGGTCGCCGGCATAGTCCGGTGACATCGCCGTGTTCATGAAGCAGCTATAGGCGAAGATCAAAAGGCCGGTGATCGCGATGTAGCGCGTGTCGAAGCGCTGCATCAGTTTCGGGATCAGCGGGATCAGCACCAGCTGCGGCAGGCCGGTCCAGGCCAGCACGTTACCGATCTGCCCGGCATTGTAGCCCTGCGCCTGGCCGAGATAGGCGGGCAGCATGTAAACGGAGCCGAACAGCGCGAAGCCGACCATGGTCATTGCGATGGTGCCAAAGCCGAAATTGCGCTGCGTCAGCAACCGCAGACGGATCAGCGGCTTCTCAATTCGGAGCTCGATCACAACGAACAGCGTGAGGCTGACGGTCGCAATCAGCGCCAGCTTGACGATGAAGGGTGAGGAAAACCAGTCGTCCTTGTTGCCTTCCTCGAGCACGGCCTGTAGGGCCGACAGCCCGATCGCCATCGTGAAGATGCCGGCCCAGTCGCCGTCCTTCAGGAGGCCAAGCTGCATCTTCTGCCGCTCCAGCGTCAGATAAAGCGCAGCCACCATGACGGCGGTCGGGATCACGTTGACGAAGAAGATCGTGCGCCAACCGTAATTCTCGGTGAGATAGCCGCCAATCGTCGGGCCGATTGCGGGTGCAAAGGTGACGGACAGCGCGAAGATCGCGAGCCCAACGGGCTGTTGCGGCTTCGGCAGCTTGGTCAAGACGAGCGTGAACGCCATCGGGATCAGCACGCCGCCGGCAAAGCCCTGCAAGCCACGCATCGCGATCATTGACGGCAGATCGTGCGTAAAGGCGCAGGCGACCGAGAAGGCGGCGAACAGCGCCGCGCTCGCCAGCATATAGCGGCGAAACGAGAACACGCGGCTGAGATAATCGGTCAGCGGGATCACGATGATCTCGCCGATCAGGTACGAGGTCGAGATCCAGGAGCCGTTGTCGGCGCCGGTACCGATGCCGCCCTCGATGTTGAGCAGCGAGGCGTTGGTGATCTGGATGTTCAGGATCGCCATGAACGAGCCGATCATGGCGGCGAGCACGGCAATCCAGGTCGCGGCACTGGCGCGGTTGGGATCGGCGACCGCGCGATCAGGCGTCGCGGCCGGTATTGCGGGCGTCGAAATTGAGAGGCTGTTTGACATGGCACGATCCTCCGGAAACGAGCTTTGCCTTGAGGTTTGTCTTGGGCGCTGCGGCCGCGTTCGCGGTCGGCGCGGTCGAACGCGTTGCGATGGTCGGGATCACGGACATGCCGGGACGGAGCGCGATCGCGGGTCCATGCCCGGCATCGAGCGCGATCTTGACGGGGATGCGCTGCACCACCTTGGTGAAATTGCCGGTGGCGTTGTCGGGCGGCAGCAGCGCGAACTCCTGGCCGCTCGCCGGCGCGATGGAATCGACGTGACCGTGCACCACCTGGCCCGGGAACATGTCGACCTCGATATCGACGGCCTGACCCGACTGGACGTTGGTGAGCTGCGTCTCCTTGAAGTTGGCAACGACATAGGCGCCCTCGGCCGGCACGATCGACATCAGCTGCGTGCCCGCCTGCACGAACTGGCCGACGCGCAAGCTGCGGTTGCCGACGACGCCGTCGATCGGCGAGACCACCGTGGTGTAGCCGAGGTTCAGCTCGGCCTGGTGCTGCACGGCTTCGGCGCGCGCGGCGGCTGCGTTGGCCTGCACGATCTCGGCCTTGAGTAGATCGACCTGCTTTAGCGCCGAGCTGAGATTGGCGGTGTCGCGCTCGAGCGTCGCCTGCGCCGACGCGATGCGTGATTGCGCCTGCTGCGCGTTCTGGAGGCTGCCGGATCCGGTGGCGGCGAGATCGGTGTAGCGCTTGTTGTCTTGCGCGGCGAAGGTGAGGTTGGCCTGGTCGACGTCGAGCGTGGCGCGCGCGGCCTTGATCACTGCCTGCTGTACGTCGAGCTGCGCCTCCTTGCTGGAGATGGTCGCGTTCGCGGCCTGAACATCGGCACGGGCCTGATCGAGCGCGACCCTGAAGTCGCGGTCGTCGATTTTGGCCAGCACCTGGCCGGCCTTCACATGCTCGTTATCGGCGACCAGGACCCGGTTGAGATAGCCGCTGACCCTCGGCGCGATGGTGGTGTTGTCGGCCTTCACATAGGCGTCGTCGGTCGACACGAGGTACTGCCCGACGGTCCAGTAGTCGTAACCGTACCAGCTTGCCCCGGCCAGCGCAGCAATCGCCGCACCGGCCAGCAACAGTTTGCGAAGATTGGGCTTTTGCCGCCGGATTTGGGTCGGCACGGCGGGCAGAACGCTCTCGGGCGCGGTCGCCGGGATGGCAGTCTGGGCGACGGTGGGTGGGCTGGTATGGACGGTCATGGCCGCTCCCCTGAATTAGGAAACTTGACGATTTCCAAAATAGGACTACCTTTGGAACTGTCAATGGAATGACAGGCGTCATTTAAAAGCATGGCTCAGGCAAAATCGTCAGGAGAATGCCGCCCCCGCGGGCGGCCGCAAATGCGCAGCGACGAGGAGACGAAGCAGATCGTCTTCGATGCCGCACGGCATGCCTTTGCCGTTGACGGCTATGCCGCGACCAGCACCGAGGAGCTGGCGCGCCGCGCCGGCATCTCCACCAAAACATTGTATCGGCTGTTTCCCGCCAAGGCCGCGTTGTTTGAAGCCATGTGTGCGGATCGGCTCGACCGGTTGCTATCTGACATCGATCTCAAAGCGAACGATCACGTCGATATAGAAACAGGCCTGCGCGCTGCGCTGCTCGCCTGTGCCGATCTCGCGCTCGATCCGGAGGTCGTGGCGTTGCAGCGCATGGTGCTGCAGGAATCGGCTGCGTTCCCCGAACTCGCCGCGAATTTCTATAGGAACGGCATTTCCCGCACCGCGACGGCGCTCGCGCGCTGGCTCCGGGTCCAGGTGAAGAAGAAGCTCATCGCGATCGATGACGTCGACGAGGCCGCAGGCATGCTGATCGGCATGGTCGCATCGGCGCCGCAGCGCGCGGCGATCTACGGCGGCCTAGCTTTGCCGTCGCGCAAGGATCTCGAGCGTCGCACACGAACCTGCGCGGCCCTGTTCCTGGACGGCTGTCGCACCACGACGACCTGACGGCCTCTTTGACAATCCTCTCCGCTTGAGGTATCTATTTCGCATGCGAAATAAAGCGGCGGCGGCAAGGCACCATCGGCTGATCTATCTCTTGAACGTCGCACAACGGCGGTTGCAGCGCTGGATGGCGGCCCAGCCGGAGAACGATGTGACGCCGGCGCAGGCGGGGCTGTTGTTTATCCTCGGCAAGCAGGACGGCATTCTGATGGGCGAGGCGGGCACTGCGCTCGATCTCGGTCCGGCCGGTATTTCGGGCCTCGTCGACCGCACGGCGGCGGCAAAGCTGGTCGAGCGGTGGGCCGACCGCGAAGACGGGCGCGCCTGGCGCATCTGGCTGACGCCGAAGGGCCGCACCGCGCTGGCGCAGGCGAAGGCTGGCGCGGGTGAGGTCAATGCGATGCTGACAGAAGGATTTACCAGCGCGGAGATCGACATCGTCGCGCGCTGGCTGACGAGCGTTCAGGACAAGTTTCCGAGAGATCCAGAGGAATAAGAGGAGCAGACCAATGACCGAGCATGTCCGGATCGAGAACAACGGTGGAATTCTCACTCTCACGCTGGCGCGCCCCGACAAGAAGAATGCGCTGACGGACGCGATGTACGGCAAGCTCGCCGATACCATCGAGTCCGCCGAATTTGATCCGTCCGCCCGGGTGCTGCTGATCCGCGGCGAAGGTGACATGTTCACCGCCGGCAATGATGTCGGCGAGTTCGCGGCAGTCGCAGCCGGAAAGTCAGAGGGCAGCCGCAATGTCGTGCGCTTTATCCAGGCGCTGGCGCGCTGCACCCGGCCGCTGGTTGCCGCCGTGCAGGGCCGCGCCGTCGGCGTCGGCACCACGATGCTCTTGCACTGCGATCTCGTCGTGCTTGCCGACAATGCGCAATTGTCGACGCCGTTCGTCAGCCTCGCGCTGGTGCCGGAGGCCGCCTCCAGCCTCTTGATGCCGGCGCGCATCGGCCACGCCCGTGCCTACGAGATGTTCGCGCTGGGCGAGACCGTGCCGGCCAAGGCCGCCCTGGAATGGGGGCTTGCCAACCGGGTGGTACCGCTCGACAAGCTCGATGCCGAGGCGCTCGCTCTCGCCCAGCGTCTTGCCCGCCAGCCGGCCGGCGCGCTCACCGCCACCAAGCGGCTGATGCGCAATGGCGAGGCTTTGGTCGCGCAGATGAATGCGGAAGGCGAACAATTCGCGCAGCGCCTGCGCACGGCCGAGGCGCGCGAGGCGTTCACAGCGTTTGCGGAACGCCGTCCGCCCGATTTCACGAAGGTTGCGTAATAAGGTGCGAGCCGTCTAAATGGAAAGGCCGCGGAAGCGGGCCAATTCGACTAAAACTTAACGGAACATTGGCATGTCGCGATGCAAGGTGGCCGCTCGTGAAGAGTAGGCCCCCGACCCATGGCAATGTTTAAGAAATCGGTAAGCACGCTGCTGCTGGCGTTGATGGCCCTGCTGGCCACTGGTGTGCTGGCCAGCACGGCGATCCAGATGGTCGGGGCCTTCGGCCGCCATCGCGACAGCCTCGAGACCGAGCGGCTTGCCGCCGCCGACAAGGCGATCTTCCAGGGCGTGCTGTCACTGCGCAACAATCGCGGCGACGCCCAAAGCGCGCTGCTCGGCGAGGACGATCCGCGCGCAAAGCTGGGTGAGGCCGAAAAGGCCGAGCAGGCCGGCTATGAAGCCGTCGCGGCCGCGCTCACCACCATCGACTTCGCCCGCCGTGACGAGCTCGCGGGCATGCTGAAGCAGCGCTGGAACGAAGCCGCGCCCCAGTTCCAGCTGTTCTACGATGAGGCCAAGCACCCGCGTGCCGAGCGCAAGATGGAGCGCACCGGCGCCTGGTACGACGCCGTCACCAAGGTCATCGACACGGCGAACCTTGCCTCTACGGCGGTGTCGAACCGCGCCTGGATGAACGATCCTTTCATCGCCCGCATGATTCAGGCTCGCCGCCTCGCCTGGCAGGTTCGCGACCGCTACGGCATCCAGTGCTCGACGCTGCGCCCGAACATCAACACCAGCAAGCCGCTCGACGAGACCCAGAAGCAGACTATCGCGAGCTGGAACGGCATCGTCACCGCGGGCTGGACTGGCATGGACGAAGTGCTGGCCGCGCCTGACGTGGCCGCAGAGATGGTCACCGCGGCGAAGGACGCGCGGGCCAAGACCGACGGCGTGCTCAAGCAGATCGGAGAGCTCACGAAGAATTTTGACGGCAGCGGCCGCCCGGCCATGCCAGCGGCAGAGTGGAACATGCTGTGCCAGTCGCCTTTCGCCCTCATCGTCGCGGTCGCGACCAAGGCGCTGGATCAGTCGATCGCGCGTGCCGAGGCCGTGCAGGCCAAGGCGCTCACCAACCTCATCGTGCAGTCGCTTGCGTTTCTGCTGGCGCTGGCCGTGACCCTGGCCGGCGTGTACGTGGTGCGCAATCGCCTCATGCGCCCGGTTCGCGCTATCCTGGATGCCATCGCACGCATCGGCGCGCGCGATTACGCCACGCCGGTGCCGCAGTCGAAATATCCCGACGAGTTCGGCACCATGGCCGCCGCGCTCGAGAGCCTGCGCGAGAGCGCGGCGACCGCCGAACGTCTGGGCCAGGAACGCGAATCGCAGCAGGCCTTGCAGCTCGCCCGCTCCGGCACCGTCGATGCGGCGTGCCGCAGTTTCGACGACACCGTGCAGGCCGTCATCCACAGCGTCGCGGCGTCGGCGAGGGAACTCGATGCGACAGCGACCGATGTGCGCTCGCTGGTTTCGGAATCGAGCAGCCAGACCGCGGCGGTCTCCTCGTCCGCCGAGCAGGCCACCAACAATCTCGAGACCATCGCGGCCGCGACCGAGGAGCTTTCTGCCTCCGTCGGCGAGATCTCCGCGCAGGTGCAGGCCAGCGCGCGCGAGGCGCGCGAAGCCGTGGCGCAGGCCGAGCAGACCAACGCAACGGTCGAGATTCTCGACCAGACGGCGAGCCGAATCGGCGAGGTCGTGAAGATGATCAATGCGATCGCCGGTCAGACCAACCTGCTGGCGCTGAACGCCACCATCGAAGCCGCGCGCGCCGGCGAAGCCGGCCGCGGCTTTGCCGTGGTTGCCGGCGAGGTCAAGAACCTCGCCGCACAGACCGCAAACGCAACCGAAGAGATATCGCGCCAGGTCGGGGAGATCCAGGGGGCGACGGGCCAGGCCGTCGCCGCCATCCGCTTGATCGGCGGCGCCATCGGCGGCATCGACGAGAAGATGACGGCGATTGCGGCGGCCGTCGAGGAGCAGCGCGCGGCCACCACTGAAATCTCGCGCAACTTCCAGCAGGCCGCGCAGGGAACCCGCGAGGTCACCGACACCATCGGCAGCGTCGCCAAGCTCAATCAGGAGACCGGCAACGCCGGCACGGTGCTGTCGGAGTCCGTGAAGAAGATGTCGGCCGACGCCGACCGTCTCCGCGTCGCGGTCGAAGGCTTCCTGGGCGCGGTGAAGACCGCATAACCTTAAAATCTCTCCATCTCAACGTCGCGCAAACAGCATTGCCGCCGGTCCGCGCGACGAGTACATCTGTGACGCCGCGCCGTGCGAGCGCCGCAGACGTAAGAGAGAATCAGGGATGGAGAGTTCGATGCCGGTCACGCCACAAACCAAGGTCCAGCGCCCCTATCGTGGCGTGTTCCCGGTCGTGCCCACCATCTTCGACGAGCGCGGCGAACTCGATCTTGACGGCCAGCGCCGCTGCGTCGATTTCATGATCGATGCCGGCTCGCACGGCCTCTGCATTCTCGCTAATTTCTCCGAGCAGTTCGTGCTCACCGATGCCGAGCGCGACACCGTGATGCATGCCGTGCTGGAGCATGTCGCGGGCCGGCTTCCCGTGATCGTCACCACCACCCATTTCAGCTCGGCGGTCTGCGCCGCGCGCAGCAAGCAGGCGGAAGCGGCGGGTGCAGCGATGGTGATGGTCATGCCGCCCTATCACGGTGCGACTTTCCGGGTGCCCGAGAAAGGCATCGTCGAATTCTTCCGCGTGCTTTCGGACGCGATCGATATTCCCATCATGATCCAGGATGCGCCGGTGGCGGGCACGCCGCTGTCGGTCGAGCTGCTCGCGCGGCTGTCGCGCGACTTCTCCAACATCCGTTATTTCAAGATCGAGGTACCTGGCGCAGCCGCAAAGCTGAGGAGCCTGATTGAGACGGGCGGCAAGGACATCGAGGGCCCCTGGGACGGCGAGGAAGCGATTACGCTCTTGGCCGATCTCGATGCCGGCGCGACCGGTGCGATGACCGGCGGTGGCTATCCCGATGGCATCCGCCAGATCATCGATCCCTATTTCGCCGGCAAGCGCGAGGAGGCGAAAGCCGCCTACGAGCGCTGGTTGCCGCTGATCAACTACGAGAACCGGCAATGCGGCCTGATCGCCTGCAAGGTCATGATGCAGGCCGGCGGCGTGATCAAGTCGGACGCCGTGCGTCATCCGCTTCAGCCGCTGCATCCTGCGACGCGGGCAGGGTTGCTGGAGTTGGCGAAGGAGCGCGATGCGCTGGCGCTGCGGTGGGGGAAGTAGGGCGGCATTCACTCGGTTGTCGCCAGATATCTCGGCGGTCCCCGCCTTCCCGGGGGCGACGCCGAGTGTGAGGTGCGCGCCCTAGCCTGATCCCGCCGTTTTCCATTTGGCTGAAGGCGTCGAATTGGCGCGGTTCGGGCGGTTTCCCGCAGGCCGGCGATGACGTATTGTACGCTCGCCAACCAGGCCCGCGGAGCATCTCAAGACATCGCGTAACAGCTCTTCATTATGCCGCTATCCCGAGCTAGGTTGGAGCGAACCGACGAAACAGGGAGGCAGTGCCATGACGATGAGGCCGGATCCCACCTTTCACGCATCGCCCAAGCTTGCGATGGAAGCACCTGCGGAGAACTTTGCCTACACGTTGCTGCTCAGTCCAGATTTCTCAAAACCGGATGCTCTCGCGGTCATCGACGTCAAGCCGGGATCGCCGACCTACAGCCAAATCGTCCACACCGTGACGATGCCCAACAAGGGCGACGAGTTTCATCACTTCGGCTGGAATGCCTGCTCCTCCGCCTTGTCGCCGCTCGCCGGACATGCCTTCATCGAGCGGCGCTATCTCATCATCCCCGGGCTGCGCTCGTCGCGGATTTACATCATCGATACCAAGCCAGATCCGACCAAAGCCAAAATCCACAAGATCATCGAGCCCGAGGAAGTCTTCAAAAAGACCGGCTACTCGCGGCCGCATACCATCCATTGCGGGCCGGACGGCATCTATGTGAGCACGCTGGGCGGCGGCGGCAAAGACGGCACCAACGGGCCTCCAGGCGTCTTCATCATGGATTGCGAGACGTTCGAGGTCCTTGGACGATGGGAGATCGACCGCGGTCCGCAGACGCTGCACTATGATTTCTGGTGGAACCTGCCGCGCGACTACATGGTGACGAGCGAATGGGCGTTGCCGCCGCAATTCGAGAGCGGGATCGTCCCGGAAGATCTGCTGGCGAACAAATATGGCCATCGTCTCCACTTCTGGGATCTCCGCGCCCGTCGCAACGTGCAGACCATCGACCTCGGTGCCAATCATCAGATGGCGCTGGAGGTGCGGCCCGCGCACGATCCGGTTCGCGAATACGGCTTCGTAGGCGTTGTGGTCGACACCACGAATCTCGAAGCATCGATCTGGACCTGGTGGCGCGAAGGCGGAAAATTCCATGCGGAGAAGACGGCGACGATCCCGCCCGAGCCCGCGCCTAAGGAGAAGCTCCCGCCGCTGCTCCAGGGCTTTGGCGCCGTGCCGCCGCTGGTGACCGACATCGACCTGTCGATCGATGACCGGTTTCTCTATGTCTCGTGCTGGGGCACGGGTGAAATGCGCCAGTACGATGTGAGCGATCCGCGAAAGCCGAAGCTTGCGGGCTCGGTTCACATCGGCGGCATCGCGCGCCGCACCCCCCATCCGAACGGCAAGGCATTTGCGGCCGGTCCCCAGATGGTCGAAGTCAGCCGCGATGGCAGCCGCGTATACTGGACCAATTCGCTCTATTCCACCTGGGATGACCAGTTCTATCCCGACGGGGTTCCGGGTGTGGAAGTTATGGCCAATGTCGGTCGCAACGGCGGCCTCAAGCTCGACAAGGACTACTTCGTGAGCTTCCCCGACGGATATCGTGCGCACCAGATCAGGCTGGAGGGCGGCGATTGTTCGACGGACTCCTTTTGCTACCCGTCGGCCTAGATTGGGGGCATGCGAGCCGGGCGCTTGGCTGGCTGTGGCTCGCTCTTGTTGCGAGCGGTCTCTATCACGGGGTCAATCCCGGAATGGGATGGCCGCTCGCCGTTTCGGCCGGGCTCATGGACAAGAGCCCGCGCGCGCTCTTCCGCGCGTTGGGGGCTCTGGCGGCCGGCCATCTCCTGGCAACACTTCTCGTGCTCCTGCCATTCGCGTTCCTGCTCGTGCTGGCCGAGTGGCAGCGTTCGATCCAGCTCGGCGCGAGCCTTCTCGTCATCGCCTTCGGCGTCTATCGGCTGATCGAGCGGCGGCATCCGCGTACGCTGGCACGAATTCCGCCAACGCAATTGGCGCTCTGGTCATTTGCCGTTGCCATTGCTCACGGCGCCGCCTTGATGCTCGTGCCGATCTATCTTGGGCTCTGCCAGGCCTTCGAACTCGATGCCGGCCATGAGGCTGCCGGCGTGCTGATGAAGGCAAGTCTCGGGATGGCGGTGCTGGTGTCTTTGGTGCACGTTGCCGCCATGATCAGCGCCGGCGGATGTCTGGCGTGGCTGGTCTATCGCTATCTGGGATTGAGGTTCGTCTCGCGAAGCTGGTTCAATCTGGATATAATCTGGGCGATCAGCCTCATTCTGGTTGGCGTCGTAGCGCTCGTCTTCAATCTCGCGAGCTGGCAGTAAAGCCTACCGCGTCAAAGCCCACTCGCCGATGATGTGGAAGCGAGCCTCGGTGTCATCCTGCTTGAACAGCACGATGCGATCGATCGTCAGCGTATCAAGCCCGAGCACCGCAAGCCTTCCCCGCAGCATCTCCAGAATCGGCCCGCGCCGTTCCGAATCCAGCCGGCCGGTGAGTGTCATGTGGAAGCGGAATTCTTCCATCGCATAGGGGTAACCCCAGCGATCGAGATAGTCGCGCTGCCGTTCGCTGAGCTTCCCGGGCTTCCTCCGGGCGCGCTCCTCCGCGGTCAAGGCCTCACGGAAGCCATCGAAATCGCGAACGCAATCAGCGGCGAGTTGCTGGAGCGCGTCGACCGGCTCTGCTGGAACGACGGCAATGAAGCCGCTGATGGAATCGACGATCGGGCGGATGACAGGAATCGGCCGCGTCTTGTCGGCAAATGTCGCGCAGGCCGCCATAAGTTCGGCCTCGGTTCTGCCGGGTGCGAGCGCCATCGGCGCTTTCAGTGTGGCATGGAAACCGTATTTGCGCGGGTCGGCGCTGATGTCGTGCCAGTCCGCCGCTGCGACGAGCGCTTCGTCCGGAAATGGCAACTCGCTCGCGGCGCGGGCATCGTAGCCGAGCAGCTCGGCGCCGAAGCGGGAGAGGGCGCTGTCGGCGCCGGCGGCAAAATAGATCGCGTAGCGGGGAAAACCTGTCATTGCCTGAAGATAACCGGTTTAAGCCGCAATGACAGGCTCGCGCGACATCGCCACCGTGATGCCGAGCAGCCGCGTCGCATCAGTCAGATGCGCGAGCTTTCCGGCGGCGATCACCGCGATGAGTCGCGGCCGCAGCGGCACGCTGTCGTCGACCAGGAGAATGTCGGCGCGGCGTCCTTCCGCGACGACGCCACGATCGGCAAGGCCGGTTGCGAGCGCGGGCCCGGCGGAGACCAGGTTCCAGGCCTCCGTCAGCGGCAGCACGCCGTCGGCGGCGAGGCGGAATGCCGCGAGCAGCGGCGCAGGATAGTAATAGTCCGATGCCAGCACCGAGCAGAGGCCCTTGGCGATCATGTCGGATGCCCTGGTCCAGCCGGTGTGGCTGCCGCCGCGAACGACGTTCGGCGCACCGTAGACGACGGCATCGCCGGCGGCCACGGCATCCCGTGCCGTCTCCTCGTTGACGGGAAACTCGGCAATCCTCGCGCCCATGGCGCGAAACGCCTGGCGCATCGCCGGCGTCGCATCGTCATGCGAGAGCATCTGCACTTCGGCCGCACGGGCCGCAGCGGCCAGTCGCGCTACTGAGGCCGGCACTTCACCGGCGCGCGAAAGCACGCGTTCGACAAGTCTGTCAAACTCCTCGCTGGAAAGTCCGGTGCGCTCCACCATGCGGTTACGCTTGCGCGGCTTCGCCATGTCGGCAACCGTGCCGTCCATGTGGTCGTTGAAGGCGAACACATCGACGCGGCCTTCGGCGAGCCACTGGCCGATCTCCTCTTCGGCGTCGAGATTGTAGGTCTCGTGCCGCAGATGGAAGCGGGTGTCGGCGGCGAATTGCGGACGCTGGCGCTCGATCGCTTCCATCAGGCACCGGGCATTGTCGGCGCTGCGCAGGCCCGGCTCCCACGAACAGGTCGTGGCGTGGAACACCGTCGTGATGCCGTTGCTGATCGCCTGGCGATCGCTGTCGGCAAGCGCGACGTCGATCGGGAAGTCGACGCCGGCGCGTGGCATCATCTGCCGCTCGAAGGAATCGCCGTGCAGATCGACGATGCCGGGAAGGACCAGCAGGTTGCGCGCATCGATCGCGAGCCGTGCGCGGCCGCGCGATGCATCGACCTGCGCAATGTCCGTTCCGGACACGGCAAGTGAAGTTTCAACAAGCTCCGAGCCGATCAGCGCCCGGCCACCCTCAAGAAAAATATCTGTCACGCGACCGCGTTTCGTTTGCTGGCAAGAGAACCAGTAAGAGAACCAGTGAGAGAATTCGCCCGTGCTTCGTATGTCGAGAGAAAATCTTCAATCCCGAGCTTGCGGAAATCGGGCAGTGCCTCACGCAATTTGTCGTGATCCCAATCCCACCAGGCCAGCCTGGCGAGCCGTCCGGCGATTTCTTCCGAGAACCGCCGCCGCACGATGCGCGCGGGATTGCCGGCGACGATGCTGTAGGCCGGCACGTCCTTGGTGACGATGGCACCGGCGGCGATGACCGCGCCGGTGCCGATGTTGCGGCCCGGCAGCACGATCGCGCCGTGGCCGATCCAGACGTCATGGCCGATATGGACGTAATGCTGGCGCCGCCAGTCGAAGAATTCTGTATCGTCGCTCTCGCCGGGAAAGTAGGCGCTCGAGCGATAGGTGAAATGCGCCTGGGTAGCGCGGTCCATCGGATGATTGCCGGGATTGATGCGGGTCATTGCCGCGATCGAGCAGAATTTTCCGATGGTGGTGTAGGTGATCTGCGCGTCGTTCACGACATAGGAGTAATCGCCCATCGTCACTTCATGCAGGATCGTGCGCGCGCCGACCTCGGTATAGGCGCCGAGCCTGGTCTCGAGCAGCTTCGCCGAGGGGTCGATGGTCGGTTGGACCGAGAGCGCCTTGGCGGCCATGTTGCATCCGAAAGATCGAGGGCGGGGCCTCGTCTTCGAGCGGCTTGATGACATTGTCATGACGAAGCAATGACAGGGGATGAGGTGTGTAGGATCGCCGCACCGCAGCGCGCGTGTCACACAAGTGTCAAGCGCCGGCGTTAGCGGTGGGTCCCAGCTACTCTGGAGTCCTGCATGCTGGTGGTGGAAGGTCTGACGTGCCGCTTCGGCGCAAAAGCCGCGGTGGACGATGCCTCATTTAAAGTTGCCCCCGGCGGCTTCGTCGGTGTGATCGGACGCTCCGGCGCCGGCAAGTCGACCCTGCTGCGGACCATCAACCGCCTCGCGACGCCGACACAGGGCCGCATCCTGTTCGATGGCATCGACGTCACCGCGCTGCGCGGCAAGGAGCTGCGGCAGTGGCGCGCGCGATCGGCGATGATTTTTCAGCAATTCAACCTGGTCGGCCGGCTCGACGTGCTCACCAACGTCCTGATGGGGCGTCTCGCGACGATGCCGGCCTGGCGTTCGCTCACACAGACCTGGCCCGAGGCTGACATGGCGCTGGCGATGTCGGCGCTCGAGCAGTTCGATATCGCCTCGCTCGCAGCCCAGCGCGCCGACCAGCTCTCCGGTGGCCAGCAGCAGCGCGTCGCGATCGCCCGCGCCCTGGTGCAGCAGCCCGATATCATCCTTGCCGACGAGCCGATCGCTTCGCTCGACCCGCGCAATACCAAGATCGTGATGGATGCGCTGCTGCGCATCAACAAGCACTTCGGCATCACCGTGCTCTGCAATTTGCATTCGCTCGATCTGGCGCGCAGCTATTGCGACCGCCTGATCGGCATGGCCGCGGGCCGCGTGGTATTCGACGGCGCGCCGTCCGCGCTCACCGATCATGTTGCGCGCGAACTCTACGACCTTGAAGCCGCCGACGTCATGGGCGGCACGCCGGTGCCGGCGCCCGAGGGTATTCCGGCGCTTGGAACGGCGGCCGCCGCCTGAGCGCGCCGCACCTGTAGTTGCCAATTTTTGCGTCAACCGACCCAACCGATGAAGAGGGTATCATGATCACTCGCAGACTCATTCTTGCCGGCGCCGCCGCGCTCGCGTTCACGACTTCAGCCTCCGCCGAGGACTGGAAAGCCAAATATCCCGAACTGACCTTCGCGGTCATTCCGGCGGAAAACGCCTCGGGCGTTACCGAGCGCTGGGCGCCGTTCATGAGCTATCTCTCCAAGGAATTGGGCGTGAAGGTCACGCTGCGCATCGCCAACGACTACGCTGCTGTGATCGAAGGCCAGCGCGCCGGCAACATTCATATCGCGAGCTATGGCTCGGCGTCGTTCGCCCGCGCCCGCCTGACCAGCGTCAAGACCGACGCCTTCGCCAACGACATCAACGCCGACGGCTCGACCGGTTATTACTCGGTGTTCTTCGTCAAGGCGAGCAGCCCCTACAAGAGCGTCGATCAGCTGAAGGGCAAGAACCTCGGCCTCGTCGACCCGAACTCGACCTCGGGCAACAACGTGCCGCGCTTCGAGCTCGACAAGATGGGCATCGCGGACGCCGACACCTATTTCAGCAAGGTCGTCTTCACCGGCAGCCATGAGAACGCGATCCTGGCGCTGGCGCAGGGCACGGTCGACGTCGCCGCCAACCAGTGGACCAGCGATGACGATTCCACGCTGGCGCAGATGCTGACCAAGAACATGTTGAAGAATGCCGACGGCTCGGCGATGAAGAAGGACGATTTCCGCATCATCCACAAGTCGGCGCCGATCATCAACGGCCCCTATGCCTACAATTCCGATCTGCCGGAAGAGGCCAAGGCCGCGATCGCGAAGGCGTTCTTCGACGCGCCGGCCAAGGACAAGGCGGCCTTCGATCGTCTCCAAGACGGCCAGAAGAAGGGTTTTCATCCCGCTACCACCAAGGATTGGGATGGCACGATCGAGCTGATCAAGTTCGTCGATGCACTGCGTAAGAAGAAGGCGTCCTGAATTTCGGGACGACGCACTGGAGCCGGGTCGATGGACCCGGCTCTTTCTCTTTGACCGACCACTTTTCCTGACCAGATGACCGTCGCGGTTTCGATCCTCCCCGAGCAGCAGCTCGCCGTGCTCAACGCCGCCTATCGCCAGGCGGTCGCGCGCAAGCGGCTCCGACTCCTGTTGGGAGTCGTGATCTTCGCCGCTGCACTCCTTCTTGCCGCGATCGGCGCAGAAGTGAATTTGCGCACGCTGTTCGCCTATTTCGGCAACTTCATCAGCTATTTCGACCGCATCCTTACGCTCGACAACGGTCAGCGCGTCTGGACCGATGTCGGCGAATGGCTGTGGGGCTGGCGCAAATGGCTGAAGATGCTGGGCGAGACCCTGTTGATCAGCTACGTCGGCACGCTGATCGGAGCGACCTTCGCCTTTGTTCTGAACTTCTTCGCGGCCGAGAACACTTCGCCCGCGCCCTGGCTGCGCTTCGTGGTGCAGCGCCTGCTCGAATTCGCCCGCACCGTCCCCGGCATCGTCTTCGCGCTGATCTTCGTCATCGCCTTCGGGCTCGGCCCGATGGCCGGCGTGCTGGCGATCGCGATCCATTGCACCGGCGCGCTCGGAAAACTGTTCTCGGAGATCGTCGAGAATGCCGACATGAAGCCGGTCGAGGGTATCCGTTCGACCGGCGCGAGCTGGCTCGCCTGCATGCGCTTCGCCATCCTGCCGCAGGTGACCGCAGGTTACGCCAGTTACGCGCTGCTGCGCTTCGAGATCAACGTCCGCGAAGCCTCCGTGATGGGTTTTGTCGGCGCTGGCGGCATCGGCCAGGAGCTCGTCGTCGCCATCCGCAAATTCTACTATTCGGACGTCAGCGCGATCCTGCTCACCATCATCGTCACGGTCTTCATCATTGACATCACCACCGGCTGGCTGCGCGGCCGCCTGTTCGGCAAGGAGGCTCGGACGTGACGAGGCCGCAGGAGGTCGACACCGCGCAGGTTCGCGCGCGCTATCCTGATGTGTTCGGCCGGCCGGCCTCGGCGCGGCTCGCAATGCCGGCGATGATCGTCGCGGCATTCGCGATCCTGGTGTACGGCTTGGTTGACCTCGAGTTCTCGCCGCAGCGCTTCCTCGCCGGCCTCGGCGAGCTCGGCTGGATCAGCATGATGATGATCCCGCCGGATCCCGGCTCGTCACTGCCAATCTATCTGAAGGCGCTGGGCGAGACCCTCTCGATCGCGCTGCTCGGCACGACGCTGGCCGCGCTGTTCGCGCTCCCGGTCAGCCTGCTTGCTGCCCGCAACGTGGTGCCGTCGAAGATCCTGCGCTTCCCGGTCCGGCGCTTCCTCGATTCGATCCGCGGCATCGACACGCTGATCTGGGCGCTGGTGTGGATCAACGTGGTCGGGCTCGGACCGTTCGCCGGCGTGCTCGCCATCGCCGTGTCGGATTTCGGTGCCTTCGGCAAGCTGTTCTCCGAGGCAATCGAGGGCGCCGACCAGAAACAGGTCGAGGGCATCCGCGCATCCGGCGGCAGCGCGCTGCACGAGATCCGCTTCGGTCTGCTGCCGCAGGTGCTGCCGGTGATTGCCGGCCAGGTGCTCTATTTCATCGAATCGAACACGCGCTCGGCCACCATCATCGGCATTGTCGGCGCCGGCGGCATCGGGCTCCAGCTTGCCGAGCAGATCCGCGTGTTGGAATGGCAGAGAGTGTCGTTCCTGATCCTGATGATTCTGGTCGCGGTCGCGGCGATCGACTTCATCTCGGGGAAGCTCCGTTTCGCCATCATCGGCCGGCGGGCGGTGGCGTAGCTCAGGAGCGAGTCGCGACTCTCTTCCTTCTCCCCTTGTGGGAGAAGGTGGCGCGAAGCACCGGATGAGGGGTCTCTGTCCGCGAACTCAAACAGGCGTTGGCGCTCGCGGAGAGAGACCCCTCACCCGGATCGCATCTCCGATGCGATCCGACCTCTCCCACAAGGGGAGAGGTGCACCGACTGCGTGGCCGCACGCTCACCCGTTCTCCACCAGAAACTCCACCCGCTCCGCGGCGAAGCGCGAGTGCTTGATCACCAGCGGCTTGCCTTCGAGATCGAGGTCGGTTGCGTCGACCACCAGGATCGGCCGGCCGAGCAGGAGATCGAGCCGGGCGGCATCGGTCGCGTCCACGATGCCGGCCGTGATGCGGGTTGCGCCTCGGCGGTAGTCGCGGACGCCGTAATGCTCGAGCAACTTCGTCATGGAGCGCGTCGTCGCGAATACAGCCCCCGCGCCCGGAAACAGTTCTGCTGACAGCCAGGTGGTGGAGACGCAGATCGGCGTGCGGTCGGCGAGGCGAATGGCCTCGATCCGGACCAGCGGTGCGCCGACCTTCAGGCCAAGCTCCCGCGCGAGCTCGCGGGTCGCGACGTCTTCGGAGGCCTCGATCAACTGGCCGCGCGGCTCGCGGCCGCCGGCGCCGACGATCTCGGAGAAGCGGGTACGCGAGCGCAGCGGGTAAGCGAGACGTTGGGCCTCGACATAGGTTCCGCTGCCGCGCTCGGCGCGCACCAGGCCGCGCTCGGCAAGCGCGGCCAGCGCGCGCCGCACCGTGTGGCGGTTCACGCGATAGGTTTCGGCGATCTCCATTTCGCCCGGCAACTTTTCGCCGGCGGCAAAGCGGCCGTCAGCGATGCCGCGCTCGATGCCGTCGGCAACCAGGCGCCACAGCGCGACGCCCGAAGAGGCAATGTCTTGCATGCTCATATCGCTGGTCAGCCTAGCCCGGAAATCACGCCTCTGTCACGAAACAGTCATGGCATTCTCGTATCAAGTTGTCTATTATCATAGACAACTTGAATTCGACAAGTTCGGTGGATTCGGTGACGCAGAACAACAACCAGCAAGCCCAGCGCAAGGCCTCAATGGCCGTGCTGGCGCACGCGGAGGCGGGCGAGATCGCCGCTCGCCTCCGCACTCTCTCTTTGCCCGACCATCAGGATCTGCGCGAGCCGGAAAATGGCCTCGTCATGCTGCGCGGTCGCGTCGGCGGCGACGGCGCGCCGTTCAATCTGGGCGAAGCAACGGTGTCGCGGGCCGCGGTGCGGCTTGCGAGCGGCGAGGTCGGCTTCGGCTACGCGCTCGGGCGCAACAGTGAGAAGGCGCGGCTGATCGCATTATGCGATGCACTGGTGCAGTCGCGGGATTTTAGCGTGGCCGTCGAGCGGGACGTTATCGCGCCGTTGCGCGAGCAGCTTAGGATGCGACGCAAGCAGGCGGCGGCCGAGACCGCCGCGACGAAGGTTGATTTTTACACCATGGTGCGCGGTGAGGGGTGAGGCCATGACCACGATTGCGGAACTGCCGCCGGGTTTCGTCGACAAGGTCTTGTCGGCGCAATCGACTTTTCGCTCGGTCATGGATGCGATGGCGCGACCGGGCTCGGTCCAGCGCATCGTGCCGATGGCGGGAGCGCCCGGACCGATGATGCGCGGCACGGCCGCGATTGCGCTGACGCTGTTCGATCACGATACGCCGCTCTGGCTCGACGCGCCGATGTCGGAAAGCTCCGACGTCGTGAAATGGCTAAAATTCCATACCGGCGCGCCGGTCATCCAGGATTCCTCGATCGCGAGCTTTGCGTTGATCAGCGACGGCGCCGCGCTGCCGGGGTTCGAGCGCCTCGCGCTCGGCACCAACGAATATCCGGACCGTTCGACCACCTTGATCCTCCAGGTTGACAGCCTGGACGCCGGGCGCAGCTTCGAGCTGCGTGGCCCGGGCATCGACGGCGCCGCAACGCTCCATGCGACGATCGGGCCGGCGGATCTGTTCGAACGGCTGCGCATCAACGAGGCGCTGTTTCCGCGCGGCATCGACGTGGTGCTGGTCGCCGATGATGCCGTGGTTGCGATCCCGCGTACCGCGCGTGTCGCGAACAAGGGAAGCTAGTCACATGTATGTCGCGGTCAAAGGCGGCGAACGCGCCATCGAGAACGCTCATCGCCTGCTCGCCAATGCGCGGCGCGGTGACCCGAGTGTGCCTGAAGTCACGCTCGACCAGATCTCGGAACAGCTTGGCCTGGCCGTAGACCGCGTCATGAGCGAAGGCTCGCTCTATGACCGCGAACTCGCGGCGCTCGCGATCAAGCAGGCGCGGGGCGACCTGATCGAGGCGATCTTCCTGGTCCGCGCGTTCCGCGCCACGCTGCCGCGCTTTGGCACGAGCGAGCCGGTCGACACCGGCGCGATGCGGGTGCAGCGGCGGGTGTCGTCGACCTTCAAGGACATTCCCGGCGGCCAGATTCTCGGGCCGACCTTTGACTATACGCACCGCCTGCTCGATCCGACGCTCGCTGAGGGATTTGTGCCCGAGGAGCCTGCGACGGCCGAAGCTTCGACGGCGCCGACGCCGCGCGTGACCGATATTTTGGGCCGTGACGGGTTGATCGAATCCTCGCCGCGCGCCGAAGAAGGCGCCAGTGTCGGCGATCTCACGCGTGAGCCGCTAAACTTCCCGGCGGACCGCGACCTGCGCTTGCAGAATCTCGCGCGCGGTGACGAAGGATTTCTGCTGGCGATGGGCTATTCCACCCAGCGCGGCTACGGCCGCAACCACCCCTTCGCCGGCGAGATCCGCTTCGGCGAGGTCGCGGTCGAATTCTTCGCCGAGGATGTCGGCTTCGCCGTGCCGCTCGGCTCGATCGAACTCACCGAGTGCCAGATGGTCAACCAGTTCAAGGGCTCAGTGACGGAAGCGCCGTGCTTCACCCGCGGCTATGGCCTCGCCTTCGGCCAGAGCGAGCGCAAGACAATGTCGATGGCGCTGGTGGATCGTGCGCTACGCGCCCGTGAATTGGGTGAAGAGGCCGTCGCGCCGGCGCAGGATGAGGAATTCGTGATGTCGCATTCGGACAACGTCCAGGCGACCGGCTTCGTCGAGCATCTGAAGCTGCCGCATTATGTCGACTTCCAGTCCGAGCTTGGTCTTTTGCGCAAGCTGCGCCAGGAATTTGCTGAAGGGGTTGCCCAGGCCAATGCCGCAGAGCCCATGAAGGAGGCCGCGGAATGAACGCGCCGGCCTACAATTTTGCCTATCTCGACGAACAGACCAAGCGGATGATCCGCCGCGCGATCCTGAAGGCGATCGCGATCCCCGGCTATCAGGTGCCGTTCGCCAGCCGCGAAATGCCGATGCCCTATGGTTGGGGCACCGGCGGCGTGCAGGTCACGGCCGCGATCCTTGGGCCCCAAGACGTGCTGAAGGTGATCGATCAGGGTTCTGACGACACGACGAATGCGATCTCGATCCGCAAATTCTTCGCCAAGACCGCCGGCGTCGCCACGACGACGGCGACGGAAGATGCAACGGTGATCCAGACCCGGCACCGCATCCCGGAGACGGCGCTGCACGAGAACCAGGTGCTGGTCTATCAGGTGCCGATCCCGGAACCGCTGCGCTTCCTCGAGCCGCGCGAGACCGAAACGCGGCGCATGCATGCGCTCGCCGAATACGGCCTGATGCATGTGAAGCTTTATGAGGACATTGCCCGCTTCGGCCACATCGCGACAGCCTATGCCTATCCGGTGAAGGTGAACGCGCGCTATGTGATGGATCCGTCGCCGACGCCGAAGTTCGACAATCCCAAGATGGATAATTGCCCGGCGCTGCAATTGTTCGGCGCGGGACGCGAGAAGCGCATCTATGCGATTCCGCCTTATACCCAGGTCGTATCGCTCGATTTCGAGGATCACCCGTTCGAGCCCTATCGCTTCAACGCGCCCTGTGCGCTGTGCGGCGCGGAAAATTCCTATCTCGACGAGATCGTGACCGACGACAAGGGCGGTCGCATGTTCGTCTGCTCGGACACCGACTATTGCGAGGGCCGCCAGGCCGCCGGCCATCACGGCAGCCTCAGCGCCGCGCCGTACAAGGAGAGGGCGCAGGGGGAATCAAATGGCTGATCGAGACATGCTCGAGCCAAACATGCTCGAAAATGACGAGCCGCTGCTCGTCGCCGAATCCCTCAGCAAGTCCTACGGCCGCATCGCTGCGTGCCGCGACGTGTCATTCTCGCTTTATCCCGGCGAGGTGCTGGCGATCGTCGGTGAATCCGGGTCGGGCAAGTCGACGCTGCTCCAGCTCCTGTCGGGCCAACTCGCGGCCAGCGGCGGGCATGTGTCCTACCGGATGCGCGACGGCGTCACGCGCGACCTCGCCACGCTCGGCGAGGCCGAGCGGCGCTTCCTGTTCCGCACCGATTGGGGTTTTGTGCACCAGGATCCCGCGCAGGGGCTGCGCATGGCGGTCTCGGCCGGTGCCAATGTCGGCGAGCGGCTGATGGCGGTGGGTTGGAACCACTATGGCCGCATCCGTGACACCGCGTCCGACTGGCTCACGCGCGTCGAGATCGACATCGCGCGCATCGACGATCCGCCGCGCACTTATTCCGGCGGCATGCGCCAGCGTCTCCAGATCGCGCGCAACCTCGTCACGGAGCCGCGGCTGGTGTTCATGGATGAGCCCACTGGCGGTCTTGACGTGTCTGTCCAGGCGCGCCTGCTCGACCTCCTGCGCAATCTCGTCGCCGAGCTGCATCTCGCCGTCGTCATCGTCACCCACGATCTCGCGGTCGCGCGACTGCTGTCGCATCGCGTGATGGTGATGAAGGGCGGCCGCGTCATCGAGACCGGTCTCACCGACCAGGTGCTCGACGATCCCCGCGAGCCCTACACCCAACTCCTCGTCTCCTCGATTCTGCCGCCATGAGCCCTCCGATGACTGCCATGATCGACATCGCCGATGCCAAAAAGACCTTCACGATGCACCTGCAAGGCGGCATCGAATTGCCGGTGGTGCGCGGCGTCACCTTCCACGTCGACCCCGGCGAATGTGTCGTGCTGTCCGGCCCGTCCGGCGCGGGCAAGTCGTCGATCCTGAAGATGATCTTCGGCAACTACCGCTGCGACTCCGGTCGCATCGGCATCCGTCATCGCGGCGCGCTGATCGATCTCGCCACCGCCGAACCGCGGCAGGTCATCAACGTCCGCCGTTCGACCATCGGCTATGTCAGCCAGTTCTTGCGCGCAGTCCCGCGCGTGGCCACGATCGACGTCGTCGCCGAGCCGCTGATCGCTGGCGGCACGAGCCGAACTGATGCGCAGGCGCGCGCGGGCAGCCTGCTGCATCGCCTCAACATTCCCGAGCGGCTCTGGCAGCTACCGCCCGCGACCTTCTCCGGCGGCGAGCAGCAGCGCGTCAACATCGCGCGCGGTTTCATCTCGGACCTGCCGATCCTGATCCTCGACGAGCCGACTGCTTCGCTCGACGCCGCTAACCGCGCTGTCGTGGTCGAGCTGATCGGCGAGAAGAAGCGCCAGGGCGTTGCCATGGTCGCGATCGTCCATGACGACGAGATTCGCCATCTGATTGCCGACCGTATCGTCGACGTCACCAGCTTTGCCGCCGCGGCCTGAAGGAAAATGAAGGACATGAACGCCAAGCCGAAGGAAACCGTGATCGCCAATGCCAGGATCGTGCTGGCCGACCGGGTGATCGAGCAGGGCTGGCTCGCTCTCGCAGATGGGCGCATCGCCGAAATCGGCGAGGGCAGGGCGCCCGCAGGTGCTGAGGATGCCGGCGGCGACCTGATCATGCCCGGCCTGATCGAGCTCCACACCGACCATCTCGAAGCGCACTACGTGCCGCGGCCAAAGGTGTTCTGGAACCCGGTCGCCGCCGTCGTCTCCTATGACGGCCAGCTCGCGACCTCAGGCATCACCACGGTGTTCGACTCGCTTCGGGTCTGGCGCGAGGATGGCGCGGAGGAAGTCGACGGCCGCGCCGGCACATTGGCCGCTGCGATCACGACCGCGCGCGAGGCCGATCTCCTGCGTGCCGACCACTTCCTGCATCTGCGCTGCGAGATCCCGATGCCGAGCGTGGTCGAGGAGGCCAAGGAGCTGGTCGGCCGCCCCGACGTGCGGCTGATGTCGCTGATGGACCACACGCCCGGCCAGCGCCAGTTCCGCGACGAAGTCAAGCTGCGCGACTATTACCGTGGCAAGGGCGCCGGCAAGACCGATGCCGAGCTCGATGAACTGTTCGCGCGGCGCTTCGCCTATCAGAAGGCCTATGCCGCGACCAACATGCGCGAGATCGTCGCGCTCGCACAGGGATACAGGATTACGCTCGCAAGCCATGACGACACCACCGAGGAGAACGTCGCGGACGCCGTGCGCGATGGCGTCGCGGTGGCGGAGTTCCCGACCACCATCGAGGCCGCGCGCGGCCTGCATCAGGCCGGCATCGACATTTTGATGGGCGCGCCGAACGTCGTACGCGGCGGCTCTCACTCCGGCAACATCGCCGCGGTCGATCTCGCCCGCGAAGGCCTGCTCGACATCCTGTCGTCCGATTACATCCCGTCGAGCCTCCTGATGGGCGCGCTGCAACTGCCCGAGCACGTGCCGACGATCGATCTGCCGTCGGCGATCCGCACCGTGACGAAATCGCCCGCCGACGCGGTCGGCCTGTCCGATCGCGGTGAGATTGCGATCGGCAAGCGCGCCGATCTGATCCGCGTGCATATCGCGGGCAGCGTTCCCGTCGTTCGCAGCGTCTGGCGCGAAGGAGGCCGTGTCGCATGAGCGAGACCGTGGCGCCGGAGCGGGCGGACGCGATCGGCCCCGGGCGTCTCGTGCTCGTGGTCGGCCCCAGCGGGGCCGGCAAGGATACGCTGCTGCGGCTCGCGCAGGCGGCCTGCATCGACGATCACGAAGTCGTCTTCCCGCGCCGTGTCGTGACGCGTGAGTCCTCCGCGGCCGAGGACAACATTGCGATGAATCCCGACGAATTCCGCCGCGCACGCGATCACGGCGATTTCGCGGTGCATTGGGTGGCGCATGGGCATTCCTACGCCCTGCCGCTCGAAATCAACGACGACATCCGCGCCGGTCGTGCCGTCGTTGTCAACGTCTCGCGCACTGTCATTGGCGTGCTCCGCCAAGCCTATGCCAATGTCGTGGTGGTTGCGATCACCGCGCCGCCGGACGTGCTGGCGCAGCGGCTTGCCGCACGGGCGCGGCACAGCGACGGCAATATCGCGGAGCGGCTTACCCGCAGCGTCGATGACAGCGTCGCGCAGGCTGACATTACCATCGTCAACGCCGGCAGCGCAGAGTACCACAGCCGCCAGCTCGCGCGCGTGATCAGGAACGAATGCTGGCACGAGTAGAGGCCGGCGCAGCAAGAAGAGTGGAAGAATGACGGTGATTGAGACGGTCGAGCAGCTCGAAGCCATCTATGGCGTCACCAATGACGCCTCGACCGTGAAAGTCGCCGACCATGTCACGCCGCTCTATCGTACCTTCATCGAGAAGGCGCCGTTCGCAGCGCTCGCCACCATCGGGCCGGAGGGCATCGACTGCTCGCCGCGCGGCGATCTGCCCGGCTTCGTCCGCATTCACGATCCCAGAACGCTGATGCTGCCGGATCGGCGCGGCAACAACCGGGTCGATTCCCTGCGCAACATCGTGCGCGACCCGCGCGTATCGCTGATGTTCCTGATCCCCGGCTCCGGCAATGCGGTCCGTGCCAACGGCCGCGCCCAACTCTCCGTCGATCCCGAGCTGCTGGCTTCTTTCAAGGTCGAAGGCAAGGCGCCGCGCAGCGTGATGGTGATGACGGTGGATGAAATCTACTTCCAGTGCGCCCGCGCCATCGTCCGCTCCGACCTCTGGAATCCCGACAAGCGCATCGATCCGAAGACGCTGCCGACGCCCGGCCAGATCCTCGCCGAGATGAGCCAGAACAAAATCGGCGGTGAGGAGTATGATCGCATCTGGCCGGAGCGTGCGGCAGCCACGATGTGGTGAGTTATTTCTTACCCCTCTCTCCGCTGCCTCTTCTCCCTCTCCCCGTTCTAACGGGGAGAGGGTTGGGGTGAGGGGCCTCTCTCGACACGTGAGATCGTCGTGGGGCCTGTAGCCCCTCACCCGGATCGCAAGAGCGATCCGACCTCTCCCCGCAAGCGGGGCGAGGTAAGATGCATCTCGCACTAATTAAATGCCATCCCGCCGCTCAGCGCGATCGTCTGTCCGGTCATGTAGGCGTTGTCGATCAGCAGCATCGCGGCCTTCGCCACCTCTTCCGCCGTGCCGAAGCGGCCGAGCGGAATGCGGCTGACGAGTTGCGGCTGGCCGCTCATCATGTCGGTCTCGATCAGCGACGGCGCCACCGCATTGACGGTGATGCCTTCCTTGACCAGCCGCGCCGCATAGCCGCGCGTGAGTCCCTCCATGCCGGCCTTGGACGCGTTGTAATGCGGCCCGATCGCGCCGGCGCCGCGCGCGGCACCGGAGGAGATGTTGACGATGCGCCCCCATTTCCGCGCGCGCATCCCAGGCAGAACTGCCTGCGTGCACAGGAATACGGATTTCAGATTGACCAGGATGGTGCGGTCGAAATCGTCCTCGGTGAGATCGTCGATCCCGCGCGTGATGGCGATACCGGCATTGTTGACGAGGATGTCGATCGGCCCGAGCTCGGCCGTGATGCGCTCGACCATTGCGGCCACGGGCTCGCGCTGCGATACGTCGGCGGCAACGGCCATGGCGCGGCCGCCGCGCTTGCTGATTTCTCCCGCCAACTGCTCGGCCTGCCCGATCCGCTCGCGGCAGTTGACCGCCACGGCCGCGCCGGCCTCGGCGAGCAGGCGGCAGACCGCGGCGCCGATCCCGCGCGAGCCGCCGGTGACGAGCGCCGTGCGCCCCTTGAGATCATTCGCCACGCCCGCGCCTCTCTGCCATTTGTTCCATTTTGACCCGACAGTACCACGCCGGCCGCGCGCTTGCGTTGAACTCATCGCGAGATGAATTCGTTTGCCTGCGCTCGCACCAGGAGAAGTGCCGATGCGCGCCCGTGGCAATTATGGACAGCCATTTCATTGACCAATCGGCCCAAACACTCGATATTTGCAGCACCGAAACTGCTCCTCGAGTTGAAGCCGCAAGATGAGAACCGTTTGCCAGCGTAGTCCTGATGACATGCACCGGTGCATGACGCGACGCTGTTTCTCGGCGGCCACCGGCGCCTGTTGTTGTTGCTGATCGCCACCTCGCAGCAATCTCACACCGCAAATTCCAGACAGGAGCGCCGAAATCCCGGCGAACGAGCAGTCATGTCCCAAGCCCAGTCAAACGCCTACATCATCGAAATCCACGACCGCGCGGCCGGCATCGTCACCCGGGATGAGCGCGGCTTCCGCTTCTTCTCCTCCGAGCGGTTGTTCGACAGCCTCGAAGGCCGTCAGTTCCGCTCGGCGCGCGAGGCCGAGCGCGCTGCCCGTGCGGTATTCTCCGAGCGGAGCCGGCGCGCGAACTAAAATTGCTTGCCAGCCTCAAGGGTCGCTTTCGGCGAGCGATGCGCATCATGAGGAGCGCAAGCCGAGGCCCCTTGTCGGTCAACTCCGGCGGCGCGCCCTGGTGCGTGCCGCCTTCTTCGCGGCGGCGGAGCGGACCTTGACGCCCTTGGTGCGGCTCGCCTCGCGCGCGGCGGCCGAACGCGATGCGGCGGTTCGCTGGCTCGCGGCACGTTTGCCTTGTTTCGACAATGCACTGCGCGACGCGGTCGAGCGCGGCTCCTTTTTCAAAACCTTTTCGACGGCCTGCGACACACGCGGCCGGCGCTTCGGAGTGCGTTTGCCTTGTCCCACCTCATAGGCATATTCGGCGCTGCGGCGCGTCGCCTTCTTGACGCGTCCTTTTCGCGGCGGCGGCAGATCGACGCCGGAGCGGCGCGCCTCCGACAGGCCGATCGCGATAGCCTGCCGCGTCGAGCGCGCACCATGCTTGCCCTTGCGAATCTTGTCGATCTCGTCCTTGACGAATTCGCCGGCCTGCGTGCTTGCCGATTTGCCGGCACGCTTGTCTTGTCTGGCTTTGCGAATGACTTCTTGTCTTGGCATAGGTAAGTTCCCTCTGGAATTCACAGGGATGTCTGACCGCAACGCGCAAGATGGACGTTTGATCCTATCGGTTCCCTAGCGCAGCCAGCAGTTCGTCCGGGCGCTCGGCCATGATCATGTGGCCGGCGCCCGGCACCACGACAGTCTTGGCATGCGGGATCGCGGCGGCTAGCGCCTTGCCCGCCTTCGCCGGTGTCATCATGTCCCGCTCGCCGAGGATGAGCGTGGTCGGCACCTTTACCGTCGCGGCAGCGGCAAGCGCATTCGCATAGGAATTACAGGCCGACAAATCCTTGAACAGCACGCCGCGTTCGCAGGCTTGAAGCACCACCTGCGCGCCGCCATGCATCCACAGGCCCGGCGCCAGGCTGCCGCCGAGCTCGGCGTTGAAACCGAGGCCCCAGATCGACACCATGTCGATCGCGTCCTGGTCGTTGGCCTCGGCCGCTTTCAGCAGATCCGGACCGACCGTCATGGTGGCAGCCGTGCCGATCAGGCTTAGCGCGGAAACCTTGTCGGGATGCCGCGCCGCGGTCTCCAGCGAGATCAGCGATCCCATGGAGTGCCCGATCAGATGCGCCTTCGCCACGCCGGCCGCCCCGAGCAGCGCAGCGGTCCAGTCGGCCATCTCCGCGATGCTCGACAGCGAAGGGCCGGCCGAACGGCCGTGGCCGGGCAGGTCCGGCGCCAGCACGCCAAAGCCGTGATGTGCGAACCAGCGCGTATGCAGCGCCCAGGTCGAATGGTCGAAGCCGGCGCCGTGGATGAAGGCGACCGCGGGCAGGGATTTGTCGAACTCGCGGCCGCCGGTTGCAACAAACACCTCGGCGCCGTTGACGGTGAGCTTCATGATGTCAGACCTTTTGCGAGATGCGCAGCGCTTGGGCGAGATCGTCGATGATATCGGACGCCGTCTCGATACCGACCGACAGCCGCACCAGCTCTTCGCCGATGCCGGCGGCCTTGAGCTGCTCGGCGTCCATCTGCTGGTGTGTGGTACTGGCAGGGTGGATCACCAGCGTCTTGGCATCGCCGACATTGGCGAGATGGCTGATCATGCGCAGCGCTTCGATGAACTTGCGGCCCGCGGGCCGTCCGCCCTTGATACCGAAGGAGACGATCGAGCCGGCGCCGCGCGGCAGCAGCTGCTTTGCGAGCTGATAGTCCGGGTGGGTTTCCAGCGAAGGATGCAGCACCCAGTCCACGGCCTTGTTGGCCTTCAGCGCCTCCAGCACGAGATGCGTGTTCTGCAAGTGGCGATCCATGCGCACGCCCAGCGT
Source organism: Bradyrhizobium sp. 186 (assembly GCF_023101685.1). Lineage (NCBI taxonomy): Bacteria > Pseudomonadati > Pseudomonadota > Alphaproteobacteria > Hyphomicrobiales > Nitrobacteraceae > Bradyrhizobium > Bradyrhizobium sp. 186. Next base: position 9,694,155 of record NZ_CP082164.1, on the reverse strand, counting down.
CTCCACGCCCTGGAGCAGCTGGAACGCGTTGGTGGGCGACAGGCAGGCGCCGAAATCGCGCAATCCTTCCGTGCGCGCCCGCATGATGAAAGCGGCACTGCCGAACTGTTCGTCGAAGACGATGCCGTGATAGCCGCCATACGGCTCCGTCAGCACGCCGAACTTGGCCGAAGCGCGCCAATTGAAACGGCCGCCGTCGACGATGGCGCCGCCGATCGCGATGCCGTGGCCGCCGATCCACTTCGTCGCCGAATGCATGACGATGTCGGCGCCGAGCTCGATCGGACGGCTGAGATAGGGGGTCGCAAAAGTGTTGTCGATCAGCAGCGGGATCTTCGCGTCATGCGCGATGGCCGCGACCTTCGGAATGTCCAGCACCTCCAGCCCGGGATTGCCGATGGTCTCGCCGATCACGAGCTTTGTGTTCGGCCTGATCGCCGCCCGGAACGCATCGAGATCGCGGGGCTTCACGAATGTCGTGGTGATGCCGAAACGCGGCAGCGTGTGTACAAGGAGGTTGATGGTGCCGCCATAGAGCGAGCTCGACGCCACGATGTGGTCGCCGGCGTTGAGCAGCGTCGCGATGGCGAGATGCAGTGCGGCCATGCCGCTTGCGGTGCAGATCGCGCCGACGCCGCCTTCCAGTGCCGCGAGCCGCTCTTCGAGCACGCCCGTGGTTGGATTGGAGATGCGCGTGTAGATGTGGCCGGCGCGCTCCAGATTGAACAGCGCGGCCGCGTGATCGGAGTCCTGAAAGACGTAGGACGTGGTCTGGTAGATCGGTACCGCGCGGGCGCCGGTCGCAGGGTCCGGATGCTGGCCCGCATGCAGGCTCAGGGTCTCGAAGGCAGGCGGCTTGGGCGCGGGCATGCTTGGCCTCGTTGGTCGGTCGGGGGATGGCGGCTCTTGTGCCACAAAAACCCGCGGCACGTCAGCCCATTGACAGCGCCGGTGCGCTCCCTCGCCCCGCTTGCGGGGAGAGGGTTGGGGTGAGGGGGAGTCTCCGCGGGGGCGGTGAAAGTTGGACTCGCGGAGAGCCCCCTCACCCGGATTGCATCTTCGATGCAATCCGGCCTCTCCCCGCACGCGGGGAGAGGCGAAGTGGCGCCGTCCGATCCTTAAGCAAGACTGCCGCGGATGGCTTGCTCGATGGTGCGGGCTTCGCGCAACAGGATTTCGGCAACCTCCTGCTCGCGGCGGGGGCCGAGGCGGGTTCGCACGGCGGAGACCGTCATCGCGGCGGCGGGGCGGCCGTCCGGGGTCTTGATCCAGGTCGAGATCGATTTCGTGCCCTGAATCAGGCCGATCTCTCTCATATTGTATCCCTGCCGTCTCGCCGCGGTGGTCTGGCTCAGCACTGTCGCGACATCGGTTCGGTAGGCCTCGAACCTCTTCTCGTTGGCTGCGACGATTTTTCGCGCGTCCTGCGTCGGCATGGCAGCAAGGATTGCGACGCCCGCGCTGCTGACGCCGAGCGGGCGGCGCGCGCCGACCTCGATCGACAGCACCTGGATCGGATAGGCGCCGATCCTGCGGTCGACGCAGAGCGTGTCGTTCCCGGTCCGCACCGTCAGAAACAGCGTGTCGCCGACCTCGGTCGATGCGCGCCGCAGCGAAGGAGCTGCGGCGACGAGCAGCGGCGAGGGCCGGGGACGCGCCAGCGCCAGCTCGGGCACCTGATTGCCGATGGCGTAGCGGCCGCTCCTGCCGTGCCGCTCGACGATGCCTTCCTCGATCAGCACGTGAACGATTCGATGCACGGTCGGACGGGTCAGGCCGGTGGCCTGCACGACCTCGGCCAGCGGCACGCCGGCCTCGCGGCCCGCGGCGAGAATGCGCAGCACCGCCAGCGCGCGCCGGATCGCCTGCGCGCCCTGTCGCGGTTCCGTCATGCTGCGGACGGACCTTGCGGAAGGCGTCTTGTCCATAATATGGACAAGAACGCCACAATTCTCTCGACAGGTAAAGCGCTCATCTGGAGATTGCGCTCTGATCGAGATGCCATGTGCGACGTCAGGGCAATCGAACTGAATTGGAAGCGCCGCCGGGAGGTTAACATGAGATTGATCTGGATTGCCATAGCTGCCGCAGTTGCGATGCTGGCGGGACCGGCGGCGGGCCAGCAATGGCCGGCGCGCAACGTCAAGCTGATCGTGCCCTATCCGGCCGGCGGCAATGTCGACAGCGCGGCGCGCATCATCGCCGACAAGCTCCAGGAACGCCTCGGCCAGCCCTTCATCATCGAGAACAAGGCCGGCGCCGGCGGCATGATCGCGGGCGAAGCTTTTGCGAAATCGCCGAACGACGGCTACACGCTGTTCGTCGGCGCCAACGGCCCGGTGCTGTTCGCGACCGAAATCAACAAGCGCGACGCCTACAGCTGGAAGCGAGATTTCCTCCCCATCTCGACCATCTCGATGACGCCGCTGGTGCTCGAGGTCCACCCGTCGGTCCAGGCCACGACCTTCAAGGAATTTATCGATCTCGCCAAGCGCGAGCCCGGCAAGCTGACCATGGCTTCGCCCGGCCCCGGCACCACCAACCATCTGCTCAGCGAGCTGATGCAGTCCAGCCTCGAGCTGCAATGGGTCACCGCGCACTACCGCGGCAATGCGCCGGCCGTCAACGATCTGCTCGGCGGGCAGGTGCAGTTCGCGTTCGACCAGTTGTCGGTCAGCCTGCAACACATCAAGGCCGGCCTGTTCCGGGCGCTCGCCGTCACCAGCCCGCACCGACTGAAGTCGCTGCCCGACGTGCCGACTTTCGCGGAGCTCGGCTACAAGGATTTCGACGGCCAGACCTTCACCGGCCTGTTCGCGCCCGCCGGTACGCCGGCGCCGATCGTCGACAAGCTGCATGAGACGCTGACCGCGATCCTGAAAGACCCCGCCGTGGCCGACAAGTTCGAGAAGCTCGGCGCCGAAGCCGTGGCGATGACGCCGGACGAGTTCAGGGCCTATCTGGAGCGTGAGGACGCGAAATGGATTCCGGTCGTGCGCAAGGCCAACATCAAGGCGGACTAATCGATGCGGATCGACCCAACCGAGCTCGGCGCCGAGCGCATCTACCGGCTGATGACCGGCATCGTGGTGCCGCGTCCGATCGCCTGGGTGACGAGCCTGTCGCGGAGCGGCGTGCTCAACCTCGCCCCCTTCAGCGCCTTCACCTTCGTCTCGCAGAAGCCGCCGATGCTCGCCATCAGCGTCGGCCGCAAGGGCGCCGATTACAAGGACACCGCGCACAACATCCTCGATACCGAGGAATATGTGATCCACATCGCCGATACCCCGCTGATGTCTGCGGTGCACGACAGCTCCGTCGAGCATCCGCCGGAGGTCAGCGAGGTCGCGGAGCTCGGCCTGGAGACGCTTGGCTGCAAGCGCATCAAGGTGCCACGGCTTTCGGCCGCGCCGGTCGCGATGGAATGCCGCTTCCGGCAGTGCCTCGAATTCGGCGATGCCCGCAGCCGGCTGATCGTCGGCGAGGTCGTGATGTTCCACATTCGCGACGGCCTCGTGAACGACGGCAAGGTCGAGACTGCGGCGCTCGACCCGATCGCCCGCATCGGCGGGCCGCGCTACGCCCGTCTTGGCGAGATCGTGACGCTCGGCGCCGTCTTCCAGACCCCGAAATCGACCGACTGAGCGCGCAGCGCGCCCACCATGGCGCCTGTAGACCATTGGAGAAACGACCATGCGACTGCTGAGCTATCTCTTGGACGGGGAACCTCGCTACGGCGCAGCCGTCGCGGGCGGGGTCGTCGACCTGACCAGGCGGATCGGCCGCGACTTCTCCGACGTCAAGGCGCTGATCGCGGCCAATGCGCTCGCGGATGCGCAGGAAGCGGTGGCGGGGCAAAAGCCGGACTATGCGCTCGAGGACCTTGTCTTGCTGCTGCCGGTGCTCGCGCCGGAAAAGCTCTGGTGCATCGGCGTCAACTACGCCGAGCGCAACGCGGAATACAAGGACAGCTCGGACCTGCCAAAATATCCGAGCCTATTCGTGCGCAGCATGTCGTCGATGACCGGCTCCGGCCAGCCGATCGAGAAGCCGAAAGTGTCGGAGCAGCTCGATTATGAGGGTGAACTCGTCATCGTGATCGGCCAGGGCGGCCGCCACATCCCGCGCGAAAAAGCCTGGTCGCACATCTTCGGCATGACGCTGTGCAATGAGGGCACGGTGCGGGACTGGCTGCGCCACGGCAAGTTCAACGTCACGCAGGGCAAGAATTTCGATCGCTCCGGCAGCATCGGTCCGTGGATCGTCACGGCGGACGAACTGGACCCGCGCGGTCCGCACGACATCGTCACGCGCGTGAACGGCGAAGTGCGGCAGCAGGACACGACCGAACGGCTGATGTTCCCGTTCGATTTCCTGATCTCTTATCTCTCCACCTTCGCGACGCTGAAGCCCGGCGACATGATCGTAACGGGCACGCCGACCGGGGCGGGCGCCCGCTTCGACCCGCCGCGCTGGCTTGGGGACGGCGACGTCGTCGAGGTCGAGTCCGCGCGCATTGGCGTGCTGCGCAACAAAGTCGCGGCGGAGCAGTAGATCATGCTCGACACCGCCACGATCGAGCGTCTCGCCACGCGCCTGGATGAGGCCGAGCGCACCAAGGCGCTGATCCCGATGTTTTCGAAGGAGTATCCCGGCTTCACCATCGAAGATGCCTACGCCGTCCAGCGCGCCTGGACCAAGCTCCAGCTCGGCCGCGGCCGCGTCATCAAGGGCCACAAGATCGGCCTGACCTCGAAAGCGATGCAAAACGCGGTCGGCATCGCTGAGCCCGATTACGGCGTGCTGTTCGCCGACATGTTCTATGCGGATGCCGGTCCCATTCCATTCGACCGCTTCCATGCGCCGCGGATCGAGGTCGAGCTCGCCTTCGTGCTGAAGGCACCGCTGCGTGGACCGGACTGCACCATCTTCGACGTGCTCAACGCCACCGACTACGTGACGCCGGCGCTGGAGATCCTGGAGACGCGCATGCATCGCGTCGATCCCGAAACCGGCAAGTCCCGCAAGGTCATGGACACGATCTCGGACAACGCGGCCAATGCCGCGCTGGTGCTGGGCGGTCGGCCGTTCCGGCCGATGGATGCGGATCTGCGCTGGATCGGTGCGCTCTTGTTCCGCAACGGCGAGATCGAGGAGACCGGGCTTGCCGCCGGCGTGCTCAATCATCCCGCCAACGGCATCGCCTGGCTCGCCAATCGGCTCGCGCCGCATGACGAATATCTTGCGGCCGGCGAGGTGGTGCTGGCGGGATCGTTCACGCGGCCGGTCGATATCCGCCGCGGCGACACCTTCCACGCCGACTATGGTGCCTTCGGCTCGGTGTCGTGCCAGTTCGCCTGAACCAACAAGGCAGAGGGAGCCAACCATGACGGGTCAAACGCGGCGCAAGAGCATTCACATCGGCGGCTTCAAGCATGCCAACCCGATTCCGAACGCCTGCCGTATCGGCAATCTCGTGATGTCCGGCGTGATCCTCGGCCGCGATCCCGCGACCGGCGCGATGCCGGAGAGCCTGGACGCCCAATGCGCCAACATGTTCGCGCATATGAAGGCGACCGTAGAGGCCGCCGGCGGCACCACCTCCGACATCATCAAGATGACGGTGTGGCTGAAGGATCGCGCGCAGCGCGGCCCTGTGAATGTCGAGTGGCTGAAGATGTTTCCGGACGAGCATTCGCGCCCGGCGCGCCATGCGCTGCCGATGGACATGGAAGGCGGTGCGCTGGTGCAGTGCGATTTCACCGCCGTGATCGACTGAGGGAGTTTTGGCCATGCCGACCTATCTGCCGTTCGACCCCAATCCGCGCCGTCCCGTCAAGGCACCGCCGCCGAAGACCGTCGACAGCCAGTTTCACGTGCTGGGTCCGCTCGACAAATATCCGATCCGCCCCGGCGCGGCCTATCAGATGCCGAGCGCGACGTGGGAAGCGGCACTGCGCGTGCACAAGACGCTCGGCATCGAGCGCGGCATCATTGTGCAGACCACGACTTATGGCGCCGACCACGCGGTGGTCCTCGACGGCCTCGCCGCCATGGGCCCGAACTATCGCGGCTGCGCCAACGCGCTGGTGTTTGCCGAGGCGAACGACGCCTATCTCGCAAAGCTGCACGATGCCGGCGTCCGCGGCGCGCGCTTCAGCTTCCGCCAGGAGCTCGGCGCCGTGCTATCGGATGCCGATTTCGCCCGCGCCATCGCGCGGATCCGCGAGCTCGGCTGGTACGTCAAGATCCAGCCCGAGAAAGACGGCATCGTCTCCAGCGTCGCGAAGTACGAGAATCTCAACGTGCCCGTGCTGATCGACCACATGGCGCGCCCCGATCCGGAGCGCGGCAACAACGATCCCAATTTGCGCAAGATGCTCGAGCTGCTCGCCAAGGGCAATTTCTGGGTGATGCTGTCGCTCGGCGAGAAGACCTCGAGGGCCGGTCCTCCCTACGACGACGTGATCCCGATTGCGCGCGCCTATATCGAGGCAGCAATCGATCGCTGCGTCTGGGCCAGCGACTGGCCGCATCCGGTCTCCGTGAAACAGCCGCCCAACGACGCCGATTTGCTCGAGCTGATGTATCGCTACGCCCCGGACCAGGCGACGCTGGAGAAGATCCTCGTGCACAATCCGGCGAAGCTGTTCGGGTTTCCGAACTAGAGCGGAAGGGCTTTGGGTGGCACGAATGCGGGCCACGGGCTCGTTCAACCTCTCCCGCTTGCGGGAGAGGTCGGCGCGAAGCGCCGGGTGAGGGCTCTCTCCACACGGGGATATCGATTGGGGAAACACCCCCACCCCAACCCTCCCCCGCAAGCGGGAGAGGGGGCGCACCTCCGTCGTTGCAGCAATCAAACCCAATCATCCCGCTCCAGGACGCACCGCGCTCACACCGCCGATTGTCCAGCCAGCCGGTCCCGCACCCCGGCCGCGGTCTCGAACGAGCGCAGCCGCGCGGCGTGATCGTAGATCTGCCCCGTCGTCATCAGCTCGTCCGCACCGGTGTCGGCGATCAGCGTCTTCAGCCCGCGCTCGACCAGTTCAGGAGAGCCGACCACGGAGCAGGCGAGTGACTGGCCGACGCCGGCTTTCTCCGCGGGCGACCACAGCGCGTCCATGTCGTCGACCGGCGGCGGCAGCGGACCCGGCGTGCCGCGGCGCAAATTGATGAACTGCTGCTGCAGCGATGAGAACATCCGCTGCGCCTCCGCGTCGCTGTCTGCCGCGAACACGTTGACGCCGACCATCGCGTAAGGCTTGTCGAGCTGCACTGAGGGCTCGAAGCGCGCCCGGTACTCGCGCAGCGCCGGCATCATCATGCCCGGTGCGAAGTGCGAGGCGAACGCAAACGGCAGCCCCAGCATCGCCGCGAGCTGCGCGCCAAAGGTGCTCGAGCCGAGAATCCAGAGCGGCACCTTGGTCCCCATGCCGGGAACGGCGCGGATCGCCTGGTTCGGCTGCACGTCGCCGAGCAGCGCCTGCAATTCCAGCACGTCATGCGGAAAATTCTCGGAAGTGGTGGCGAGATCGCGCCGCAGCGCCCGCGCGGTGAGCTGGTCGGTGCCCGGCGCCCGCCCGAGCCCGAGATCGATCCGCCCCGGATAGAGCGACTCCAGCGTGCCGAACTGCTCGGCGATGATCAGCGGCGAATGGTTCGGCAGCATGACGCCGCCGGAGCCGACGCGAATCGTCCTGGTGCCGCCCGCGATGTGGCCGATCACGACCGACGTCGCGGCACTCGCGATGCCCGTCATGTTGTGATGCTCGGCGAGCCAGAACCGTTTGAAGCCCCACGCCTCGGCATGCTGGGCGAGATCGAGCGAATTGCGAAACGCCTGCGCCGCATCGCCACCTTGGCGGATGGGCGCGAGATCGAGCATGGAGAAGGGGATCATGCGAGGGGTCCGGATGGAGAGCGACGTGCGCCGGGGCCTCACATATAGGGACCTAGGCCCAGCCTGCGAGGGCGCCGACACCGCTTTCAAAACCTAGCGCAGGCATCGCTGGTATGCCAATGTAGTGTTGTGCAAAACCTGCGGGAGGTCAGCATGCGAACCAACATAACGAGCATAGTGGGAGCACTTTGCGCCATCGCAATGGTCGCGAGCGCACACGCAGCGGTTAAGGAAGAGCCGGTCACCTACACGGACGGCGAGACCACAATGAAGGGCTTCGTTGTCTACGACGACGCGACCCAGGCCAAGCGGCCCGGCATCGTCATGGTGCACGAATGGTGGGGCATCACCCCGCATATCCACAATGAGGCGCGGAAGTTCGCGGAGCAGGGCTACACAGCCTTCATTGCGGATATGTACGGCGACGGCAAGAGCGCCGACAACCCGAAGGACGCCGACGCGCTCTCGGGATCAGTGATGAAGAACCCGAAGGTGATGGAGCAGCGCTTCAACGCCGCGCGGGAGCAACTCGCCAAGCAGGCCTCGGTCAATCCGCAGCGGATCGGCGCCGTTGGTTACTGTTTCGGCGGCGCGGTGGTGCTGAACATGGCGCGCACTGGGGCTGATCTCGCCGCCGTTGCGGGCTTTCACGCAACGCTTGATCTCAACACGCCCGCGCCGGCGCCGGGAACCGTCAAAGCGAAAATCCTCATTCTGAACGGCGCGGACGACCCCTTCGTGAAGCGCGAGCAGTACGATTCGCTCAAGAAGGATTTCGACGCAGCGAAGGCCGATTATCGGATTATCGAATATCCCGGCGCTGTGCACGCCTTCACGAACCCCGAAGCCACCGAGCTCGGCAAGAAGTTCAACTTGCCGCTCAGATACGACGAGAAGGCCGATCAGGAATCGAAGGCCGAAGCAGCCAAGCTCTTTGTCGCCACCCTTCAAAAATGAACAAGGCCACCGACATGGTGGCCTTTTCTATCTGGTGCTGATTCAGGCGCGAGATAGCTGGGCTTCAGCTTCGCTCCCTGGCATTCTGCGGCGGACGTACCGAACTGCTCGGCGATGATCAGCGGTGAATGGTTCGGCAACATGATTCCGCCGGAGCCGACGCGGATCGTCTTGGTGCCGCCCGCGGCAGGCTCGATCACGACAGACGTCGCCGCACTCGCGATGCCCGTCATGTTGTGATGCTCGGCCAGCCAGAGCCGCTTGAAGCCCCACGCCTCGGCATGTTGCGCGAGATCAAGCGAATTGCGAAACGCCTGCGCCGCATCGCCGCCCTGCCGGATGCAGGGGAATCGCATATGGCGCGAGGGCTTGGGGTACCGAAGCCTCCACGCCGTCATGGCCGGGCCTGTCCCGGCCATCCACGCCTTGCCGCGCGGTACGAAGAACGTGGATGCCCGGGACAAGCCCGGGCATGACGACCTCCAGTGAAGGAACATATGCGATAGCCCTGCCTTCGGATGGGAGCGAGGTCGAGCACGGAGAAGGGGATCATGGGTGGGCACCGGTGAGAACGCGGAACGTGCATGCCGTTACGTAGTGCCTACCATCAAAAACGCCAGCGCTGTAATCCTGCTAGTACGGCCTCCGTCCACCGTCCAAGATATAGCGGGAAGTTCTGATCAACTGCGCGCTTGGAGCATCGCAAGGATGACGTGTGCAAGTCCCGAACTCATTATCTTCGATGCGGACGGCGTTCTAGTCGATAGTGAGATCATTGCGCTGACCGTCTTGGCGCAAACAGCAACTGAGGAAGGCGTGGCGATCGGCGTGGAAGACGCTATGCGTTCTTTCCGAGGGCTGAAGATGGCGGATTGCGTGAGCGAAATTGAGCGCCGGTTGGGCCGCAATGTCCGAGACACCTTCGTCGCCGACGTTCGACGAGCAACCGCGCTCGCTTTTGATGCCGAACTGAAGCCTGTCGAAGGAATCCATGCAGCGTTGGCTGAAATTGCCGTCGCGGTTTGTGTGGCGTCTAACGGCCCCATGTCGAAGCTCACGCATACACTTGGTTTGACGAAACTGCTGGGGCGTTTCGAAGGACGCATCTTTAGTGCGTACGAGGTTGGTTCGTGGAAGCCAGACCCCGGCCTATTTCTGCATGCCGCGCAAACGTTGGGCGTGCACCCTTCACGTTGCGTCGTGGTTGAGGACTCGTTGTCCGGAGTTCACGCGGCAAAGGCCGCAGGAATGAGAGTCTTAGGTTTCACCGGAGGTGATCCGCGAGTTGGCCTAGAGTTGGCAGCCATCTGCGACGACGTCTTTCATCGGATGAGCGACCTTCCGGCTTTGTTGAAACTTCGCATGGAATGATTGCATGGCTCCCCAAGGCGCGACTTCCACAATGGGTCATGAAGAAAGAGCGCGCGTAGGACGGGTAGAGCGCAGCGAAGCCAGAGCCGGCTCCGCAAATTTGAACAGGTCGATAAGTGGAATTTCTGCCTGACAACGGCGATAATCGCCGCGAGCAGGAGAGACCATGAGCAAACGACCGCGCCGGAACCACACACCGGCTTTCAAGGCGAAGGTGGCGCTTGCCGCCGTCAAGGGCGACCGGACGATAGCCCAACTGGCCGAACACTTTGATGTCCACCCCAATCAGATTACGGCCTGGAAGGCCCAGTTGGAGGGCGGTGCTTCCGGAGTTTTCGGATCGGGGAACACGGCGCCGTCCGCGCCTGCGATCGACGTGAAGTCGCTGCACGCCAAGATCGGGGAGCTGACGCTGGAGAACGATTTTTTAGAAGGCGCGCTCACCAAGGCGGGATTGCTGAGCGCAAAGCGATGATCGACCGTAAGCACGATCTGTCGATCACCAAGCAAGCAGAGATTTTGAAGGTCAGCCGCGGCAGCGTCTACTATCTGCCGCGGCCGGTTTCTTCTGCCGACCTCGAGATCATGCGGCAGCTCGATCGGCTGCACCTGGAGTATCCCTTCGCCGGTTCGCGTATGTTGCGAGGCCTGTTGGCTTTGCAAGGGTGCAAGATCGGCCGCCGGCATGTGAAGACGCTCATGCGGCGGATGGGGATAGAAGCGCTCTATCGCCGTCCGCGCACCACGAAGCCCGAACCCGGCCACAAGATCTATCCGTATCTGCTGCGCGGCATCGAGATCACGCGGCCGAACCAGGTCTGGGCGATGGACATCACCTACATTCCAATGGCGCAGGGCTTCGTCTATCTCACCGTGGTGCTGGACTGGGCGACACGTCGTGTCCTGTCGTGGCGGCTGTCGATCACGATGGAGGCGGCCTTCTGCGTCGAGACGCTGGAGGATGCTCTCGCGCGTCACGGCAGGCCGGACATCTTCAACACCGACCAAGGCTCGCAGTTCACTGGTGCGGCCTTCACCGGCGTTCTCGCCGACAACGGCATCGCCATCAGCATGGATGGCAAAGGAGCCTGGCGCGACAACGTGTTCGTTGAGAGACTGTGGAAAAGCGTCAAATACGAGGAGGTCTATCTGCGAGCCTACGAAACCGTCAGTGAGGCGCGACATTCGATTGGCCGGTATCTCGACTTTTACAACGGACAACGACCACATTCGAGCCTTGACGACCGCACCCCGGATCAAGCCTACTTCGATCTTCCTCCGCTCCGCGCGGCGGCCTAACCCCGGCAGAAGCTCCACCTATCGACGCGGAGATTCTGTTCAGACAACCGGGGCCAGCTCTGCCTATCACTGCAGCTGTAGCCGACGCGTATCGTCGCGCTCTACCCATTCCGCAAATCGCCCATGCCGATTTTGACCCGTCGGACAAAACACTCGCCTCCCGCAAAAACCCGTCAACCCTCCGCCGCAAAAATATTCCACTTTACCGAAATTCGGAATTGCGGTACTCCTCCCCTATCCCGGTCCAGGAAGAGGGGCGATCGTACGTCGTAACGAACGTGGATCGGGGTGCGGTGGACGCGGCAGCGTCGGGCACGCGAATGCGGGACCAGGGCGAGATGAACCTCGTGAGGTCCTTCTGCGTGCGGACGAACGGCACTGATGCGTACGGCAAAACCATGTGGTCCTGGCCGTCGTTGCTACGGTCAAGCCTTGCGGAGATGGATCGGGGCTCAACCGGGTCTCGGGGCATCGCCAATTCGCAAGGCGACGGTGACAAAAGGGAATTCGTCGCCAGGGAGAGCGTGGCATAAGCCGTCGACCTACCGCGCAGGGAAGGCCGGGTGTTTTCCGGCCCACCTGTTTTCCCGTTGTGCATTTGCGTGTGCAAATCTTCGCACAGCGGACCATGGGTGCCAGCCGGCACCCGGTCTTCCCTGCGCCCTCTTCACTCAAAGAGGGTCAAGGAACGAGCAAAACTCGGGCGCCTTGTGCCGCGAGGATGCTGATGCACGTGTGCTGTGAAAATGAAATGGTGCTGCCAGACAGGATTGAACTGAGTGAACAATCCTGAGAAAGGCTGATTTTATTGAACTTTTCGGCCCGGCGAATAGTTGTTGTGTGGCACCATTGAGGGGCGCCGCGCGACGATGATTACCACATTCTCGCGACTTGGCCACGTCGAAGGTGCTGTTATTTAGATCCAACTCTAGGCGACCGGCGAGCCGTTCCAAGGCCCGCAAGGGTCTTAGTCTTGTCGTTTGAGAACTGAGGTTCGGGCGCTGTAGAGTGCTTCCGAAATAACCCGGAGGCCGCATGGCGATCATATTCATCACCGGCAGCACCGACGGTCTCGGCCGAGCGGCGGCGGAATCGCTCCTTGGTCAAGGTCACCGGGTAGTGCTGCACGCGCGATCGCCGGACCGCGTCGCTGCACTGGGCGAACTGAGATCGCGCTCATCCGGCGTCGTGGTCGGAGATCTGCGAAGCGCGGCAGAGACGGAGAAAATCGCAGATCAGGTTAACGCGATCGGTCGCATGGACGCCGTCATCCACAACGCTGGCGTCTACACGCAGCCTAGCCGTGGCTCTACTCCCGAAGGCCATGCCGTCACGTTCGCAATCAACACTCTCGCGCCGTACATCCTGACCGCACTGATTGAGCGACCCGACCGACTAGTTTACCTAAGCAGCGGCCTGCACCGGGGCGGCGAGGGCTCGCTGGACGACTTCGACTGGAAGACGAGGACTTGGGATGCGGCAAAGGCCTACGCCGAAAGCAAGCTGCATGTCGTCGCTCTCGCGTTCGCGCTGGCGCGCCGCTGGCCGCAGGTCTTGAGCAACGCGGTCGATCCAGGCTGGGCGCGCACGAAGATGGGTGGAGCGGGCGCCCCGGTCGATGTCGAAACGGGGCAAAAGACGCAAACCTGGCTGGCCGTGAGCCAGGATCCCGCCGCGCTCGTCAGTGGGCGCTACTGGCATCAGCTCCGGCAGCAGGAGCCGGCCAGCGAAGCAGCGGATCCCGGTTTTCAGGAGAAACTTATCGATCGATTGACGTCCCTGACCGGAGTGAGGCTTGCGACCTAAGTGAACCGCCTGTGCGGCCGGACCTGCTCCGCATCCCTGGCCGTTTGCAGGGACAGGGTGGCCTCCGAAAAGACACGACCCTGTTTTTTGGGGCCCCATCTCCGCGCGCATAATGCAAAAGGGCAATTGCAGCGAGCGCTCCGCGCTGATAGTGCAAATACCCCGCCGCCGACCTGGAGTGCCCCGTGAAGTCTGTCGCCTCGATCGCCCTGCTGGCCCTGTTACTCGCCGGCTGCGCGGCCCGCACGCCCTACGTGGAGCCACCGGTCGTCGACATGGGCGGTGTCGATCAGAACCGCTACAATGCCGACCTGTCGGCATGCACCAACGAGAAGATAGCGGCGACGGCGACCACGCTCTGGACCAACGACATGATCTCCATCTGCATGGAGAGGAAGGGATACCGGGTGCTCGCCCACAAGGGCTGATGGCCGGCGAGGGCTTCGCCTGGTGAGAACCATTTCCGCCACTGGCCGCCATCGGAATGCCGATCGCGGTGGGGATCTGCACCACGGTCGCCGTGGGTAGCGAGCGCTCCGCGCTAGACTTGAATTTTCCCAGCCACGCTGGCAGGAAAAGCCAGTTGCATTTCCTGAGGTGATAATTTGACCCTGCGCGTGCTTTTTCCGATTGCTATGACGCTCCTGCTCGCCGGCTGCGGTTCAGAAGAATTGTCCTGCTCATCCAGTACCGCTCTCGAAACCGTTGGCAACATCGCCCGCAAGGAGATGGCGAAGGACCCTATGGGAGCCATGATCGACCATAGCCGGACCTCATTTCGTGTGGAGGACATTCGCAAGCAGAGTGGCAACGGAAATTCCATCTCATGTGCCGCCAACCTCTACTACAGCGTGGTTCCGACCGAAGCCAACGCCCAACGGTTCACGAAGGACGCGCTGGAGAAGATTGCCAGCACGGCGCTCGACATCACCTACACCGTCGAGAAGCTAGACAAGGGCGGCATCTACGTGACCGTCCACGGATTGTAGCGAGCGCTACGCGCTGCCGGAAGGACTCAGTCCGAGCCGCGCCGCCCGGGGAAGGGGATCACATCGCCGTCCGCTGCGCGGATCACCGCCCTCGCCATCTGCATCGGGTCGAACCCGAGATCTGCCACCGCATCGGCCACGCGCTGTCGCTCCAGCTCGGCGACGATCGCCTCGACCACCTTCATCAGCCTGGCCATCTCGGCGGCTGTCTCGCTCATGATCATGCCCTCGGTAAAGCGGAGACCATGGTACCACGCTGGCCCGGGTAGCGAGCGCTCAGCGCTGATGATATCGAACCGGACCATGACACCGATGCAATGCGAGCACTGCCAGCGAGACTTCTACCGGTCCGGTCCGCAACGCTCTGAATCCCCAGGCCGGCAATACCGAGCTAGAATAGCGTTTTCCCTCTACCAGGGGCCAGGTCTCTCCCGAGGAGTTCAGGCAGCTTGGCTGCGACGCCCTCTCGCACGCGCCCACGATGTGGCGCTGATCGCGCGGGGGCGGGTGTGAATTTCCAGGTGACGGTCCTCAAGATCCTGGTGAGCTATCCGGATGGCTTCGCCGTCATGGAGGCGCTCTATGCAGATAAGGCGACCCTCGATTGCTGCGACGGAAAACGCTTTGTTGGCCGGTCCGGATTGCTTCGCTATTGGCCTGGCAAGCTGCGGTCCGCAACGGCGGCAGCGTTCGAACTCGACGAACTCCTGCCTGAGAAAGATTGCGTTCGCCTAGACTATCGCGATTACGACAGCGGCGAGGTGCGCACGAAATTCTGGTTCAATGGCCAGGGCAATACACCACAACGCTTTGCGTCCCTCGCGGGCGGGAGGGCACGAAATCGAAAGCGGCTTAGGGCGTGTACTCTAAACCCGAGCTGCTGTTCGAGAGGTCCGCTCTGTCTCTGATAGCAGCGCGTTGGCGCACCTCACCGTAGGTCCGAGTTGGGCCAACAGACGACATTGAGCCGTTCCCTGCAATCAAGATTGTTGCTATAATTCTGGGCCGGCCGGAAAGTCACGGCGAGCGTGGGGTCGTCAATGCAGCCAGACACCCAGTACGCCAAGAGCGGCGACGTTCACATCGCTTATCAAGTGTTCGGCGAGGGTCCGCTCAACGTCGTCTTCGCTCCGCCGGGCTTTACCAACGTCGAGCACTGGTGGGACGAACCGGAGGTGAGTCGTTGGCTGCTGCGCCTGGCAAACTACGCCCGGGTGGTGATGTTCGACAAGCGCGGCACGGGCCTGTCGGATCGGGTCGCTGACTTTCCGGGCCTAGACCAGCGCATGGACGACCTGCGGGCCGTCATGGACGCTGCCGGCATGGAACAGGCGGCGCTTCTCGGTATTTCTGAAGGCGGCACGATGTCGGGGCTGTTCGCCGCGACCTATCCCAGTCGCTGCCGGGCGCTGGTGCTCTGCAACGCCTATCCGGCATCGACATTCGTTCTATCGACGCCGGCGCAAATTTTCGACTATATTGAGCATGGCTGGGGCAGCGGCGGCAGCGTGGCAAGATTTGCGCCCTCGCGCATGAACGACTTGGCGTTCAAACGCTGGTGGGGCAAGAACGAGCGAGTGTCCAATAGCCCTGCTGGCGCCGCCGCGTTCGTGCGCATGAACCGTCTGCTTGACATCAGCGACATCGTCTCGACGATCCGGGTTCCTACCCTCGTCATCCACCGGACCGGTGACAGGAACGTCAGCGTCGAGGGCGGCCGGTTTCTCGCCGCGCATATTCCAGGCTCCCGCTATCTGGAGTTTGCAGGGGTCGACCACCTTCCCTTCGTCGGCGACAATGCCGACGACATTGCCGATGCGATCGAGGAGTTTCTGACCGGCTCGCGTGCGCCCGTCTCGGTCGACCGTCTGCTTGCCACGGTGCTTTTCACCGACATCGTGGGCTCGACCGAGAAGGCCGCCGCGCTCGGCGACCATCGCTGGCACGACCTCCTTGACACTCATCACACGGCGGTGCGGCGCACCCTCTCACGCTTCCGCGGTCACGAAATAAAGACGACCGGCGACGGCGTTCTTGCCACTTTCGACGGTCCGGCACGCGGCGTGCGCTGCGCTTGCGCCATCGCCGACGAGCTCAGGCCGCTGGGCATTGAAGTCCGCGCCGGGCTTCATACCGGCGAGTGCGAAGTAATTGGCGATGATATTGGCGGCATTGCCGTTCACATCGGAGCGCGCGTGGCGGCGCTCGCCGGGGCGAGCGAGGTGTTGGTGTCGAGCACCGTCAAGGACCTGGTGGCAGGTTCCGGCTTGCGTTTTTGTGACCGTGGCAATCATTTGCTCAAGGGTGTTCCCGGAGATTGGCGCATCTTTGCAGTCGAACGCTCATGCGCCGCTCCAGTCTGACCAATTGGGACTGACGCTCCTCCGATCACTTCGCACTCGCCAAATGTCTCTTCCGGGTCAAAGGCGGCGGTCCGCACCGGAGGCGATGACTTCTGCTCTGCCCCTGACTCCAGACCTGCCGCTGCACTGCGCCAACCAACGCGATGGGCCAAAATGCGGACGTTCCTTACAAACTTCGTGACATGAGCGGCATCATCGCGCCAGCGCGTCGAGTAAGATTTTGGCCTCCTTCAAGTCGGGCGTGCCGAAACCCTCGGTGAACCAGCCGTAGATCGGGGCGAGGAGATCCCGGGCTTCGGCGTTCCTGCCTCGGTCGCTCCAGAGCCGCGAGAGGCTTGTGGCAGCACGCAGTTCCAGCGTCCTCGCACTCTGTCCGCGGCTGACCTCGATTGCGCATCGAAAACAGGCTTCGCTCTCATCGTGTTGCCCGCGCGCCGCAAGCAGCCGACCCCTAAGGCTGTGCATTTCGGCCTGCCACCAACGCTCACCGCTCACCGCTGTCGAGGCGAGCGCATCCTTCAACAATTCGAGCCCTTCGTCCGGCGTGCCGAGGTCCGCTTTAGCGCTTGCCAAAACGGCCAGCATGTAAGGTCTGGTGACTTGGCGGACAGCCGAAAAGAGCGCGAGACCCTGTTCCATCAAAGAGATTCCCTGCTCGAGTTCGCCGCCATCCGCCGTCGCCCACCCCAAGAAGAACATTCCAGCGCCGCGCATCATGGGAAAGTCGTGCTCCTGCGACAGTTCGATCAGCTCAGTCGCGAGATCACAGCAGCTTTGCCTCTGGCGGCCGACCTGAAGGACGATCGCATATTGCCACATGGCGAAGGCGAGGCTGTAGGGATGGGACAAGCTCCGAGCCAACGTGACGGCCTCGGCACCGAACTTCATTGCCTTTTGAGGGAAGCCCAACAGCGCGATGTTGATCGCCCTGATGCCATGAGCACACACGCCAGGATCATGTCCACTGAACGTGAACGCCAGGGCATGATGCCGGGTGCAGTCGTATCGTGAAATGCCTGTTTGAGAATGCTCGTCTGCAGCGGCCAATTCGCCGCACCAAAGTGACGTGGCCCACTTCGCGTGATGCCCCTCAAGGACGAGATCATCGGCGCCCAAGCGCTGCGCGAGCTTGAGAAGCTCGTCGGCGTGAGCCGCCGCTTCGCTCAAGCGTCCCGAGGTCATCGAATAGTAGTAGAGGCCCCATAGCGCCCTGAACTGCGCCGCGCTGTCTTTTCCCGCCTCAAGAGCCACGGCGCGGCGGTAGATCGCTTCAACCTCCGGTGACCCGGGGCCCTTCACTATCACAAGGGCCGGCCCGAGCTTGACGCATAACTCCAGCTCTTTCGGTGCACGATCGGGTTTTTCACCAAGCTTGCTCAAGAGGTCCAGCGCAACGGAAAAGTGATGAATAGCCTCGGCGTGGCCCGAGCGCACCATCGCCAAATCCCCCGCCCGTTGCCAATACTCGACCGCGGCATCACTGCGCCCGGCCTCTGTGAAGTGATGTGCCAATAGTTCCGGCTCGGCCGCAGCGGTGGCGGCAAAATCATCGCGCAACACTTCGCCGACGCGGCGGTGCAAAACCTGGCGCCGGCTCTTAAGCAAATTCTCATAAGCTGCATCCTGGATCAGCACGTGCTTGAAGCGATAATCGGCATCGGGCGGTAGGCCCTGCACCAGCAGAATGTCCGCCTCGGCGAGCCGTTCCAGCGCAATCTGTAGCGGCCTGTCTTCCATAGCGGTTACGGCGCGAAGGAGTGTGTAGGAAAAGTCGCGCCCCATAACGGCACCGATCTGGGCCACCTCGCGCGCCGGGCCAAGCCGGTCGAGCCGCGCCGTCAACGATTGCTGCAGGGTCGGCGGAATCGCCTGGATGCCCTCATGCCCGCCGCTCTCCAGCAAGAGCCGTGTCACCTCCTCGACAAACAGCGGCACGCCGCCGGTGCGCTCGGTCACGCCGTCAACCACTTCCCTTGACAGCGCATTGCGAGAGGCAAGCTCGCCGACCATCTGCCGCACCTGCAAGCGATCGAGCGGAGCCAGGGAGATTGTGCTGTGATGCGAGCGCATGCCCCATGGCGGCCGGAACTCCGGCCTGGCGGTGATGAGAACGAGCAAGGGCGCCAGCGCACCGCGTTCGGCGATGCCGCGCAACAGCTCGAGCGTGGTCGGATCAGCCCAGTGCACATCTTCAAGTGCCAGCACCACCGGCTGAGTTCGCGCGCCGGCCATGACCCAATTGGTGAGCGCTGTCAGCTGTCGGCGCCGCAATTCTTCCGGCTCTAAAGTCGGCGCACGGTCCTGCGGCAAGGGGATGTCCAATAATGGCGCAAGCAAGGTGACATTCGCCGCCGGGTCGAGCTTGACCAGCGCCAGCGTATTCTCCAGGTCCGCGAGACGCCGCTCGGTGGGTATGTCGGCGCCGCCGAAGCGCTGCCGGCCCCAATCGGCGATCGGGTGCAGCGGCGTGTTCTGCAGAAGCTGCGAGCAACTCCATTCGACCCAAGTGTGCGGCACCTCGCGCAGCCGGGGATGGAATTCCTCGATCAGGCGGGATTTTCCCAATCCCGGCTCGCCCACAATTATCACCAACTGACCGTCGCCCCGCCGCGCCCGCTCCCAGCGCCGCATCAACATCGCGATCTCTTCTTCGCGACCCACCAGCGGCGTGAGATGGCGCTGTCCCGCACGGCGTCCGCCCCCGCTCGCCCGCACAAGCCGGTACAGCGTCACTGGCTCTGGCACGCCCTTAAGTTCATGGCTGCCGCGGGCCTCAACGACGAACAGACCGGCAACGTGATGCTGCACCCGCGCCGTCACCACGACCGTACCTGGCTCCGCTAACGCCTGCACCCGCGCCGCAACGTTCGGCGCGTCACCGTAAATCTCGCCCGCCGCATCGATCACGACCGGCCCGGTTTCAATCCCGATGCGCACGTTAAGTGCTGGCTTGCCAGCCTCAGTATTCTTGCGGTTCACCTCGGCGAGCGCCCGTTGGATTGAGAGCGCCGCTCGTGCCGCGCGTTCGGCGTCGTTCTCCTGCGCCACCGGATAGCCGAACAGCACCATGACCCCGTCGCCCAACTTCTTGGCGACATGGCCGCCCATCTCGGTCACGGCGGCGCAGGCGGCATCGAGATAAGCCCTGACGAGGTCGCGCCACTCTTCGGCATCGAGCTGCGCGGAAATGCCGGTCGAGTCGACGAGATCGCAGAACATCACCGTGACATAGCGGCGCTCGCCGCCGACCTCCGCCGCGGCCAAGGCCGGCGGTGGTACTGCGGTCGGGATTGGCTTTGACGCGATGGGTGTGCGAGGCGGCGCTGAAGTTGCCCTGGCGGGCGCGGCTGGTGCGTTCTTCTCGATAGCGTCGATGTCGGCAATCGCGCGCAACATTTTTCGGCGATCACCGAGGACAACACCGAGATCTTTCAGGTCCTGATCGGTCAGTTCACGAAGGACCGAGAAATCAATGCGGTTTTCAGCAAAACGCTGGGCGTACTCGGACATGCCGAGCTTTTCGAGCCAGTCGGCAATTTGCTGCATCGCGGCCCCCTACGGATTTTGCGCTATCCGGTCCGGACCAACAGAAAGTCTACCACGCGCGCCGACTTATTGCAGCCCCACAGAGGGGGCATGTCGGCTCAGGGTCAACTGCGAAGAACTCAACGCGAGCAAGTCTGGTCTGCTGTGCCTCGGCGAGCGGACCTCCCGGAGGCGTGCCGCTAATTCGCTGATGGGCCACTAACGGGCGTGATCCCGCTGTGTGCGCATCCTCTAGTCAGAAACGCCGAGTCGCAAGAGACGCTAGGTCTGATTATTTCTTGCGCGGATCGTCCGCTGGGTTGATGTAATCGATGCCTCCAGGACCGACGAACTGAACTTGGAGAATCCCCTCCTCATTTCCGGTCCAAGCGAAGTGAGAGTGTTTTGCTGGATAGACCCATAAAGAGCCCGGCTTTAACAATTCGCCCTTTTTCTCAAATTTATCACCGTGGCTAGTCCCGATGGTGCCGCTGATGATAGTCACAACTTCGGAATAGGGATGAGTGTGCGGTGGCATTTGAAAGTTCGGAGGAAACTTTATCCGTAAGACGACCACATCCCCTGCTTTCGTCGGGTCGCCGACGAGAGTTGCAATTTGGACGCCCTTCGGAAAAGCTGGGTTCTCCGCCCACGCAAGTGCCTCCGGCGCGACTCGTGTCGGCGTGTCTTGTGCCGTCGCCGGGAGTGAGAATGCGAGCAAGCCTGCTATCACCAAGAGTTCTCTCATGTGAGTTCCTCCCATCGTGACGTGGAGCAAGACACATATTAGAGCTCTATGAGTTACCGGAGTCTAGTTAACACCTAGCGCGGCGAGACGACTATCAGGCAGTTGATTTCATTCGTGAACGGCAAGGTCAAAAGATAGGGCAGCGGTTCAGTCGCTCGCCACATGACAGCTCTAAGCCCGCAATGGGTCAAGGGTCGACATCGGCAGAGACAAACAATGGGACGGGACGCATGGTCCCGTCGAGATTGATCGCGTTATCGTCTTTGACGCATCGCGCGAGGCGTAGACGGAGCTACGACCGGACTCGTCCCTCTATATCTCTCGGATTCTTACTTAGTGGCGTGAAGGGCTGGATTGAGGCTGCCCCAGGGTTTATTGCGATGAATTGCCTCGACCGCCCCGGTCTGCGAGTGGCGCCGGAAGAGAATATTGGATTTACCGGATAGCTTGGCGGCCTTTACAACCTCTCCCGAAACTTGTCGGACGAGGGTGCCTGCTGTCACGTAGCAACCCGCCTCCACGATGCAATCATCGCCAAGTGCGATGCCGGTGCCGGAGTTGGCGCCGAGCAAACAGCGCTCGCCTATCGATACGACTTGTTTGCCGCCCCCGGAAAGGGTGCCCATGATCGATGCGCCGCCGCCGACATCCGTGCCATCGCCAACGATGACGCCTGCAGTAATCCGTCCTTCAACCATCGACGTGCCCAAGGTTCCGGCATTGAAGTTGCAGAACCCTTCGTGGAGCACAGTCGTTCCGCGTCCCAAATAGGCGCCCAATCGGACACGATTGGCGTCAGCGATGCGGATTCCTTCCGGCACCACATAGTCGGTCATGCGCGGCAACTTATCGATACTTCGTACTTCCAAGGTCACAGAAGATGTTCGAGCTACCCAGCGCAGCTCTTCGACCTGATCGGGTAAGCATGGTCCCAGAGACGTCCAGGCAACATTTGTAAGGATGCCAAATATTCCATCCAAATTGGCCCCGTGTGGCCGGATCAGACGGTGACTTAGAAGGTGAAGGCGCAAATAGACATCGTGAACATCTCGCGGAGGTTGCGCCAAGTCCTCGATGACAGTCTTGACCGGAATTATAGAGACAGAACGGCGGTAATCAGTCAGCAGACAAGTCGCTACTTTCGATCCGAGGGCAGCGCTGGCTTGCTCGGCGGTCAGAACCGTTGATCCGGATGGACCAAAAGAACTGCCAAGTGTGGGATTCGGGAACCAAGTATCGAGCACAGTTCCGTTATTCACAACGGTGGCCAGACCATATCCTTCTGCGCCTGATGTCTCGTGGGTTTCTATTCTCACGACAGACTGTCCTTCCATTCGTTATTCGCATATCGAACATGGCGGGCGTCGCGGCTCCTTCGTGGTGAGAGCCGAACGACAGGCGCGTCTCCCTACCGCATCTACCTTACAACTCTAGCGCGGTCGCGCTGACTGGTACAAGCGTGGACGGTGTTGCCGACTTAGCGAAAAGACGGGACGGCATACTTCGGGAATGGGTCACAAGCCGCCGATCACGCCCGAGGTGGAAGACTTCCGCTTTGCGTTGGTAAGCCGACGTTTATGAGTACACGTCATAGGCGACTTGACACATCCCATCAGGTGAAGCGGAGATGCGGCAGGTCCGTCATCACTTTGAGCGGCTTTTTTGGAGTCGCGTCGGGGATAGCAGCGATAGTTGCGGAACCCGCGAATCCCTACAGCGTTGGTAATTCCCGCAAGCGGGTCGAGAAGCGTCTCGGCAGCTGACGGCCGAGTTGGCTGGCGCGCCCCACCCTAGCCGCTGGTTTCGTCAAATCCTGCGGGAGAAACGGGTGAAGGCGGTCAGCGTCTGCAGGCGCGGTTCGATGTCGCGCAGGTAGATCTCCGCCTTCAGAAAGGCGATCTCGTCGTCGAGCGCGGTCTCGCACACGTCGATGTACCAGGATTTAGGTCGGCCGTCGCTTCCGTCGGACCAGCGGTATCCGCGCTTCTTCAAGGAATCCTTGAGGTCGAACGGCGACTGCTCCGCCCAGACCCTCAACGTTTTCCTCCTCGCCGTCTCCAGCAGGGCGGCGAGCGCGGACGACCCTGTGGTCGGCAATTCGAAAGCGAGGACTTCCAGAAGCGCGTGGCAGTCGTCGACGGCTCGGTGCGCCTGGTGGAAGAAGCCCGCGCCGTTCAGCAGGTAACCGAGTTGGGCACCCGCGAAGCCGTGCTTGCGCCAATCGACCTCCGTCGCCGAGCATCCCCAGGGCATACCCTCGAACTCGGGCCAGTATCTCTCGGCGAACTTCCTGTCGAAACCCGCGTTATGCGCGATGGCGATCACCGCGCCGTCGACGAAGGCCGTCACGGCAGCCTCCTCGATTGTGTGACCGGCTACCATCTCGTCGGTGATGCCGGTGAGCGCGGTTATGTCGGGCGGGATCGGCGCGGACGGCTCATTGAAGGCAGAGAACGTGTCGCGGACGCCGACGATGCGGCCATCCGGCGCGTAGTCGAATTTGACCATCCCGAGCTCGATGATCTCGTCTCTGGCGTGATCGAGGCCGGTCGTCTCGGTGTCGATCAGGATCGCGGTCTTGGTTTCCTGCCCGTTGGGCGGCGGCGGCGAGGGGCTCCGCGGCACCAGGCGCCGCAAGATCCGATAGTCGCCCGATCGGCTCAGCGCCTCGGCCGCCGCGGCCAAGTCCGTCGTGTCCTGAAACATCTTTGCTCGAGAGGGTCGAGGGCTCCGGCCAGGCCGTGTGCCGCACCATACCGCCCGCGCCGGCCACGAGGTATCGGAAAGACGAGCAATTCACGGTGTTTTCAGCTCATGTCGGGTCGATTGGGCCTTGTACCGGACGGCGGCGCAGCGGCGGCGGGACCGGTCCGCCGCCGCCAAATTCAGGCCCTTGGCATGTCGGAACCAAGCTGTCCCGATCGTCTTGAATCCAGCCCACCGGTTCTTCTGGAGTACCGCGTTCATGGCCCCCCGCGCCAACTGGAAAGGCTTCCTTCGCCTGTCGCTCGTCACCTGCCCGGTGGCGCTCTACCCGGCGACCTCGGAGAGCGAGAAGATCTCGTTCAATCAGTTGAACCGGGCGACCGGCCATCGAATCAAATACCTCAAGGTCGATGCCGACACCGGCGAGGAGGTCCCGAACGAGGACATCGTGAAGGGCTACAAGATCGACACCGATACGTTCATCGAGGTGACCAAGGAAGAGCTCGAGAACGTCGCCCTGGAATCCACCCGGACGATCGAGATCGACGAGTTCGTCGACCGCACCGACATCGACCCCCGCTACCTGATCCGCCCCTATTACCTGCGTCCGGACGGCAAGGTCGGGCACGACGCCTTCGCGGTGATCCGCGAGACCATCCGCGAGATGGACAAGGTCGCGATCGGGCGCCTGGTCTTGACCAACCGCGAACACATCATCGCTCTCGAGCCGCTGGACAAGGGGCTGATGGGGACGCTGCTGCGGTACCCTTACGAAGTTCGCGATCCGAAGGAGTATTTCGACGACATCCACGACGTCAAAATCGCCAAGGACATGCTCGATCTAGCCCGGCACATCGTCGACCAGAAATCCGGATCGTTCAAGCCCGACAAGTTCGAGGACCAGTACGAAACGGCGCTGGTCGACCTCATCAACCAGAAGCGCGCGGGGAAGCCGATCGTGCCGAAGGAGCGTCCTCGCGGCGAGAACGTCGTCGACCTGATGGACGCGCTGCGCAAGAGCGTCGGCGGCGCAGCAGCGGAGACCAAGGCTGCCAAAAAGCCGGCCAAGAAAGGGAAGAAGGCGGCGGCCGGCCAGAAGGAAATGCTGATGCCGATCGCGGGCAAGAAGCCGGCGAAGGATACGGCGGCGAAGAAGCCCTCGGCCAAGCCGCAGCGGAAGTCCGCCTGACGCCAAAGTAGGAGATCCAAGTGGATATCAACAAACCTCCGCAATGACCGAAGCCTCCGGGCTAGTGAACGAGCAGGAGCAGAGGGCAGATGGGCGCCGGCCGCAGTCGTCATTGCAAGATGTCGCCATCGCTTGGGCGGATCGACTCCGCAAGGTAGCCGTCCAGGCGCCGCTGCAATCGCTCGCCGTCGCCTTCGTGCTCGGAATGTGGTTCGCCCGCCGACGCTGACTAGCAGCGAGCGCGGGCCGACATGGTAAGGAAGCTCAAGACATTCCAGACCTCGCTGGGATTCTACGATCTCGTGATCGCCGCGCCGTCCATGAAGGCGGCGCTGGAGGCATGGGGCGCGGGTAGCAATCTCTTCCATCAGGGCTTCGCCAAGGAGACCGACGATCCCGACATAGTTGCCGTGACCATGTCTAAGCCCGGGCTAGTGCTCAGGCGTCCCGCGGGATCGAACGGCCCCTTCGCCGAGCACGCAGACTTGCCCGACCTCGACGGCGACGGGACCGCGAGCGTACGTAAGAAGAGCCGACCCGCGCCCAAAAAGCATCATGCTCCTAAGGTCGGCGAGGAGGCCGCTCGCAAGGCCGCCGCCGAGTTCGAGCGCGAGCGGAGGCGACGCGAAGCCGAGCGCCGCAAGGAAGAGGCGGCGAGGGAAAAGGAACGCGCCAGGCGCGACAAGCTGGTCGCTAAGGCGCAGGCGGCCTTGGACAAGGCGCAGCGGCAGCATGAAGAGCGTGCCGAAACTCTCGATGTTGAACGGGCCGCGATCGAGAAGCGAATCGAGGTGGAGGACAACCGGTGGGAGAAGGACAGAGAGAAGTTGATGGCCGCGCTGCGCCGCGCGCGCAACTAGGGTATGTACTCCTAAACGTCAGCCTAGCAACGCAAAGCGGAAGTCTCCTACCTTCAGCGGGATGATGGCTTGTGACCCTGGCTGTGTGAAAACGCGGCTGCTTTGCCATGATTCTCTCGTGATTCTGCGGGGGAAGCTGATGAGGCGCTTCGTTGAGCAGGCGGATCGTGGGCAGTCGACGTTATTGCCCGAATGCCTCGATGATTTCATTGACGATAGCAACCCTGTTCGCGTGATCGACGTGTTTGTCGATGCGCTCGATTTGGCTGAGATGCGCTTTGAGGGGGTGGAGCCGGCGGCGACGGGTCGGCCATCGTACCATCCCTCGGTTCTTCTCAAGCTTTACATTTACGGTTATCTGAACCGGGTGCAGTCGAGCCGGCGGCTCGAACGCGAGGCCGGACGCAATGTCGAAGTCATGTGGCTGCTGGGTCGGCTCGCACCAGATCACAAGACAATCGCGGACTTCCGCAAAGACAATGGCCTGGCTCTTCGCAAGGTATGTGCTCGCTTCGTCGAACTCTGCCGCGAGATGGGGCTCCTCGCGACGGTGAGCGTTGCCATCGATGGCAGCAAGTTCAAGGCCGTGAACAACCGGGACAAGAACTTCACACGGGCGAAGGTGGAACGGCGGCGCGCTCAGCTGGAGGAGAGCGTCGCGCGCTATCTGAGCCAACTTGACACGGCAGACCGACAAGAGCCGACCGAGGCATTGGCTGCGAAGGTGACGAGGCTTACCGAGAAACTGACGAAGCTGAAGGAGGAAATGGGCAAGCTTACCGTTTACGAGAAGCAGATGCTCGCTTCGCCTGATCAGCAAATCTCTCTGACCGATCCCGACAGCCGTTCGATGGCGACGAGCGGGCGTGGCTCCGGCGTCGTCAGCTATAACGTGCAGGTCGCCGTGGATACCGAGCATCATCTGATTGTGACGCATGAGGTCACGAACAGCGGCTCGGATCGGGCCCAACTGGCCAATATGGCCAAGCAGGCCAAGGTCGTTCTCAAGACCGAGACGCTCGAGGTCGTTGCCGATCGCGGCTACTTCAGCAGCCTGGAGATCCTCGCGTGCCACGAGGCCGGCGTCACGGTGACTCTGCCAAAGCCGCAGACGTCGGCCAAGTCAGATGGCCGCTTCGGCAAGCAGGACTTTGTCTATTTGCCAGAGGAGGACGCCTATCGCTGTCCGGCCGGGGAGCAACTGCCACATCGCTTTACGAGCGAGGAGGACAGCAAGCGGCTACGGCGCTACTGGACCACAGCCTGTCAAGATTGTTCGCTCAAATCGCAGTGCACGACAGGCCCAGAGCGGCGTATCCCGCGATGGGAGCATGAGCATCTGCTCGAAGCCGTGCAGCAGCGCCTTGATGCAAACCCACAAGCCATGCGCCAGCGTAGCGAGACGGTCGAGCATCCGTTCGGCACGATGAAGGCCCGCATGGGAGCGACACACTTCCCCACCAAAACGCTTCCAAAAGTAGCCGCCGAGATGGCTCTCTCGGTCCTGGCCTATAATCTAACACGGTTCATGAACATCGTCGGGACCAAGCCGCTGATGGCTGCAATCGCGGCCTGAGACCGAACCGGTCCTGGCTTCCCATCGACTTCCTTGGGAAGGGTGTTTTTACACGGCCAAGACCCAGAACAGACTCTCGGCCGCGCCTTCTCGTATCCTTCAGAGCAGCCTGTGTGCTCCGCGGAACGTAGAGCACCTGTGGTAGCCGCGCGGCTGGCGCCTCGTCGAGTACGCCATCCGCACCTGCAATCAGTCTCTTACGAAGAAGCGAGCCTTAAGCCTTCAGGTCCGTGATCCGCATGATCGCGACCACGCTCCCATCGTTGTATGCCTGCTCTTTTGTGTCCTTGTTGCAGGTCCAGACAAAATTCTTCTTGGCCGTGAAGGTCTTTCCCTCCTGGTCAAGCCGAAGCTCCCCTTCGGTAATATGGCAGATCATGGCATTCATCATCGGGGGACCCATTGTCTTCGAACCCGGTTGCATGATGACATCGCGCATCGAGACGGTCTTAAAACCGGGGATGAGGGATGGGGTCTCGCCATCATAAGCGCGTACCACGACACCTGGCCACGGCGTCTCATCCTTGTAGCCCGTGGTTTGAGCGGCAGCTGGCTTCAACATGGCCGCCGAGGCCGCTGCCAATCCGATTCCCGCACAGCGTGTCCAGCGCTGAACGAGGGCCGAAGGAAGTCTTTCAGTGAGAGTAGTCGATACCACGCTGGGCGCAGGTTTTCCAGAGCATGTCTGGTCAAGCGCCGAAGGAAACTATCACGCGCCTTACCGCGACCTGTGGCGCAACGCAGGGACCTTTCTGAAAGAGTATCTGCCTCCTCCCGGGCTGCAAGCGCGTCAGCTCGACGAGCACGTCGGAAGCGTCATTCTCTACGTCGTGCCAGGCTCCCGTGTCACGGCGCACACGCAGCGCCTCTACTCAAAGGTTCTTCACCGGTGTGCCGCCGGCTTTCGGCGCGCTGAAATCGAGTTCTCCGCGCCTTTCGGCCCCTCACTGCCCGATCAGTATCGGCGCGCCGCGATCCTGTGGGCCCTATCGGTCAGTGACGCCGTTCTAATTTGCGTCAATCGGCAGGTCGGGATTGCAGAAGGGGGGGCACATCAAGTCTTGGCCCCGAGGCAATGCGTGTTTCGCTGCCGAGAGTTGGACGTTGAGGCCTGGGTCCAATACCTCAGGCCGAAATTACTCTCGCGCCATAAATTCGCGGTCGTAAATCTCGCCGACGGGCGCGCCTAATGAGCGACACGGTGACGGTTCTCACGTCGCTTAGTCGCCCGTTGACGAAAACGATCGTCAAAAGCGAAGCTGGCGGTATCGAGACGCGCACTCGGCAGAACGTCAAATTCTATAAGGGCGAGGAATTTGGCGTTTCTGGTATCCGCGCCTTCGCCGACCTTCTCGAGAAGACTTCAGCCGATCCGCGCAGGTGCGTTGTTCGCGGGGCGATCGCTCCCGGCACGGATCGTGAGCGGATGTTGCGTCGCAAGTTTCCAAAGGAGGGTGAGCCGGCAACTTTGGTCGAAGAGCCCCGGCGATGGATCTTGTTCGACGTCGACGGCGCCGCACTGCCCCGGGCTTTCGATCCGCTGGCAAGCCCTGCCGACACCGTGAAGTGGGTGCGCGCCAAGCTGCCTCCGTGCTTTCACGATGTCGCCTGTTGGTATCAATACACTGGCAGCGCGGGCATCAAGCCTGGCCTGCATATCCGGCTCGGCTTTTGGCTTGATCGCCCGCTCGGTGAGGCGGAGCTTAAGCGGTGGCTTGGCCAAAAAGTCCCGGAGCCCGGGAAAGCGGCAAAAGCCTGGTTTCGTGAGTACCCGGTCGATCCGGCCGTATTCACGACAACGCAACCGATCTACGTTGCAACTCCGATCGTTGAGGTTGGCGCTCAAGACCCACTGGCCGGCCGATGCGCACGGTCTGGTCTGATCGGCGGCGCCTCGGACACTGTCGTCGTCCCGCGCCTCGACGACGCGCGCCCTGTCGAACGGAATGCGGCCTCCGCCGCGCCGGGAGGGCCTGTCGGTGCGACGTTCACGGAGTGCCTGGCGGCGATCGGAGACCACGAAGGGGGCGCCGGCTGTCACGGCGCGTTGAAGCATTGCGTTGCGGTCTACTGGCGGCGGCACGGTTCAAGCGCGAGCGCCGATAAGTTGAAGCGGATGCTGACGGAGCAAGTCGGCGCCGCGGAGTGGGACGCAAAAGCTCATCCGCCGACGTATCTCCGCTTAGAGCTCGAACGCATCGATACGCTGATCGACTCCGTGCGCGGCCAGCAGCGTGCGTCAGAGCAGGCCGAAGAGGAGCGCCGCGCGCGGGCGTCGTGTCCCTGGCCGGACCGCGGCATGTCGCTGACGGAAGCCGAGCCGGCCCTGCAAGCAGCCGTGGGGCGCTTCTTTGACGAGGCGGTACCGAAGGGGCTCGCCGACGGCGAAGCGTACGAAGACGCTCTTGAGGAGCACCGCGCCGCCCGGGGAGAGTTTTCGGCCGAAGTCGAATTTGACGAAATCGATCCCGACAGCTTTTTTGCCCCTGACATCGAACCGGCGGCGCCGGAATACGCGCAATGGGGCATCCGGATAACGCCTGGCGCCGGCAAGACGCACGCTGCGATCGAAAGCATCGTGCGCTACGTTAAGGAAACTGGCCGTGCCGTTGTTTATGCCGTGCCGACGCATTCCAAAGCCGAAGAGATTGAAGCCGACATCAACCGGCTCGCCGGCGAAACGCTAGCAGCCACATGGCGCGGCATTGATCGGGAGGATCCCTCGCGGCCTGGTGTGAAGCTCTGCCGCCGCGGCGAGCTGGTCAAAGCCGTCGTGAAGTCCTCAGGCTCGATAAACGACGTCTGCGGCTCTCCAAGCCGAGGCTTCTGCCCCTTCCGTAGCGGTTGCGGGTATCGAAGACAGGCTGACCTGGCGCCCCGCGTGTGGGTGACGACGCATGCCGCGCTTGCAACGAAACCCCAAGGCTCGATGAAAGATGCAGACGCCCTGATAGTCGACGAGGCTCTGACGCTGAGCGGCGCTCGTGAAGATGACTTGCCGCTCTCCGACTTCTCCGCACCTCGGAAGGAACATGCCCGCCTTGAACGGTGGTTGCGACGGGCTCAAGCCGCCGCGGAGCGAGTAGCGCCCGGCAGCTACTTGCCCCGGGGCCCGTTCGAGGCCGAAGGGCTCAGTGAAGCTGCTTGCGCGGCTCTCAGCGCCGGTGAAGCCTACGGCTATGCTCGCGTCGCCAAGACGTTCGACCCCCGCGCGGACGACGACGCGATCCAGGCGACAATCGAGCCTGTCGCCATCGCAAACGGACAGGTGCGCATCCGGCAGACGTTCTGGCGGAACCTCGCCGAGCTCCTTGGGGGCGAAGAGCCCACCTCAGCGCGCATGAAGCTTTTGGCGGGCGACGAGCAGGCGATCCGCATCGCGACGCCGGCGCGGCCGCATCCAGATTGGCTCAAGCGCCCGATTCTCCACCTGGACGCAACGCTCAATGAAACCGTCGTCTCGATTTGGCTGCCCCGTTTCGAATTGATGGCGGACATTCGGGTCGAACAGGGCGAAGGGGTATCCGTGCACCAGATCGTTGACCAGGCCGTGAGCTACGGGCGGGTGGTGCCTGGCGCCGGCGGCGACAAGAGCCCGGAGAAGCGATCTGCGCAAGAGAACAATGCCCGAAGAATCATGCGCGCGATCGAAGTGAAAGCCGCCGATGATCGCAGGACAGGCGGGAAAACTGGCGCCATCGCTCCGAAGAGCCTCGAGGAGTACATGGAAGAAACGTGGAGGGTCTGGAAGACGCGGCCCCCGAATTTGATCCTGAACCACTACGGAAACATTCGCGGCCTGAACAATCTCGAAGACTGCGCGCGTGAGATATTGATATCGCGCCCCGAACCGCAGGCGGGTGAGGTCGAGCGTGCGGTCAGGTTGGAGTTCGGGCGACACCCCTCCGCTTCTATGGGGGCGGGTTTCTATCCGGACCGCGTCGTCGCATTGCGAAGCCGTGGCAACGCGGTGGTCGCTGTCGAACAGCCATACCATCCCGACGAACGAGCCGACGCACTTCTGGGGCAGGTTCGGGACGCTGAGGTCACGCAAGCCGTGCACCGCGCGCGGCCGGTGCGGCGTGGGAAGGACCGCCCTTTGATCCTTGAGATCGTCGCGGGTGTCCATATCGACATCACGGTCGACAGCACAGGCACCTTTGAGGAGTGGATAGAGACCTCTCCGGCCCGCCTCCTCGTGGCTCGCGG
This sequence comes from Bradyrhizobium sp. 186, assembly GCF_023101685.1. Lineage (NCBI taxonomy): Bacteria > Pseudomonadati > Pseudomonadota > Alphaproteobacteria > Hyphomicrobiales > Nitrobacteraceae > Bradyrhizobium > Bradyrhizobium sp. 186. Next base: position 9,662,657 of record NZ_CP082164.1, on the reverse strand, counting down.
TTTTTGGCCGACCAGTTGGGAAGGCAAACAGGCAGCTTTGGCGGACCTGTACCCCACCCCCACAGCTGTGCGCCGCTGGTTTGAGAAGAACCCGACCGAAATGGAGTTGCGCGAGGGGGTCGATCAGGTGTTGGCGGCGAAAGGTGCCCTTCGTCCTTATAGAGATATTCTTATAAGGCTGGAGGGCACGTTACAGCAGGTCGGACTTTGGTCGCTGTATCGGTACAAGATCGCGGGGTCGAGGCGTTCGCATTTGGTTGCGGTCGATTCGTCCCTTCATGCGGATTGTGCGGCGGCGTGGTCTGATCAGCTGGGCAAAACCCTGGACCTCTTCGAGCCGCTCGGCGACGCGGCCGAGCCGCCTGCCATGGAAAGCTGTCCTCCGCTCCTCTTGCACCTACCCAGGGCGCCGTCGATCGTGTCCGACATCTTCGGCACTGACCGCCGGGATCCCGATGCAGCGCCTTTCCCCGCAGCGCCGTTGCATGTCCGGACGGCCGCCGGGGACGTGCGCTTCTGGCCTGCGGAGAATGAAGGCCGCCCCATCCTCGCGCGCGAGCTTTCACCGCCCCGCCCGCTGGCTGCCGAACCTGTCCTGACCGTCGAGCTTATCTGCGACCACCTTGGGATTTCGCGCTTTTCGCTCAAGAACCACATGGGCAAATCCCGATTTCGAAAGTTACCCGGCGCGGACCGCGAGCGCGCGGCCATTCGTTGGATGACCGTCAAAGTCGGCCGCGAGCAATTCATTGCCGCGGTGAGGGGTCTTGCTGAGCAAATGCGTCAGGCAGAGCGCGCGTGAACACCGGGTCGGCAGCGAACAGAGAGCACTCCTTTCGTTGCGCTCTGACGGGCGCGCTGCAAGCTGGGGGCGGTTTCGAATGAGGAGGAGGGCGCGATGAAGATCAGAGCCGTATTGGCCGCTGTCGCTGTGGCGACGGCCTGGGCGCTGCATGCGCCACCGGCCGCGGCAAACGAGAAGCTCGGCGCCATCGTTCGCCGGCTTGCCGACGCCTGCGTGGGGACAATCATCCAGAATGGAGCGCTCGAAAAGGTGGTCCGATCTGGCGTGACTGCGACGGTTGTTTGCAGCTGCGCCGCCGAATTCGAGGTCGCGCGCGGAAGCTTCCCGAAAGAAGGCTTCGATGCCTGGTCAGTGCAACCTCAATTCAAAGAGGCGCTGGTGCGCTGTGCGGGCGCTCAGTGAGAAAGTTACGTCATCCAGCGACTCAAAATCCAAGTACCCCGCCACGCCTAACCCACCTTCGAGAAACGAGCCTCCCGCATCGAAGTCATATCGACAAAGCCGCGCAAATCGACAAAACCAAAACACGAGGACCGGTCTGAATGGCCCCCGATAGCTCCGCCGCCGTGATCTCGCTCCGGCAATCGGCTCCAAAAGCGATGACAGCAGCGCAGCGCGCGAAAGCCTACCGCGAGAGGAAGCGGAAGGCGAAGCTTGCGCCCACCGACGCCGAACCGCCGCCCGCCGCCGCGCCCAAGTCCTCCGAGCGGGCCGGAAGCTCCGGCACACCTCTTACCCCATCGCTCGCGGCGCCCCGTCACGCCGTCACGGCGCCTGTGACGGCTCCGCAGGCCGCCCCCGTCACGCCGGCGCCCGTGACGTCCGCTACCCACGAGCCTCACGTCACGCTGTCACGGCGCCAGGTCGTGCCGATCCTGCTCAACGCTGCCGCCTTTTGCCTCGCCGTCGTCGGCGTGACGATCAACGGATGGTTCGCGCGATCGCTCGGGGCCAGCGACGTGGCAGGATGGCTGTTTCTCGCCTTAGGCGTCGCCGCTGATTTGGTTGCCCTGGTAATGCCATCCTGCGCAGCTGGACTTTGGCACGCGCGGCGGCGGGTATCTTCGCTGGTCGGGTGGGTCCTCTGGCTAGTGACGTTCGTGTTTGCCGTCACAGCAGGCCTGGGCTTCGCTTCCACCAATATCAGTGACGCCACGCTTGCCCGTTCGTCACGCGTGACGCCGGCCGTCACCGCCGCGCAGGCGAGTTTGTCGGACGCCATCGCGGCTCGAGATCGTGAGTGCAGGGGTGGTGTGGGGAAGTTTTGCCGCGAGCGTGAAGCGGTAGTAGTGGACCGCCGGCGCGCGCTTGACGCAGCGATGGCAACCGTCGAGCAGATGGCCGATCCTCAAGCGGACGCCGCCATTAGGCTCGCGGCGTGGGTTTCCTTTGGCGCGCTCCGACCATCGTCCGAGGACTTCGCCATGGTCCGTTTGGTTTTGCTGGTGCTGTTGCCGCAAATGGGCGGCCTTTTGATCATGGTTAGCCGCCAAAGTGGGCATCAGCTAATTCGGCAAACAGAACTGCGCCGGTTTGAAGCGGTCTGACCGCAGGATGCCGCTCCCAATCGGAGGGAGCACGACGTCCGATCTGGAACAAACAATCCGCGAGAGGCGCATGCGCTTGGCAAGAGGGCAATTGCCGGGAGGGCAGCGACGAGGCGCACTTCCTGAGGATCAACGCGAGATCCTAGCAGCGTGCTTCGCGTTATGAAGGCGGAGAACGCAAACAGGAAGGTAGCAGCACCTCCGAACGGCAAGCGGCCCGGCGTCGCTAGACCATCGTTGAGGTGACTCGACTCCGGCGGAATTTCCAAAGAGTCCACTCGAAAAACACCGCGGGATTAGAAAAATCCCTGTTCGGCGGCCGACGAGGGTGCGCGAGTGGATGGCGCACCATGTTACAAATCAGTAAGCCGATTGAAAAAGAGTGCGTTAGAACTATCTCTGGCTCAGGCGGCAGCGTGACAAGCCGCTCTTCAACTGACCCGGCCCCGAAGCCGGGTCCCTTTGACATTCCCCGAGACTAGGTCCCGCCTCATTGGCCTCAGAGGCAATGAAGATGGCTGTCCGCACCTACAATCACCAGCGCTGGTCGGAAGACGATGACGAGCTGTTACGTACCATGACGGCGACCGGGAAGAGTCTTACGCTTATGATCGTGAAATTGAAGCGACCGATCGCCTCGATCAGGTCACGCGCGATCGAGCTGGGAATCTGCCTTCCCGGAACTCGCATCGGGCTAAGGCGCAAGCCCAAGCAAACGGCTTGATGCGCGTTCTACAACGAGGCGGGGGCCGCCCTTGGTGATATCGACCCTATCATTGTTGCCGGCCTCTTCATCCCTTGGCGGCCGCCTGGGGCATGTCGAGACCGTCCAGTGAAGCGCCGCCTCTATGCGTTTTTGCTTCTGCGGAACACGTTGCGAGCCTCGAAGTTATGAGACTCGCCAAGTAAGGTAGCTAGACTGTCCCGCCGTCGGCACTCAATACCGCCGGCGGGCTTCGCGGCCGGTCGGCGGGTAAGTTGACGTCGAATCAGGAAACAAGTGGCTCCCGCTGAACGGCTCAACAAACCAGACACCTGGCGGGCCGCCTCTGACTTAAACTCAGATTTTCTGCGCGAAGCTTCCACAACTCCCACAATTTGACAGACAGCGTCTGCCCGTGGCTGCTTCTCTCGATCGACGAGAGGGCGACCGATGTCCGAGCCACCGCTCTACCCGGAATATGAGGTGCTCAAGCGCCTGAAGCTGAGGACCTCCGAGCTCTTCGACCTCCTCAACGTCGGCATCATCGCGCCGGTCGCGCGCCGAAGTCGCGACCCAATGTACTGCGCGGCAACGATCGATGCTCTCGCGACCAGCTATCATCACACGCGGATGGGATGCGCGATCTGGTGGGACTTCGATTTGGGACGGCCCAGCTTTCTTCCCGCGCATGCCGAGTGGTCCCCGCCAGAGGTTCCCTTCTATCCGTTCGACAACGAGGAGCAGCAAGCTTGGGCTCGTCGGGTCTATAAGCTGAAGAAGGCGTGCGCACCTGGCCCGTACCCATATCCCGACCGCCTAGCGCGCTACCGATCGCGCATGGAGGACAAGGCCACCAAGGCGTTTGAGCGAAAGCACGGGATCAAGCGGCCGCGGAAGAGCAGGAAGCTCGTATTCCGTCCGGCCACCGGCCACGTCGAACTCACCAGAGCGGAGCTCCGCGACCTCTTGTGGAGCAAAACAATGACCCGGGCAGGCTCCGACCTCGGAATTTCGGAGTTTGCCCTCCGGCAGCTTTGCAAGCGTCTGCTGATCCCGCTACCGACCCGTGGGCACTTCAATCACAAGGATCCGAAGAAACGGCCGCGGAAGCCGGCGCTCCTGCCGCGGCCCGATGGCGAAGCCGACCGCCAGTGCCGGGATCAGCGCGAGCAGCACCCGCACCGCGAAGAACGCGACGCCGGCGACCACAGCCATGTGATAGCCGGAGATCGGTCAAGCAAAGATTTTATATAGGAAATACAGCGATTTAACGCGCCTCTGCTTCCCAAACCTTTGGCATGGGAAGCAGATGGGAAGCGGCTTTCTAGGCAACCGGCCTCGGCCCGGTAGCTTTTGGCCATGAACTCCAGCCCAGCCTGCTCCTCCAGCATGGTCGCGCCGGCCGCCAGATCCAGGCAGATGCGCTCCATGCGCGCGAGCTCGTCGATGATGCTCTGATGACGCCCCATGGCCGCGGATCAGACTCCCGCATGCACTAAGCCGTCAAGAGTCGCCACCCGGAAATCTCCCAATATCGACTCTGTCGGGCAGGCCGGATGATCTCAAAATGAAATCATCGAAGCCAAAGGAATGGACCGAGCCCGAGCGAAAGAGGCTTTCGGCGATGGCACGTCGGCGCCTCGGCGCGACGGAGATTGCGGCAGTCCTCGGCCGGCATACCGGGTCGGTGAAGCGGATGGCGCGGGAGATGGGATTGCTCCTGAAGAAATAGGTAGCGGCTTTCCCACACCCACGACGCGCAGTAGCTCGCCGACGTTTCGGAGCCCCTAGGCCGAACTTCCCCTTGAGTAGCGACGTAAGCATTTGAGCTGGCGTGTAATTCCAGCGGGCGTGACGGCGCGTCTGCCTACATTATGGGGCGATAGGAATGCCGAGCCGATTGAAGACGTCTTGTTGTAGTGGGGTTGGACTTGTGAGCATAGCGGCCGGGGCGTCCTGACCGATGCGAACGATGTTGCGTGTGAGCGTGGCGAGATCCTGCAACAGCGTTCGAAAGCTGTGCACGGGCCGGCCATCGTGGGTGTGCTTGCGATTAGCCTTGGTTCTGGCCGCGGCCGAGACTCTGGCCTTGGCGACGGGCGAGACGCGCGCGGCGTCGGCGGCCTCGCGGTCGTGATCGTCGAACAGGATCGGGGCCAGCGCGCGGCGCATGTGCCAGACGATGTAATAAGCGAGCATGCAGAGGAAGACGTGGGCGCGCACGCGGCCAGCGAGGCGATGGTGGATCGGGCGCACCTCCAGTTCGACGGTCTTGATGGTGCGGAAGGCGCGTTCGACCTGGGCCAGGCTCTTGTAGGCACGCACCGTGGCGGCGGTGTCGAGGTTCTCGGCCGGCACGTTGGTCCGTAGCACATAGAAGCCGTCGAGCGACGCTTCGTTGGCGATGGCATCCTCGATCCGACTGAAGTCGAACGAAGTGTCGGTGATGGCGAGGTGGAAGTGCTTGGCCATCTTACGCTTGCCCAGCACGGCGCCGACCTTCAGACCGATCTCATCCTCGCCGCGCAAGGGGTTGCGCTGACGCTGCACGGCGGCCTTGACGCGGGCGAGATCCTTCTCGGTCGCCGCCAGCAACTCGCCGCGCTTGCGCCGACGCTCGTCGGCCAGATCCGGGTTGCGGCACACGATCAGGCGCTCGCCGGGGAAGTCGGGGGACGTGATCTCGGCCATATCGCGATCGTCGAACAGCGACAATTGCAGCGGGCCGCCGTCCTCGGCGAGCTTGCGGATCGCCGGCGCCCGCAGAGCGGTGATCCAATCGAGCCCGGCCGGCATCAGATCGGCTTCGATACGGGCGCTGGTGATCATGCCGCGATCGCCGACCAGTACCACACGCGACAGCTTGAAGCGGGCCTTCAGTTTGTCGACTTGCGCGGCCAGCGTGCTCGGGTCGGCGGTGTTACCTTCGAACACCTCCACCGCCACCGGGCAGCCGTCGGCGGCGCACAGCAAGCCGAACACGATCTGCAGCTTGTCGGAACGACCGTCGCGGCTGTAACCATGCCGCGCCAATTCGCAATGTCGCCCCTCCAGATAGCTGGAGGTGAGATCGTAGAGCACCAGCGAGCCGTCATGCAGATGGCGCTTGGCGAGCGTCGCCTCGATCCCCGGTTGGGCCGTGCCGAGCAGGTCGAGCGCTTCGTAAAGCTCGTCCTCGTCGACGGCGCTGAGATCGAGCAGTTCGCCCAGCGAATGCGCCGCCGTCGCCTCGCTGAGCTGGCGCGCCGTGGCCAGCTTGGCGGCCGGTTCGATCACCCGTGCCACGATCAAGGCCAAAGCCAGCCTGGCCAACCGTCTGGGCTTGTCCGGGACAAGGCGATGCAGTCCGAGCTGGCGCGCCATGCCGAGCACCGCGGCCACGTGGCCGTGCGGCAGCGAGCGCTCGATCCGCAGTTGCTCGGCCGGCGAGACCAGCTCCTCGCCTTTCAGGACGCGGCGCAGCGCATCGATCTTCTCATCCGGCCAATGCGACAGGTTGGCCAGCGTGCGCGACTTGATCTTGTCGCCCTCGCGATAGCTCTCGCGCAACAGGATCGCGGGCGGTGAGTTGCGGTTGGGAATGCGGGCGACGAACATGCCGGAATCGAATCACGGAAACCTGCCATTCGCAAGCCAAAAATCATCATTTACATGCCTACAAAATCAGCCCGATCCAAACTTCTCAAATCCTCTCAACGCTCTAACAAAAATCCCGAGGGGAAGTTCGGCCTAGGAATCGATAATTTGCGAGCCGCTTCGGACGCCGCTTTGATGGCGGCATGCCCGCTCTCACCCGCCGCCGCAGCCTTGACGATCCGCACCGCGAGACGTGGCTGATCTACTTCGGCGATGTTCGGGTCGGCTCGATCGGCCGTCGCGCCGGCGTACCGAGGTCGGCGCCGCAGTGGGGTTGGTCGTGCGGTTTCTATCCGGGGACCGACCCCGGCGAGCAGCGCAGCGGTGTCGCCGACACGTTCGACGAGGCCAGGGCGGGCTTCCAAGCTGCATGGCAGGAGCTGGCACCGACGCGCACTGAAGCCCATTACGAGGCATGGCGCCGCCAGCGCGACTGGACGGCATGGAAGGACCGGATGCACGATCTGGCGCTGCCTCTGCCGACCCAGCGGCCGGACGGGATCGCCCGGTGCTTCTGCGGCGAGGTGTTCACCATTCGCACCCTGGACGGCCACGTCCGCGCAGCACACCATCGCACCAACGCCTGAAGCGCTGGCCAGCGCATCGCCTTCGGGTGGCCTTTTTTCGCTCGTATGCGGTGATACGCAAACGACCTCCGCGCGGGGGACGCAGAGGTCGCCAACCTTGGGCAAGGTTTGCTCCCGACGGGGGCTTTTGACTTGGGGTTGTCGGGAGCATTGATTCGACGCGGCATCGGGAAACTTGTTCCGCTTGCCGATCAATAAAACGGCCCCGGCGTTCATTCGCTGGGGCCGCTGCATTGACGACTGGGTTCAGAAGCAAAGCACGGCGGGACTGGGGCGGCGCAGCGAACGAAACGGGCTACGTCCCATGTGGTGCTCAGTTTTGCGTGGATCAGATCATGCCCACAACAATGAACAGCGCCATCTCGACCAGCATAATTGCTCCCGTCAGCGCAGAGATAAGAAAGAAGTCACCCGGGGACAGGAACTTCATGGCTCGCTCCCCATATGCCGAAGAGACGGCCCCTGGATCCGAGGGTAATCAGGGGGCAGGATGCTGGAGCCGTTTCTCGGAGAGCTTGACGCGTTCGTCCGGCGCCAAGGTACTTCCCAAATTAATCCATATTTAAATTTTGTCCACATTTAAATCTGTTTAATTTTTGATTTAATCTTTACTCCTCGCATTAAATAATAACATTATCGAGGGAATCGCTGGTTCTCGTGGAGTTTCTGGCATGCGCCGCTTCCCATCCATCGTGCCTCATGTGGCCGCGGACCAAGACGTCTACCTTGTGCTTGAGGACTTTGGCGACCGGCTCGGACGCGCTTGGTGCGAGACGGCGGAAGAGGACGGCAATCGTGCGACGCTGTTACGGCACCTGATCGAAGGCCGATACATGCATCCCGCTCGCATCGTGGCCTTCAACACGACACAGGGATGGTCGCGCGATGTGACCGCGGATATCGCGGACGAGTTGCGCCGTCGTTTCGTCGAGCTTGAGGAAGTGGCCCCCTCCATGCTGGAATTCCTGGAGAGAGCGGCAAGGCGCGCAGGGACAGGTTCGTAAAATCCAGCCGAAGTGCTTATCTCCGGCTTATGCGCATGAGGTACGAGGTTTGCTTGGCGACCGCCGGCGCCGGTTTGATCTCCTCGTCAGAGAGATCGCGCGAGGCGGCGATGTCCCTGATGCGCTGTCGCATGGCTAGCTTGAATTCTCGCCGGCGTGCCATGGCGTCGCTCTTGGTACGGCGCTGCTTCGGCAAGCCGCATGTCCAATCGGGTGTCAGGCAAACCTGCTGGACGTTCGGCTGATGCGCGCTGCGGCGCTCCGGGAAGGCTATGATGTTGCTCATGCCCGCCCCCCCATGCCGGGCGCCGCGATGGCTTCGGTAATTGTCTTGAGCCACACGTCGAGCCAACCGAACACGACGGTACCGTCGCCGCCCGCATAGCCCTCTTCGAATTCAAACTCGATATCGTACGGCATGTACGTGCCATCATCGCGCATCTGCCTTCGCAGGTATTGGAGCGCGGTAACGATGCCGGCAAAGCTGGTCGGGCCCGTGTTGATCAGTGCGACGCTAGCCTTGTCCAGAGCGTCACGGGCATCGGCGACGGCGTCATCGAGCGCGTCCCGCTGCCTCAACTGCTCTGCGGTCATATTCAGATCCTCGAAGTGAGAACGGACGTCTACCTCGCCGTCTCAGATCACCCTGGCCGCCCGGTGGCGTTCGATCGCAGCAAAAATGGGATCAGCAGTAGCGGTGGCGACGGTCGGCAGTGTGGCCGGCAGCACGGCCATGGCGCCGAGCATGTTGCGGCGGGACAGGCCCTCGGCGGGCTTGCGGGACTCGCTGGTGGGTTGGCCGTTTTCCCGCTGTCCGATAGCGTGTTGGGACGAAAACGAATCCCGGGGCTCCGCTAGGGCGTGCGGCGGGGGATTGATTGCCTGAATTGGGGACGAGTTTAGGGGTGGCGTGCTATGCACGCTGTCGGCCTTGGTCATCTTGAATACCCTTCTAGGATCGAGGTTAGGGCCGGAGAGGAAGCGCCACTTCCCTTCGGCCTGCTATTTTGTTATACAGAAAGTATGAAGAAAGCAAGCGCTGTTAAACAAAAAGTCATGGGGCGTCCCCGGACCGGCACTACCCCGCTTATGGGTTTTCGAGCCGACGCAACTACGCGCGCGGCCATCGTGGAATGGGCCGAAAGCCAGCCAGACAAGCCAACCCTATCCGAAGCCATCCGCCGGCTGGTCGAGCTCGGGCTGAAGACAAGAGGAAAATGTTGATGAGGACTCCGTTGATCCTCGCCGCCGCCATCATTGGCTTTTCGGCATCCGCCTTCGCTCAAACTGCGGTGCCCAAGGCGACCGCAGTGCCCAAGGCTGCCAGCAAACCACACAAGCAGCCCCCGGCCCCGACGGGCTGTAAGCTCGTAGGAACAGTCAAAGGTACCAAACTTTGGGCTGGCGATTGTGCGGCACCGTCAGAGTTCAGGGGCAGCCCACCCGACGCCGGACCCACAGCGCCAGCAGCAGCTCCCGAAGCGCCAAAACAGTAGCGACTGCTGGAGCATCTGCAGGCTGGTCGAGCTCGGGCTCAAGGCGAAGGGGAAATGAGCACTTCTCGTGCAGCGCTACGTCGGGAGACCGCTTCGGCCATACTCATCGACACTGCCGGTCGTTTGCTACTTCAGCAGCGCGACGATATTCTTGGTATTTTGTACCCGGGCATGGTGGGACTTTTCGGCGGTCATCGCGAAGGTAATGAAACCTTTCTGGAGTGCGTTGTCTGGGAGGTGCATGAGGAAGTCAGTTATTTCGTTCCGCCGGAGCAGTTCGAGTACCTCGCAGAAAGGCTTGGTGTTGATCCCGATGTTGAGGGCGGCATTATCCACGGCCAAGTCTTCGTTGCTCGCGACATTCCGTCGGACAAACTAGTGATCACCGAAGGATCCCTTCTGATCGTCAGTCCCGATCAGCTGAGCCGAATAGAGCCAAACCTCGCGCCATCCGCGCGATTGGCCCTCAAAGCACTCGGAAGTTTGGACGCTGCGTAACGAGTTTTGCAAGGTGGTCCGAGTTCCTACACCCACGGACATCATCAGCTAATTTGCGTTAAGAATCCTCCCTTCATGGAGTGGCACGCTCTTTGCCAATTGGACCTCCCCGAGCATGGAGGCGTGCACCGATGGGACAGCGTATTCGTATTCTTAGACGTCCAAGGCCCAGTTTGAAGCATATCGCGCGCGAGCTCGTCAGATTGCTGGACGCGATCGACGAGCTCGAAGACCTGAAAGATAGGGTTCAGGTCGCCGAGGCCACGCGGGTGCTGCATTAGGGCACAGGCCGATCTCGGGGCCTTAAAAATCCCTCCCGGCTGGGGAATCTGCCTTCGTACAGCGCGTGGTTGTTGCGTATGGCTTCCGGCTTCGTCGCTGCGGCGCAACTGCTCCGTACTTTTACCAGCCCGGCGAACGACCTATTGATCTCGCGCGCTGGTTGAGCTTGGATGGCGCTTTAAGAATTGGCCGGGGGGCTGCATTTCATGCGTAATTTGGGAATCGTGGCGCTAAGCGCCGCGCTGGCGGGCTGCGCCTCTTCGGCAGCCGACATCACGCCGGCCTATGTCTCACCGGTCCAATATCAGTCCTACACCTGCCAGCAGCTAGCGCTCGAGGCTCAATCGATCTCGACACGAGCGGCTGCATTGTCCGGAGCACAGGACAGTCAGCGCACGAAAGACGGCGTCGCCACCGCGGCAGCGATCGTCATCTTCTGGCCGGCAGCGTTCTTCGTCGGTGGCGACAAACAAACCGCCGCTGAGTTGGCTCAAATGAAGGGGCAGATGGTGGCCGTCGAGCAAGCCTCGATCGCGAAGAAATGCAACATCCAATTTCAAGGGAAGCCTGACGGCGCCACGCCAAAGTAGGCCCCTTGCGTTTGCCCTCCGGTTGCGGCGCTGCTGGATGGACTCATCCCGGTAACGCCCGGATGTAGCGGCGGGACGACAGTTGCTGGAGATTAGCAAGTACGGGTATAGATTCGCCCAAATAACAGGCAGGGGCCTGTTCGTAACTGACCCCATGCCTGCGTTGTGCGTTGCGTGGTGAAGGCGCTCGGGTGTCGAATGATCGTCATGTGCTCACGCTGATTCGAGAGCGGCACTAACGATTGATTCTGTTCTCGATCTCAGACTGAGCCATGAAAGCCGAAGGACGAATCGCTGCGAACGATCCGCCCTTCAAATTCAAATCTGGACCACGACGTACGTAGTACAGCCCCTTGAACAAATTTGTTGTACTATCCTTAGGAGAAATATCAAGCACGTCATGGTCGTACAGCACAGGACTTACGACTATGAGCAAGGACGACACTAAGCCCACGCAGATCACGATGTTCGATGCCATGAGCCTCTTGGAATTCTCCCAAGACCGGCTGTACGTCAGTTCTTTGGACGTTGCGTACCACTTCGATAAGCTGCACTACAACGTGCTTCGATCCATAGAAGCCCTTGAGTGTTCGGCGGAATTTAGAGCCCTCAATTTTGAGGTCTCCTCCTATCCGACGACCCAAAAAAAGCAAATGCCGATGTTTCGCATGACGCGGGACGGCTTCTCTCTGCTCGTTATGAGCTTCACGGGAGCCAAGGCAGCATATTGGCGTGAACGGTATATCCAGGCCTTCAATCTCATGGAGGCCGAACTACTCAAGCGGCATATCATCCACGCCGAGACCCGCGGACGATCCAAGACTATCCGGATTGCCGCCACCGATTCGTATAAGGAGCACGGGGCCACGGAATGGTTTCACTACACCAACAATACGGATGCGATTTACGAGATCATGTTCGGAGGTACGGCCGCCTATCTGCGGCGCAAGTGCGGACTGCCCCGCAAAGCCAATGTTCGCGACCATCTTACTACCGATCAACTGAACACGATTATCCAAATTGAAGGGGCGATCACGCTGCAGTTGGAAGCGCGCCAAATTACAAATCCGGCCGATCAGCTTCGGGTAGTCCGACACGTGGCGCTGAGCTATCGCAATATTCTTGAGGCCCCGCTTCCCTTGACGGGGAAGCCCATAGCCACACCATCTGTCCTAAATTGATGGGAATTGAGCCCGCCTTAACAGGCGGGCCTTTAGGCCTTCAGCGGCACCACATTGGCCTTCTTCGTCGCCGTCGGGCTGGCGCAGTAGGCCGCCCCCAATCGGCCATCATCCGACCGACTTCCCGCGCGCGGCGCGGTGGTGAGCGGCCGCGAGGGCTTATTCCTGCTCGATCTGGACCGGCTCATGCTCGATCTGCCGCACCGGCTCGGGGCCAATAGTGACCGGCGGCTGGCCGGCATGGTTCTCAACTACAATGACCAGGCCAGGGACCGGTGTGCCTTGGCGGCTGTCCTGCTCCGGGTCGGGCCGAATCCCGATCAGGCCCAGGACGAAGCTCGAGGCGCGGTCCCTGACCATCTCGTTGGGGCTGTCGAGCAAGGCCAGCTTGGTGGAAGCCGCGTGCGGTGCTCCGACAACCAGCCGGCGCATGGTCTTCTGGCGCATGAACTCGGTGACGTGGGGCTTTGAGAGCTCGCGCGACAAGTGCTCCCGGCTAATGCCCACGTGGTCCGCGGCGTCGGTGACGGTCTTCACCGTGTCCGCGAACATGGCGTCGATGGCAGCGCGCACCTTTGCTGAGATACGCTTTGGCTTGTCAGTCATGGGAAATGGTCCTGATGGGCGGCGGGTCGTCGCTCAGATCGATGACGTAGCCGGCGCGCATCTCGATGTTCAGACTGACGCTCGGCTGGGTGGCCGGCTGGATCCCGGCCAGCCCCAGAATGAAAGTCGAGGCCCCGGCGTGCCGAAGGATGCCGACCAATGGGGCTGGCATTTCGGCTTCTGTCCTGGACTCGAGCCAGGCCAGCAACGGTCCGGATCGGCCGAGAGCTTAGATGTAGCGCGCGCCGCGTTCGAGGCCGCGTGGTTGAAACTGCTGCCGGCAATCCGCGACGGCGCCTTCGACGAATGGCGCCGCGATCGCGACTGGCGCGCCGAGATGAGGGACAAGCGCGCCCGCGGCGAGAAGCTCGCCAGCGAGATTCCCAGCTCGATGATGCGCTGCGTTTGCGGCGTCGTGTTCGACAGCTGGAAGCCCGACGAGAGCTATCAGCACCGCATTCACATCTACGCGGCCCAGACCGCCGGCGGCGCTGTCCGATGAAGCACGTCGAACAGCGCCCTACGCCGACCCGGTGGCCGCCGCGCGCAAGCTCGTCGAGCTGGCGGCGAGCATCGAGGCAGTCCAGGACGGCCGTATCCACATCGAGAAGATCAACGCGCTGTTTTTGTTCACGCTCGGCGGCAAGGGCAGCGAGTTCGGCGCTGGTCTGCGGTTCGCGATTGAGCGCGGCTGGATCGAGCTGCACGAAAGCGGAACCTATGTGCGGCTGCTAACGCCAGGTGAGGATCTGCTGGCCCAAGAACCCGCCGGCACCGGCCGATTTTAGGAACGCATTCCCCTTTACGGGAATGCTGAGCGATGCCGCGCTATTATTTCGATCTGCATGAGGGGGATTGGACAGCCGTTGATGAAGAGGGACTCGAACTTTCGGGCATGCACGCAGTGCAAGCCGAAGCCGCCAAGTCTCTGGCGGATATGGCCCGAGAAGCGGTGCACCGCGCCGCGCGCACAGCTGGGCATTGCATGGCGATGACGGTCAGGGACGAAGCCGGCCCGCTGATGCAGGGGTCAAGTTCACCTTCGAAGTCGAGAAAGTTACACATTGAGGCCGCCTCACCTCAGCAAGATTGGCAACTAGGCCCAAGTTCACTTTTGTGCATAATCCGGCGCAATGCCTGAGACCGATGCCGATAGGTTCCGTAAGGAAGCCGAGGAATGTCGCGAGCTGGCCGCCCAGACCATGAGCGCGCTGGACAAGGAAACTTGGCTGCGCCTTTCCGAGGAATGGCTGAAACTTGCCCAGGCAGCGAACAACCGCGCTCGCGCTAGAAGCCCTTTGCGGGAGTAAGGCCGCCTCGGTTGGCGCCGTCCACTCGGCAGTGGGGCATCTGACAGGAACGACTCTTCAACCGAGCAGTTGAGAAAACTGGTCTGTGGCGCGATGCCTGGAGCCGTCTCGGTTCGCGCCATCTACCCGGGAACGGCCCATGGTCCGACGCGCGTTTGGCGATGGGCCGGTTCTCGCTCCAGCGGCTTACTTCGGGGGTTGCAGACCGGGCAGGTCAGCCAATCGCTCAGATGCGCGCCGGTCTCAGCTAAGCGCGCCTTCCTGAGAAGGCGCTCGCGCTCAGCACCAGCGGGGAGCTGCGCCGCTTGTTCTTTGAGCTGGGTGGCCTGCTCGCCCAATCGTTCTTCAAGGGACCGGTTCTGCTTCACCTGCGGCGTCGCTGAGACATGGAGTTATTCCTTGTGCCATTAACGACAACTCCAAAACCGAAAAAGGTAAGTTCAGTTCCCGCGTCGAAACGAAATTTGGCCTCTCGGGTGAGTGAGGAATCTGCTGGCGCGCCAGTAGGAACCGTGGCGCCGGGCGCCGCTTATTCCGCCGCCAGCACGCCGCCGAGCTGGCGGAGCGGCCCCGGTCTACCCCCAGCCTCCCTGAAGCCGGGGCCGTCTCTCCGCCATTGTGATTTCGGAATAAGCGTATGCCGGCACGAGCGCCTCCGCGCAGATGAGCGAGCACCTGCGCGCGGCTCACCGGCCCGTGCTCCTCATCTCCAATCGGTTAGTCGCGAGTGAATCCAGCGCAAAGCCAGCCGAGCATCCACAAGCTAAGGAATGCTGTCGCGGCAAGGCCGATACCTCATTTCTGAGGTGGTTCAGCAGCACCGCCATCTGGCGACGCTGCATCTCTAAACCACCCGGTGATCACGAAGCCTAAGGCTGCCAGCAAGACACGCCGTTATTCCGATCTAGCGCTCAAGTGAGAACAAGTCGTCACGAGCAGCATGGTTCGGCTACATTGCCAATCGGATCCCAGCATTGGTTCAAACACTTGGCGAGGATTGCCGATTGCCATAGTGGTACCAGCCGCCGCCAGAACAACGGCTGTCAGTGCGAGCATTCGAGAGGTCGTCCAACTAAACTTCATGGCGCTTCCCTCCAGTTAAAGCGCGGACACTAGACTTGGCGGTACCTGCCGCTTGTGAACTACTTCACACGGTCTTTCCCAACGTCATCACACGTGCGTGCCTCGGCCGGCCTCGGCGCCGCAAGGATAGGCCAGGCTGAGCCCGGCGTTAGATGTCGTCGATCGGAATGCGACAGACTTTCTTTCCCATCTCATCAACAACAGATATCGAACAGTTGCGCCCAACCAGATGGGGCCGCGAAGTGCGCAACGAGCGCGCTAGTTTGATCGCCTCGATCTGGGCAACGGTTTCGTCCAGCAGGTCGCGCTCGCCGTGATCAGAGACGATGCTGGTATCAATTAGGTTGAAATGGAATTTCGGCATTGGGAGAGTATCGCGGCAAAATTGTTGCGCGGAGGCTGTTTCGGCTGCCTAAAAAGGATGCGGTCAACCCGCTCGGCAAGGAAACCTGGCTCCGCCTTGCTGTCGAGTGGCAAAAGCTCGCAGACGAAGCTGAGAATCGCATGAGGTATAAAAGCCCCTTGCGTAAGTATGGTCGCCGGATTGCTTTGCGTCACCTCCTAAGGAATGATTGCCCGCTATAGGAGCAGGTCATGCCCGCGTACCTCGTCAGAACGATCGAAGAGCATGACTTGGTGGGCGTATTCTACGCTTCGAATCCACTTGAGCTCGCATTCCTGATCGACGAAGTCCTAGATCCAGATCGTTGCGAGTACCGAAAGCTGAGTCGAGGGGGCGTGATCTGGGAGGGGCCAGCCGTGCAAATCCCCTTGCCTTCCAGCAACGACGACGACGATGCTTCAAGCAACGATATCCCGTGGAAAGAGGCGCGGTTCACTGAACTTTGGGGTTACGACGCGCTGTACAAAAAAGCTCGCTGGAGAAAAATCGAATATACGGTGGAGGATCTCTACGGCATTGATCCCGAAACGCCCGACCCAGAGCGTCCACCCCGTCCGACTACAAGCCCATCGCGACTGCCAGGCAAAGTGCTACCCTTCAGGCGACGCCTGTAAATATGGGGTGGGTATCGGCGAACATGGCGAGGGTCAAACGCGCAGATTCTCCGCGCTGCTCTTGCCGCGCTTCCGATCCATTTGGACTTCAAAAGAGACCTTCTGGCCCTCAGCCAAGCCCGATAAGCCGGCGCGCTCCACTGCGCTAATATGCACGAAAACGTCCTGGCCTCCGTCATCGGGCTGGATGAAACCGAATCCTTTGGTCGCGTTGAACCACTTCACAATGCCTGTCGCCACGTCCGCCTCCCGCTTGAACAACGACAACAGCCTAGGTCGAGCGCGTTGGGGCTGACAAGCAAAAACCCCAGCGCGCGAACGCTGGGGTGTTTTCGAAGCAATTAGTTGGTCTAAGCAATGAGCGAACGATAACGGGCGATGTCCGATGGGTTTGTGAAGTAGTTCACAGATCGGAACAGAAAAGCCCACTACCGTGTCCGAGAGCGCTGGGCGTCGTCCCTTCGGGGATTTCTTGTTTTCGTCATTTGAGTCCCGCCAGAATTAGAAGGCCGGGATTTAACGCCCGGCCAGGGGAATGCCGACGTCGCGTAGCGATGATATTCCGCTCCAGCGACGTCTTGGAATGTTGCCTCGGGGGCCGCCTCACCCCATGAAGCAAAAAGAGAATTAATTAATATCCGTCACAGGAAGACGAGGATGATCGACGACCAGTTGGCGCGTGCACATCGCAACAATATTCAGCGCTATCGCCACCTATTGCAAACCAGCTTGACAGAGTTCGAGCGCCAGTTTGTCGAAAGGCGCTTGAACGAAGAGCGATCGAAGCTGGAGATGCTGGTCAGCTCGCTCTCAAACGAGGTGCACCGCGACCAATCAGGTGGCCCGGATAGCCACCTAAGCCAAATCGCCTGACGGGTGGCAGGGGTATGAGACATATGCCCGTCAGCGTGAACCGGCGGGCTATCCAGCGTGATGAGCGGAGCCTAGCCTGGGCACGGCACCTGTTCCAAGTGACATTGCCACATGATTCTCATTTTTTCGTCGGGATCAATTGAGCGACCTATTTTCATAGTTTGAGAGGAAAGTATTCATGGCAAAGGAAAATTGCTTGATTGTTCACGCCGCTGGGAAACAGTTGGATCTGCTGCGCGGCGAAGCCTCTCGCATTGCAAAAGGGAGCAAGGTCGACTGGTGGATCGATCGTGCAGACGTCGGCACGCGCTTTTGCTTTGAAGACGTGAAGGCAAAAGAGGCCTTCGCGATTACCTGCGACAGCTTCGGCATTCCGTGCCGAGACGGCTAGCCGGAGCACCGCGGGAAATCGCTCAACCACTTGCGCTCGCCCTTCGGTTGCGGTTGGATCATGGTTTTAGGACTATTGATCCAATGGCCATCCAATTGATTGTGGCGAAGGTTCTCAGAGACGAGCTTGCTTTGCGGGGCATTCGATCCTTAACCGCGGAAGAGTCGGAGGCGATTGCTGCTCGCATCTTTGAGCGGATCACTGAGCTCGAGTTGGAGCTTGCCGCCCGGGATTTCAACATCCCCACGAGCGGCGACGACAGACCAACGTGACGAGCCGGGTGTATGTCCGTTTACGATCCACTACGAAGGGAGCTGGAGAGCACGAGGGAGCGAACCATCCGGCTCACATTCTCGGAAATTGAAGACATTCTCGGAAGGCCACTGCCGGTTTCTGCCTACAAGTTCAGTGCGTGGTGGGGAAATGAGAGCTCGCGCAAAGCTGGTCACACACAAGCCATGGCGTGGTTGGACGCTGGGTTCGCGGCTAGGGTTTCGCTGAAGCAGCGATCGGTCGAATTTCACCGGCCCTAAGGGCTTACCGTACTCCGCGGCCGACTTAGACCTTTTGACGAAGGGTCGCGGCCGCCTGCGCGCAAACTGTTCTTGCCCTCGCGCAATGGTTGCGCTTGCATAGCGCCTTTCGATGGGGGGATTTAGCATGCGCATTTTTGTGATGGCGGCCGCCTGCGCCACACTGACTGGCTGCATGACAGCCGGCGAGACGGTTTCGTTCAAGGCGTCTAATCCGCAGCAACAAGCGCTCATGCGGGACGGGCAACCTGCCCTGGTATCCCGACAGAAAAGCTCTGTGGTGCTCGTTCGACCGGCATCCCGTCAGCTCCAAGCGAACGGCCGTCCTGTGTTCGTAGTCGGCATCAACAATCTTGGCCGACAGCCTGTGGAGTTTCGGGTCGGACAAGTAGAGGCGGTCCAACACGCCGCTGGGTCCGACTTTGAAATGAAGATCGTGACCTACGAGATGCTCGTTCAAGAGGAAAAGAACCGCCAGGTCGCGGCTGCACTTCTGACAGGCGTCGCCGCCGGCGCCAACGCTTACAGCGCGTCCCGGGCCGGCTACGGGAGCTATACGACTCCGAATGGCCGAACCAGTACATTCTACAGCCCGACCGCCGCGGCGATCGCGCAAGGTAACGCCGCAGCTCAGAACGAAGCGATGATTTCTGCGACGATCGAAACAGGTCAGCGCAACATGGCCGTGCTCGAGCAAGCGGTGATCAAAGACAACACGCTCTTGCCCGGCGAGTGGTACGGAGGCCAATTGCACCTCGCTCCGCCGACCGACCAGGGCGGAGCTCAAAAGAGCTATACGATCGTGATCACTGTAGGGCCCGACCGCCACGTAATCGATGTGGCTCAAGGGCCCCCTGGCGTGTAGCCGGCTCGGTTTAGCGATGCCTTTGCCCTCGAGTCAAATCGGGGGATGTTCCGGCGTCGCATCTGGTTTCGGATCTTTGATCCGGGTTAGCCTTTGCACTACCACCGCGGTGCGTGGGAGCCTTCGCCGAAGGATTGCAAAGTCCAATGCTTGAGAACGACCTGACCTTAGCCGCTATGGCCGAGGTATTGGCAAGATCGAACGACTATCGCGTCCTTCGACGTTTGGCGCGTAGAGAGATTTTTACTCCGTCCAATGGAGCGTCGACTAGAACCGGCATCCTTATCGACGTCGAAACTACAGGTCTGGATCAACAGAAGGACGAAGTCATCGAACTCGGGATGGTCAAGTTCGACTACTTGGCCGACGGTCGCATCGTTGGCGTCAGAGATGTATTCTCCTCGTTCAATGAGCCATCGGCACCAATACCGTCGGAAGTCACCGCCCTCACCGGCATCACGGACGGAATGGTCGCTGGTTCTCGGATCGACGGGAACGTCGTGTCATCGTTCGTCGAGGATGCCGTCATCGTTATCGCTCATAACGCTGGGTTTGACCGCAAATTCGCGGAACGCTACTGGCCAGTCTTCCAACGCAAGGCATGGGGATGCTCTGCAACAGAGATCGAGTGGCGGAAGCACGGCTTCGAAGGTTCGCGGCTGGGTTACCTGTTGAATGGCGCTGGCTTCTTTCACCAAGCCCATAGGGCGGTCGACGATTGTCATGCTCTGCTTGAGATACTAGACTTCCAACTATCGACTGGGTCCCCGGCACTAGCTGTGCTGCTCGAACAGGCTCGCAAGAAAAAGATGCGCGTTTGGGCGGAGCAATCGCCCTTTGATCTCAAGGACGCTCTCAAGCGGCGAGGCTATCGATGGAGCGATGGCAGCGATGGACGGCCGCGGTCCTGGTTCATCGACGTGGAGGAGAGCCAGCTTGACGCGGAAATCGCGTTTCTCAGGGCTGAAATCTATCTCCGCGATATCGAGCCTCGCCTGCAGGTTCTGACGGCATTCGACCGGTTTTCAATCAGATCGTAACAACATGGGCAGGTGCTCGCTTTGGCAAAGCCGGAGATCCCGCTAATGCGACTTGGGTTATTCGCGGCTGTCACTCTTGCCTTCTTAGCGCTCATTGTCCCCACCTTGGCCGCCATCGATCCGGCGACAGGACCTAGGTACATGGGTCACACGTCAGCAGGTCTCGACCAATGGCAGAGGATCGAATTCAGATCAGAACGGCTCTTCGTCCGAAAGGCGGCCCAAATCAAGGTTGCTATCCAGACTCGAGGCCCGAGCATGCAAGGCCTCATCCGTATCCCCGGCGCGCCAGCCTCCAACTTTGACACTGGCAAAGGGCTGACCGCGGTCGACCTCATCAATGTCGGCGACGAAACCAAGGGCTATGCGGAGATCGTCGCATTGGAGATCGCGTTCACGCATACGACGCCGGGCCAGTTCTACCAAGTCTTCGCAGTCGATTATGGCAGAGGAAACTAGGATCGCCGAGCGATGATTGTGACTCAGGTCCAAGACCAAGCGATTGCGGCGCGAATGGCACTCATGGTCGGTGCAGAGAGGTTTGATCGGCTCTTTCGTGCTGTTCGATTCGACGAAGTGGATGGCGATATCCTCTACGTCTATGCCCGAGACGAGGATGCCGCGGCAGAGATGGAAGACGAGTTCGCGTTACATATCTCGATTATCGCCTCGAAAATCCTGGCCCGACAAATCAACATAGTCTTGGTTCTGCCGCGCCAACTCATGAACTCTGATCGATAGCTGTCCACAGCGCCCTGCGGGAACAGGTGGACAAAGCCGACTCCCCGCATTTGCGAATCCCTGCCCTGTGTTAAGCGCCGGAACGATAAGCTTGGGCGGAGATTCATCCCGCGTCAGTGGAGTTCTGCGATGTTGATGTTCCGGGAGCGACGCCCCACCCACCGTACGATCGAAGGCTGGGCCCGGTCGGTATTGTTGGAAGCTGGGGCCATTCGCGAGTGCGAGCAGCACGGCTGGATGCAAGATCGTGCTGACCCCCATGCCCGCGACCGCGCGCTGGAAATTGCCCGCGAAGCGCCGCCGGCCGGCGTCTCTGCGGAGGCGGCGACCAGTGCGATTGCCGAGGTGCTCTACAGCATTGGCGATACCTGCCCCGAATGCCTGCCTCAAGACAGGTATTGATGCCGGCGACTGCTCGGTGCAGGACGTCTATAACATAAGAATGTCCTCGTCCGATCCCGATCAAGGCGGCGCACCAACGCGCAAGATCATCCATATCGACATGGATGCGTTCTATGCGTCCGTGGAGCAGCGCGACAATCCGGAGCTGCGCGGCAGGCCGGTCGCGGTCGGCGGTTCGGCAGAACGCGGCGTCGTCGCCGCTGCGAGCTACGAAGCCCGCAAATTCGGCGTCAGATCCGCCATGCCGTCGGTGACCGCGAAGCGGCAGTGTCCCGATCTGATCTTTCGTCAAACCGCGCTTCGAGGTCTACAAATCGATCAGCCGACAGATCCGCGAGATCTTCGCGAGCACACCGCCATCATCGAGCCGCTGTCGCTCGACGAGGCTTACCTCGACGTCACCGAGAACCTGCAGGGCATTCCGCTCGCCCGCGACGTCGCGCTACGGATCCGCGAAAAGATCAAAGCTGATACCGGCCTCAACGCTTCGGCCGGCATCAGCTACAACAAGTTTCTCGCGAAGCTCGCCTCGGATCATCGCAAGCCCAACGGCCAGTATGTGATCTCGCCGGAAATGGGACCGGCGTTCGTTGAGACACTGCCGGTGGGCAAGTTTCACGGCATCGGTCCCGCGACGGCCGCGAAGATGAACGCGCTCGGCATCTTCACCGGCCTCGACATGCGCAAGCAGACGATGGAGTTCATGGGCGTGAATTTCGGAAAGTCGGGCGCCTACTACTACTGGATCTCGCGCGGCATCGACGAACGCCCCGTCCGGCCCAACCGGATCCGGAAGTCGGTCGGGGCCGAGAGCACCTTTTCCAGTGACCTCACCGATTTTGATGCCTTGGTTGCAGAGCTCCGGCCACTCGTCGACAAGGTCTGGCGCCACTGCGAGGGCACGGGCAACCGAGGGCGGACGGTGACGCTGAAGGTCAAGTTCTTCGATTTTGAGATCATCACCCGTAGTAGGTCGGTCCTCACCCCGGTGCCAAGCCGGGACGATCTTGAGAGCCTGGCGGTCGGCTTGCTTCAGGCCGAGATTCCGCTGCCGAAATCCGTTCGTCTGCTGGGAGTCTCGCTGTCCTCGCTGCACGCCGGGGACCAGTCCGAGCCACAGCTGCATTTGCCGATCTGAAGCCGTCAGGGATGCGACATGAGTGCGACGAGCACGACTAGTTTAGGGCGTGTACTCAAAAATGCCGCTTCTCGGGGTGAAGCAGACCTACGCAAATAAGTCCGGCATTTTCGCCTTTCGACCCAAAGCCGACTTTGCGGGCCCAGCTGGCTATTCCCTTAAGTTGCCTCAAGTGAGTAAAATGCCAACGTTCCTTCCCGGCAGTTGCCAGTTTGATTTTTCTTAAGGGAATCGGCAGTCGCGGGTGCGGCTTGCGCGGGCACTTTACGAACCGACTTTTGGGGACATCGCCATGATACGACGGCTCATGTTCTTCTTCGACGGCAGCAGCAATCAGGCGGCAGCGGCGAAGGATATCATCCCAACTAACGTCTTTCGTCTCAATCGGGCAGTCACTTACGGCTTCTCGGGAGTACCGCAAATTGCATTCTACTTCGCCGGAGTGGGAACCAGGCGGGACTATGCATCCGCGGCAACGGGGCGAGGGTTCGACGAAATTGTCATCGAAGCGTACGTAAATTTAGCCTCGAATTATATGCCAGGCGACCAAATTTATCTGTTCGGCTTCTCACGGGGCGCTGCAGCTGCTCGCGCACTGAGTGAGCTCATCTCAAAACCTGGCCTGCTACCGGCAGACAACCTCGACGTCTTTCCCGAACTGTGGAAATGCTTTGTCGAATCAGATCTCGGTGACGCCAAACTTCAGTCGCTAACTTCGAAATTCAAGTCGCGCCTCCATAGCGATCAACCAAGGATTCGGTTCTTGGGAGCCTTTGACGCAGTCGCTGGATCGAGTTGGGACCGTTTCAACGTGTTCGGCAAAGTGAGATTCAGAAATTCGACGCTAGATCCCTCTGTTGACCATGCTGTGCACCTGCTTGCCATAGACGACAATCGTAACCCATCGTTTTCGCCTCTACTTTGGGAGGGAACCTCCGAGCGCACGCAAATTCTAGAGCAGATTTGGATGCCTGGCGTGCATGCCGATATTGGTGGATGTTCCGATGGCCGTTTTTTGGGCGATGTTGCTCTACTCACAATGATGGAGCGCATTCAACAATATTGTCCCGAGGTCGAAATCGACGAGGGGTATTTGCAAAAAGAGGTTGTCTCTAACGTCCGATCAGCCAGGCGCGTTGAAATATCAGATGAGCGCCCAGGTATTTTAAGAAAACTTCTGAGAGGCGGCCCAAGAGCTATCGGGCGGCAGGGCGGTGAGTACATCCACTCAATATTCGGCCAGCTGTTGAATCGGCAATTTGCCATCAGAGGCGAACAGAAGCGATATTGCCCCGAGAACTATCGCAAAGCGCTTTCAGTGGCGGCCACGGAGCTGGACGACGAATTACAGAATATCGTCAAGCGTCTAACTCGGCAGTAAGGCAGGAAACGACACGGCCGTCATATCGATGCTACCTTCCTGATATCCAATGTTCCGCGGAAAATCATCTCGACCGCAACGTAGAGAATGACGGCCAAACCGACGTAAGCAACCGATCGATGATTTTGCAGAAGGCGCGCAATGAAAGAAGCGGCCACACCCATCATCGCAATGGAAAGCCCCAAGCCGAAAATCATGACTAGTGGATGCTCGCGTGCCGCCCCCGCGACGGCCAGAACATTGTCGAGCGACATGGAAACGTCGGCCGCAATAATCTGCCAACTCGCTTGGACGAGTGTCTTGCGGGGCTTGTTCGCTGCGATTGCTCCAGCGGCCTCCTTCGCACCGATGGGCTTTGTGGAGGACGCGCGCAACTCTCGCCACATTTTCCAACATACCCACAACAACAGGACCCCACCAGCGAGCGCGAGGCCCGTGATCTGGAGGATTTGCGTCGCTAACCCGGCGAGCAGCATGCGCAGTATCGTCGCTGCGACGATCCCGATCAAAATCGCCTTGCCACGTTGCGCCTGGGGAAGGCCCGCGGCGGCAAGACCGATGACGATCGCGTTATCGCCCGCGAGCACGAGATCGATAAGAACGACCTGCAAGAGTACGTTCAGGACATCTGTATTGAGGTAATCAAACACGAGTCATGCTCCCCGGTGCCAGGGGAAACGGGCCACTCCCAAGCGAGGATTTTTGGCTATTCGTATGGGTCGACCGATACGTGCCGCCATCCCGTACTGCAGACCGAAACAAGGCCGCTCTAACCAAACTCTTGTTCGACGTCGCCGGCTGTCAGGGGGCTAAAGCGGGATGAGGTTAGGTTGAATCGATTTGGGATTCCCAAATCAGCTTGTTTCTGATTCACCATGCTGGCTGGGCAGGAGGCCAGCATGGATGGGCAAGCCTTACTCTCTCGATCTTCGGAAGCGTGTGGTGGCGGCGATTGAGGGCGGCATGTCCCGCAATCGGGCAGCCAAGCAGTTTGGGGTCGCGATCAGCACGGCCATTGGCTGGATGCAGCGGCTCGATGAGACCGGCAGCGTTGCTCCGGGGCAGATGGGCGGTCACAAGCCGAAGATGATTTCGGGTGAACACGCGATTTGGCTGTCGCAGCGGATCAAGAACGACGACTTCACCCTGCGTGGGCTCGTTGCCGAACTTGCCGGGCGCGGCCTGAAGGTCGACTATCACTCGGTGTGGGATTTCGTGCATGCCGAGAAGCTCAGCTTCAAAAAAAAGCGTGACGGCTGGCGAACGCGATCGTCCCGACGTGGCGCGGCGGCGGGTCCAATGGACAAAGTATCAAGACCGCGTCGAAGCTGAGCGGCTGGTCTTCATCGACGAGACCTGGACCAGGACAGACATGGCGCCCTTGCGGGGATGGGCGCCGCGCGGACACAGACTCCCCACCAAGGTGCCTCACGGCCGCTGGAAGACCATGACCTTCCTCGCGGCATTGCGCAGTGATCGGATCGATGCGCCGTGGTTCATCGAGGGACCAATCGACGGCGAGAGCTTTCGGACCTATGTGGCGAAGGTCCTTCTGCCAACACTTCGTCCCGGCGATATCGTCGTCATGGACAATCTCGGCAGCCACAAAAGCAAAGCCGTGCGCCAGCTCATCCGCTCCGCCGGAGCCAAGTTGTTCTTCCTCCCAAAATACTCACCCGACCTGAACCCGATAGAACAGGTCTTTGCCAAGCTCGAACATCTGCTCCGAAAGGCCGCCGCACCAACCGTCGATGCGGTCTGCGCCGCCATCGGCCAGCTCCTTGACGCCTTCACACCAGAAGAATGCGCGAACTATCTCAAAAACTCAGGCTATCGAAGCTAATTTCATCATGCTTTAGGTGACTATCTCCTACAGCCGCGTCCGAATGCTGCCCGAAAAGCAGTGCCACTTGATCTGGTTCGCCAAGAATCGCTGCGGCGCAACCCATCATGGTGAATGCACCGGCAATATCCCAAAGCGTTACATTTTCTAACGTTTCATTTTCTGAATTTGCCCGAGCCAAGAGCGCCGTGACGATCGCGTCCAAGAAAAGCAGAATGCTGAGCGCAGGCAAGACGAGTTGGATATCCAGGAAGTGCATCATCAAGAATGCGGGAGCTGCGACCAGGATGCTCAACAGCGCGAATATGCAGAATGTGTCCCGCCAAGGAGCATTCCTGTTTGTCCAACTTGCATGAGAAGCGATCATTTTGTCCTCCTGCATAGGAGCGTCTTCTAGCGCCGCAAATTACTGAACTACTCTGGTCTAGATGCACCGTTTTCCGACGTCTCCCCGATCAATGTTTTGTCCTATGCCGCCGAGTCTCGATCAGCGTAATAGCGCCGGCCGCCACCACGGCAATAACGACGACGGCTGCAAGCGCCTCGACCGACGCCAGGGTCCCGGACCATTTGTCCCAAAGCTCAATCATGTGCTTGCCTCTCGCGAGAGCGCACCCACGATCGACAAAAGCCACTCTCTAAAAAGACGAACCTTTACGATCAGAAAAACAATGCTACCCATCGCCGCGCGCTTTTTGACCGCGCGGCAAGGTGACTTATGCGGCACCGAGACGCAGGCCGCTTGGACACCCGTATATCGCCTGCGCTCCGGATCACGGCGACACGCCTCTGGATCGCAGAGGACTTCCGCCCGTCGTCGGTCAGCTGCGCCAGGTAGCGGGCATAAACGGCGAACGCGAGCTATCTGTCAGCCGCGGCACCGGGATGTCGGCTAGTGGCCCCTTAGCCGACTAGCTAGGACGAACTGGCCATGTCCGGTCTTGAAGACTGAACGGACACGGCCCTACCTCCGCGTGGGCTGTTCGGGTTCGATGCGAGCCCCATGAGGGCAACATGAGCAAAGACCCCCCGACGATTTTCCAATGATTGCCGGGGCTGTCCTAGAGCAGGACGTCGAGATCGTGCTCGTGCGCCGAAGGTTCTTCAGTAAAGTAGGCTGGAGATGATGCTCTGAAGCTGGCTGGATGTTGAAGCCACTAGCCCGTCGAGGGAGGTCTGACCCTGAGCAGCCGCCTGTAGGATATACTCGGCGACGGCGGCCTTGAGACCAAAGACGGATTGGTTGGCGGATACGTTCGCCATCACTGTCTCCAGCGCGTTGCGCATCGTTTGGATTAGTTCTGAACTGTATTTCATGACCGTCCTCTACGAGCTCACAATAGCCAGGCAGGTCGTCGTCGCTACTCACAAGGCTGCGATTCCGCCTTTCCGTTTCGTAATGAACCGCACCTTCTAGCGGTATACGATTTTCGCGCACACTTGGGCACACTTCGGCTTCGTAGGACGCGCTGCAGCCCAAGACGCCGCCTTTGAGCGCTAGGCTGCTCGGCGCTTTTTTCGAGGCGCGCCGACTTTCGTCTTCAACTTGCCGGAGCCAGCCTTCGACACTCGGCCAAGGTCAGCAAGAGAAGCGGCGAGAATCTCGCGCTGAGCGTCGATCCAATGCATCTCGGCTTTACCGTGCTCGCAGCCGCTTTCTATCCAGAGCTGGTAGGCGCGTTCGCGAATGATTTGTTCCAGATCAGACATCGTGCTCCCTCCAATACGGAGCGGCATCCTGCGGGCAGACGGTTAACAAGAATTCAAGCTGCGGGGCCGGAACCTGTCGGCACCTATCCAAGATACGAGACGTCCTTCGCGCGTGAGGCCAATTCGCCCTCCACCTTATCGATCTCGGCCTGATTGCGCTCTATGAACGCCGCAAGTTCGTCTCGGGACATCTCGGAGAGGGCTTTCTGCTGGGACGATGTATCCTTACGCGTGGGCGCAATGTGCCCTGCCCGGTCTAGGACTTTGATCGAAAGATCGGCTCGGACACGCGCACTAACACTAGTATCTTGCAGCAATGACTTCGCGACTCGATAGGCGAGCGGGGCACCCACCACGGCCAAATCGATCTGGATCGATTCCGATATTGCGGCCGCGACCGCCGGCAGTCGCATCGTCTTATAGACCGACTTGGGATGATAGCCGGCGAGCTCGGCAGCTTCCTCGGGCCGCTTGCCCTCGTTGACGATGAACCGCACGAGCGCACGTTGCTGTTCAGTGAGATCGTAGGGAGCTAGGGAAGGCATGTCCGGGCTTCTTCCTCTTCAGTCTTCGCGAGACGCGTTCGCAGCCGCGATCAGGCGGCGCAGATCGATGTTGTATTGCGGTACATTCGGATTCTTCACGGGCCGCTCCAAGAGGTGCGCTGCCACGTTCGGATCGAACCACGCCAGGTGAACTATGTCGTCCGCATTCTGCTTGTTCGATGGCAACATCTCGAGGAGCAGTTTAAACCGCTTGATTAGACCACCACCGGCAAGGTCACCCTTGAAGTGGCGCACCGCCAGTTGCGCCCAGCCAGGGATGTTGAGCTTCTCGGCTGTATCACTGCCGACTGTCGCACGCTTCTCGGCCTCCTTGAAGTACGACAAGATCTTGTGAGCCTGCCGGAGGTTGTTCATCTCTTCCGGCGTGAAGGTCTTCGCGAGCAGAGCTTCGTTCTCGTTGAACTCCTTGGCCAGTCTGGCGAACTGCACCTCGAGCGTCTCGCCAACTTGCCGGGTACCCTAGACCTTGTCGGTGAGGACCTCGGACATGGCTGCTTTCCAGCCCCGGCCCGCTTGAGGATCGTTCTTGATAAGCGCATTGATCTCGTCGAGCTTGGTCCCAGCGCCATACTTGTTGCCGAGGAGTTTCTGAGCGACGTCACGAGGATCCTCTCGGAGCAAGGTACCGACGGCCGATCGATCAACTTCCGCTTCGGTCGCTTTGCGCGCTGTACGCGCAGCCTCGAGGTCCGCACGCGTTTGCGCGGACATCTGTTCTCCACGACGCGCGGCCGCGGTGATGTCATCAAACTCACCGCGCACCGTGGGAAATTGCGCCAATACGTCGGCATTGTTTCGTGCCCATGCGTTCGCCCGGATCGAGTTGACTGTCCCGTCTGCGTTGAGGGCAGATTTGGCGAAGTCTGCACGGAGATAGTCGCGAAGCGCCGCATATCCGGCCGGCGCCGCCGGCGAACCCTCCAGCGCGCGCGTCAAGCTGGCCGCTTTCTCCGGCGACGCCAGGAAGCGATCCGCGGTGGCACTCGGAGGCGTAGCGCCGCGATTGAGCTCGCCGTCCGCGTTCTGCCCGCTGCGATCGAGCTCGCGAGTGAACCGTGCCGTCTCATCGTTTCGCTCCGGGCGGAAACGCTGCGCGAAGCGCTGATAGTTGGCATTGGCTTCTGAATAGCCGAGCGCGTCCTCGAGCGTGCGATTGATCGCAGTCCGCAATCGGCCGAGGTTGTCTGCAAGGTCGAAGTTCCCGGAGGCCTGCGCCCGTTCTTGGGCCGCACCAATGAACTTGCGGAGGTCCGCCAGGTCGCCACCGAGTGCGGTGCCGGGGCCGCCGACGTTGATCATCTGCCCGCTCTCCGGCAGATGTTCGACCATCTGGGGCCGAAGAGTATTGAGCCGGCGCATGAAGTCCTCGGGCAACACGCCGGGCGCCAAGTCGCTTGCGTTGCCGCGGATCCGATCGATCGACGAGAAGATGTTGTCCGCAGGAAGCTCGTCAGCACGACCTGGGGCGTTGTCGAACAGCCGGTTCTTTTCTGCACGCGCCGGGATGTAGGTCTGATCGACGAGAGCCTCGTCCAAGCGACGGGAGGCGTTCGCCTTTACCTCGCTGTTAGCGAGTGCTCCGAGCGGCTCTCCTTGGTCGGCTCGGATCCGATCGACGGCCCGGTTCGCGTCTTCCCTTTGCAGGATGTCGTTTTCCGCTGCGCCCATTCGCTGCTCACGCGCCTGCGCGGCGCGGCGCATCACGGCGCCAAGATCGGCCTCCGGATCTCTCATCGCTTCGACCCGCTCGGCCGCGGCGGCCTTCACATTCTGGTCGCGCTTGATGAAGTCCGGCGCTGACTTGAGGCGCGCCCCTTGCTCTGCGGCAATGAGACCCGGGTCGCCTGACAACAGGCCTGACGTCGGCATGGCCGCGCCCTGCAAGGGCGACGCGCCTTCCTCTGCCGGCCGCGCTAAGGCGGCCGCATTCTCGCGGATGTCTTGCGCTAGCGCGCGCGGCGCGCCGGAAGCGGCGACTTGCATTTTCCCGGCGGCGCGATTGACATCAGCGGTACTGTACGGCGCCCGCGTGTTCGGGTTGAGCGGGATCGGCGCTGATGCGGAGCCGAATGATTTTGCCGCGATGTTTCGGATCAACCCGGCAATGCCTTCCGCCGTGCCTTGGAGGCTGTTCGCACCGACGGCGCCGACGACGGGCGCAAGCGCGTTGGCGATTGCCTTAGGCCATGTGTCTCCGACGACAGCGTGCTCGGGGACGTAGTCGTCTGCGGCGTTCACCGCCACGCCGGAGCCCATGCCGCCGATCGTGTCGCCGACAAGCGTCCGCGCCGGCGCCTCGGTATACGGCCGCGACATGTGGTCCAGGACACGCCCGACGGCGGTGTCGGACCGTGTCGTGGCCGCTGCCACGATTGGCGCTCGAGCGGCAAGCATGGCGCCCGTGCCGAGCGCCTGGGTGCCGAAGCGGTTGACGTTGTAGCCGAGCTTCTCGCTGCGCGACATGGTCGCCGGATCGATGCCGGGCAGCACCGAAGTGGCCTTCTCGACCAGCTTGGATGCCGGCGTCGCGTAGGGCAACGTGTCCGAGCCAAACAGCGGTTGCGAAATGTGGCTGATGCCTGGGATTTTGTTCGCCGCCCAAATGCCTGCGTTAGTCGCCCCCGCCGCGAGGTCAAACGGACCGGTGACGATGTCGGTGAGGCCCTTGCCGACGCCTTGCGCGCCAACGGTGAAGTCGCGGACCGCGCCACCGACGCTGCTCGGGAGCAACGACGCGGGCCGCTCGATCGGCTGCGGCTGTTCAGGGGCGACGTAGAGCCGACCGCTTTGCGCGGCGTTCTGCGCGCCCAAGCCGGGCGTGGCGGGGGCAGCCATCGGTGCAGGCGCAGCCGCTTGCGCCGGGACGCTCGCGAGCGCGCGTTGAATGTCCGCCGGCGTGAAGTCGTCGGGAAATTCGTGCTGCTGACCTTCGAAATCGACTAGTTGGGGCATGCTCATTCCGATCGCAAATTAGATATGCTCTCCCGGCTATTTCCTGCGTGCCCCCCAGCGCCGCTACCCCAGGATTGCCGCACAGTAGTCGACGGCTTTAGCTTGCGACCAACTCCCGCTGCCATATCCGAGCTGGCTCCAGTTGTCGGAAGCGATTTGAGTGAGCGATGTCCTGGTCTTAATCGAGGGCGTAAGCCCGAATGACGCCAGCACGGTGCCAGCCCATTTCATTTGATCCCACACCCGCATATGAATGTTGTCTGGCTGAGGGAGCACGACGCCGTCGGCCGCAAGCACGCTGCCCCAATACGCTGTGATGATCGTGTTCATGTCGATAACCAAGACGCCTTGTGCCGCGGCCGCGGCCTGCGCCGCTTGGTTCATCGTCCCTTGCCCCAAGAAGGAGACGTCCCACTGGTAATCCGTCCCTACCGCGGGCGAATTGTCGGGTGTGGTGCACACGCGAAGATCGAGCGTCAGCCGCGCCGCCTTCACGGCCGAGAGAACGCCTTCGTATTGCGACCGATACAGGTTAGGGCTCGAATTGTGCTGCCCGGCATCTTCAAACACGACCATGTCTCGATCGCCGACATCGGAGGACGCGAAGAACGTCGCGAGATCTGACGCGAGATTGGCCTGCGAGATTGAACCGATAAGGTAGGTGTCCCCGCGAATGTTGACGCCATTCTCTTCGAAAACAAGGTTCTGCATTCGCCAAATCGATGAGAACCCGTACATCGGGTGTGTCGGCGCGATCAGGTCTGCGAGGTTTCCGAGAGCGTAGCCGCGGGCGAAACTATCGCCCACCATCCACAGCCGCCGCGTGCGCTGGTAGAAGGTCATCGGCCAAACACTACAACCGTGAACTGGATGGAGCCGCCGAGCCGGTTCTCAATATAGATGTTGTTCGCGTCGATCGAGATCGTAAGCTTTCCGTCGACTCCTGTCGTTCCTGTCAACGCGCCTGTTGTCGTGTTGACACTCGAGCCGGTCGGGGTGGAGACCAGACTGTTACCGCCGACGTTGTTCGCGAAAAATAGCGCGTAAGTGTTCGCGATGTTGGACGTCACCATACCGATGCCCGTGAAGGCCGATGGTGTCACCGGGATCAAGTAGACACTGTCATCGGCGATTGTGGGCTGGAAAGTACGCGCTGTTCTGGCGACGAGCTGAGGCGTTACGACGCGGGTCGAGTCCGTGTAGGCGTCGGCCTCCGATGTGTTTGCCAGTTCGACAATGCCTGGAGTCGTCGTGCTCGCCGTCGGTGTCGTTTGATCGGCAAAGGTGATCGCGGTGACGCCAAGCGTTCCACCCGTGTTAGGCGTGCCCAAGAAGATGCGATCGGCGTACAGTGTCCCCTGTTGAACGCTGACGATCGCGCCGCAATACGAGGCGAACGTGGAATATGCCGAGGCGCGCACGGCCCCGCCGGAGCTCGGAACTGTGTAAATGCCGTTCTCAGCGGGCGCGGTTTGCTGCCAGACCAGGACCAAATCTCCGGTCACCAACGTGACACCGTCAATGGTGTCTCCGTTTTCCAGCGCGTTGGTGAGGTTCACGTTTCCGGTCGTCGACACTCGGACGCTCACGCCCGTGCCGTTATTGCCAGCCGCCCCCGTCGGCCCGGTCGGGCCAGGATCGCCCTGCGGGCCTTGGGCACCGGTGGCGCCGGTCGCGCCAGTGGCGCCGGTGTCGCCCTTGGCGCCCTGGGGCAGATTGGCCATGAACGTCCACTTGCCGGCCGCGAGGTCGGTGTTGAAGTCGCCGGCGGTATGGGCCGTCTGTGCCTGGTAAAGCCCCACTCCGTGGACCACGACTTGCAGCACGCCGTACGCCGTCCCGCTCGCCCACGTGCTCACCGGCGCCAAGCCGGCGGTCTGAAGCGACGATGCAAGCTGATCGTAGCCCACAACACCGTTCATCAACGCGCCGTCGGCGCGGATGACGGTCTTCATGAAGTCGACGGTCTGCGCGTGGGTAATCGCGACCTGGTTCAGGTCCGCCTTGACCTTGTCCGCCGGCAGTGGCCGGTTCGGGTTGCTGTTCTGATACGAAACGTAATCGTACTGACGCGTGTATTTTGTGGGGTAGGACATGGACCGCCGACGGGGTGAGAGGAAGTGCGCGGTATTGCGCGGTGGGTGCCGTCGGCGAAGCGGCGTTGCGTCCGTAGGATGAAGTGTAACTCAGACGCGGTTATTGAGAAGTGAAAAGTTATAAGGGAGTCCCTTTGGCGATGGTCGAGGCTTTACTCTCGTCTCGCTGCAATTTTTTGGAATGCAGCAAAACGCTCAGCGTCGTCAGAATTAGGAAGAGCCCATTCTCCGCACCACTGCGTGTTCTTTGTCAGGGGCCAGCATTCCGTAGGCGCCCACGCATTTTCAGGAACGTACGGTCGAACTTCGCTCGGTTCTTTCCAGATCAGCTTTACTGGCTCGGTGCTCACCAAAGGCGTTGGTGGAAATCGCCGACACTGCGCGTACGACTCTGCTGTTGCGGCTGCGGGCATGCCTTGATCGGTGGTCCAGAAGCGACAATTCACACACCATTTTACAGACGGCTTCTTTGCGCGTTTGAACATGATTGCCTCTTTAAATGAGCGATGCTGAGTTCCCTGAACTTCTCAAGAATCAGAAAATTAGTAGAGCGGCTTTGCGAACTTTGGACACCAAGCCGGGGGCTCCCCCCGAGGGGTGGGTGCCGGGCTGGCGGTGGTGGGGGCCTACATCTGCCGGCGACGACGTCCGCTCTCGCGCGTCAAGCGCGCTAACCCTTCGTCAATCGTATCGGCCAAGCGCTGCATCATCACACGGCCCGCTGCTGTCAAGCGATCGCCTTGCTCTAGCGCCGCCTGGCGCGATCGCTCCAGATTACGTTTCGCGCGGACGCCTTGCGCGGTCAGCGCGGGGCAGGTCTCGAGCTCTGCTATCGCGGCGTCGTACTCTGCATCGTTGCGAGCGGACGCCACGCGATTGAGCGCGATCACCGCGGGGTCTCTTGCAGGCGCGGCTTTCTTTTTCATCGAAACGCACTCCTCTGCGTCGACCGAGTCTAGCTAAGTTGCTGGCGCTGCTCAAATGTTCGAGTCGTAAAAGCCCCTGCGGCACAGTGATTTCTTGTATGGTTATGCGCGGTATGAATTCGACAGACGAACACTCGGTCAAAGGGAAAGCTGAGCTTGTCCAAGCGCTAGCTTGTCGGGTTTTCGTATTAGACTTTTTCAGACAAAAATTCTGTTGCTGAATTCTCAAACGAGCGCATCCTAATCGCGGGTCGAAAGCCCAAACGTTAGCCGAACGCCATTTCCGGTTAGTCGGCATCACCAGATTGTCCAGGGGCCGCGCGCGTATGTCCAAGGCGCACGCCCAAAGGTGCGCGGGGCCGTTCTAACGTCGGTCATTTCGCCCCTGGACTTCCATCTTGCTCGAAAGGCAAAACGTTATGCGCTCATCTCATGCTCTGCGTTGCAACGCCGCCCCCTGGCAAACCGACATCGGCCGCGCGCTTGCGCGCACGAACACAGATCTCATCCTCATCTTTGATGAGGGGTACGCCATGATTCAGTGCCAGGTGAGCTCCGCAGTCGCCGCCGCGATGTTGGCGCCTCTCAAGGGCAACGCCGCCGGCCAATTTCGTCCCTTGGCGGGCAATCTAGTCGAGGTCGACGCCGCGGTGACGCTGCCCATGGCAATGCGAATGCTAAAGGCAAAAGACGAGATGGAAGCTTGCTTGCAGCTGCACTGATTGCCGCGCGAACGCATCGGTGAGCGGATCATCGCCGCTCACCGTGCTTCCGCGGTGCTTCCGGCAGTCAGTAAGCGCCGAGCACGAACGCTGCTAAGTGATTGAATTGAATGGTGCTGCCAGACAGGATTGAACTGTCGACCTCTCCATTACCAATGGAGTGCTCTACCACTGAGCTACGGCAGCAGGTGCTGGGATAAGAATCGGCCGCCGCGAGGGGCCTACCAAGCGGGGCGATATCTGCCACAAGCCCCCCCTCTGTGCAAGCTCACCGGTCCGGCCAAATCGATAAAATCGGGCCCGTTGCGCGCCGAAAGCGGCCGTTTTCCATCGAAATGACCAGTTTGGAGCGGATTTGGTTCCCGCAGCATCCCCAGCCAAATGGGCAATTGGCCGCGCCCGCGAATTCGACCAAATCTCGCGGCTTCGTTGTCGCGGCTGGCCCAATGCCCCTTGATCTCTGTTATTCGATGGCATCCTGCGGCCGGCCAACGTGATGGGTCCGAAAATGATCGACGAGAACGACAAGAGACCAACGGCTGACCGCCGGCAGGACCGGCTGAAATCGGCGCTGCGCGAAAACCTGAAGCGGCGGAAGGTGCAGGCGCGCGAACGCGCCGCAATCTCCGACCCCTCGCAGAATGACGATGATTCCCTAGATGAGGGGATCGCCGGCAAGACCGGCGGTTAGAATCCGGCGGCTAGACTTTTGGGAATGAGCGAGAGTGACGATGGGGCAGGACGAACCGGAACGAACCGATGCGGACGCGCGGATGCCGCGGTTCTCTCGCCCTGAACAGACATTTCCGACGCTGACGCCCGCCGAGATCGAGCGCATGCGGCATTTCGGCGAGCTCCGCACCTATTCGCATGGCGAGCTGCTGTTCGAGACCGGCAAGCCGGGGCCGGGCATGTTCGTGGTGTTGAAAGGCCACGTCGCCATCATCCAGCGCGACGGGCTCGGTCACGTCACCCCGGTGATCGACCAGGGGCCGGGCCAGTTTCTGGCCGAACTTAGCCAGCTCTCCGGCCGGCCCGCGCTGGTCGATGGCCGCGCCGAGGGCGATGTCGAGACGCTGCTGCTGCCGCCGGACCGCCTGCGCGCGCTGCTCGTCGCCGAGGCCGAACTCGGCGAGCGCATCATGCGTGCGCTGATCCTGCGCCGGGTCAGCCTGATCCAGGGCGGTGTCGGCGGTCCGGTGCTGATCGGGCCGTCGCATTCGGCCGGCGTGGTGCGGTTGCAGGGTTTTCTCACCCGCAACGGCCAGCCGCATCATCTGCTCGATCCCGACAGCGAGCACGACGCCGCCGAGGTGATCGCGCGCTATTCGCCCAAGCCTGAAGACTGGCCGCTGGTCGTCACCGCCGGTGGCACGGTGCTGCGCAACCCGGGCGAGACCGAGCTTGCGCGTGCGATCGGCATGATCGGTGGCCCGCGCAACGATCGCATCTACGACGTCGCGATCGTCGGCTGCGGACCGGCGGGGCTCGCGACGGCGGTTTATGCCGCCTCCGAAGGGCTTTCGGTTGCAGTGCTCGATACCCGCGCCTTTGGCGGCCAGGCCGGCGCCAGCGCGCGCATCGAAAACTACCTTGGCTTTCCGACCGGGATTTCAGGGCAGGCGCTGACGGCGCGCGCCTTCAATCAGGCGCAGAAGTTCGGCGCCGATATCATGATTCCCGTGACGGTGAGGTCGCTCGACTGCACGCGCGCCGACGGCGCATTTTCGGTGGCGCTCGACGGCGACGACCTGCTGCGCTCACGCGCCGTCGTGGTCGCGAGCGGCGCGCGCTATCGTCGGCCGGAGATCGAGAACCTCGACAAGTTCGAGGGCCGCGGCGTCTGGTACTGGGCCTCGCCGGTGGAGGCGCGGCTCTGCGCCGGAGAAGAGGTGGCGCTGGTCGGCGCCGGCAATTCGGCGGGCCAGGCGGCAGTTTTCCTGTCGGGCCACGCGAAGAAAGTGCTGATGATCATCCGCGGCGGCGGCCTCGGGGCCAGCATGTCGCGCTATCTCATCGAGCGCATCGAAGCGACGCCGAACATCGAGCTGCTCTTCAACACCGAGATCACGGCGCTCGAGGGTGACGAGGCCTCGCTGCTGCGGCGCATCCGCTGGAAGAGCCGACTGTCGACCGACGAGGATTCTGCCGACATCCGCAATCTCTTTTTGTTCGTCGGCGCCGATCCCGCCACCGGCTGGCTCGACGGCTGCGGCGTGACGCTCGATCGCGGCGGCTTCGTCGTCACCGGCGCGCAGTCCGAGCAGAATTTGGGCCGGCTCGTTGCCCCGCTCGAAACCTCCGTGCCCGGCGTCTATGCCGTCGGCGACGTCCGCTCCGGCTCGGTCAAGCGCGTCGGCGGCGCCATCGGCGAGGGCGCGCAGGTCGTGGCGTCCCTGCACGGCTATCTCGGCGACGCCGCAAAACCGGCGCTTTAGCCAAGCAGAAGACAAGCAGATGGCAAGACGAATCTGACTTGCCATTGTGCCGCGTCATGCAGACTATCTCCTCACCATCAGGGTCTAAACACAACAAGGTTCAAGGGAGGACTAAATGGCTGAAATCGTCGTGCTCTACAAGACGCCCAAGGATGCTGCGGCCTTCGACAAGTACTATGCCGAGACCCACATTCCGCTCGCCAAAAAACTTCCCGGGCTGAAGAAATATGCCGTCAGCAAGGGGCCGGTCGGCTCCCCCGCCGGACCTTCCGGAGTCCACCTCGTCGCCATTCTCACCTTCAACAGCGTGGCCGACATCCAGGCGGCATTCGGCAGCGCAGAAGGCAAGGCGACCGCCGCTGACGTGCCGAAATTCGCCAGCGGCGGCGCCGACCTGCTGATCTTCGACACCAAGGAAGTGTGAGACGCATGCGAGGGCGGCCCGTACATCGCGGGCCGCTCTTGCCGAATTGGATTCAACTTTCGTCGAAGGCCTGCCGTCGTTTGTGACAGCGATGCAAAGTATTCAAGCATGCGTTTGTCGATTCGCACGACGATGCATGGCTTCGCGCATGCGGGTGGCGACAACGCATATGGAAATCCGATGAGGGCCGTAATACCATTCACCTGATCTCAATGCAGAGAGTAGGAGAGATGCCATGGTCCTTGGGTTGAGCCTGCCCGCCTTCACGATGGTCCATGTCATCATCAGCCTGATCGCCATCGTTGCCGGCCTCGTCGTGATGTTCGGCCTGCTCGGCTCGAAGCCGATGCCGGGCCTCACCGGGATCTTCCTCCTGTTCACGATCCTCACCAGCGCCACCGGCTTCCTGTTTCCGTTCAAGGAGCTGCTGCCGTCGCATATCATCGGCATCATCTCGCTGGTGTTGCTCGCGATCGCCTGCATCGCGCTCTACGGCATGAAGCTCGCGGGCGTCTGGCGTCCGGTCTACATCGTGACCGCGATGATCTCGCTCTATTTCAACGTCTTCGTGCTGGTGATCCAGTCGTTCCTGAAGGTGCCGGCTCTCCAGGCGCTCGCACCGGCCGTGCCGCCGGCGCCGCCTGCGGGCCCGGTGTTCGCGGTGGTGCAGGGCATCGTGCTGATGTTCTTCGTGGTGCTGACCGTCGGCGCCTGGCGCCGCTTCAGGCCGATGGCGTTCGCCGATCGCTGACACCTCGTCATTCCGGGGCATCGCGCAGCGATGAACCCGGAATCTCATTCCACAACCTCTGGATTCCGGGTTCGCGCTGGTGCGCGCCCCGGAATGACGTCTCTAACTGAAGGAGTCTTTCCAATGCCCACCATCACCACCAAAGACGGTGTCGAGATCTTCTACAAGGATTGGGGAAGTGGCCAGCCGATCGTGTTCAGCCATGGCTGGCCGCTGTCGTCCGACGATTGGGACGCGCAGATGATGTTCTTCGTGACTCACGGCTACCGCGTCATCGCCCATGACCGCCGCGGCCATGGCCGCTCGTCGCAGGTCGCCGATGGCCACGACATGGATCACTATGCCGACGACCTCGCGGCCGTGACCGCGCATCTCGACCTGAAGAACGCGATTCACGTCGGTCACTCCACCGGCGGCGGCGAAGTCGTGCACTACATCGCCCGTCACGGCGAGAGCCGGGTGGCGAAGGCCGCGATCCTCTCGGCGGTGCCGCCGCTGATGGTGCAGACGGCAGCCAATCCCGGCGGCCTGCCGAAGAGCGTGTTCGACGATTTCCAGGTCCAACTCGCCGCCGGCCGATCCAGCTTCTACCGCGACATCGCCGCCGGCCCGTTCTACGGCTACAACCGCCCGGGCGCGAAGCCGTCGGAAGCGGTGATCCAGAACTGGTGGCGGCAAGGCATGATGGGTGGTGCGAAGGCGCATTACGACGGCATCGTCGCGTTCTCGCAAACCGACTTCACCGAAGACCTGAAGAAGATCAACGTGCCCGTGCTGGTGATGCACGGCGACGATGACCAGATCGTGCCCTACGCCGATTCCGCGCCGCTGTCGGCGAAGCTTCTGAAGAACGGCACGCTGAAAACCTACAAGGGCTTTCCGCACGGCATGCCGACGACGCATGCGGAGACGATCAACGCGGACCTGCTGGCGTTTTTCAAGGGGTGAGCTGCGAGGAGTTGATTGGAGCGTTCAATCGGCGACGCTCTCTTGCCCTCTCCCCTTGTGGGAGAGGGTGGCTCGCCGCTCAGCGGCGAGACGGGTGAAGGGTTGTTTCCGCAAACGAATCTCTCGCATTTGTGCTCGTGGATAGAACCCCTCATCCGGCGCTTCGCGCCACCTTCTCCCACAAGGGGAGAAGGAAGAAAACATTCACTTCAATATCTCCCTGATCGCGTCGAACGTTCGCTTCACGAAAGTCTCCGGCTTGTCGCGCGTGCCTTCGCCAAGCCAGCTCTCGCCGCCGACGCGGATTGCGCCGGTGGCGATCATGGCGACGAGCCGCGCCTTCAGCCGGTCCGACTTGCGCCCAGACCGTTGAGTCAGTCCTTCGACGAAGGCCCGCTCGAGCTTTTCGTATTTGAGCTGGTCGCGGGCCTGAAGCGCGGGATTGTCGCGCTTGAGCCGCGACATCGCTGCGGCCCCGGTCGGATCGACCCGCTTGACCGCCGCTGCGATCGCATTCTCCGCCGCCGTCAGCATGGGTTCGTCCGCAGGCCTTGCGACAATCTCGGCGACCAGTGCGCTCGCGGCGTCCTCCTGCCAGGCGGCAACCACGTCCTCCTTGGACGCGAAATAATGGAAGAAGCTGCGGCGCGACACGTCAGCCGCAGCCGCGATGTCGTCGATGGTCGTGGCCTCGAAGCCGCGCTCGAGAAACAGCGCCATCGCCGCGCGGGTCAGCCGCTCGCGGGTCTGCTGGCGCTTGCGCTGACGCAGGCCCGGCATTGCCGGCGGTTTCTCTCCCGAAGGCAATGGCTTGGCGCGTTTGGCGGTGTGCTTCGAAGCCTTCAAATTCCTTCACCTCTTGCAAAGTTGCACTAAGTGCACATTTAGACCGGTCGCGGGCCTTTTCCACCCCCTGATAGCCTGGAGATATGGAATGACGGACTGGACCACGGCGGACATCCCCTCCCTCAGCGGCAAGACCGCCGTCGTCACCGGGGCCACGGGCGGCCTCGGCTACGAGACGGCACTGGCGCTGGCGGGCGCCGGTGCCATCGTCATACTCACCGGGCGCAACGACGCAAAGGGCCTGCGGGCGATCGAGGGCATTTGCAACCGCTTTCCCAACGCGCTGATCGCCTATGAGCATCTGGATCTCGCAAGTCTCGCTTCCGTGGCCGATTTCGCCAGGCGCTTTGCCGCCGGCAACGAGCAGCTCGATCTCCTCGTCAACAATGCCGGTGTGATGGCGCTGCCGAAACGGCAGCAGACGGAGGACGGTTTCGAGATGCAGCTCGGCATCAACTATTTTGGCCATTACGCGCTGACGGCGCGCCTGTTGCCGCAGCTTCGCCGTGCGAGGGCCGCGCGCATCGTCAATCTGTCCAGCCTTGCCCACCGCTCCGGCGCGATCAATTTCGACGATCTGCAAAGCAAGCATTCCTATCGTCCCTGGCGCGCCTATTGCCAGTCCAAGCTAGCGATGCTGATGTTTTCGCTTGAGTTGCAGCGCCACAGCGACGCCGCAGGCTGGGGTGTGATGAGCCTCGCCGCGCATCCCGGCTACGCGCGCACCGATCTCATTCCGAACGGTCCGGGCGCCAACACCCTGTCGTGGCGGGTCGGCCGGCTGTTGCAACCCTATATCAGCCAGTCCGCCACGGAGGGCGCGCTGCCCACCCTGTTCGCTGCGACCTCTCCGGCCGCGGAGCCCGGCGGCTATTACGGTCCGAACTGGTTCTATGAACTGAAAGGACCGCCGGTGCCGGCGAAGATCATGCCGCAGGCGAAGGATTTCGCCGCCGCCGCGATGCTGTGGGATGTCTCGACGACGCTGACCGGTGTATCCTTCGACGAGATCGTGGCCGCCGCATGAGCCGCGACGCCGTTGGGGACGTCCCGATGCAGGTGATCATCTTCGGCGCGACCGGCATGGTCGGGCAGGGCGTTTTGCGCGAGTGCCTGATCGATCCCGGCATCGACCGCGTGCTCGTGGTCGGCCGCAGCCTGACCGGCGTGCGTAATGCCAAGCTCGTCGAGATCATCCACGACAACTTCCTGGATTATTCGGCGATCGAAGCGCAGCTCACCGGCTTCGATGCCTGCTTCTTCTGCCTCGGCGTCTCCTCGATCGGCATGAGCGAGGAACGCTACCGCCGTCTCACTTACGACCTCACGCTCGCCGCGGCGACGACGCTGGCCAGGCTCAATCCGCAGATGATTTTCACCTACGTTACCGGCGCCGGCACCGATTCCACCGAGCAGGGATCGCGGATGTGGGCGCGGATCAAGGGCAAGACCGAGAACGACCTCCTCAAGCTGCCGTTCAAGGCTGCCTACATGTTCCGGCCCGGCGCGATCCAGCCTTTGCACGGCGCCCGCTCCAGGACCGCCTGGGTGCAGGCCGTCTACGCAGCGACCTGGCCGCTGTGGTCGGTATTGCGCCGTCTCTCGCCCAGGCTCGTCACCTCGACCGAGCAGATCGGCCGCGCCATGATCCATGTCGCCCGGGAAGGCTATCCGCGGAAGATGCTGGAGATGGAGGATATCAATAGCCTCTAGGTAGTTTTCGCGGATATTTCCGCGCTGGCGCGCGTTGAGTCCTATCCGCCACCGAACCCACCGTCTCCGAAAGAGAGTCCCGGCGATGTCTCCCCAGCTCAAACTGATTGCGCTCGACGCCGACGACCTCGCCGTGATCTCCACCCAAGTCCAGGACGCCCGGGTCCAGACCTCGGACATCATCTGGCGGCAGGGCGAGAAGCGGCTGGTGGTCGGCATGAGCCGGCTGGACTGGGAAC
This sequence comes from Bradyrhizobium sp. 186, assembly GCF_023101685.1. NCBI lineage: Bacteria > Pseudomonadati > Pseudomonadota > Alphaproteobacteria > Hyphomicrobiales > Nitrobacteraceae > Bradyrhizobium > Bradyrhizobium sp. 186. The sequence goes on along the minus strand of NZ_CP082164.1, from coordinate 9,620,774 downwards.
AGACTCTGGAAGGCGAGGCCGAACCACGCCGGCTGGTCGCAGCGCTCCGCTTCGACCGCGTGCTCGCCTGCAAATCGCGCAATATCGACCTTGCCGCGCCGGACAAGGTCCTGGACCTCGTCGGCATCGAGTTTCACCCCGAGGGCGGCCGCGACGATGAGCCCGGCGGCAGCGCGCTGCTCCTGTTTGCCCAAGGCGGCGCCGTCCGCCTCGACGTCGAGTGCCTGGAATGCGCGCTGACCGATCTTGGGGCGGATGAGCTGGGGACGGGGCTAGGGATCGAGGGGGAGGCATAAGGGGCGCATACCGTATGCCACAATCCAGCCCTGGCCGAGACGACACCTCCCAAGGGTTGACGGCGGAGGGCCGCCGCGCCATTGAGCAGGGGGTCTTGTGACGCCGATCCGCCCCCAAGAAACCAGCCAAAAGACCATTGCAAAATGCCCGTTCGCCTCGACCGCAGCAGCGCCGATTTTGACCAGCGATTTGCGGCCTTCCTCGCCGCCAAGCGCGAGATCTCGGCTGACGTCGAGGCCGCCGCGCGTGCCATCGTCGATGACGTGGCGAAGCGGGGCGATGCCGCCCTGCTCGAGGCGACGCAAAAATTCGACCGGCTGACGCTGGATGCGGCCTCCTTGCGCGTCACGGCCGGCGAGATCGAGGCTGCGGTGAAGGCCTGCGATGCCGCGACGCTGGATGCGCTCAACCTCGCGCGCGACCGCATCGAGACCTATCACGCCCGCCAGCTGCCGAAGGACGAGCGCTTCACCGACCCGCTCGGCGTCGAGCTCGGCTGGCGCTACACTGCGATCGAATCCGCCGGCCTCTACGTGCCCGGCGGCACCGCGGCCTATCCGTCCTCGGTGCTGATGAACGCGGTGCCCGCAAAAGTCGCCGGCGTTGCGCGCCTGGTGATGGTGGTGCCGTCGCCCGACGGCAAGCTCAATCCGCTGGTGCTGGCGGCAGCAAAGCTCGGTGGCGTCACCGAGATCTATCGCGTCGGCGGGGCGCAGGCGGTGGCCGCGCTCGCCCATGGCACCGCGACCATCGCGCCGGTCGCAAAGATCGTCGGCCCCGGCAATGCCTATGTTGCCGCCGCGAAACGGCTGGTGTTCGGCAAAGTTGGCATCGACATGATCGCCGGTCCCTCCGAGGTGCTGGTCATCGCCGACGACACCGGCAACGCCGACTGGATCGCCGCGGATCTGCTGGCGCAGGCCGAGCACGATGCCAGCGCGCAATCGATCCTGATCACCGATTCCGCGCGCCTCGCCGCCGACGTCGAGAAGGCCGTCGAAGCGCAGCTGAAGACGCTGCCTCGCGCCGTGATCGCCGGCGCCTCCTGGGCCGATTTCGGCGCCATCATCATGGTGAAGAATCTTGCCGACGCTATCCCGCTGGCCGACGCCATCGCAGCCGAGCATCTCGAGATCATGACGGCGGATCCGGACGCGCTCGCCGCAAAGATCCGCAACGCCGGCGCGGTCTTCCTCGGCGCGCATACACCGGAGGCGATCGGCGATTATGTCGGCGGCTCCAACCACGTGCTGCCGACGGCGCGCTCGGCGCGGTTCTCCTCGGGGCTCTCGGTGCACGATTTCATCAAGCGTACCTCGATCCTGAAATGCGGCCCGGATCAGCTTCGTGCGCTGGGCCCGGCCGCGATGATTCTCGGCAAGGCGGAGGGGTTAGATGCCCATTCGCGCTCGATTGGATTGCGCCTCAATCTGTCATGACCAAGCCGCCCGAACAGGACGACTCGAACAATCGCATCGTCGCGGTCACTCTCGACGAGGACTCGATCGGCCGTTCCGGGCCCGACATCGAGCACGAGCGCGCGATTGCGATCTACGATTTGATCGAGCAGAACCTGTTCGCGCCCGATGGTGCGGATGGGCAGGGCCCGTTCACGCTTCATATCGGCATCACCGGCAACCGGTTGATGTTCGACATCCGCCGCGAGGACGCTACGCCCGTGGTCGCGCATCTGTTGTCGCTGACGCCGTTCCGGCGGATCGTGAAGGACTATTTCATGATCTGCGACAGCTACTACCAGGCGATCCGCACCGCGACGCCGGACAAGATCGAAGCCATCGACATGGGCCGCCGCGGCATCCATGACGAGGGATCGCGCACGCTGCAGGAGCGGCTGAAGGGCAAGGTGCGGGTCGATTTCGAGACCTCGCGCCGGCTGTTCACGCTCATCACTGTTCTGCACTGGAAGGGCTAGGGCATGGCCGGGACCAGCATGGCCGCGTTAGCGCAAAGTGTGCAGCGGTTTTCCGACAAGGCCATGCCCTCTATTAAAGAAGGCTAAGCGCGATGGCGGGTCCGCCACGCGCACGCGATCCGCAATCGGTGCTGTTCGCCTGCGCGATGAACAGCGTGCGCTCGCCGATGGCCGAGAGCCTGTTGCGGCACATGTTCCCGCAAGGCCTCTACGTGAAGTCGGCCGGCGCCAGGAAGGGCGAGCTCGATCCCTTCGCGGTCACCGTGATGGCCGAGCTCGGTCAGGACATCTCCACCCACAAGGCAATGACCTTCGAGGAGCTGGAAGACTGGGAGGGGCTGAATTTCGACCTCATCATCACGCTGTCGCCGGAGGCGCACCATAAGGCGCTGGAGCTGACCCGCACGCTCGCCGCCGACGTCGAATACTGGCCGACGCAGGATCCGACCGGCATCGAAGGCAGCCGCGACCAGAAGCTCGCCGCCTACCGCGACGTCTGCGACCAGCTCCTGCTGCGCATCCGCAAGCGGTTCGCCAAGGTGGGCGCGGCGAGCGAGTGAAAGCCGTGCCGGCGTCGCAGACGGCAGGCACACGCATCCTGGGCCCGTCGAATCAGTAAAGTCCGGGTTCCCGGGTTGTGAAATCAGCCCCCTTCCGATAGGTTCCGCGCGCAATTCACCCCCTGCTTCATCCCCCAAATCACCTGATGCTTGGCCGCCCCAAATTCGTTCTTGCCTCCGGTTCGCCGCGGCGCCTGTCGCTGCTCAACCAGGCCGGCATCGAGCCGGACGCGCTCCGGCCCGCCGACGTCGATGAGACGCCGAAGCGGGGGGAGCTGCCGCGCGCCTGCGCCAACCGCCTCGCCCGCGCCAAGGCCGACGCGGCGCTGAAATCGGTCCAGCTCGACGACGAGCTGCGCGGCGCCTTCATCCTCTCCTCCGACACTGTTGTGGCGGTCGGCCGCCGCATCCTGCCCAAGGCCAACCTCGTCGACGAGGCCGCGCAGTGCCTGCGACTGCTATCGGGCCGCAACCACCGCGTCTACACCGCGATCTGTCTCGTCACGCCGCGCGAGGCCTTCCGCCAGCGCCTGGTCGAGACCCGCGTGCGCTTCAAGCGCCTCTCGGAAGACGACATCCAGGCCTATATCGGCTCCGGCGAATGGCGCGGCAAAGCCGGCGGCTACGCCGTGCAGGGCATCGCCGGCTCCTTCGTGGTGAAGATGGTCGGCTCCTACACCAACGTCGTCGGCCTGCCGCTCTACGAGACCACCACGCTGCTCGGCGGCGAAGGCTTCCCGATCCGTTTCGGCTGGCTCAACGCCGTCGGCGTGTGAGCGCGAAGCGGCGCCAACAAAAATCTCGAAAACAACCCCATGCAAAGTAGAATTGGCCCGCGGGGAGGCGGCCTCGGATCGATCTGCCGCCGCCCTGGAACCCCTTTGCCGACAGGCGCTTGGACTCCCTCACCTCGTGTACGCTGCCCCGATCATGAACGACCAAGCCAAAACGCCCGCTAGTCCCCTCAAAACCTGCCCGATCTGCGGCAAGCCGCAGGCGCAGGCCACCCGTCCGTTCTGCTCGCCCCGCTGCCGCGACGTCGACCTGAACCGCTGGCTGAAAGGCTCCTACGTCATCCCGGGCCGGGATGACGAGACGGACGACGTTGAATAACTCCGTATTATCATATGGTTATTGGGCCGCAGCGACGCTTCCGGCCACGCCATCCCGGCCCCGCCCCAGCTTGTGCACAGCCGGGCCGCGCCCGGCGAAGCGACAAGCGAAGCGTGGGTGGACAGGCAGCCTTCGGCCCACTATAAACCGCCCGCTCGATGGGCCTTGGCCCCTCTCTTGGAGCACGCCCAGGTAGCTCAGTTGGTAGAGCATGCGACTGAAAATCGCAGTGTCGGTGGTTCGATTCCGCCCCTGGGCACCAAACTACGCTTTTCCACGCCGGAGCACGATCTTGTACGATTAGCGGCTATGGCGTGTTCCGAATAGCCAATGTTCTCGAAGGAGGTCTCTCCCGACTTCGCCGCAGCTTCCCAGACTTCGATTGGGACACGCGTCGCATCTTTTCGATGAGCCGCCTCGAAGCTTGCCGCTTCCCGCAGGTCAAGAACGCGGACCATGCCGAGATCGGGCAGCGCGGCGGGTTCAATCACGGGATCGCTGGCCATGGAATCTCCATTAAGAACGATGTTCAGATGAGCTGCGACAAGGTGCCGGCACCAGCCAGGAGCACCACCACGATCCATGGCGGCAGCTTCCAAACGGTGAGCAGCAGGAAGCCCGTGAGCGCGAGCGCAAAATCGCGCGGGGTCAAGACTGCGCTGGTCCAGACCGGGTTGTAGAGTGCCGCACCGAGAATGCCGACCACGGCTGCGTTGGTGCCGCGCATGGCGGCCTGAGCGGCGGGCCGTGTGCGCATCGCATCCCAAAACGGCAACATGCCATAGACGAGCAGCATGCCCGGAAGGAGCAGCGCGACGAGGGCAATGGCAGCACCGGCAGGACCGTTCGGCGGAGGGCCCATCACTGCCCCAAGATAGGCGGCAAAGGTGAAGAGCGGTCCCGGCACCGCTTGCGCCAGCCCATAACCGGCGAGAAAAGCCTCGTTGCTGACCCATCCCGGCGTAACGACTTGAGCCTGAAGCAGAGGCAGCACAACGTGGCCGCCGCCAAAGACGAGTGCGCCCGAGCGGTAGAATGCATCGAACAGGGCGAGCGCCTGAGAGCCGGTCGCAGTGACGACGAATGGAGGGATCAAGAGAAGCGCTGCGAACAGAAAGAGCGTGATGATGCCTGCTCGCCGGCTGACCGGAAAATTCAAATGTCCGGAAACCGGCGCGACATCTCCCCGGCAGAGCCAAAGACCTAAGCACGCACCAAGCCCGATCGCCGCGATCTGCCCGAACGATCCAGCGAAAAGCATGACGATCGCAACCGCGGCAAGCGCAATGCCAGTGCGGGATCGATCGGGTGTGAGGCTCCGCGCCATGCCCCAGATGGCTTGCGCGACCACTGCGACAGCGACGAGCTTGAGGCCGTGCAGGAAACCTTCGGCGACCGGTCCTGTTAACGCGGCTGCGCCCATCGCAAAGGCGAACAGGATCAGGGCCGAGGGCGTGGTGAAGGCGACCCACGCCGCAAGGCCCCCCAAGATGCCATTGCCGCGCAAAATGCCGAGGGAAAAGCCGACTTGGCTGGAGGCCGGTCCGGGCAGAAACTGACAGAGCGCAACCAGGTCGGCATAGGCCGTCTCGTCAAGCCATTTGCGCCGCACCACCAACTCGTCGCGGAAGTATCCGAGATGGGCGATGGGGCCGCCAAAAGACGTCAGGCCCAGCTTCAGGAATGCTGTGAAGACCTCACTGAGGCGACCTTCGGAAGCGTCACCGCTCATTGCGAAGCACCGACAATGAGCGTCAACGCTTCATTGCTTCGCCCGTAAATTCCCGAACCCGAACCTTTGCAAGCGCAAGTCCCTGCTTGCCCAGTTTGGTTGCTTTGTACAGCTTCCTCGCGACGCGCCCCTCGCGCTGCACGCGCGATGTGAGATACCCCTTGCGTTCCATCCGATGAAGCATCGGGTAGAGGGTTCCGGGGCTGAGCCGGTAGCCATGGCGCGCCAACTCGTCGATCATCCACTGCCCGTAGATTTCCATCTCTGCCGCGTGATGCAGGATGTGAAGCCGGATAAAGCCTGTAAGGAGGTCGTCGAACTTCATTGTCCAGATTCATGCGATTCTTCCCAAATATCGACGGACGATATCGGGAACCGATACTGTAGCCAAGCGTTTCCGCCCTTAGCGTAGACGATATTGGGTTCATTAACCGGCAGAAAAGACCTCTGGCAGTGAAAATCAAATTGCGACATCACGGATGACAATAAAATGGGCTGATATCTTCCACTCCGACGCTTCCGGCTGGACCATCGTGGTGCGGCTTTCGGTCGGTCTTGCCGTCTTCCTGCCGGAAGGCATTCAGAAGTTGGTTTTCCCGGACATCTTGGGAGCGGGACGCTTCGCCAGGATCGGGATTCCCTTGCCCGATTTGATGGGGCCTTTTGTCGGCGTCGTCGAGACCGTATGCGGCTTGCTCATCATCATTGGGCTTTTCACCCGTCTCGCCGCAATTCCACTGATCATCATCATGATCGTGGCGCTGATCTCAACCAAACTTCCGATCCTGCTCGGACACGATGTCTGGATTTTCCATCTGGCCAGCGACATCAATCGCACCGGCTTCTGGAGCATGATGCACGAAGCGCGCGCCGATCTCACCATGCTGCTCGGCTGCATCTATCTTGCCATGGTGGGCGCCGGGCCGTGGTCGATTGATGGGCTAAGGACGGGATAGGGCGCCATGGCCAGATCCCGCCTCTCGATCGGCTCGTCGCCTGCCTTCAACTTCGTGCTGACGATGGGCGTGGTGAACTTGTTCGGCGACATGACCTATGAGGGCGGCGGGGCCATCAATGGCCAATTCATGGCTTCGCTCGGAGCGAGTGCCACCGTCGTCAGCATCACCGCGGGTCTCGGCGAATTTCTGGGCTATGCCTTACGTTCCGTCTCCGGCTACATCGCCGACAGGACCGGGCGCTACTGGCTTGTCACGTTTGTCGGCTACGCCATCAACTTGCTCGCCGTTCCCGCCATGGCGCTCGTCGGCAACTGGCAGGTCGCGGCTCTCCTTGTCCTTGCCGAGCGCATCGGCCGCGCCATCCGCAAGCCCACCGTCGAGGCCATGCTCTCCTATACGACCGGCAAGCACGGCAAAGGATGGGTATATGCGGTCAACACCGCGCTCGATGAGACCGGCGCCACGCTTGGCCCCCTGATCATCGCGCTGGTCCTTTTGTTGCACGGGGACTATCGGACCGGATACGCGCTGCTTTTGACTTCGAGTGTGCTCGCGCTCGGCGCATTGACCGTCGCGCGCATCAACTTTCCGGTCCCATCACGCCTGGAAGAGGGAAGGACGGCGCAGGCGAGCGGATTGAACCGGTCATACTGGCTCTACATGGTCGCGGCAGCATGCTTCGCTGCCGGCCTGATGAGCTACGAACTGGTTGCCTATCACCTGGCCAACGCCAAGGTTGTCGGCGGACCTTCGATACCGGTTCTTCTGGCGTTCTCCACGGGATGCGGCGTGATCGCCAGTCTCGTTCTCGGGAAACTCTACGACAGAGCCCCACTGTCAACCCTGCTGGTCGCCGTCTTTTTGTCTTCGCTCTTTTCGCCCCTTGTGTTCCTCGGCGGCTTCCCGGCGCTCCTCTCAGGCATGGTGTTGTGGGGCATCGGATATGCGACCCAGGACACCTTGTTCAAGGCGGTGGTGGCCAGCGTGCTGCCGGAAGGCAAACGCAACTTTGCTTTCGGTCTCTTTTATACGGGGTATGGAGCGGGATGGCTGATCGGCAGCGTCGCGACAGGGCTGCTCTATGACCAATCGCGTGTGGCGCTGGTCGCATTTGCGGTCTTCGCCCAGCTCATCTCCTTGCCGCTGTTTGTGATCGCCAAACGACAGGAGCCATCGCCGCGCCAAGAGGCTTAGCTCTTCACATAGGTGATCAGTCCTGCAAAACCCTCGTCCATGTGGTCCTGATGATGGCAATGGAACAGGGTATTGCCGGGATTGTCGGCCACAAAGTCGATCTCCGCCGTGGAGTAGCGCTGCATGCTGATCGTGTCCTTCATGAGCCCTGACGTGGATTTGCCGCCAACCTTGGTGACCTCGAAACTGTGCCGATGCAGGTGAACGGGATGCTCATCGCCGCTGTTATTGTTCATGACAAGGCGATAGCGCTTGCCGCGCTGCACGGTGAATAACGGGTTGGTATCCGGCCAGGATTTGCCGTTGATGGTCCAGCGGTTGTAGCCGCCGCGGCCGCCCGGGATCTTCTCGAATTTCAAGTCGATGGTCTCGTCCGGTGCAGCGGCCGGACCGCTTCGACCGAATGTGGTGTAGTCCCAAGCTGTCTTTGGGGGAGGGGACCAGACCGGCCCTCCGCTTCGATTCTGATACTCCACGATGACGCCCATACCCATGTTGCGGTCTTCGTCGTCCGTCGATCCAAAGACCCAAACGCCAGGATTGTTCATTTCCACGATGACGTCCGCACGCTCGGCCACGTCCAGCTTCAAGACGTCGACGGTTGTTGGCGCCGGCACGGGGTTGCCGTCCAGCGCGACAACCGTGAACCAGTGCCCTGACAGCGCAAGTGAAATGCCCATGCTGCCGCTGGCGTTCAGCACGCGGAACAGCACCCGTTCTCCCTGGCGCACGCGAATAGGCTCACCGTGCCCCAGCATCCGGTCCCCGAGAGTAGCCGAACGGTACATAGCCTCCAATCCGTTGTCGGGCGGTGGCCCCTTGTGCATGTCCTGCATACTCACCCAGGAGCCTTCCCAATGATGGGCGGCGAGCATGACCTCACGGTCATATCGACCGGGATCGCCCGCCGCCGGATCGATGATGAGGAAACCGAACTCGCCCGAATACGTGCTGCGATTGAGATCAGTCATCGCCATGGCGTGGCTGTGGTACCATCGCGTGCCGGCCGGTTTCGGTGTGAAGCTGTAAAGCAGCGCTTCCCCCGGCGGGATAATCGGCGAACCCTCTTCTACTGCGCCGTCCTGAAGGGGTGGGACGAACAGTCCATGCCAGTGGATCAGATTAGCATAGCCGGAATCGTTGACCACGTTGATGGCCACCGGGGAGCCTTCCTTGAGACGAAGCGGCGGTCCTGGCACCGTATTGTTGTAGCCTGTGGTCTGGATGACCTTGTTCGGCCCTATTTCCAGCGAGATCGGGGCAATCCGGATGGTGTGGTCGGCAGACGGCGCCGCGGCTTGCGGGTAGCAGGGGCGGTTCATGACCGCTGCGAGACCCGCAGTGCCGGCTCCCAGCAGCAATTCACGACGACTGAAGCGCGTTTCCCGCAAAGAGTCTTGATCAAGAGAGCGCGGCGGCAAGCGGTAAGTCGAAAATGTCATCCTGCTCTCTCCTTTGCCAGGCGAAAAGAACCGCCTGCTGTCATTATCGGTTCCCGATACCGTCGGTCAAAGCACGTGGCGTTTACTGGCCGGTCCCCGGCAGCGGGCCAAAGATACTGACGGCACCTTCTGTGGTACTACGTCAGACCGGTTCGAATGGAATGAAGGCGAGTTTTGCAATCGATGCTGACCCGACGCCAATTTACGAACGGATCCGCCGCAATTGTTTCGGGTGGCCTCGCGGGCAGCCTCATCGGCGCCCACCTCGCGCAAGGCGAGTCGGTGCATTTCACAAGGCGCCTGCCCATCCCTCCGCTGATCGATGCGGCCAAGCAGGGGAACGCGGTAAAATTGAAGGCCGCCTCCGGACGGCACGCCTTCATCAAGGGCAAGCCGACGCATTCCTACGGCTATTCGGGTCCCGTTCTTGGACCGGCCATCCGCCTCCGACGTGGCGATGAGGTGGAGATGACGGTCGAGAATGCGCTTGACGTTGACACGACAGTGCACTGGCACGGGCTTCTGGTGCCAGGAGACGTTGATGGCGGGCCGCATCAGATCATCAAGTCAGGCGGTATGTGGCGCCCGAGACTCAGGATTGAACAGCCAGCTTCAACTGCATGGTTCCATCCTCATCTGCACCATGATACGGCCCGGCAAATCTATATGGGTCTCACCGGACTGATCATTGTCGACGACGGCTCGGACACCAACCTCGGTCTGCCGCGCACGTACGGTATCGACGATCTGCCCATAATCATTCAGGATCGATCGTTCGATACCGACGGGTCGCTTCTGTACGATCGCGCTCCCGATCCCCAAACGATCCAGTATGGCAGCCGGGGCAGCACCATCATCGTCAATGGCGTGGTTCACCCCGTCGCTCAGGTCCCATGCAGTTTGGTGCGGCTGCGAATTCTCAATGCAGCCAACGCGCAAAATTTCGACCTGCGGTTCAGCGATGGTCGCGAGTTTCGCGTCGTAGCGTCAGACGCCGGATTCCTTTCAGCGTCGGTCACGATGAACCAGCTCAGGGCTTCTCCCGCGGAGCGTTTCGAAATCCTTGTCGATTTCGCCGACCGCAAACCAGTCATGCTTGAGACTGGCCCTGACACGCTCATGGGTATCTTTGGTGCGGTGTCGCCGGATGGAAGTGGCGATTTTGTCTCGATCCTGCGTTTTGAACCAACGCCGGCGGTAGGAACAGTAAGAGATTTTCCAGCGCGCCTCGTTGAGCCTGCTACAGCCGATTCAACCAAGGCTGTTCGCCGCCGTCAGTTGGTGCTGGACAGCGGGATATGCGGAGGTCAACGGCCGACGGAAATGGGCATGCTTCCCGGCATGTGCATCAACGGCAAGACCCATGACCTGGCGCGTATCGACGCCGATACCAAGCTTGGCACGCTGGAAGTCTGGGAGATCGTCTCGATCGGCATGGCTCATCCGTTTCATGTGCACGGCGCGTCATTTCGGATTCTGTCGCTCGCGGGCGCGCCACCGCCTGCTCATCTGGCAGGGTGGAAGGATGTGGTTCTCGTCGAGGACAAGGCCGAACTTCTGGTTGCCTTCAATCGTCCCGCGACGCGGGAGCATCCCTTCATGTATCACTGTCACATCCTCGAACACGAGGATGCCGGGATGATGGGACAATATGTGTGCGCCTGAAAGGAGGCCAAAATGACCAACGTAAGCGTCCGCTACATTGTGGAGGATGTCGCCGCGTCGATTGAATTCTACGTCACGCATCTCGGCTTCACGCTCGAGCAGGATGCCCGGCCGGCCTTTGCTTCCGTTACCCGCGAAAGCCTGCGATTGTTGCTGAGCGGTCCGGGCAGTTCCGGGGCGCGCGCAATGCCAGATGGCCGGCATCCGGCCCCCGGAGGCTGGAACCGGATCCTGCTTATGGTCAACGACATTGAGTCGGAAGCAAATCGATTGCGCACAAGCGGGCTGAACTTTCGCAATGAAATACTGAAAGGGGTAGGCGGTTCGCAAATTCTACTTGAGGACCCGTCAGGCAATCCGATCGAGCTGTTTCAGCCGGCGCATTAATGTGTGGCAGGAACACGCTGCATGCGAAAGAACGGCGCGTCAGTACAGATCCGACCTGGCTGCCGCCCGATGGTGGTTCGTGCACCTTTGCCTGTGGTCGGCGTGTCCGCTATCTGAACCTGCAAAATCTGAGCCGAACTGAACCAACGTTAGCCGGGCGCTTCACGATACGAACCACATAGGTGGGAGACGGAGGCGAGTTGGTCTGGCAATGGCGATTGCGCCCCGCGGTACGAGGGCGGCGCCGAAAACGCGCCCTCTTTCGGGTCTCCGCAACGGTTGCTTTCGCCCGACCTAAGGTTCGTGGACTTTCGAGCTGAGCTCGCTCATGGGCTCACGAAATGCTCACGCGAAAGATCGAATGAGGTATCGCGGGTTCGGCTGCCCGAGAGCGCCAATCCAACTTTTTATGGAATCGATCGTTGGTCTTGGGCCAGCGACCTTTCGGCCGACATCGTCAGTTGCCAAGCTTTCTGCACTCGGCGACGATTTTCCTCCATATTGCTTACTCGCTGGAATCAGGCAGTGCCCAAGTCCGAGGGCGCATATCGCGCTCCAAAATAAAGAAAATCTGGCGCACCCGACACGATTCGAACGTGTGACCTTTGCTCGGAGAGCAAACGTCTCGGCTACCAACCGCGTGTCGGTGGTTGCGTGTGATTCCCCTCCTTGGGCAACATTTCCGTGTGACAAGCGCCCGGTGCCCCCCGCTACGCCTCAACTTCCGTACAGATAGTTCGGCAGCCACAGCGTCATGCCGGGCCAGACATACATGATCACCATGCACAGGATGACGATCAGCATGTAGGGCATCATGCCGGCAAAAATCTGGTTGAGCGTGACGTGCTTCGGGGCCACGCCTTTGAGGTAGAACGCCGACATCGCGACCGGCGGCGACAGGAACGCCGCCTGCAGGTTCACGAACACCAGTGTCCCCCACAGGATCGGGTCGATGTTGAAGTGCTTCAGCATCGGCAGGAAGATTGGCACGAAGATGATGATGATCTCGGTCCATTCCAGCGGCCAACCGAGCACGAAGATGATCGCCTGCGACAGGAGCATGAACGACACCGGCGACATGTCGAACGATAGTACCCATCGCTCGAGCAGCGCCTGCCCGCCGAGAATCGCGAACACCGCCGAGAACAGCGCCGAGCCGACGAACAGCCAGCACACCATGGCCGTGGTCTTGGCGGTCAGAAACACCGCCTGCTTGGTGCGTTCCCAGTTGAGCGTGCGGGCTTGCACCGCCAGCAAGAAAGCGCCAAAGGCGCCAACGGCGGCGGACTCGGTCGCGGTGCAGATTCCGAACAGGATTACGGCGAGTACGACGACGGTGAGAATGCCGAGCGGCATGGTCGACGAGGTCAGCAGTTTCACGATCGAGAGCCGCTCGGCGTTGAACCGCCAGTAGTAACGGACCTGCAACAGCGCACAAACCGCCGTGATGCCCCAGAACCAGAGGTAGAATTCGAGTCCTGGTCCCAGTTCAGCGGGCGTGGCCTCGCCCGTAACCAGCTCCGGTGTGCCCAATTGCTGCACGCCGGTTACCGCGAGTTCGATGGGAGCCTGCTGGTGAATGACGACGTACCACCATACGGTGGCCAACGTGCCGGCGACGATCACAAACGGCACCAGCGCGTAACCGAAGCTCGAGAGCAGCATCCAGTAGCTGACCGGACGGCCTTCCGCGTCGATTTGCCTTACCCTCGACGGCGAGAGCAGCCCCTTGATCAGCGAGATCAGGATCGTTTGCGAACGGTAGGTGTCCTCGAACCTCGACAGCCATGCCGGCACCGGAACCTTCGTTTGGTCCTCCGGCAATGGCGGGGCGATCTTCGGATTGATCATCGCCCAGGCGACTATGTAAATGAGATATAGGAACGACAGAAAGAAGCCGGGGAACATCGCCGCCGCGTACAGCTTGACGATCGACTGACCGGCGACCGCAGCATAGACGATGATCATCACAGACGGCGGGATCAGAATGCCGAGCGTGCCGCCCGCCGTGATGACGCCGGAGGCGAGCTTCACGTCGTATCCAGCCTTGAGCATGGGATTAAATGCGATGACGCCCATCAGCACCACCACCGCGCCGACAAGGCCGCTCGCGATCCCCCAAAACGTGCAGACGATCAGGGTCGCGACCGCAAGCGAAGCCGGCACGCGGCGGAACGCGAGCTGGATCGAGTAGAACATCTTGTCGACCAGCGCGCCGCGCTCCATCACGTAGCCCATCAGCACGAACAGCGGGATGGAGATCAGGACGTCGTTGGTCATGGCGCCATAGGTGCGTTCAACCATCAAATCGAACACGCGGTTGTCGGCCCAGGAATGCGTCGGGTCATAGAACGCGATGTAGCCAAAAAATATGCCCAGGCCCATCAGCGTGAACGCTGTCGGGAAGCCCATCATGATCACAACCACGATGAGCGTGAGCATCAAGAGCCCGAGTGCCGGATCGCTCATGTGTTCAGGTCCCCGCCCATACCGCGCTGGCGCGCACTCTCGTCGATTTCATGCGCCCGCTCGATGGCGAGCTTGCGCGACTCTTCATCGACATATTCGCTGTGCGCAAGTTGCTGCTCGATGACGTCGATCTCCGCGACGTCCTTGAGTCGGTTGGGCCATTCGCCGGTCTGCAGGCAGACGACGCAACGCACGATCTCGGCGATGCCTTGCAGCATCACCAGCGCGCCGGCGATGGGGATCATGGACTTGAAGTGATAAACCGGCGGCCCGTCTGCTGTGACATTCGAATGCTCCGCGATCCTCCACGAATCGGCGGCGTAGTCGAAGCCCGCGTATATGAGGGCGGCGATACCAGGGATAAAAAAAACCGCATATAGCACGATGTCCAGCGACGCCTGCATACGCGGTCGCATCGAGCTGTAAAGGAAGTCGCCGCGGACATGGGCGTTCTGCGCCAGCGTGTAGGCGCCGCACAGCATAAACGCGGTTCCGTACAGCATGTTATCGAGATCGAAGATCCACGCCGTGGGCATGTTCATGATGTAGCGCTTGAACACTTCGACGCAGACGACGGCCATCAGCAAGATGATCAGCCAGGCCGCGGCCTTGCCGCACCACGTGCTGATTTCGTCGACAATGAGCAGGAATCTCTGGACCGTCATTGGTCGCCGCCGATCAATCCGAGGAAACATTGAAATGACAAAGCACCATCCGGTCGTCGTCCCGAACGGGGCTTTGCCGGTTCAATATGCCGTCAGGTCTTCTTCGCGGTCCCTTTCGGCCCGAAGTAGTAGTCGAACGCCATCTTGCGGTTGACGACGGTGTCCTGTTCCCATTGAGTCGCCCGGCTGGCAAACGCGATCTGCGATTCGACGATTTCCTTGAACAGCGGATTTGTCGCCGAGTACTTCTTCACGATGTCATCGAAGATCTCAAGCTGCCGTTTGAGGACTGAATCCGGCGTCTTGTAGAACTTCACCTTGTCCTTGGTCTGCAACTCGACATAGTCCTTCGAGTAGCGGTCGATCGCCTTCCACTGCATCTCCTGTGAAGCGGCGGTCACCGCATTGGCAATGATCGCCTTCATCTTGTCTGGCAGCGCATCGTACCTGGTCTTATTGAAGGTGATTTCGAGCTGCTCGGCGTTCTGGTGGTAGCTCTGGAGCATGCAGACCTTGGAGACGTCGGCGAAGCCGAGCAGACGGTCCGACGAGGCATTGTTGAACTCTGCTGCATCAATCAGGCCGCGGTCCATCGCCGACACGATTTCGCCGCCGGGCAGCGCGTTCACCGCGGCGCCCATGGCGGTGAACATGTCGATGGAGATGCCGACGGTGCGGAATTTGATGCCTTTGAAGTCGTCGACGTTGGTGACCGGTTTCTTGAACCAGCCGAGCGGCTGCGTTGCCATCGGACCGTAGGGGAACGAAACCACGTTCAGGCCGAGCGATGCATACAGCTTGGCGAGAAGCTCCTTGCCGCCGCCCCACCTGTGCCAGGCGAGCAGCATGTTGGCGTCCATGGCGTAGCCCGGACCCGAACCCCACAGCGCCAGCGCGTTCTGCTTGCCGTAGTGGTAGACCAGCACGCCATGGCCGCCGTCGAGCGTGCCTTTCGACACGGCATCGATCAGCCCGAACGCGGGCACCACGGCGCCAGCGGGAAGCACCTCGATCTTGAGGTCGCCGCCGGTCATGTCGTTGACCGTCTTGGCGTAGTCGAGTGCGTATTCGTGGAAGATATCCTTCGACGGCCAGGTGCTCTGAAAGCGCATACTGACTGGTCCCTGCGCGCTAGCGATCATCGGCGCGGCTACCGTCGCGGCGGCTCCCGCGGCAGCGACCTTGAGAAAGCGGCGGCGGCTGGAAGTGCTGCCCTTGTTTGATTTGGTCATGGTTTCCTCCTCCACTTGGAATAGCGATCCCTTGCGGATCAGCCCCTTTCTTATTGGGAGAAGTCAAAGACTCGCGCAGAGGTTTGGCAAGGAATGTTCGGGATGATGCGACGCTACGACGCGGATTGCGCTAATGACGCGCCGCACGCACGAAGCGTAGCCGCTTTTCGGAAGAGCAGATCATCGGAATTTTGAAAGACCATGAGGCCGACGTTTCGGTCGCCGATCTGCCGCAAGAGGGCGTCAGCGACGCCGGCATCTACTGATGAAAAGCGAAGTTCGGCGGGATGGAGGTGTCGGAGGCCAAGCGGCTGAAAGACGCTGGAGCACGAGAACACGCGGCTGAAGCGGTTGCTGGCCGACAGCCTCTCGCGAGTGGACTGCTGTTGCAGCCAAGCCATCATGATACCCGCGCACGCAGTTCAGGCGCCGGCGCCTCAAATTATATAGTTACTTCAATGACATGCGAGTTCGTGGTTTTATTCGGAATGGCGCATCATTGCTCTGATTTTCGGACGTCCTCCAGATCCGGCCGCCGTCCCCGCGTGTGTTAGCTGTACGCGCCAGGCTGCGGCTGATATGCTTTTTGCCATTGGGATAGTGAATGGCAGTTCGGCAACGGACCCCCTTGCGACGCCGGCCTTCTGATCGGATTTCGATCCCGCTCGCGCTTTCTTGACGTCGACACGAATTATCAAGCGGCTGCCTCGTCCCTACTCACATTGGGAGATGTACCATGGCTGCTTCGGATTGGCGTCTCGAAGGCGAATGGATGAAGAATTGTAATTGCGCGTTTGGCTGTCCCTGCGACTTCAATGCTCGGCCGACCCAGGGCTATTGCAAGGGAATGGTCGGCATGAGGATCACCAAGGGACATTTCGAGGGGACCAGGCTCGATGGCCTGTGCTTCGCCGTCACCGTCGATTTCCCCGGCGCGCTGCATGAAGGCAACGGCAAAATGCAGCCGATCGTTGATGAGCGCGCAACGCCGGAACAGCGCCAGGCGTTGTTCGACATCTTCTCCGGAAAGCATTCCGCCGAAGGCACGCTGTTCCACATCTTCAGCCTGATCGTGACCACGATTCACGATCCGGTCTTTGCGCCGTTCGAATTTTCCTTCGACAAGGAAGGACGCGTCGCGAAGCTCGTCGCCAAGGGAGTCCTGGAGACGGAGGTCGAGCCGATCAGGAATCCGGTGACGGGTGCTCCTCATCGCATTCAGGTCGTGGTGCCCGAGGGTTTCGAGCACCGAGCTGCCGAGATCGCGTCTGCCGATATCCACTCGACGGGAGCGATCAGGTTCGAGACCAAGGGGACGCACAGCTCGCTTGCGACCGTCGTGCAGACCCCCGAGGGCGTCGCCGCCTGATGTGGCGCCGAAGCTTAGTGATCGACCGGCGACATCCTGATCACGGGAAAGGCGATGAGCGGGTACGATGAGCAGGTACTTGGCGCTTGAACGCCTGCTTCAGCGCGACCGCGCGATCGTGGTGGTCGGGACCGCCGCGGTGGTCGCGCTGGCCTGGGCTTATCTGGCCAGCGGCGCCGGCATGGATACCGAGATGATGGCGGACATGCCGGACATGGCACCGATGCCATGGTCGCCTCCCTATGCTGCGCTGCTGTTCGCGATGTGGTGGGTGATGATGATCGCCATGATGGTGCCGAGCGCGGCACCCGTCATCCTCCTGTATGCGACAATCAAGCGGAGGCAGGAGAACGCGTCCGGCGGCGCGATGGAGACATGGATCTTTCTCGGCGGCTATCTGCTCGCATGGGCGGGGTTCAGCCTCGTTGCGGTCCTGGCGCAGTGGGCGCTCGAGCGCACCGCGTTCTTGTCGATGGCCATGGCAAGTACGAGCCCGATTCTGGGCGGCACTCTCCTGTTGGCCGCGGGGCTCTATCAGTTCACACCGCTCAAGGGGGCTTGTCTTCGCTCCTGTCGAAGTCCGCTCCTGTTCCTTAGCCGGTACTGGCAGGTCGGCAGAAGCGGAGCACTGCGCATGGGACTTCGCCACGGCAGCTACTGCGTTGGCTGCTGCTGGTTCTTGATGGCACTGCTGTTCGTCAGCGGCGTGATGAATCTGGTTTGGGTCATCGCCATCGCGCTCTATGTCGCTTGCGAGAAACTGCTTCCGTTCGGCCGGTCGCTGAGTTATGCGACGGGCGTGACCCTGATCCTGTCCGGCGCGATAATGCTCGTGCGCTCGGTGTGAAGCGTGCCGCTTGCGTCTCCTGATGCGGTGACAGCGCTAGACTGCGCGTTCGAACGGATAGGGCAGTTTGATTGACTGCAAAATCGCTGAATTACGTGCACTGCACCGCAATCGCCATGCTGCCGTTCGCTGCTCTTGGTGCAGGCAATTGATAGTGCAGGCGATCGGCAACGGGACTCTCACGAACCCGTGGATGCCACCTTCTAAACAGGGGTTTCCGCCGCCGTCGGCTTGTGGATTGCAACCCCTGACATGACGAGCAGCACGCCGATCATGTCTTGCCCGCTGGGGATTTGCGCCAGCACCATGACGCCGATTAGGGTTGCCGTCGCCGGCAGCAGCGCGAGCATCAAGGCGAAACTCGCCCGCGGCAGGCGGGACATCGCCAATTGATCGCATACGTAAGGTATGACGGACGAGCAGGCGCCCACGGCGACGCCCGCGAGGACCAGCACGGGCATCGTGAAGGAAGCTGCGGCCTGGACGAACCCGATCGGCATGATGAAGAAGAATGCCATTGTCATCGCCGCTCCGAGTCGCTCGACGCCGCCGCTGGCGCCGCCTTCGGATATCTTGTGCCCCAGCACGATGTAGCCGACGAACAGTGCGCCATTGAGAAACGCCCAGAACAGGCCGAGCGGATCCGTCGACCATTTCACGTCGATCAGGAGAAACACACCGAGCACGGTGAGCGCGAGCGCCGCGAGATTGCGAGCGGTTCGGAGCCCGTACAACGCAACGCCGATCGTCCCGACGAACTCCATCGCCGCAACCAGGCTCATCGGCAACCGGTCGAGCGCCAGATAGAACGACGTGTTCATGATCGCGAGACAGGCGCCGAGGCCGATGAGCAAAAACCGCGTTCGCGGGTCGGCCTCCCTGATGGTCCGCCATGGCTTGGTCCACGGCACAAAGATCGCCGCAGCGGACGCTATTCGCATCCAGGCAACGCCGAGCACGCCGACCGCCGGGAACAACAGGACGGCGAAGGATGGACCCAGATAATGGAATATTGCGCTCACGCCGAACCAGGCGTGCGGTGGGGCGGAATCAGCGATCCTTGTGAACGTCAGGCTGGGGCGCGGCATGCGGTTCCTCCCGCCTAAGTATGAGAGCCTCAGCAGCCTTTCTATATGCCATCCGAAGCAGTAAACTGCCATCATCTTATGCGGATCAAAGGTAATTCCCGTGAAACGCCTTCGATATGAAAATGGCGATCTGGACGCAACCGATGCCCGCATCCTGGATGCCCTGGTCGTCGACGCCCGGATCAGCATCGCCGATCTGGCGCGTTCAGTCGGCCTGTCGTCGCCGAGCGTGTCCGAACGGATCAAGCGCCTGGAGGAAGCCGGCGTGATCGAAAGCTACACCCTGACGATCAATCCGAAGGCCCTGGGTCTGCCAATCGCAGCTTGGTTGCGCATCAGGCCGATTCCCGGACAACTCCCCAAAGTCGCGGAGATCCTGCAAGGACTGCGGGAGATCGTGGAGTGCGATCGCATTACCGGCGAAGACTGCTTTATCGCGCGGGCCCATGTCCAATCCGTCGAAGAATTGGAGAAGCTGATCGACCAGGTGATCCCCTATGCGATGACCAAGACGTCGATCATCCAGTCTTCCCCGGTCAAGCGGCGCTTGCCGCCGATCCAACGTGGCGAATTCCGCTGAAGGTCGGGTATTTGGCGTCCGCCCACCGGGGCGCACCCGCGCCGTGGATTACCCGAACAGCCAGGACCTGGGTAATTACGGTGACTGCACACTCACTGCACGCTCGAACCGATGGGCCAGTTTGATCGACTGCAAAATCGCTGAATTAAGTGCACTGGCACCGTAATCCACCGTAATCCCCGAAGGGCGCCGATCCGGTGCTAAAATGTTCACGCATGGTACGGCGGAAACGCTCGATTAGGCGGAACCGATCTGTATCTGGGCAGCGGCGCGCGCCTTACCGTCCCTCATCGAAAGCCTCACTGCTCTGAAATATCTCTTCCCTTTTTGATTGTTTTTTAAGTTTCGGGAAAGAGTGGCTCAGCGGTATCGAGGAGTTGGCAACACATTCATGCAACTTTAACTAGACTAAAATTGGCTGGATTAGCTTTGTTTTAGATTGCATCGGTGGCGCTATGAACTGGTCATGGAAAATGAATGCCGCCACCCTGTCGGCCGCCGTATTTCTTGTGGCGTCTTCTTTTGGGATCGCTGCCGAAGACGGAACAAGCTCCCGAACGCGACCATCTTCCAATCTGACGGGAAGACTCCTGCTCACCGGCTCCAGCACTATGGCGCCGCTGATGACGGAGATAGCCAAACACTTCTGCACATTGCATCCCGGCGTTGAGATCGAGGTCCAAAGCGGCGGATCAGGACGCGGCATCGCCGACGCGCAAGCGAGCAAGGCCGATATTGGCATGGTCTCTCGCACACTGACGGACACGGAGGCGGATCTTTTTGCCTTCACCATCGCCCGGGACGGCGTGGCGGTTATGCTCCACAAGGATAATCCCGTGCAGGCGCTCAGCAAGCAGCAGGTGAGCGATATTTTTACGGGAAGGACTGCGAATTGGAAGGACGTTGGCGGCCGCGATGCCCCCATAATCGTATTCGCAGCCTCGACCATGGGCGGTTCGACTGAACTGTTTCTCGATTACTTCAAAATTCAGCTGGCCGATGTTAGACCCAATGCCCTTGTGGACCCAAATCCGGCGCGCATCCGGGCCATTACAGAAAATCCAAATGGCATCGTCTATATGTCGGTCGGCGAGGCAGAACGTGGCGCCCGGGTTGGCGCACCGATTAAGCTGCTCCCTGTCGGTCGGGTGTCGGCCACGAGCCGTAGCATTCGCAGTGGAAACTACCCGATTTCTCGTCCACTGGCCCTGGTTACGAAGGATCTGCCCAAAGGGTTGGTCAAGGAGTTCATCAACTTTTCGCTGTCGTCTCAAGTGACCGAGGCCATCGAGAAATTTGATTTCATTCCATATTTGGATTGAACCTCCGATGAACCCGCGCGCGAAAGAAATCAGCAGGGTATTCGATTGGCTGGATCGCCCGAGCTTGCGCGCCAAGCTCTGGGGCGGGTTTGCTGTCCTCGTCGGTCTCACGCTCGTTGTCGGCATGGTTTCGCTGCAAAGCCAACGGAATGCGGGCCTCAAGGTTGAGGACTTTCTCGATAGGGATAGTCAGGTTGCCGATCTGTCCCTGCGGAGCAAAGCCTCCATGCTCGAGGCGCGCCGTGCCGAGAAGGATTTCTTGCTGTTCCAGGATGAGTTCGGCCACAACGAGGCCAGGACGCGCTACGTGACGCTGCTCCGCAACAGCCTGGGCGAAGTCCGCTTCGACGTGCAGGAAATTCGCCAATTGGCCCGCGATTCGGCGATGGTGGAGATAACCCAGGAGGTGATGCGCAGCGTGGGCGAATACGAGACCAAGTTCCTGGAGGTTGTCGCACTATACGGCCAACTCGGGTTTACAGACACCGGCCTCGAAGGCCGGTTGCGCGACAAAGCGCACGAGATGGAAGCCGTCTTGCAGGATGGCCAGCCTGACCGGCTTATGACGGACCTGCTAAGCATACGCCGCAACGAAAAGGATTTCCTGCGGCGCGGTCTCGAACAATATGCCGAGGATCTCGCGAGCGCAGTCGGTCGGTTCAAAGCCGAAGTGATTCAAAGCCCTCTCCCGTTGTCGACGACGGAAAGACTTCGGACTCTGGCCGACGAGTACCTGGCGTTGTTTGAACAGTATTCTCGCACCAAGGCGGACATAAACTCGCGCACCGCAACCTATTTCAGGGCGGCACATCGGGTGGAGCCCCTGTTGGAGGCGCTTCATGCGCGCACGACCGAGAGCGCCATCGCCACCCGGAAATCGCTGGCGGACATTGCCCGAACCACCGTCCGTGTGATCGTCGGCTTCAGCCTGGCGGCCGCATTGTTCGGTATTGCGGTGGCTTTCTTTATTTCACGGAATGTCACCCAGTCGGTCGGGGATTTCCTCCTCCTGGCCGAACGCGTCGCTAGTGGCGACTTGAGTTCGCGCATCACCCCGAGGGGTCGGCAGGAGTTCGGCACTCTGGCCAAGAGCCTGAACCATATGACTGAGTCTATCCAGCGTTATCAGGAGGAGCTGGAGCATCAAGCCAACTACGACACCCTGACCGGGCTTGCCAACCGCAACTTGGTACAGGATCGCATCGCGCTCGCCGGGGCGCGTGCCCGCCAAAGCGGCACTATGGTCGCGGTGGCGATCATCGATCTCGATCATTTCAAGCTGATCAACAACGGTCTCGGCCACCCTGTGGGCGACGAGGTGTTGAAAGCGGTGGCGGGGCGCCTGCGCGCCTGTGTGCGCGAGACGGATACCGTGGCTCGGCTCGGCGGTGATGAATTCGCTCTGGTCCTGGCGGATGTGGCGGATGAGAATGCCGCGGCCGCCGTAGTGGGGCGGGTGGCGGAGACCGCCGTCCCCTATGCTTATCTGGATGAGGTGCTGCAGCGCGTGTTTAAAGCAACGAGGCAGCCTATCGTGGTCGCTGATCAGGAACTCGTGATCAATTGTAGTATCGGCGTGTGCCTTTTCCCCAATGACGGATTGGATGCGCACACCCTCATCAAGAACGCGGACGCGGCCATGTACCAGGCAAAGGCGCGGGGCCGCGACAACGTGCAGTTCTTCAATGTTGAAATGAATGCCCAGATCGGCGCTCGCTTGGTCCTGCACACCATGCTGCGGCGTGCGCTGGAACGGCAAGAGTTCGAGTTGCACTACCAGCCCAAGATTGAACTGGACAGCGGGCGCATCGCAGGAGTGGAGGCGCTGATCCGCTGGAATCGCCCGAACATGGGCATGGTACCACCGTCCGACTTCTTACCAGTGCTGGAAGAAACCGGCATGATCATCGATGTCGGCCGGTGGGTAATGGAAACAGCAGCGGCGGACTATGCCCGCTGGCGTGCCGCCGGGCGCCATCCCTCACGCATTGCGGTCAATGTTTCGCAGATTCAGCTCCGGCAGGACGACTTCACGGCCATAGCGGCGGTTGTACGAACCGGCGCAGGCGGGGCCGGCCTGGATTTCGAGATTACCGAGAGCCTCGTCATGGAGCAAGTCGCGGTCAACAGCCTCAAGCTCAAAGCGCTCCGCGAGATGGGGATCGGCATCGCAGTTGACGATTTCGGCACCGGCTATTCGTCCCTCAGCTACCTTGCCACGCTGCCGGTCAATGCTCTCAAGATCGATCGCGCGTTCGTCATCAACATATCGACCGATCCCGCAAGCTTGTCCATCGTGACCACGATCATCGCGCTGGCGCGTTCGCTGAACCTCAAGGTGATCGCCGAAGGTGTTGAAACGCGCGAGCAGGCACAAATCCTGCGCCAGCTTAGCTGCGACGAGATCCAGGGTTATCTCGTCGCCCGCCCGATGCCGTCGAAAGCCTACCTTGAGTGGGAAGATCGATACCTATCGGCGGCGACGATGCCATGGGACAATGTTGATTTTCCGACTCGGTAACTTCACCCCGGCATCGCGCTGCCGGGAAGGCCTCGGGAATTACGGTGACACTGTCACTGTAATTCCGGAGAAACTGCTTCCGTTCGGCCGATCGCTGAATTATGCGGCGGGCGTGACCCTCATCCTGTCCGGCACGATAATGCTCGTGCGCTCGGTGTGAGAAGCCCCGCGGAACGATAGGCGCTGCGAAAAACACCGCTTCCAAATACGCGGGTACCGACAAACTGCTCAAAACCCGCCGGCCTCCGTGATCTTACGGATGCCGTAAGCCGAGCAATTGATCTTTCCCCCAACCGAAACTTAAGGCTGTCGCCGATAGGCTCGCGACCCGGGATGACGACAGGGCCGGCTTGCGGCCGTGGCCGTCCCCGGGAACCGAGGCGGAGAGAGGCGATGCCATTCTGGACGGCCAGCACTGTTCGGCCCCTGCGGCCGATGCGGGAGCACGCATTGTGATTTTCGTCAGACCAGTTCGCAAGGTCGCGATGACAATTCTGCGCCATGCCCCGCTGCAGATTGCATTGTTCTTCCTGCCCCTGGTCTGGATCGGGTATTTCGCGATCACGTCGTCAGAGCGGGCGGATGCGGTCCAGCAGGCGCGGTCGCACGGCGACAGCGTCGCCGAATTGTTCGAGGAAAACACCGAGCGCATCTTCGAGCGCGTGGATCAGTCGTTGCTGGTGGTGCGCGCACTTTACGCCCAGGATCCACTGACCTTCAGCCTGAAATTCTGGTCCGACAAGGCCCGCATCGCGACCGGCGACGTGGTTCAGTTCTCCCTGATCGGACTGGACGGCTACATGGTCGATACCACGACAGGCTATTCCGGTGCGCCGCTCTATCTCGGCGATCGCGAGCACTTCATCAACGTCATGTCGCAGGCCGACGACCACCTCTACGTTGCGAAGCCGGTGTTGGGGCGGGCCTCGCACAAATGGACCATCCAGCTTGCAAGAAAGCTGTTCGACCTCGCCAGGAATCCGGCGGGCGTGGTCGTCGGCTCGATCAGTGTCGACGTCGTCGGCAGGTTCTACGACACCGCAAAGCTCGGCGCCGGAGGAACGCTGGTTCTCAGAAATGCGAACCATGTCGTGCTCGCCGCGCGGGGCCTGGACCAGCGCACCTTGCTGGGGCTTCGTCCGACGAACCGCGTCGAAGGCGAGTTGCGGGACGGCTTCCATGCACAGTATTGGAACGAAAACCGCCCAGACCGGAGCGACAGGCTGATCACCGCGCGCCGGTCGCGCGCCTTTCCGCTCATCTTCACCGTCGGCATTTCGGAGCAGGAGATCTATTCCCGCTCCGATTTCAGGCAGAAGATCTATCTGGGCGGCGCGCTGCTGCTGACCTTCATCATCCTGACCGTGACGATGTTCCACTGGCGGCGCCAACAGGCGCTCAATCGCGCCCAGCGCGAGCTGCGCGGTTTTGCCAGCAAGTTCGAAGATGCGCTCAGAAATCTTCCCCAGGGCTTAAGCATGTTCGACGGAAGCGACCGTCTGATCGCGTTCAATCAACAATGGCTCGAACTCTATGGGCTTGTACCGGAGGAGATATGGATCGGCATGGATTTCCGGGAGGTGTTCGCAAAACAGACCGCCGTGCTCGACGTCGAGGCTTACCTTCTCGATCTGAAAAACCGGCTCGTCCAGTCGGAGCACATCTCCAACACCGTGCAGTTTCCGGACGGGCGGGTCCTTTATATCTCCTACGGGCGGCGCGAGGACGGCGGCTGGGTGGCCACCCATGAAGACATCACCGAACGCAAGGCGTCCGAAGGCCGTATCGAGAGACTCGCGCATTACGACAGCCTGACCGGCCTTGCCAATCGAAATCTGTTCAAGGAGCGCATCGACGGCGCGCTCGCGAGGTCTCCCCGGCAGGAAGCGCCGTTCGCCGTGCTCCTGCTCGATCTCGACAAGTTCAAGTCCGTCAATGACGCGCTCGGTCACCAATGCGGCGACGCGCTGCTGAAGCAGGTTGCCGGCCGGATCACGGCGCAGATTCGTGACGTCGATACTGCGGCGCGGATCGGCGGCGACGAGTTTGCAGTGATCGTGGCGCCGGGCCGGACAGCGATGCACGAGGGGGCTGCGGCGCTCGCCGCGCGGCTGGTTCAGGCCATCGCCGATCCCTACCACATCGACGGCCACCCGGTCGTGATCGGCTGCAGCATCGGTCTCGCCCTGGTGCCTGAGCATGGCACGCGGGTCGATGAGATCCTTCGCAACGCCGATCTTGCACTCTACAAGTCGAAGGACGCCGGCCGAAGCTGCTTCCATATCTATTCGGCGGAACTCAAGGCTGAAGCGGATCAGCGCAACGTGCTCGAGATCGAGCTTCGTGAGGCGATCTGGCGCGAGGAGATCGAGGTGTTCTATCAGCCCGTGATCGAGCTCGGCACCGGCCGTGTGAAATCGGTCGAGGCTCTGGCGCGCTGGCACCACGGCACCAGAGGCTTCATTCCTCCCGCCGAGTTCATTCCGGTTGCGGAGGCAGGCGGGCTGATCGTCGAGCTCGGCAATCAGGTGCTCGCCAAAGCGTGTCGCGATGCGATGACCATGCCGAGCGATGTCAAGGTCGCGGTCAATCTCTCCGCCCTGCAGTTTGCCGGCACGAACCTTGTCGATACCGTGACGTTCACGTTGGCGCAGAGCGGACTTCCGGAAGCCCGGCTTGAGCTCGAGATTACCGAGAGCGTGTTTCTCGCCGACACCCAGGAAAACCTCAAGACCCTCCAGCGTCTCAAGGCGCTCGGCGTCTCCATTGCCCTTGACGATTTCGGCGTCGGTTACTCGTCATTATCGTATCTGACGGCCTTCCCGTTCAACAAGGTCAAGATCGACAAGTCCTTCATCGACAGGATTGATCGCTGCGAGACCGTCGCCGTGCTGAAATCCATCGTGCAGCTTGCGAAGGCGCTGAAGCTCTCGATCGTCGCCGAAGGCGTCGAGACCTCTGAACAGGTCGGACGGGTCCATTCGCTCGGAATTCCGCTTGGCCAGGGCTTCTTCTTTAGCAAGCCCGTGCCCCTGGCCGACCTGTCATGGCAAAGCCCCGTCCCGCGGCGAAGACGCCAGAGCGCGGCGTAAAATGCGCGGGAGGTAGCGAAGAAGCGTGCCGGATGGACCCGCGGACAGGACCGAGCTCGGCTCGTGAGGAGGAGCTAAGCTCGGTCCACAAGTGCTCAGTCGCCGTAGTCCGCGACCTACACCGGGAAAGTGAGCGACCTTGCGAGCCTGACAAGATCGACCTGGCGGCGGCATCCTGTCTTTTCGAAGACGTGAAACAGGTGGCTTTTTACGGTGCTGAGGGAAATGCCGAGCAAAGCCGAGATGTCGGCTCGCGTCTCGCCTTCGCAAATGAGCTCGAAGATGCGAATCTCGGCCGGCGTCAGATCATAGAGCTGGTTGAGAGCATCGTGAGGTATTCGCGGCGGCCCGGAGGCTGACGCCACGAACAAAGCGGCGGCGGCCCGCTGGTTCAGACCGGATCGCATGTGGCTCCGTCGTAACGGCAGAACGTGGATGACAAGGGGGGCACCGCCGGGGCGAGGGAGCGGGATGCCAATGCCTTTCTGGCCGAGCCGCGCCTCGTCCTTCGTTGCCTGTGCGACGGCCGATTGCAATGTGCTGGTGGTCGTCGTGGATTGAACGGCGATCCGACCCTGTCGAACCACAATTGGATCACCCGCTGCGAGCATGGCTGTGGCCGTGGCGTTGGTGCGAACGATCTTCGAATCCTCGTCCGTTAGGACGACTCCGACCGTCAGGGCCTCCACTGTCGCGGCGAATGTCGTGGCTTCCACCGTCTTCATGTCGAACAGATTGCTGATCGTCACGGCGCGGCGGATGTGAGGGGCCAGAAGGCGCAATCCGCCGACCTGCGCATCGCCAATGGGGCCGGCCGACTGATGCTGACTGAATATCGCATTTCCAACCATCATCCTGTCGCGAACAAGGCCGACGGCAACGGCGTCGAACAAGCCCTTGGGCAGGGCCCACTCGCGGTGATAGCGATTGCTGGAGATGATGTCCTGCGGGACCGCCTGGGATTGAATGATCGGTTCTCCGAGCGGGTATTGCTGAATCCGCTCGACGCCGCCCCAGAGTTCGATGATGTCAGCTCCATACGCGATTCCGTTGTGAGCCATCTGGGCCAAGTCGCTCCCGGAGACCGCGTTGACTCCGGCCCTCATGTTCGTGAGGCTGGCGACCGAGAGCGCGCCGGTGGCAAAGCCGAACTCGGCGCAAATCTCATCCAGCACCCCGGTCCATCGTTCAGGCGTGATCACACAGTCATAGATGGCGCCGATGAGGTCTGAGAACTTTTCGACCGAAGCCTGCTGCATCCTGGATTGCTCGCTTGGAAGTCACTCGCTTCACTTGAAAGTCGCTTTGGGAGCAGCGTCATCCGCCGATGGCGGATGTCACAGCCTGCCAGCCAAGGTCTTATCACTTCAATTTACCGACGCAAAAGGCATGCTGAACACGAACTCTTGGGCAACCTCTTGGGCGGCTGCGATGATTTTCGCGGATGGTGGGACGTTCGCGCCTTTGCTGCTGCAAGCCTGGTCGATATCCGGTGGCCGCAATCCGGTTGTAAGCGGCCGTGGTGCAGCTCGCACCGAGACGTGTTATCCTCCCGTTTCGGGACGGAATTGGCTGTCCCCCGCACTTCGGAGGACATGGCTATGAGGCTCCGTCTCTCTTCCTTGCGCGCTCCGCAGTCGCCGTCTCGTCGGTGGCACTGCTGCTCTGTGGCCTGAGCGGTACGGCAATGTCGCAACCGACACCTTCTGGCGGCGCCGCCACCTCGCTTCCCGGCGTCGTGGTCGAAGCGCCGAAGCAAATGGCGAGGTCTCACAAGCCGACGCAGCGCGCGGTGAGCCGCAGCACCATGTCCTCCCGGACGGCGCCAACCGCTGCAACGGCGTCGCCGATGTCGGAAGCCGCGCAGCTTGCCAGGATCGCGAGCAACACGGGCAGTTGTGTCGGTGGTTGCCAGTCGAGCTTCAAATCAGGCAACGACCCCTGGCACGGATGTTCCATTTCCGGTGGCGTGTATTCGTCGACCTGCCGAAACACAGGCAACTTCAAGACCTATGACGAGTGCAAGGAGGCCGGACGGATCACCGGTTGGAGATCCGGCGAAACCTCTTGGTATTGCAGCAGCCTGGCGTTGAAGTAGGGGGTCGCGGCTGGAGTTGAGGGGGCCTCGGTAGGGCAGGCCGGATTTGCGAGGCGACATTGGGGTTTTGCGGTTAACGCCCATCCCGCATGTCGCTTCGCTCATGCGGGCTACGTGGTCTTCGTGATATGGCTGGCCTCCGCAATCCCCACGAGGTCCCCCATGCTCCCCGTTCCCGCCGACATCTTCACCGAACCCGACGACGTCTCGCCCGACGGCCTTGCCAATCTCGGCCCGCTCCGCCGCCTCGCCGGCGTCTGGCAGGCCGACAAGGGCATCGACATCAATCCGAAGGCGGAGGGGCCGGAGCGGCGGGTGTTCATCGAGCATATCCGGATGGATCCGATCGATCCGCAGGCCAACGGGCCGCAGCTGCTTTATGGGCTGCGCTATCACATCCACATCAACACGCCCGAGGAAGACATCACCTTCCACGACCAAGTCGGCTACTGGCTGTGGGAGCCCGCGACCGGGCTGATCATGCAGACGCTGGCGATACCGCGCGGGCAGGTGCTGCTGGCGTCGGGCAAGGCCAAGCCGGATGATAGGACAATTTCCGTCACCGCGAAGCGCGGCGATACGACTTACGGAATCTGCTCGACCGATTTTCTGGAACAAGCCTTCCGCACCGACAGTTACCGCTGCGACATCACCTTCAACGATGATGGAAGCTGGACCTATCTGATCCAGACCGAGCTCTTTGTGCAAGGCGCGCCCTTCAATCATCGCGACACCAACACGCTCAAGCTGGTCGCGCCGCCAAAACTCAATCCGCTCGCGGTGATCGTGAACGATCGCGCCAAGGACAATGAGAAGGGCGATGGGCCGGCGGCTTGAGAAGCGCAGGTACGGAGAATTGCATGAAACCCTACGTCATCTGCCTGATGGCCTCGAGCGTCGATGGCCGCACGCATCCCAGCCGTTGGCGTCCGAAGGGCACGGGCGCGGACTGGTTCGAGCGGATCCATGACGAACTCGGCGGCGACGCCTGGGTGATCGGCCGCGTCACCGGCTCGGAGTTCGCGAAGGGTAAGCCCTATCCCACGACGACGACCGAGACATTTCCGCGCGAAAACTGGTTCGCGCGGCGCGATGCCAAAACCCCTGATGTCAAGACCTATGGCGTCGTGCTCGACGCGCACGGCAAGATCGGCTGGGGCCGTTCGGATATCGGTGGCGATCCGATCGTCGTGGTGCTGACCGAGAGCGTGCCGGATTCGCATCTCGCCGGGCTGCGCGGCGAGGGCGTGTCCTACATCTTTGCGGGCAAGGCCGAGATCGACCTGGCGCTGACGCTGGACATCCTCAATCGCGAGCTCGGCGTGAAGCGCTTGCTGGTAGAGGGCGGCGGCGTCGCCAATGGCGCGTTCCTGCGCGCCGGTCTCATCGACGAATTCAATCTGATCCTCAGTCCCGCGGTGGATGGCGCGAGCGGCGCAGCCTTCGTGTTCGATTCGACGGAAGCCGACAGCGACCGGCGCGCGCCCCTCACCGCGATGACGCTGGAGAGCACGCGGCCGCTGGGCGGCGGCGTGCTGCTGCTGCGCTATCTGCTCGAGAACGACGCGGCGGGCCAGTAAAGCGCCGACATGTCGGACAAGCCAGAGCACATCGTCATCGTCGGTGCGGGCGCGGCGGGCCTGATGGCGGCGCGCGAGCTTGCGCGTGCGGGGAGAAGAGTAACGATCCTGGAGGCGCGCGAGCGCTGCGGCGGGCGCATCCATCCATTGCCCGCGTCGCAGTTCGGCTACGCTGCCGACGGTGGGGCCGAGTTCGTCCATGGCGAGGCGCCGGTCACGCGCGGCCTCGTGCGCGAAGCGAACCTCTCCCTTCAGGACATCGAGGGCACGCAGTGGAGCTTTGACGGCACAAGACTCTCGCGCGAGGACCGCGATGATCCGCATGAGGCCGAGCTGCACGCCGCGTTGAACGCTCTCAAGGACGACATTCCCGTCGCCGAATTCCTGCGCCGCCATTTTGCCGGCGGCGAATATGCGCGGATGCGCCGCTCCATCGAACGGATGGTCGAGGGATACGACGCGGCCGACCCTGAGCGCGCCTCTACGCTAGCGCTGCGCGAGGAGTGGATGGACGGCGGACACGCCACGCAGGGGCGCGTTGTCGGCGGCTACGGCGCGCTGATCGAATTTCTGGCGGCGGAGTGCCGCAGGCATGGCGTTGCGATTCGCTTCGGTTGCGTGGTGTCGGCGATCGAGGAGGCCGGTGGCGCAATCGCCGTTCGCTGCGCCGGTGGCGATGTGCATGGATGCGATCGCGTGATCCTCACCGTGCCGTTGCCGCTGCTGCGCGAGATCGCACTTCCGCGAGGTGCGCGCGAGAAGGCGGCCGCCGCGGATAACATCGGCTTCGGCAATGTCATCAAGATCCTGCTGCGTTTCCAACGGCCCTGGTGGCGCGACCGGAGGGGCTATCTCGCGGACATGACCTTCCTGCTGTCGGATGAGACGATCCCGGTGTGGTGGACGCAACGTCCCTCCGAGCATCCCGTGCTCACCGGCTGGTTCGGTGGACCGCGGACGGCGGAGCTGTCGACGCTCGATCCGCAGGCGCTCGTCGACGCCGGTCTCGATTCACTCGCGACCGTGTTCGGCCTGTCACGCGAGGACATTGCGCGCGATGTCGTGGCGTCAGCGGCGACCAACTGGGCGCATGATCCCTTCGCCCGCGGCGCCTATTCCTGGGCGACGCCGCAGACGCGCGAGGCGCAAGGTATCCTCGCGCGCGCCGACGGCCCGGTGCTGTTCTCCGGCGAAGCGCTCTATCGCGGCGCCGACATGGGCACGGTCGAGGCGGCGCTGGCGAGCGGTCTGGAGACGGCGGGCATCATCCTGCGCGGATGAGAAAAAGGCCCGCATCGCTGCGGGCCTGTCGTTTTTACCAGCGGCCGTTTTACCAGCGGCCGGAGCCGAAGCTGAACGTCACGCCGGGGCCGCCGCCGCCGTAATATCCGTACGGTCCGCCGCCATAATAGCCATGGTGCCGCGGATAATAGCCGTAGCTCCGGTAGTGCGGCCGGTAGTAGCCGTGATGGCGCCAGTGATGATGGCGGTGTCCGTGCCAGCCGTGATGCCTGTGCTGCGCGCTGATGTCGGTCGATTGACCGGCTTGCGCATTCGGATTCGCCTTTCCGCCGTTAGCCGCGTGCGCCGCGGAACCGCCGGCCAGCGCCGCAGCACCGACAGCCATCGCGACAAAGAGATACTTCATGTCATCACTCCAGTTGAGATGTCGTGTGACAACACATGGGTGTCCGGCGCGTTCCGGCGAGGGCAGGCGTCGAAACGACGCAGACGTGAATGATGAGTGCGCTGAGATTTATTGTCGCAGCGCTGCGAGCGAGGCGATCACATCGTCGGTGGTGACGATGCGGGCGAACTCGCCGCTGAGATTCGACAGCGTCATGGCGTGGATCGCCTCGGCCGAATGCGCATCGCCATCGGGGCCGACCCGATCGAACGTCCATGTCGCGTCGCGCACGAGCCCTGCGTCAAAGCCGAGATTGCCGGCCATTCGCGTCGTCGTCTCGACGCAATGATTGGTGGTGGCGCCGCAGATGACGAGCGTGCCGATGCCGGCTGCGCGCAGCTGGTCCTCCAGGTCGGTGCCGATGAAGGCGCTGTTGACGCGCTTCACGATCACGGGCTCGCCGGCCGCTTCGCGCGCCTCGTCTTGACCGCGTAGCCGGAGCTCGTCGGCAGAAATGACGAGCTCGGCTTCGTCCCCTCATGGCGGATGTGGAAGATCGGTGCGCCGCTTCCCCGGAATGCCTTCAAGAGATCAACGATGCGCGCCACCGCGTCCAGATTGTTGCGCCGCTTCCCTGCCGCCTCCCATTCGTCGAACGCGCGCTGGACGTCGACGACGATCAGGGCGGGGAGAGATTGGGTCATGGACGGCGGCTTCCGGAGTTGTCTTGAAGTGAGTATGCGAGGTCCCGGCTGATGCAGGCAACGCCGAATTTCCCTCGTTTCGAGACGGGAGAGGGCCATTTCGAGCCCCGTAGCCCGGATGGAGCGAAGCGTAATCCGGGACCGCGGCATCAAGCTTGGGGACTTCCCGGATTTCGCTGCGCTCCATCCGGGCTACGGCGCCTTCACTCCTACGGATGCGGATCGGGAAAGCCGTGGCGCTCGGACAGCGCGGCGAGGATTGCGTCCTTGTCAGCGATGAACGCACGGCCTTGATAGCTGCCGGTCTGGTGCGGCGATGTTGTCCCGTCCGCCAACACCAGGAGCGGCAGCGACTGGTTCTCCTCGCCGAGCAGCGCGATCACGGCCTGCCTCGGCCGCTTCCATGCGATGCGCTCGACATCGAGCCTGTCGGCCAGCGCCGGAAACGAGGCGAGCACGCCGTCGATCAGCGCGCAATGCCAGCAATAGAAGCGCCGGCCTGGAAAGGCTGGGTCTTCGAAATCGGGGCGCAGCAGAAACAGTCGGTCACGCGTCATGGGTGGCTCCGAATCTCGACGCGGAGAAAAGCGCTGCTACTTGAACGGATCCTGGATCGACGGCGCCGATTGCCGGATGCGGCGCACGCTCACCGGCTTGCCGTCGGAGACGAACAGCAGCTCGTATCTGCGGCCCTCGCTGTCGGTCGCCGAGCAGGTGACGTCGGAGACCTGCTTGGCGGCGAAATTGCCGGTCTGGCGGCAGATGCCGGTCGAGGTCTGCTCGGCCGGCACCGGCAGGCCGTCGATCTTCGGCCGGTCCTTGGAGTTGAGCAGCATGCGGTCGATCCGCAGCTCGTAGGAATTGTCGTCGGCCCGCTTGCCGTTCTCGCCGGAGAACGACACGACATGGTTGTCGTCGGCAGGATCGTCGACGGCGACCGTAAAATTGACCCGGCCCTTGTCGCCATGGGCGTAGGCCACCGTCCTGCAGGGAAAGGTGCGCCCGGCGACCTTCAGCGTCTTGCAATGGCCGGACATCAGCGCCAGCAGGTCGATCAAGGCGTTCTGCTGCGCGGGCGGATTGTTGACCGGGATGGGGGCGGAAGACTCGGCAAAACAAGGGCTTGCCAAACCCATGATCAAGCCCATGAGGGTCGCTGTTCGGCAGAGGCGCATCGTCAGGCTCGTATGCCGGGGGGCCTTGGAAGCGGCAAAGTTCCGCCCAATAATCATCGAACCGCAAATTGGTTGCGATCCCGTTTGTGCCGCAAAACCCGTCCGGAATACCACCGCGCCACCCATCAGCGATTCGTTCAAATCGCCCCGACCCGTCCCGGCAGGCACTTGCCGTCAGGCCGGTGTTTTTTTCGTGGCGGAGCTTAAGCCATCGCCGCCTGCCAACGCGTATCGCGAAGCGAGGGGCGGCGGTGCAGGCGGGCGTCGAGCAGGGCGCGGGCGCGCGGCAGCTCGCCGCTGCGCATGAGGGCGACGATAAAGGTGTCCTCGATCAGCTCGCGCTGGGCATGGCTGCCGCCGATGCGCACGACCTGGCTGAGGACAGGCGCGAGCGTTTGCGCGCAAGCCGCATAATCTTCGTCCGCAAAGGCTGTCAGCGCGCGGCAGATCGCCGGCACCACGGGGCCGGCCGGCAGCTTGCCGTCGGCGAGCCGCTGCTCGATCGCGGCGAGGCGCGCGGCAAGCGCGTCGCGATTTTGCGTCGCCGCGGCGAACAGCGCCATGTGGACGTCGGCGAAGGGCAGGCTCGATTTCGGAAACAGTTTTTGCGCGACCGTGTCGGCCTCGATCCAGAGCGGCTTCGGCACGGCGTGACCGTAGGCGGACAGGCGCCAGAGCAGCGAGGCGCCGTCGGTGATGACGTTGAGCGGCGGCGCCTGTGTGGCAGAGGGCTGGAGCACGTCCGCATAGATCGCAAGTGCGCGCGCCGCATCGCCGTGCTCCAGCGCGCCGAGCGCCTGGTGCCAGAGGATATGGCCGTGCAGAATTCCGGAACGGTCGTAGGAAGGAATCCAGTCGTCGACGAGACGGTCGGCCTCGTCGATCGAGCCGTCCTCGAACATCGCATGCAGCACCGCGTGCGCGGCGTGAGCGTTCGCGCGCCGCAACGCGAAGCCGTGCTCGGTGACGGTGCGGCCGCGCGCGACATTGCCGTTCTCGGTCATGGCCCAGCCGTAAAGCGTCAAGAACCACCAGTCCTCGCCATAGTGGTGCGCGACGCGCTCGCACAGCTCATGCCGCGCACGGTCGTGATCGGCCATGCCGGAGAAGGCGAACAGACCAAACGCGCCGAGCGGCAGCGACAGCACCACGGCATCGCGCGGCCACGCGTCGATGTGTTTCAGCGCCGCCGTCAGCGCCTCGGGCAGGCGTCCCTCGACCGCGAGCGCCAGTGTCGCGACATGCGAGCGCTCGCGCTCGGTGCCGCGTTTGCTGACGAGCTCGCGCGCCACCGTCGCCTTGGCTCGCGCGAGATCACCCTGTTGGTAGAAAGCATGCAGCCGCGCCCGCGCGATATGGGGAAGCGCAAAGTCGGAGTCGGCTGCGATCGCGCGCTCCAGCGTCTCCGCCGTGCCGGTCCAGCCCGCGAGCATGAGGTCGACGCCCTCGCGGTAGGCGCTTGCCGCTTCGTGCGAAGAGGTGGAGACCGGCAGCCCGTAGCGATCTTCAAACGCCATCGTTGTCTCCGCTCTCATGCCGTCCGCGCGCGGCGTCCCTCGATCGGATAGGCCGGGTCGTTGTAGCCCGGTGTCGAGGGATGACCCGGCGTCACCAAGGCATCGATCAGCGCTTCGTCCTCGGCGGTGAAGTGGTAGTCGAGCGCGCGGATGTAGTCGTCCCACTGCTCCTCGGTGCGGGGACCGGCGATGACGGAAGAGACGAAGGCGGAGTTGAGCACCCAGGCAACCGCGAGCTGGCCGGCGGTGATGCCCTTTTTCTCGGCGTGGTTCTTGATCTCCTGCGCGAGCTTGAGCGATTCCGGCCGCCATTCCGTCTGCATCATGCGGGTGTCGTTGCGGCCTGCGCGCGTTGCCTTGTCCGGGGCTGCGTCGGGCCGGTATTTGCCGGTGAGCACGCCGCGCGCCAGCGGGCTATAGGGCACGATGCCGAGGCCGTAATAGCCGCAGGCCGGAAAATGCTCGACCTCCGGCATGCGGTTCATCGCGTTGTAATAGGGCTGGCTCGCCACCGGCCGGTCGATGCCGAGCCGGTCGCAGATGTTGCAGATCTCGGCGACGCGCCAGGCGCGGTAGTTCGAGACGCCGAAATAGCGCACCTTGCCGGCGCGGATCAGCTCGCCCATCGCGCGCACCGTCTCCTCCAGCGGCGTCGCGTGGTCTTCCTTGTGCAGATAGTAGATATCGATGTGATCGGTGCCGAGCCGCGTCAGACTCTCATCAGCCGCCTGCAGCACCCACCGCCGCGACAGCCCGCCGCGATTGGGATCATCGCCCATGGGATTGGCGAGTTTTGTGGCGAGCACCCAGGCGTGCCGGTTGTTGCCGATCGCGCGGCCGACGACCTCTTCGGAGCCGCCTTTCGAATAGGCATCGGCCGTGTCGATGAAATTGATGCCGGCTTCGTGCGCTTTCGTAATGATGCGCTGTGAGGCCGTCTCATCCGTCGGCCCGCCGAACATCATGGTGCCGAGACAGATCGGCGACACCTTCAGGCCGCTACGGCCGAGCTGGCGATATTGCATGGGCTATCCTTGATGCTGCTGTGCGCACTTAGCATAGCCATCTCACTCCGTCATTGCGAGCGGAGCGAAGCAATCCAGCAATGCCGCCGCCTCTCGTCGTCCCGGACAAGCGCAGCGAAGCGGAGCGCAGATCCGGGACCCATAGCCACAGGATTGTGTTTGGCGAAGACTCGTGGTTGGCAGTTCGCGCCACAACTTCTCCCTGGGGGTATGGGTCCCGGCCTTCGCCGGGACGACAGGGGAGTGTGGGGTGCGCAGCAGTGGCTGCCTCACTGTGCGGGCTCTACTCCGGTCCCTTCAAGATCTTGAACACGCCGTTCGCCATCACCACACAGCGGTCGTCCACGCTGAGCTCCGTGCTCATGAAAATGAGACTGCGCGTCATCCGCACCACCCGGGGGCGGGAGATCAGGATGTCGCCGATCTTGCCGGCCTCGACGAAATGCGTGTCGAGCTGCACGGTCGCCATGTATTGCTTGCCGCTCTCGTAGCGGGCAGTCATGCCGCAGGTACGGTCTGCGAACGTCATCATCACGCCGCCCTGGACCATGCCGCGGCGGTTGTGATGCTTGTCCTGGGTCGCAAGCGCAAACTCGTAGTGGCCGTCGACCTTGCGCTCCC
This sequence comes from Bradyrhizobium sp. 186, assembly GCF_023101685.1. NCBI lineage: Bacteria > Pseudomonadati > Pseudomonadota > Alphaproteobacteria > Hyphomicrobiales > Nitrobacteraceae > Bradyrhizobium > Bradyrhizobium sp. 186. The sequence goes on along the minus strand of NZ_CP082164.1, from coordinate 9,583,960 downwards.
ACAGCGGGCCGATCAGGTGGATGAAGCCGCTGGTGTCGACGATCGTCCAGCCGTCTGATTTAAGCTTTGCGGCGGTCTTGTCGATCATCTCTCGGTCCATCCTTGCCGGCGTGTCTCTCCTCGTTTCATCAAGCGCGGTCCTGGTGTAGTCAAGCATCATGAGACCTTTCGACGATGCCACCAGACGGAATATCGCAGACGCCTGTGCGGCATTCGCGCGGCTGCCTGACGCGACCGAACCGTCGACACTGAAGCGCGCTGCGGTGGTGCTGGCGCTGACTGCATCCAGTGACGGCGACGACACCGCTTTCCTGCTCACGCTGCGCGCATCACATCTGCGCGCGCATCGCGGCCAGTGGGCCTTGCCGGGCGGACGCTGCGACGCCGGCGAGACGCCGGTCGAGGCCGCGCTGCGCGAGCTCGACGAGGAGCTTGCGCTCAAGCTCTCGACAAGCGAGGTGCTCGGCCTGCTCGACGACTATCCGACCCGCTCCGGCTACCTGATCACGCCGGTCGTGGTCTGGGCCGCCGACAGTGCCGCGATCAGGCCGAACCCGGATGAGGTTGCCTCGGTCCATCGCATCGCGCTCGCAACCATCGAGCGCGACGACGCCTTCGACTTCACCGCGATTCCCGAAAGCGCGCGCCGCGTGATCCGCTTCCATCACCAGAAAAGTCTGATCCACGCGCCGACGGCGGCGCTGATCTACCAGTTCCGCGAGGTGCTGGCGGGGCGGCCGACCCGCGTGGCCGAGCTGGGACAGCCGGTGTTCGCCTGGAAGTGACGATGGTAAACGGCGTGTTAACGTGACGGTTACCGGATGCCTGCTAAGAGGGCATCATGCATCACCACTCGATTCGACATGCCTTGACGCTGGTTCCACTCGCGCTCGTCCTGCTCGCGCCGGCGGCGCCGGCCCAGGATTCTGCCGCGCTGCCGCCGGCCGTCAGCAACGCGATGGCGCAAGCCTCGCCGCAGGCGATCGCGGAATATCGCCGCAAGCTCGCGGAGTATCAGGAAATCCGTGGCGCTTTCGATGCCGAGGCCGGCGCCTATTGGAGCCAGATCTCGGAGAAGCGGCGCGGCCGTAACGCCAAGCGGCGCAGTGGACAGCAGGTCACGCTCGATGATTACGTGCTGGAGCACCCGCCGCTCTATAACGGGCCGAAGCGGCCGGTGAATCCCGAACCGGAGGAAACGCGTCCGCCGCGAAAGCCGCTTCCCGTGGTCGCCGATCTCCTGCGCGCGGCACAGGACCTCTACCAGTTCACGCCGCAGCGCCCGACGACCGAGGCCGAGTTCAAGCGCGTCTATGCGCGCTACGCACTTGCCTCCGGGCTCACGCGCGAGCAGGCGGTGCGGGTCTATTCGTTCGAGACCGGCGGCACCGGCAGTTACGACGTGCAATCGGGAATTGAACATGGCGGCAAGCGTGCGATCTCGACCGCGATGGGCTACAATCAGCTGCTGACCACCAACAGCGTCGAGCTGCTGGCCGAGCAGGGCCACGAATTCATCCGTGCGCTCGGTGAGAAGACGGCGCAAACTTCGGGGCCGGCACGGAAAGCGCTGGATTACAAACTCAGCGTGCTGAAGCGCATGGTCGCGCATGCCAAGTCCGTGCCGGACACCTGGTCGGAGCACGAGAAGATCGGTGATACCGCACAGGGCTGGGCCATGCATGCCATGGTGCTCGATATCGACGTCGGCCCGATGCTCCAGACCCACAAGCTGCTGACCTCGGTGCTGTTCGCGCGCGCCAAGGGCTACACGCGCCCGCTCACCGCCGCCGAGCTCGAGATGATGAACCTCACCGGCGACGGCACCGGGCTCGACATGGTGACGATGCCTCAGGCGATGCGCGAGCAGGTGCCGACCTCGAACTTCTTCCAGCGTGGCGGCTACGAGCGCAACCCGGTCGCGATCCGCCACAACACGGTGGCCAAGCTGCTGGCGGTGACGGACACCCGGATGGACAGCAACAGCAACAATGCCGGTGCGAGGGAGTTGGCGGGCGCGTTTTAGGTAGCGTCAGACCAGGTCTTCGACATGCCCCGGCTTGACCGGGGCATCCAGTACGCCGCGGCTTCTCCGTATCCCATCACGGCCTCTGGAATACTGGATCACCCGCTTTCGCGGGTGATGACACCGAGTACGCGCCGCCCCCGCCGTCCCTTACTGATCCGACCCGAACTTGAACTTGCCGTCGCCTTCCAGATACGGGCCGCTGCGCATGTAGAGCTGGCCGTTATGGCCGATGAAGAACAGCGTGCCGCGCGGCACCTTCTTGGCGCCCTTCAGCAGTTCGCCGGCATTGCTGGTGCCCATCTTGTAGGAAAAGGTCTTGCCGTCCTTGTCATAGGCATAGCCGGTGTCGGGCTTGAGCTCCCAAGGCGTTGCAGCGGTCTGCGCCAATGCGGGTGCAGCGAACGCGCCGAGCACGGCGGCAACCAAAAATGTCTTTGTTGAAAATGCCATCATCCTATCCTCCCCATTGAGGCGCCCAGCTTGAACAAATCACGAACGGTGCGTCCGGGTCAATTTGCGAAAGCGCCGCATTGCATCACGTCTTGCCCAGCAGTTTGTGATTTTCCCTCGGCCCCCGCGCGACTATGTTCCGCTTTCCGTCTAGAACGCAATTCGACAAAAATATTGGTAGGGATGATTCGGATGAACCATGTCGTTAAAGCCTGCTCGGCCGCCGCGCTGCTGCTGACGGTGCTGGCGCCGGCCGCACGGGCCGATGATTACCAGCTCAGCCACAACCAGCGGATTTCCTGTAGCCGCGGTCTTGCCCCGGGCAAGCTGAACACCGCGACCTGCAAATCCTACACCTACCTCTTCAACACCAAGACCTCGGAATATTTCCGCTGCCAGGTCTCCCTCGCTCTGACCCGTGACAACAAGGAAGTCATCAACGTCCAGACCGACGGCGGCTGCACCAAGAAGCCGCGCATCTTCGAGACCGACGGCCACTACGATTTCGACGCCACCGAAACCGAGCCGCCGAACACCAACTCGTTCTTCGGTCCCGGCGGCTACTCGGTCTGGGCGGCCGACGTCAGCGCGCAGAAGGTCCGCGGCTGCATTATCATCTCCTCCGGCCTGGGCTCCGACATCTCCAAGTGCCTGGACATGACCTTCCAGTAAGGCTTCCCAGTGAGCTGATCGCGCGCTCGAACCTGATGGGGTCAGGCGCGCTCCACGGCCCGGCTGCGCCAAGTCGCCGCACCTGCCAGGTTCCCCAAAAATCGAGCCGAGTCAGCCATTTACCGCAGTCCTGTTTTGACTATTGGATGGGTTGACCCCATCGCCTCATCCGGCCAATTTCCCCGCCGGTTTGGGGAGTAGAAAAAATCATGAAACGGACCATTTTCGGCGCAGCCGCGGCTCTTGCTCTGGCGGCGTCGGCGCCTTGCGCGCATGCGCAATCCTTCATCAACGTGCTGACCGGCGGCACCTCCGGTGTCTACTATCCGCTCGGGGTCGCGATCGGGAAAATCTACGGCGACAAGATTCCGAACGTGAAGACGCAGGTGCAGGCCACCAAGGCGTCGGTCGAGAACCTGATCCTGCTCCAGCAGGGCCGCGGCGAGCTGGCGTTCACGCTGGGTGACTCGCTGAAGGCGGCCTGGGAAGGCGACGAGGAGGCGGGCTTCAAGGCAAAGCTCGACAAGCTGCGCGCCATCGGCGCGATCTATCCGAACTACATCCAGATCGTTGCGACCGCCGAGTCCGGTATCAAGACGCTCGCGGACCTCAAGGGCAAGAGCCTGTCGGTCGGCGCGCCCAAGTCGGGCACGGAGCTGAATTCGCGCGCGATCCTCGGCGCCGCCGGCATGAGCTACAAGGACCTCGGCAAGGTCGAGTATCTGCCGTTCGCCGAATCCGTCGACCTCATGAAGAACCGCCAGCTCGGCGCGACGCTGCAATCGGCCGGGCTCGGCGTGGCTTCGCTGAAGGATCTCTCGACCTCGAGCCCGATTACGGTCGTCTCGGTGCCGAAGGAGACGGTCGACAAGATCGGTCTACCCTTCATCGCGGCGATCATTCCCGCCAACACCTATACCGGGCAGGACAAGGACGTTCCGACCGCAGCCGTGGTCAACTACCTCGTGACCAGCTCTGCGGTGTCGGACGATCTCGCCTATCAGATGACCAAGCTGATCTACGAGTCGCTGCCGGAGCTTGCCAACGCGCATGCGGCGGGCAAGGAGATCAAGCTCGAGACGGCGGCCTCCGGCAGCCCGGTTCCGCTGCACCCCGGCGCGATCCGCTATTACAAGGAAAAGGGGCTGATCAAGTAAGGTCGGCTCTTACTGTCGGACGTCATGGCCGGGCTTGTCCCGGCCATCCACGTTCTACGGCTAGGCGCGAAAGATCGTGGATGCCCGGGACAAGCCCGGGCATGACGGTTTGGATGCCCTGTGCCAGTGCTATAAGCGCTCGACGATTGGGGACGAGTTGAAATGCTGGAAAAGGCAGAGGGCACCGCTGAAGCGCCCATCAAGGTTGAATTCGACAATTTCGAGCACGGCTTTCGGGAAGGTTTTGGTCCGGGCTGGTGGGGCAGTCTCGCCTACTGGATCGGAATCGCCTTCGCCACCTTCCAGCTCTATGTCGCCGCCTTCAACTATCTGCCGAGCCAGGTGGTGCGCGGCGTCCATGTCGGCTTCCTCGTTCTCCTCACCTTCGGCCTGATCGGCAATTTCACTGCCAAGAGCGATCTTGGCCGCGCGCTCGGCTGGCTGATCGGCGGCGCCGGATTTTTCTGCGGGCTCTATCAGTGGATCTTCTACGCCGATTTGATTGCGCGCGACGGCGACCCGACGCGGCTCGATCTCGTTGTCGGCACGCTGCTCGCGGTGCTGATCTTCGAGGGCACGCGGCGGCTGATGGGCGCGGCGCTGCCGCTGATGTGCGGCGCCTGTCTCGTCTACTGGTTCCTCGGGCAATATCTGCCGTCGCCGCTCAACCATCGCGGCTATGATTTCGATCAGATCGTCACGCATCTGTCGTTCGGCACCGAGGGCTTTTACGGCGTGCCGATCTATGTCTCGGCGACCTACATCTTCCTGTTCATCCTGTTCGGCTCGTTCCTGGAGCGCGCCGGCATGATCCAGCTCTTCACGGATGTTTCGCTCGGCCTGTTCGGCCGCACCCGCGGCGGTCCGGCCAAGGTCGCCGTGTTCGCCTCGGGCATGATGGGCACGATCTCCGGCTCCGGCGTCGCCAACGTCGTCACCGTCGGGCAGTTCACGATTCCGCTGATGATCAGGTTCGGCTACCGCCGCGCGTTTGCCGCCGGTGTCGAAGCCACGGCCTCGATGGGCGGGCAGATCATGCCGCCGGTGATGGGCGCGGTCGCCTTCATCATGGCGGAGACGCTCGGCGTTCAGTATTCGGAGATCGTGAGAGCGGCCGCGATCCCCGCGATGCTCTATTTCGCCTCCGCTTTCTGGATGGTGCATCTGGAAGCCGGCAAGCACGGCCTCGTCGGCATGAAGCGCTCGGAGATCCCGAGCGCTTGGAAGGCGCTGGTGACGCGCTGGTATCTCGTGCTGCCGCTCGCGGCGCTGGTCTACATGCTGTTCGAGGGCTTTACGCCGCTCTATGCCGGCAGCATGGGCCTTGCGCTGACGGTAACGCTGATTCTCGGCGCCAGCATCACGGCCGGCGCCTCCTCGATGCTGATCCGCTACATCTTCTGGATCGGGCTTGCGCTCGTCGTCGCCGCGCTCTCGGATGACGGTCTTCAGATCGTGCCGGTTGCAGGCGTTGTCGTCGGGTTGATCGTGATCACGGCGTTCGTGCGCGGCGGATTTGCCGCCCTGCGCGCCTGTCGCGACGCTCTTGCCGAAAGCGCGAAATCCGCCATCACCGTCGGCATGGCCTGCGCCATCGTCGGCGTCATCATCGGCATGATGTCGCAGACCGGCGTCGGCACCATCTTCGGCGGTTGGGTGATCGGGCTCGGCGAGAAGAGCCTGTTCCTGGCGCTGATCATGACCATGCTACTGTCGATCCTGCTCGGCACCGGCATCCCGACAATCCCGACCTACATCATCACCGCCGCGCTTGCCGCGCCTGCGCTGGCAAAGCTCGGCGTTCCCCTGATCGCGAGCCACATGTTCGCGTTCTATTACGGCATCATGGCCGACCTCTCGCCGCCGGTGGCGCTCGCAGCGCTGGCGGCGGCGCCGATCGCGAAGGAGAATCCGGACAAGATCGGCTGGGAAGCGATGCGCATCGCGCTTGCCGGCTACGTCATTCCCTTCATCTTCGTCTATTCGCCGGCATTGATGCTCCAGGCCGGCGATCCCATGGCGGCAAAGCTCGGCTTCTACGGCGCGGTGGTGCTGGCGAGCTTGAAGGCACTGGCGGCAATCGCGCTGTTCGGCATGGTCGCGATCGGCTTCCTGTTCACGCGGCTGACGCTGCTCGAGCGTGTCGTCGCGCTCGGCGCGGCGCTCTGCCTGCTCGGCGACTTCCCCTTCAGCGATACCGCAGGCTTCCTGCTCTCCGCCGCGCTGGTGCTGTGGCAGTGGCGGCAGCGTCCGCCGGTGACGGTCGAGGCGGTGTGAGCCTCTGCTTCGCAACAGCGGGCGGCGTGAAGGCGCTGGCGCTTTCCGCCTTCACGCTGGTCTGGACGCATTCGATCGAGAAGATCGACTGGCAGGAGGACTGGCGCGCCACGCCTGTCGGTCTCGAGTTGGTGCAGGCGCGCGTGAAGGGCACGGGCGCCGGCATGGAGCCGCCGCCCGAAGCGCGGCTCGTCGATGGCTGGTTTCAGTGGCAGCCGAAGCGTCGGCCGATGCAGGAGGTCGTGCTCGGCAACTCCGGCGCGGCCGGGGAGTGGCGGGTGTGTCATGACGGGCAGTGCCAGACATTGTCGGAGATTGTCGGTCACCAGATCGGTGCTAACGTCACCAGGATGAGCGTCTGCAATGATCCGTAGCCCGGATGGAGCGAAGCGCAATCCGGGATCGCCGCCCCGGATTACGCAGCGCTCCATCCGGGCTACAATGATAACAACAAGGGAGAAACGCGATGGATCGGCTCAAGGGCAAGGTTGCGATGGTGGTGGGGGCCGGCTCGATCGGTCCGGGCTGGGGCAACGGCAAGGCTACCGCGGTGACCTTTGCGCGCGAGGGCGCGCAGGTGTTTTGCGTCGATCGCAACGGCGCGGCGGCGGAAGAGACCGCGAAGATCATCGCGGATGAGGGCGGCAAGGCGAGCGCGTTCACCGCCGACGTCTCCCGCGCGAGCGAGATCGAGGCGATGGTCGCGGCATGCCTGAAGGCTTGCGGCCGTATCGACGTGCTCGACAACAATGTCGGCATCGCCGAGATGGGCAGCGTGGTCGAGGTCACCGAGGAGAGCTGGGACCGCGTCTTCAGCGTCAACCTCAAGAGCGCCTATTTCGCCATGAAGCATGTCGTTCCCGTGATGGTGAAGCAGGGCGGCGGCTCGATCATCAACATCTCCTCGATCGCCTCGATCCGCCACATGGGCATCTCCTACGTCACCTACGGCGCCTCGAAGGCCGCGATGAACCAGATGACGCGCACCACCGCGATCGAGTTCGCGCGCCATCATGTGCGCGTCAACGCGATCCTGCCCGGCCTGATGAAGACGCCGATGGTGGCGCATTCTGCCGGCCTTGCCGCCAGCTACGCCAAGGGCGACGTCGATGCGATGTGGCGCGCCCGCGACGCGCAAGTGCCGATGGGCCACATGGGCGATGCCTGGGACGTCGCCAACGCCGCGCTGTTCCTGGCGTCGGACGAATCGAAATATGTAACGGGGATCGAGCTGGTGGTGGACGGCGGGATCACGTGCAAGGCGGGGGCGTAGCTCCAATCTCCGCCGTCGTCCCGGACAAGCGTAAGCGCAGATCCGGGACCCATAGCCACAGGGTGGAGTTGTTTTGCTGAACGGTAACTCCGAGTCTTCGTAACCAAATCCGCCTGTGGCTATGGGTCCCGGATCGGCGCTCCGCTTCGCTACGCTTGTCCGGGACGACAGCGGAGTGTTGCGCAGCTCACTGCGCCAGCGCCAAAATCCCGCCGGCAAACGAATGCCACGCTGTCGTCTCGCTGATCGGCCAGTTCAAGACCTTCACCGCCAGCATCGCGAGCGTGCCGTAGATGTAGACCGGATGCACGCGGCCCTCGATGCGCCAGTCGCGTACCATGGCGACGACGAGCAGCAGCGAGGCGACCACCGCCGGCGCGATCGTGACCGGTACCGGCGGCGGGCCGGGCGGTCCGGGAGGCGCGAGGAAGGTGAGGAACCAGCGCGCGATCGCGGCGTCGAGGATCGAGACCGCGGCGAGCAGCATCAGGCGCTTGTGAAATTCCGGCTTGCGCGTGTTCATGATCGCGAGCACGAACACCACTGCAAAGAATGCGATCCCGCTCATCGGCACGATCGAGAAGGCGATGCCGGGCTCTAGCTGTCCGAGCGCAGCGGAATGCTGCATCACATGCACGGAAGCAAGGAAGCCGAAGATCGTCATCGCGGTCGCGAGCGATACGCCGGCGATGCCGAGCGAACGGTGATTGACCACGCGGCCCGAGGCGGCGAGCCAGGTCTGGAGCACGAAATAGAGCGTCCAGGTGAAGAACAAGAGTCCGTGAAAATGGATCACCGGGCTCGTGGAAAACGTCCGGTTGGCGAGCGGGACCCAATAGGTCGGTGCAAAGCCAAGAAAAGCGGTGGCCGCGCAGGCCAGCGCCATGTGGAGATAAAAATATCGTGCAGGCGCCGCATCACGCGCGCGTACACGACGGTCGTCGATCAAGGTCGTCATCTGGAGTGAGTCTGGGGAGGCGGGGTTTGGTTCAATGCATTGAGACGTTGCTCTCGCTGCCGCCCACCCTCCGGTGTCGTCCCGGACAAGCGTAAGCGCAGATCCGGGACCCATATGTGGACGGCCCCCGTGGCACAAGAGCTTTTTGGTGAGATCGGATCGCTTGCATCCATATGTCCGGCCTGTTGAGTGCGATGGATTAGATCGCTGGCCAAGATGGTTTGCGCGATGCGGGTTCCAAACAACCCGGCGACCTGCTGGCGGCCAATGGGTCCCACGGAATGTCTCGCATCGTTGCTCGATCGATCGCTCCATCTGCTCCTGCAGCTTCCGGGTCGGCTGGCGAACGACCGCCGGCCGGCCAATCTGTTAGGCGGTGACTACCGCGGCGGCATTCAACCGTGCCGCGTCGTAACTCTCGCCGCTGATCATCAGCTTCCAGGCGATGCGGGCCACCTTGTTGGCGAGCGCTACGGCTGCAAGCTTCGGCGGCTTGCGCTGGATCAGTGCCAACAGCCAGCGCGAGTGATGGCCGCGCCCACGTCGGGCCTGCTGGATCACGGCCGTGGCCCCGATCACGAGCAGCCGCCTCAAGTCCTCGTCTCCAGCCCGCGTGATCTTGCCAAGCCTGGTCTTGCCGGCAGTGGAATGGTCCTTGGGCGTGAGGCCGAGCCAGGCCGCAAAGTGACGACCGGAGCGGAACGCACGCGGATCCGGCGTCTTCATCACCAGCGCGGTGGCAACGATCGGGCCGACCGAGGGGATCTGCGCCAAACGCCGGCCCATGGCATCGCCACGGTGCCAGGCCATCAGCCTGGCTTCGATCGCCTCCAGCTCGCTCTCGAGCTTAGCGCATTCGCGGCCCAGCACGACAAACAGCTCGCGCGCCAGGACAGGAAGCGTCTCGTCCTGCGCAATCTGCGCCAGCAACGGCTCGATCTTGTCCAGCCCCTTGGGCGCAATCAGGCCAAACTCCGCCGCATGGCCGCGGATCGTATTGGTCAACTGAGTGCGCCGGGCGATCAGCCCGTCGCGGATGCCCGTCAGCATCAATGCGGCTTGCTGCTCGGCGCTCTTCACCGGCACGAACCGCATGGTCGGTCGGCTCATCGCCTCGCACAGCCCTTCCGCGTCCCGCCCGTCGTTCTTGTTCCGCGACACGTAGGGCTTCACCAGTTGCGGCGCCATCAGCTTCACCTCATGGCCGAGCTTGCGAAGCTCTCGCGCCCAATGTTGCGAAGCCCCGCAGGCCTCCATCCCGATCACGGTCGGCGGCAACTTGGTGAGGTGAAGAACTCGAGCACCTGCTTGCGCGAAAGTTTCTTGCGCAGCACAGGCCGCTCATCCTCATCAACCCCATGCAGCACAAAAATATACTTCGACGTATCCATTCCAATGCGGATAATCTGGTTCACGGGCGGCTCCTGCGAATGAGTTTCTGACAACCTCATTCTGGCACACTGATGCCGTAGGGGGCCGTCCACCCCATCAACCACAGGGCGCGGTTATGGCGCGAGATGTAACCCCGGAGTCTTCGCCAAATTTCTCCCTGTGGGTATGGGTCCCGGATCGGCGCGCGCTTTGGGCGCGCTGGTCCGGGACGACGGTGGAGTTTGCCGATGGAGGGATTTATCCCCCCGCGCTCAATTCTGCGCGATCGAGCTCTTCCTCGATGCGATGAAACGCATCGTCGCCGATCACTTCGGTGGCGCGCAAGCTGAAGATCGATTTTCGCGCCGCTTCGATGGCGCGGCGGCGCAGCGGATCGGCGGGCAACTCGCTGTTGGTGATGCCGCCGTTGGGATCGTCGTCCGCCTGCATCAGGATGGCGCGATATTCGAGCCGGAGGATTTCCGCTTCCTCCGACGGATCGTCCTCGATCGCGTCGAGCGCCGCGCGATATGCGATGGCGCGTGCGCGGGCGACCTCGACGCCGACGGGATCGTCGTCCTTGAGGCCGAACGCCAGGATCAGCGGCCGCAGCGTCAGGCCCTGGATCACCAGCGAGCCCAGCACCACTGCAAACGCGATGAAGACGATGAAGTCGCGATAGGGAAAATTTTCAGGCAGGGCAAAGGCGGTGGCGAGCGTGACCAGGCCGCGCATGCCGCACCATGCGATGATCAGGCCGCCCTTCGGCGAGGCGACGGCCTTCGGATCTTTCGGATGATAGATCCCGTGCGCGATCAGCACGCGCAGCGTCGTGCGGTAGAACGTTACCCAGGCGAGCCGTACCAGGACCACGGTGAGCAGGATCCACGCCGCCGCCACGCAATATTCCCAGCGCACCTCCTGGTCGAGCCGCGTCCAGATCGGCCGCATCTGCATGCCGATCAGCATGAAGGCCAGCACGTTGAGCACGAACACCGTCGTCTCCCACACCGCATAGGACGGCACCCGCAGCCGTGCCGGCATGCTCGCCGGCGCGGTGCGCGCGATGGTGATGGCGTAGACCACGATGGTGAGGATGCCCGACAGCCCGAGATGCTCGGCGGCGATCCAGACCATGAAGGTGGTGGCGAACTGCACGATGATCGCGCTCGGCACCTCGGTCACCCGCCGCATGAACAGCGGGATGATGCGGCCGGCCAGAAGTCCGGCGAGGACGCTGCCGACCAGCCCCAGCGCGATCGTCGGCGCGACCTCGCTCCATTTCAAATGCTCCATGGCGATCGCACCGACCGCGATGCGATAGATCAGCAGCGCACTGGCGTCGTTGAGCAGGCTTTCGCCCTCCAGGACTTTCACCATACGGTAGGGTAGCTTCACCTGGCTCAGGATCGCGACCGCAGCCGCGGCGTCCGGAGGTGCCACGATCGCACCGAGCGCAATCGCGGCGGCCCACGGCAGGTCCGGCATCAGCCAGTGCGCGACCAACGCGACGCCGGCCGTGGTCATGCCGACTGCGGCCACCACCAGGGTCGAGACCGGAACCCAGTTGTTGCGGAGATCGCGCAGCGAGGTGTCGAAGGCGGCGTCGAGCAGCACCGGTGCGACAAAAAGCGCCAATGCGAGGTCGGGCTCCAGCGTCCAGGACGGGCTCGACGGGATGAAGGCGATCAGCGCGCCGCCGATGGCGAGAAAGGTCGGGTAGGGGACCTTGATCCGCCGCGCCAGCGCCGATAATGCAACGGCGCCGAGCAGCAGCGCGATGATCCATTCGAATGTCGACACGTGAGAGCCCTGAAACCGATTTGAGCGACGCCATAAGCTAGCATCAATCCGGCCGTATGATGGATAGTAAGGCCACAAAGCAAGGCTTCCGACTGCAACAATGCGTTCTTCCGTCCTGATCCAAATTTCCGGCGCCGTGCTGCTTTGCGCGCTCTCGCTCGGTACAGCCCATGCGGCGACCGGCGGCGAGCCGGCCGCGGTCCCGCAGGTCGATATCGCGGCGTGCCTCGCGGCGAGCGCGGCCGATGACATCGACAAAGCCGGGCCGGCTTGCGCCGCGGTTATCGACAACGAGAAGACGGCGAAGCCCGACCTGATCAAGGCCCTGATTGCGCGCGGTGCCCTCTATGCGCGGCGAGACCAGATCGACCGCGCGATCGCCGACGACAGCCGTGTGCTGGAGCTCGATCCCGCGCTCGCCGATATCTTCAACGCGCGCGGCGAGCTCTGGCTGAAGAAGGGCGACCGCCCCAAGGCCGTGCAGGATTTTGGCGCGGCGCTGAAGATCGATCCGAACCATGAGAAGGCCAAGGCCAATCACAAGGCGATGGCGCGCGAGCTCGAGCGGATCGGGGCGCAGATGGCGGTCGCCGGCAAGCCCAGCTTCAATTGCGGGAGCGCGCGCCGTGCTGTGGAGAAAGCGATCTGCGCCAACCGCGAGCTCGCCGACCTCGACCGCGAGGTTTTTGCGGCCAACGCGCGCGTGTTGCGCGAAGCCCGCAATGCGAGCGAAGCCAGGACGCTCCAACGCGAGCAGGACGATTTCATCGCCCGCCGCAACGCCGAGTTTGGGCGGCCGGGGTACGATCTGAAGAAGGCGATGCAGGAGCGCTTGGTACGGCTGAACGGGGCGGATGGATATTGAGGCGGTTTTCGCCTCTCTCCGCTCGCAGCGCTCTTTTCAGCTTGAACCGCGGCCCGTTCCCGGGAAGATACCCCTCAAACAAGGCCGGCATTTGATCCTGGTCATGGCGGGACGAATGTCCTGTCGTCAGGGCAAGGCCAGGCCAATAAAGGGAACGGGAGCGCAGGCATGAAAGTCCAGGGAAACTTCGACGGAAAGAGCAGCTATCACGAGATTTACGCGCGCTCGCTGGCCGATCCCGAGGGCTTTTGGGCTGAGGCGGCCAACGAGATCGACTGGATCGCGCCGCCGAAAAAGATCTTCGACCCCTCGCAGGGCGTCTACGGCCGCTGGTTCAGCGGCGGCGTCGTCAACACCTGCTATAACGCGCTCGACCGCCATGTCGAGCGCGGCCGCGCCGACCAGGTCGCGCTGATCCATGATTCGCCGCTGACCAACTCGGTCACCAAATTCACCTATGCCGAACTGCTCGCCGAGGTCCAGGCGCTCGCCGCGATCATGCAGGATTTTGGTGTTACGAAAGGCGACCGCGTCATCCTCTATATGCCGATGGTGCCTGAGGCCGTGGTCGCGATGCTGGCCTGCGCGCGCATCGGCGCGGTGCACTCCGTGGTGTTCGGCGGCTTCGCGGCGAAAGAGCTCGCCACCCGCATCGACGACGCCCAGCCGAAACTGATCCTGTCGGCAAGCTGCGGCATCGAGCCCGGCCGCATCGTGCACTACAAGCCGCTGCTGGACGAAGCGATCAGGCTCGCGGGCGTGAAGCCGAAGGCCTGCATCGTGCTGCAACGTCGGCAGCACATCTGCGACCTCGCGCCGGGCCGTGATTACGATTGGGCGAGCCTGCGCCGCAAGGCGATGAACGACGGCAAGAAAGCCCCTTGCGTACCGGTCGCCGCCACCGATCCGCTCTACATCCTCTACACGTCAGGGACGACCGGCATTCCCAAAGGCGTCGTGCGCGACAATGGCGGCCATCTCGTCGCGGTGAAATGGTCGATGTTCAACCTCTATGGCGTCAAGCCCGGCGAGGTCTGGTGGTGCGGCTCCGACATCGGATGGGTGGTCGGCCACAGCTACATCATCTACGGTCCGCTGCTGCACGGTGCGACCTCGATCATGTACGAGGGCAAGCCGGTCGGCACGCCCGATGCCGGCGCGTTCTGGCGCGTCATCAGCGAGCACAAGGCGGTCGCCTTCTTCACCGCGCCGACTGCGTTCCGTGCCATTCGCAAGGAGGATCCGGAGGGCAAGTTCATCGGGCAGTACGATCTCTCGACATTCCGCACGCTGTTCCTCGCCGGCGAGCGCGCCGATCCGCCGACGGTGGAATGGGCGGAGGCGCAGTTGAAGGTGCCGGTGATCGACCATTGGTGGCAGACCGAGACCGGCTGGTGCATCGCCGGCAATCCAGTCGGCTTGGGCATGCTGCCGGTCAAGCACGGCTCGCCGACGGTGCCGATGCCGGGCTACCAGGTCGACGTGGTGGATGAAGCCGCAAAGCCCGTCGGTCCCAACACAATGGGCTCGATCGTCATCAAGCTGCCGATGCCGCCGGGCTGTCTGCCGACGCTGTGGAATCAGGATGAGCGCTTTAGGGAGGCTTACCTCACTGAATTCCCCGGCTACTACAAGACGTCGGACGCCGGCTACAAGGACGAGGACGGCTATGTCTTCGTGATGGGCCGCACCGACGACATCATCAACGTCGCCGGCCATCGTCTCTCGACCGGCGGCATGGAGGAGATCTTGGCCTCGCACCCGGATGTGGCCGAATGCGCCGTGCTCGGTGTCAAGGACGCGATCAAGGGCGAGGTGCCTTGCGGCTTCCTGGTGCTCAAGGCCGGCGTCAAGCGCACGCCAGCCGAGATCGAGAAGGAGATCGTGGCACTTGTGCGCGACAGGCTCGGCCCCGTCGCCGCCTTCAAGCTCGCCATCACCGTCGGCCGCCTGCCCAAGACGCGCTCGGGAAAAATCTTGCGCGGCACCATCAAGAAGATCGCCGACGGCGAGGCCTGGACCATGCCGGCGACGATCGAGGATCCCAAGGTGCTGGATGAGATTGGCGAGGCGCTGAAGGGGAGGGTGTGAGCCAGAGCGCTCTGCCCGTGGGGCGCGACGCCGTTGCTCCGACTTCCGCTGTCATCGCCCGCGAAGGCGGGCGATCCAGTATTCCAGAGGCGGCGATGCTAGAGCCGAGAGGTCGCGGAGTACTGGATTCCCCGCCTTCGCGGGGAATGACAGCGAGCGCGGAGCGGCGTCTGCGGACTTACATTTTCCTCATTCCGCGCTACACAGTGCCGGCAAATAAGGGACCTTGTATGCCGCTCTCCACTGCGCCGCGCCTGCTCGCAGCCGCATTCCTCGCTATCGCTCTCTCCGCCTGCTCCGCGCGCTACCAGACCCCGGTGGCGATGGGCGGTGACGATGATGACGCGGTCTGCCAGAGCCGCGGCTACGTGATCGGCTCGCCCGAATACGTGGCCTGCCGCAAGGATCGCGACGTCCAGCGCAACGCCGCGATCACCCGCTCCGACCGCCGCCAGCGCGATCTCGGCGAGTACATGCTGAATCATCCGGAGCGGCCGTAGGCGCGCCTCTCGCGATCGTCGTCCGTTACCCGGCCACAAACAAAAACGCGGCGGGTTGGCCCGCCGCGTTTAAATCGGATTCGATAGCGAACGAAGAGAAGAGGATTACTCCTCCTCTTGGTCCTGCTTCTTGCCGCCGAGCGTCTTCAGCTTGGCGAACACGGCGTCGACATTGAGGTCGTCGCTGGATCGCTCCGCCGGCTCGAACTCGTCTTTCTTGGTGGTCTCCGAGGCCGGCAGCAACGTCGCGCCGCCATAGGCTGTGTCGATCGGCTTTTCCTTGGCCGCGCGCGCCACCTCGAAATCGAGCTCGATCTGCGAGCAGAGACCGAGGGTCACGGGATCGATGGGCGTCAACGACGACGTGTTCCAGTGGGTGCGGTCGCGGACGCTCGCGATCGTGCTCTTGGTCGTGCCGACCAGGCGCATGATCTGGGCGTCCTTCAACTCGGCGTGGTTGCGCAGCAGCCAGAGGATGGCGCTCGGGCGCTCATGGCGGCGTGAGACCGGGGTGTAACGCGGGCCCTTGCGCTTGGGCTGGGGCGGCAGCACCACCTTGCTCTCCTGGAGGCGGAGCCGGGCGTCCGGGTTCTTCTCGGCCTTCTCGATCTCCTCGCGGGTAAGCTGGCCGTTGGAAATGGGATCCATGCCCTTGATGCCCTGCGCGGCGTCGCCGTCCGCGATCGCCCGGATCTCCAGGGGGTGCATCTTGGTGAAATCGGCGACCTGGTCGAAGGTCAGCGCGGTGTTGTCGAGCAGCCAGACGGCGGTCGCCTTGGGCATCAGAGGTGCGTTGCTCATGGCAAATCTCCTTTGTGCTTCGCCCACCCCTTTTGGAGGCGAAACCGGTGGTCATCAGCGATGACTGGGAATTCGCGCTATATAAGCCCGGAGGGGGTAGCCACGCAATGGTTCTGCTATAGATAGTGCCTTGACAGCGCCCGAAAGGGGGCCCAATTCCCTGTAAGCCCGTACCTAAGCCCTATTCCATCCATCGACCGCTTCCCGCCCATTTGGCGAGGTGATTCGGTCCCGAGATTGCTCAATGTCAGCCAAACCAGACCTCAAGATCGTGCTTTGTTCTCCACGCGGCTTCTGCGCCGGGGTGGTCCGGGCGATCGACACCGTGGAACGGGCGCTCGATAAATACGGCGCTCCCGTCTATGTTCGTCATGAGATTGTGCACAACAAGTACGTCGTCGACGGGTTGAAGAAGAAGGGCGCCATCTTCGTCGAGGAACTCGCTGAGATCCCGGTCAACACCACGGCCCCCGTGGTATTCTCGGCCCATGGCGTGCCGAAGTCGGTTCCGGCCGACGCCCAGTCCCGCAATTTGTTCTCGCTGGACGCGACCTGCCCGCTGGTAACCAAGGTGCACCGCGAGGCGGCGATCCACTTCAAGCGCGGCCGCGAGATCTTCCTGATCGGCCATTCCCATCACCCCGAGGTGGTTGGCACGCTCGGCCAGCTTCCGACCGGTGCCGTGACCCTGATCGAGACCGCCGAGGACGCCAAGACCATCACGCCGAAGGACCCCAACAACATCGCCTTCGTGACCCAGACCACGCTGTCGATCGACGACACCGCGGAGATCGTGGCACTTCTGAAGGAGCGCTTCCCGAACATCAACGGGCCGCACAAGGAAGACATCTGCTACGCCACCACCAACCGCCAGCTCGCGGTGAAGAAGGTGGCGCCGGTGGTCGACGCGCTGATCGTGGTCGGCGCGCCGAACTCGTCGAACTCGCAGCGCCTGCGCGAAGTCGCCGAGCGCGAGGGCTGCGCGATCGCCGTGCTGGCGCAGCGCGCCGCCGACCTCGACTGGAAGCGGTTCGAAAACATCACCAGCCTCGGCATCACCGCGGGTGCCTCGGCGCCGGAGGTGATCGTCGAAGAGATCATGGACGCCTTCGCCGAGCGCTTCACGCTGCATGTGGAGACGGTCTCGGCCGCGGAAGAGAACGAATTCTTCCCGCTGCCGCGTTCGGTGCGCCCCGAAGCCGCCGCCGAGTAGACCTTTATGGCGGTCTACACCGACGTCGCCGCCGACGAGCTTGCGGATCTCCTGAGCCAGTACGATCTCGGCGAATTGCTCTCCTACAAGGGCATCGCCGAGGGCGTCGAGAATTCAAACTTCCTGCTGCACACCACCAAGGGCTCGTTCATCCTCACGCTCTATGAGAAGCGCGTGGAAAAGAACGATCTGCCGTACTTCCTCGCGCTGATGACCCATCTCGCCGAGCACGGCATCAACTGTCCGCTGCCGGTGAAGGCGAAGGACGGCGAGGCGCTGCGCGAGCTGGCGGGACGCCCGGCTGCGATCATCACCTTTCTCGAAGGCGTCTGGCCGCGCAAGCCGAATGCGACCCATTGCGCCGGCGTCGGACAGGCGCTGGCGAAGATGCATCTGGCCGGCGCCAATTTCGCGATCAAGCGCGCCAACGCGCTGTCCGTCTCCGGGTGGCGTCCGCTGTTCGATGCTGCTGCTCCGCGCGCCGACGAGGTGCAGCCGGGGCTGCGCGCGTTCCTCGCCGCCGAGCTCGATTATCTCGAGAGCGGCGTCTGGCCGAAGCAGCTGCCCGAAGGCGTGATCCACGCCGACCTCTTCAACGACAACGTCTTCTTCCTCGGCGACCAGCTCTCGGGGATCATCGACTTCACCTTTGCCTGCAACGATATGCTGGCCTATGACGTCGCGATCTGCCTCAACGCCTGGTGTTTCGAGCCGGATCATTCCTTCAACGTCACCAAGGCGCGCGCCTTCCTCAATGCCTATGGCCGTGTGCGGAAACTGTCCGAGGCGGAAGAGGCCGCGCTGCCGTTGTTGGCGCGCGGCGCCGCGATCCGCTTCCTGCTGACGCGGCTGGTCGACTGGCTCAACGTGCCGGCGGGCGCACTGGTGAAGCCGAAGGATCCGCTGGAATATGTCCGCAAGCTGCGCTTTCACCAGAGCGTTTCGAGCGTGCGCGACTACGGGCTGATGCCGTCAGGACTGGTCGCGTGAGCGAGCTGCCCAATGTCATCATCTATACCGACGGCGCCTGCTCGGGAAATCCCGGGCCCGGCGGCTGGGGCGCGATCCTGAAGTTCGGCGACAAGGAGAAGGAGCTGAACGGCGGCGAGCGCCACACCACCAACAACCAGATGGAGCTGATGGCGGCGATCTCCGCGCTGGAAGCGTTGAAGAAGCCGTGCACCGTCGATCTCTACACCGACAGCCAATATGTGCGGCAGGGCATCACCGGCTGGATCCACGGCTGGAAGCGCAACGGCTGGCGCACCGCCGACAAGAAGCCGGTCAAGAACGTCGAGTTATGGCAGCGCCTCGATGCCGCCCTGAAGGCGCACGAGATCCGTTGGCACTGGGTCAAGGGCCACGCCGGCCACCCCGAAAACGAACGCGCCGATCAGCTCGCGCGCGACGGGATCGCGGTGGCGAGGTTGCAGCAGAGGGTGAGGGAGTAGCGAGAGCGCTCGCTCTCTCCCACGCTCGGCCGTCATCGCCCGGCTTGACCGGGCGATCCAGTACGCCGCGGCCTCTCGATTCAACAACAACTGTCTCTGGAATGCTGGATGCCCCGCTTTCGCGGGGCATGACAGCGTCGGATGTGGCTGAAAGCGATCTCGCCTTACAGCTGCCCCAGCAGCGTATCGCCGCCGGAGACCTCGACCTTACCGGGCATCGCCTCGAGGTTCAGCTTCTTGACCACGCCGTCCTCGATCAGCATCGAGTAGCGCTTGGAGCGGATACCGAGGCCATTGGCGGAGGCGTCGAGCTCCATGCCGATCGCCTTGGTGAAATCAGCATTGCCGTCGGCGAGGAAGGTGGCCTCGTCGCGCTGGTCGGTGTCGCGCTTCCAGGCGTTCATGACGAAGGCGTCGTTGACGGAGACGATGGCGATGCTGTCGACGCCCTTGTCCTTGATGGCATAGGCGTTGAGGAAGATGCTCGGCAGATGCATCTTGTGGCAGGTGCCGGTGTAGGCGCCGGGCACCGCGAACAGCGCGACCTTTTTGCCCTTGAAGATATCGTCGGTGGTCTTCACCTGCGGACCTTCCGCCGTCATCACGCGGAATTTCGCCTCGGGCAGTTTTTCGCCAATCTGGATCGCCATCGTCAGTCTCCCTGAAAATCGGTCCTGCTTTTTAGACTGTGCGGCGGGCCTGCACAATATTGCCGGCAAGAGAAGCGACATGCGAAGCAGCGAGAGCACCGGCCCTTCACGGTCATGTCATCAGCCGGAAAAGCCGCCACTATCGAGGAAGGCCTGCTCGTCCGGCGTGGTCTCGCGTCCCAGCAGGCCGTTGCGGTGAGGGAAGCGGCCGAACCGGCGGATGATATCGGCATGCTCCTCGGCGTATTTCAGGTTCTTCGGCATTGTCGGTGTCTTGAAACAGCGCGACGCAGTGCAGCTGGTCGTGCAGGTGCTCGGAATGCATCAGGGGCATGTAGAGGAATTCGAGCAGGCCGGGGTCGATCCTGCGATCTGCGCCCCGATCGATGGCGCGGCGGGCGACGTCGCGCGCCAGCGCATCGCTGGAGAAGGCGCTGGCGTCGCCGCGGAACATGTTGCGGGGAAACTGGTCGAGCACGATGACGAGCGCCAGCGCACCGTCATCGCTTGCCTCCCAGGACGCCAATCCGCCGGCGGCCGCCTTCTGCCACAGCGCGAGGAAGCGGCGCCTGATGTCCGCGTCGAACGCATCGTCGCGCTTGTACCAACGGTCGCGACCGGCTTCGCGCCAGAAGGCGAGAATGTCCGCCGGCTTGATGTCGCCGAGCTCTGGCATGAACCAAGGCGCGCTTACGCCGCCTCGGCCTTCTTCTCGTCGCGGAGCTGCCGTCGCAAGATCTTGCCGACATTGGTCTTCGGCAGGTCGGTGCGGAATTCGATGTGCTTGGGCACCTTGTAGCCGGTGAGCTGCCCGTGACAGAACTTGATCACTTCTTCCGCGGTGAGGTTCGGGTCCTTCTTGACCACGAAGGCCTTCACCGCCTCCCCCGACTTGGAGTCGGGGATGCCGATCACGGCGCATTCCAGCACGCCCGGATGGCTCGCGATCACTTCCTCGATCTCGTTCGGATAGACGTTGAAGCCGGAGACCAGGATCATGTCCTTCTTGCGGTCGACGATCTTGGTGTAACCCCTCTCGTCCATCACGCCGATGTCCCCGGTGCGGAAATAGCCGTCCGCCGTCATCACGTTGGCGGTGTCTTCCGGTCTGTTCCAATATCCCGACATCACCTGCGGGCCCTTGGCGCAGATCTCGCCGGGCTGGCCCAGGGGCACCTCGTTGCCGTCGTCGTCGCGGATCGAGATCCAGGTCGAGGGCACGGGGATGCCGATCGAGCCGGAGAAATCGGTCGTGGTCGCCGGATTGCAGGTCAGTGTCGGCGAGGTCTCCGACAGGCCGTAGCCTTCAGCGATGAAGCAGCCGGTCACCGCCTTCCACTGCTCGGCGACGGTGCGCTGCACCGCCATGCCGCCACCGTTGGAGATCTTCAGCTTGGAGAAGTCGAGCTTCTTGAAGTCGGGATGATGCATCAGCCCGTTGTACAGCGTGTTGACCGCCGGGAAGCTGTTGACCTGGTACTTCGCCAATTCCTTGACGAAGCCCGCGATGTCGCGCGGGTTGGGAATCAGCAGATTGCAGCCGCCGGCGCGCACCGCGAGCAGGTAGCAGGCCGTCAGCGCGAAGATGTGGTAGAGCGGCAGCGCGCAGACGATCATGAGCTGATCGACATGCGGAGGCGCGGCGATCGCCGGCTGGAGCCAGGCGTCGTTCTGCAAGACGTTGGCGACGATGTTGCGGTGGAGCAGGGTGGCGCCTTTGGAGACGCCGGTGGTGCCGCCGGTATATTGCAGGAAGGCGACATCGCCGGGCGACAGCTTCGGCTTGTTGAACGTCGCACCGCGGCCGGCCGACAGCGCGTCGTTGAAGGACACCGCGCCCGGCAACGACCAGGCCGGCACCATCTTCTTGACGCGGCGGACGACGAGATTGACGATCACACCCTTGAAGCCGAGCAGGTCGCCCATGCTGGCCACGATGACATGCTTCACAGCCGTCTTGGCGATCACCTGCTGGACGGTGTGGGCAAAGTTCTCCAGCACGATGACGGCTTCGGCGCCGGAATCCTTGAGCTGATGCTCGAGCTCGCGCGGCGTGTAGAGCGGGTTGACGTTGACCACCGCGAAACCGGCGCGCAGCACGGCCGCGGTCGCGACCGGATATTGCAGCACGTTCGGCATCATGATCGCGACGCGGGCGCCGCGCTGGAGCCCACGGCCTTGCAAATAGGCAGCAAGCGCGACCGACATCTGGTCGAGCTCGCGATAGCTGATCGACTTGTCCATGCAGATGAACGCCTTGCGGTCGGCGAACTTGGCGAAGCTCTCCTCCAGCAGGTCGACCAGCGATGCGTATTGGGTCGGCTCGATGTCAGCGGGCACGCCGGGCGGATATTGCTTGAGCCAGATGCGCTCCATGGAAACTCCCCTCTCTTGACCTGAGCCCGTTGTGTCTCGGGCTTGCCTATTTGCCGGCAGTATCGAGCCTGCCGGAACTGGTGGCAAGCGTTCGAGGCTTAGGACAAAGGCCGGGGGGTGGCTACCGGAATCGCGGCAAGCGGCGCTGCCGCAGCTGCGAAGTGCGGGCGTGGTCTCGTGTCGAGCAGCCGTTAACTGTTGTTGGGCGCGGGCTTGGCCGCAGGCTTGGTGGCCGCCTTGGGCTTGGCCGGCTTGGCCGCCTGATCGCCGCTTACAGCAGGTTTTGCCGCCGCATCGGGCTTGGCCGCGGCATGCTTGCTCGCGGCCGGCCTGGCTGCGGTCTTGGTGTCGCTCTTTGTACCGCTCTTGGCGTCACCCGGCTTGGCATCCGGCTTTGCCGCAACCGGCTTGGTATCCTTGCCGGCGTCCTTGCTCGTGTCCTTGGGCTTGTCGGCAGCGTCAGGCTTCTTGGCGACGCGCGACTTCTTGCCACGCGGTTTCGGGGTCACCTGCTGGTCGGCATCGGCCGCGACCGCCGCGATCAGGGCGGTGCCGGTGCGGGTCGGGCCGGTATACACCAGCACGGGCTCTGCGGACGCCGCCGCCGAGGCCATCAGTTCGGAGGCCTTCATCAAGGGCGGCTGAAGGCCCGCGGTGAAGAACGTCACCTGGGCTTCGCCGCCGGTGGCCGAGGCCGATCCGGTGGTGCCGCCATTGGTTGCGATCAGCGCGTCGTCATCGTCGCTGGCCGGCCGCTTGCGGTGGCCGCCGCACATGTCGTCGCGCAGGTTCGGCGGCGAGGCATCGACCGGCACGAGGTTTTCGACGGTGCCGAGCGACGGACGCAGCCACGACAGATTGTCCTGCGAGAAGCCGCGCTCGAGCAGCTGCGCCGCCTTCACCGCGCGCGCGGTGCCGGAGTTGGCGCCGAGCACCACCGCGATCAGCCGGCGGCCGTTGCGCGTGGCCGATGCCACGAGATTATAGCCGGAGGCGCAGATGAAGCCGGTCTTGAAACCGTCGGCGCCGGGATAGCGGCCGATCAGCTTGTTGAAATTGCCTGTGACGCGCTTGCCGAAGCGGATCGCCGGGATATGCACGAAGGATTCGTATTCCGGCAGGTCGCGCAGGAACGAGCGTGCCAAAATTCCGAGATCCCGCGCGGACGTGATCTGACCGTCGGCCGGCAGACCGTTGGGGTTGACGTAGCTCGTCTGCGTCATGCCGAGCTTCATCGCGGTATCGTTCATCATCGCGGAGAAGCCGTCGATCGACCCGCCGACGCCTTCGGCGAGCACCACGGCCATGTCGTTCGCCGACTTCACCAGCATCATCTTCAGCGCGTTGTCGACGGTGAGCTGTGTTCCCGGACGGAACCCCATCTTCGAGGGCGATTGCGAGGCCGCTGTCGGCGATACCGTGAGCAGCGTGTCGAGTGTGAGCTTGCCGTCCTTGACCGCCTTCAGCGTCACATAAGCGGTCATGATCTTGGTGACGGAGGCCGGATACCAGGGAATGGTCGCGTTATCCGCCTGCAACACCTTGCCGCTGTCGGCTTCGATCAGGAGCAGCGCTTCCGCGCTCGCCGCGCGCGGTGCAAGCAGCGCAGCACATGCGAGTGCCGCGGCGAACAGGTTGAACAAAGAGAGGCGAAGCAGCAGGCGAAGTGCGTGCACTATCCGATTTCCGGTCCTTGGAGACCCGCCGGTTCCGGGCGGCTCTCGTGATCTGATCGTCGGTTTCTGAAATCCAGCGTCGCCGCTTGCGGCGTCGCAAACCTATACCGGCTGGTGCGTCGAGAATAGGGGCTTCGGGCGGGTATTCAGCGATGAAATAGGCCGAATTTCGACAGTGCTATGGGGACTTGGCCGCAGTCGCAGCAGCCTCAGCCGCTGTCACGCTGGCCCGTGCATTCTCCTGAACCATGAACTGCGCCCTGGCGAGTTCGGCAAAATGGCCGCCTTTGACCACGAGTTCATCGAAAGTTCCGCCTTCGATCACGCGCCCGTTCTCGAACACCAGAATCCGCGTGGCATTGCGAATGGTGGAGAGACGGTGGGCGATCACGAAGGTGGTGCGGCCCTTCATCACTTCATCGAGAGCGGCATTCACCTTGGCCTCGGTGACGGCGTCAAGCGCGCTGGTCGCCTCGTCCAGGATCAGGATCGGCGGGTCCTTCAGCAGCGCGCGCGCGATCGACAGCCGCTGTCGCTCGCCGCCGGAGAGCATGCGGCCGCGCTCGCCGGCATTGGTCTCGAAGCCGCCGCTGCGATCGATGAATTCGAGCGCCTGCGCGCGTTCCGCCGCCTTGCGCATCTCGGCTTCGGTCGCATCCGGCTTGCCGACGCGCAAATTCTCCGCGATCGAGCGATTGAACAGCAGCGCCTCCTGAAAGACCACGCCGATGTTCCGCCGCAGCGACGTCAGCGTCACGCCGCGCACGTCCATGCCGTCGATCCTGATGAAGCCGGATTGCGGATCGAAGGCGCGATGCAGAAGCGCGATCGCAGTCGACTTGCCGGCGCCGGTCGCGCCGACCAGCGCGATGGTCTGGCCGGGCAGCGCGGTGAAGGAGAGGTCCTCGACCGCCGGCCGCTTGCCGTCATAGGAGAAGGTGACGTCGTTGAACTCGACGAGGCCTGAGAGGCGCCCGGCATCGATCGCGTCGGGCCGGTCGTGGACCGCGGGCACCGCATCGAGCACGTTGAAGAACTCGCGCAGCCGCGGCGCTTCCATGAACACGTTGTTGATGAAGCTCACGACCTGCTCGAGCTTCTGGATCAGAAGCGTGGCGAAGCTCACGAACATCACGATCTCGCCGACGGAGGTGAGCCCCTGATCGTGCAGCGCGATGCCGAGCGTGAAGATCGCCAGCACCGTGATGGTGGTGGAGGCGCGCGTGATAACGGTGACGAGCGCCCACCACGACAGCACCGGCATCTGCGCCGCGAGCAGCTGATCAGCGACGGAGCGCAAGCCCTTCACCTCGGATTCGACGCGTACAAAGCTCTGCACCAGAGCGACGTTGCCGAGAGCGTCGGAGGCGCGCGCGGACAGCTCGCTGTAATGCTCCTCGACCTCCATCTGCATGCCGAAGGTCCTGCGCACGACGAAGGTCGTCAGCGCGGTGAACACGATGCAGAGCACGAACAGCAGGATCGCGAGCCGCCAGTTCAGATAGAGCGACAGCGGCAGCAGCACCACGACCGACAGGATCGCGGCAAAATGCTCGCGGAAGAAGCCGAGCCACAGCCGCCACAGCGCGTCCGTGCCGTTGAGCATCACCTTCATCAGCCGGCCGGAATGGGTGCCGGAGTGGAAGGTCAGCGGCAGTTGCAGGATGTGCTCGAAATAGCTGGTCAGCACCGCCTGGCGCTGGCGGTGGGAGAGCCGGTCGGCCTGCAGCGCGACAAGCGCACTGCAGGCGATGGTGAACAGCCCGAACGCGACCCAGGCGATCAGGAATGGCCAAGCCGAGCTCGATCCGGCCTCCGTCTTGCCGGAGAGCACGTCGACGATGCGGCCGAACAGCACCGGCTCGGCGAACTGCGAGCCCGCAAGCAGGAGATTGACGACCGCGAGCAGCCAGCCCAGCCGTGCCTCCTTGCCGAGCAGCTCGAGAACGCGAGTGTAGAGGCGAAAAATGGACATGAGATACGCTTGACCGCGGGAAGGTCGTCAGTCAACCGACTGAAGAGTCGCAAGACTACACTGGTGTGGACGTCTCAGGCCACCTTCAAGGTGGGGATATGGCTCACGTCCACCGTCTGTTCCGCGTGCCAGGTGTCGTAAGCGGCCTGCATCCGGACCCAGATGCCGGCGCCGCCTCCAAACAGCTTTCCGACGCGCACCGCCACCTCCGGCGATAGCGGCTTCTTCTCTTCCATGATGTCGTGAAGATGCTGCCGCGAAATGCTCAAGAGGCGCGCGATCTCGACCTTGGTCTTGCCCGAGGCCGGCAGCATGTCTTCGCGGAGCACTGCACCGGGATGAACGGGACAGCGACGCGGATTTCTCTTGGCAGGATATTCGGCCATGGCGCTCTCGGCTCAGTTAGTGATGTTGCTCGAAATCGACCCGATAGGCCTCACCATTCTCGAACTCGAAAGTGATGCACCACGGTCCATTCACATGGACCGTGTACCAAAGGTCAAGATCTGCGTCTCAATTGATCAGCCGCCCCTGCACCGGCGGCAGGAAGCGGTCGTCGAAAATATCGCCCGCGGCGGGCCGCTTGCGGAATTTGAAGTCCTGTGCGACCTGGTCGATCGAGCGCTCCAGGCGTGCCGGGTCGATCCCGCCGAGGCCGTTGCGACGGACCTCGTCGGTCAGAATGTTGTCGACGAGCACGGTGCGCAGGCGTTCCAGCTCCAGGTCGCGGTCGCCATCGTCGATGCGGCTTGCGGCCTCGTCCCCCGCACGCGCGGGCTCCTTGACGGTCGCGTTGATGCCGGCGATCAATGCGCGGACAAATCCTTTCACCGCGTCTGGCTTCGCCGCGGCGAAAGCGGGATTGGCGATCACGGCAAAGCCATAGGCCTCGCAGCCATAGTCGGCATAGCGCAGCACGACGAGATCGCTCCCCGGTACGCCGCGGTCGCGCAGGTTGACCGCCGAAAGATAGCTGAAGCCGGCCACGGCATCGACCTGTCCCGCGGAGAGGATCGGCTCGCGTACCGCTGCGCTCATCTTGTGGAATTTCACATGCGCGGTATTGATGCCGTTCTGCTGCGCCAGCGCCGGCCACAGCCGCATCGACAGGTCGCCGTCGGCAGCGCCGACAGTCTTGCCGTCGAGATCGGGCAAGAGGTGGACGCCGCGGCTCCTGCGGGCGACGATCGCGTAAGGCGCGCGGTTGAACAGCACGAACACCGCCTTGACCGGCGCCGCATCGTCCTTGTCGCGAAAGCGGATCAACTCGTTCATGTCGACGAGCGCGAGCTCGCTGTCGCCCTTGGCGACGCGCGCAATTGTTTCCGGCGATCCCGCCGCGGTGTTGAAGGACACGTTGAGACGCTCGGCGCCGAACCTGCCGTCTTTTGCGGCGAGGAAGAACGGCGCCATGCTCGCATCGAGCGGGCGGTCGAAGGTGAAGTGGATCGCCGCGGACGGCGCGGCGGTCTCGGCCGCATTGACCTCGCGTGCGGCGAGGGTGGCAAGCGAGATCGAAAGAGCCAGCAGGCAGCGGAGGACGATTGTCTTGAATCCCAACATCAGTCGCGCCGGTCCCGCATTGTGGTTTCATGACGCTCGCAGCGCCGGCTGGCGATAACTCTGTCCGCGCCAACATGAACGGCGGATGAGCGGCGGTTGCGTCACGATCACGCAACCCCGTTCAGCTTGTGTTGGGGTTGGGGAACCCAACATGGGATGCGGGTGTTTGAGAGACATGAGCCTGTCTCCAGGCGCCATTGGAGGTCCCAAGGAGGGTCCAACACATGTTTGACAGATTTTCGAAGTTTGCCGGCCGCAAGGCCGTCCTTGCTACCGCCGCAGTGCTGGCGCTGACCGCGGTCGCCCCAACCGCCTCGTACGCAGGCGGCCGCCATTGGCATGGCGGCGGCGGCGCGGCGGCTGCCGCAGCCTTTGCCGGCATCGTCGGCACCGGGCTTGCAATCGCGGCGACCCGCAACGCTTACGCCTACGACGACGGGCCGTACTATGGCGGTCCCGCCTATTACAGCGGCCCTGCCTATTACAGCGGGCCTGCCTACTACGGCAACGGCCCCTATTACGGTCCGGGCCCGAACTACCAGTATCAGCGTTACGGCGGCACCGCTCCGTCCGAGCTCTGCGGCCAAGGCTACTACACGAACTGCTACTAGCTTTGGCCACCAACGATTGACCACAACATGCCGTCGCGCTTGCCGCGGCGGCTTGTTTCTTGCTTTTTACGTCGGGCGTTAACGCGCTCGCCATTGGTTTAGAGTAGTTTCGAGTACCATGAGTGATTCGCTTGAGCGGCTATATCTGGCTGTGCTCGCGGCCAGGGACCTTGATCCGGCAACATCGCGCACCGCGCGGCTGTTTCAGCGTGGTCCTTCCAAAATGGCGAAAAAGCTGGCCGAAGAGGCCATCGAGGTCGTGATCGATGCGGTCAACGGCGATAGCGAAGCCGTGATCCGGGAAAGTGCTGACCTGCTCTACAATCTCACCGTGCTCTGGGCGTCGGCCGGCGTGCGCCCTGAGGACGTTTGGCGCGAAATGACGCGGCGGGAAGACATGCTCGGCATCGCCGAGAAGCTGCCGAAGTCGCCGATGAAGCTGCCCAAAGTTGCGTCACCGCGCGTTGCCGCCAGGCGGCCGATTGTCGCGCTGGAGGGGCGGGTGGCGCGCAAGCGCCACTAGAAACGTCACAAATCGCCTCAATCTCGGCATGGACAAATCCGCCCCATGGTGCTTCATCGCGGCGCCATGCTGAAACGTATCTACGACTGGTGCATTGACGCCGCCCATAAGCCCTACGCGCTCTGGATCATGGGCGCCGTGGCTTTCGCAGAAAGCTCCTTCTTTCCCGTCCCCCCGGATGTGATGCTGATCCCGATGTCGCTGGCGCGCCCG
Source organism: Bradyrhizobium sp. 186 (assembly GCF_023101685.1). NCBI lineage: Bacteria > Pseudomonadati > Pseudomonadota > Alphaproteobacteria > Hyphomicrobiales > Nitrobacteraceae > Bradyrhizobium > Bradyrhizobium sp. 186. Next base: position 9,555,462 of record NZ_CP082164.1, on the reverse strand, counting down.
CAGCGCGCCTGGGTCTATGCGGCGGTCTGCACTGCGACCTCGGTGGTTGGTGGCCTGCTGGGCTACGCCATCGGAGCGCTGCTCTTTGACTCGGTCGGCCACTGGCTGATCCAGGTCTATGGCCTCGGCGACAAGGTCGATGCCTTCCGCGCCTCCTATGCCGAGTGGGGCGCGGTGATCATCCTGCTCAAGGGCCTGACGCCGATCCCTTACAAGCTCGTTACCATCACCTCGGGCTTTGCCGGTTACAATATCGGCCTGTTCATCCTGTGCTCGATCGTTGCGCGCGGTGGACGTTTTTTCATCGTGGCGATCCTGCTCAACCGCTATGGCGACTGGATCCGGGTCAGGATCGAGAAGCATCTCGGATTGTGGGTGGCGATTGGCGCCGCGGTGCTCGTGCTGGGCTTCGTGATCGCAATCAAGCTGATCTAGGACGTCGGCGCTTTGCCACCGCGCCGGCTTCGGCTACGGTTGCCGTCATGATGGTTCGATCCGGCAATCCGGCGGTGCGGCTGGGGACGCTGACTTCAGCGATGCTGCTGCTCCTGGTCGGCTCCGGCGCGACCGGATGGCCGCAATCGGCATCGCCGCAATCGACATCGCCTCCGCTCGGCTTGCAGGAGCAGGGACCGCCGCCCTCGACTCCCGCTTCACCGGCGCCGCCGCCGCGCGAGGAGAATCTCGGGCTGATCAACGAAATGGGCAAGCTGTTCGACAAGCTGCCCTCGATCCTGCCGCCGATCAAAAGCCCGAGCGAGACCATGAACGACCTGTCGCGCCTGGCGACGCCATCCACCATGGTGTCAGGACGCATGGCCTGCCCGGCCTCGCAAAACGGCGCGCCCGACTGCAAGCAGGCTGCCGACCAGCTCTGCCAGAGCAAGGGCTATCGCGAAGGCAAGAGCCTGAACGCCGACTCCGCCGAGAAATGCTCGGCCAAGGTTCTGATCCCGGGCCGTGTCCGCAAGCCGGACGATTGCCGCACCGATACGTTCGTCACCAGCGCGCTGTGCCAGAACTGATGCGATGACGCCGCGCGCGAGTAACAAGGAGCGCCCATGAGCCGCACGGAGCAGGACTTCCTCGGACAGCGTGAGATCGCCGACGACATCTACTACGGTGTCCAGACCATCCGCGGGAAGGAGAACTTCCACATCACCGGCATTCCGATGAGCCAGGAGCCTTACTTCGTGAAGGCGCTTGGCTACGTCAAAAAGGCCGCAGCCATGGCCAACCGCGACCTCGACGCGGTCGACGCCAAGGTCGCCGACGCGATCATCCTGGGCTGCGATCGCGTCATCGCCGGCGACATGATGGATCAGTTCGTCACCGACTTCATCCAGGGCGGCGCCGGCACCTCGACCAACATGAACGCCAACGAGGTGATCGCCAATCTCGCGCTGGAGTCGCTCGGCTTCGCCAAGGGCGACTACCAGCACGTCAGCCCCAACGATCACGTCAATTACGGCCAGTCGACCAACGATACCTATCCGACCGCCTTCCGCCTTGCGCTGATCCTGCGGCTCGAGAGCTACATGACCGCGCTGCGTCAGCTCCAGGAGGCCTTCTTCACCAAGGGCCGCGAATTCGACCGCGTGCTGAAGATGGGCCGCACCCATTTGCAGGACGCCGTGCCGATGTCGCTCGGCGCCGAATTCCGCGGCTGGGGCACCACGATGGGCGAGGAAGTCGACCGCATCTCCGAGGCGCGTGCCCTCTTGCGCGAGATCAATCTCGGCGCCACCGCGATCGGCACTTCCGTCACCGCGGCGGCGGGCTATCCCAAGCTCGCGGTCCGGCACCTGAGCGCGCTCACTGGCGTCGACTTCGTGCTCGCCGGCGATCTCGTCGAGGCGACGTCGGACACGGGTGCCTATGTGCAATTGTCCGGCGTGCTCAAGCGCACCGCGAGCAAGCTCACCAAGATCTGCAACGACATTCGCCTGCTCGCCTCGGGCCCGCGCGCCGGCTTCAACGAGATCAACCTGCCGCAGCTCCAGCCAGGCTCCTCGATCATGCCGGGCAAGGTCAATCCGGTGATCCCCGAGGTCGTCAACCAGACCAGCTTCCTCGTCATCGGGCTCGACACCACGGTGACGCTTGCCGCTTCCGCCGGCCAGCTCCAGCTCAACGTGATGGAGCCGGTGATCTCATTCGCGCTGTTCTTCTCGATCCGCACCATGGAGCGGGCGGTCAACAGCCTGCGCGAGAACTGCGTGCTCGGCATTACCGCCAACGAGGAGCACACCCGCAACATGGTGCTCAACTCGCTCGGCATCGTCACCGTGCTGAAGCCGCTGCTCGGCTACAAGCAATGCGCCGAGATCGCGCGCGAAGGCTACAAGAGCGGCAAGTCGCTGCACCAGATCGTGGTGGTCGAGCGCAAGCTACTAACGCAGGAGAAATGGGACGAGATGTTCTCGTTCGAGCGGCTGATCAATCCTGATTTTATTGCGTGAAGGTTCATCGTGCGCAGGCATCAGTCATTCCGGGATGCGCCGACAGGCGCAGGCCCGGAATCCATCATGCCTCAGCGTAAATGGCGAGATGGATCCCGGGTTCGCGCTTCGCGCGCCCCGGAATGACGAAGCGGGAAATTCAGTGTACTTGCACGGCGAATTCCGCGCGTTGGAATTGCGGTAACGGCGTCCGCCGGGCGGCGGGAAAACGCAATACTTGACAGTGGAAAGATTGCCTTGTTGGTATGGCTTCCAGCTTTCGATTTTGTCTGCCAAAAAAGGATCGTTTCGCAATGTCCATGCCCGCCTTGTTCAAAGGGCGCCTCTCGATCCCCGTGATCGGTTCGCCGCTCTTCATCATCTCGGTGCCCGATCTCGTGATCGCGCAGTGCAAGGCGGGTGTGGTCGGCTCGTTTCCGTCGCTGAACGCGCGTCCGCCGGAGCTGCTCGACGAGTGGCTGGCGCGGATCACCGAAGAGCTCGCGGCCTATGACCGCGCGCATCCCGACAAGCCGTCGGCGCCGTTCGCGGTCAACCAGATCGTGCACAAGTCGAACAACCGGCTCGACCACGACATGCAGCTCTGTGCCAAGTACAAGGTGCCGATGATCATCTCCTCGCTCGGCGCGCGCGAGGAACTCAATCAGGCCGTGCACGGCTGGGGCGGCATCGTCTTCCACGACGTGATTAACCAGAAATTCGCGCACAAGGCGATCGAGAAGGGCGCCGACGGCCTGATCCTGGTCGCCGCCGGCGCCGGCGGCCATGCCGGCACCATCTCGCCGCTGGCGTTCGTCGCTGAAACGCGAAAATGGTTTGATGGCCCGATCGCGCTGTCCGGTGCGATCGGCAACGGCAAGGCGATCCGCGCCGCGCGCATTCTCGGCGCCGACTTCGCCTATATCGGCTCCGCCTTCATCGCGACCAAGGAAGCCAATGCAGTCGAGAACTACAAGGAGATGATCGCGGGCGCGACGGCCGACGACATCGTCTATTCCAACCTCTTCACCGGCGTGCATGGCAACTATCTGAAGCCGTCGATTCTGGCCGCCGGCATGGATCCGGAAAACCTGCCGACGTCCGATCCTTCCAAGATGAATTTCGGCACCGACGCCTCTGGCGAGCGCGCCAAGCCGAAGGCCTGGAAGGAGATCTGGGGCTCAGGCCAAGGCATCGGCAGCGTGGAGAAGGTCATGCCCGCAGCCGAGCTGATCGCGCGCTTCAAGAAGGAATACGACGAGGCGATCGATCCGCCGCTGTGATCCACGCTGTCGTTCGGCATCTCTCATCCGTCGTCCCGGACAAACGGAGCGCTGATCCGGGACCCATAGCCACAGGGAGTAGTTTGACGAAGACTCGAAGTTGAGAGCTTCGCGCCAAACTTCTCCATGGGGTAATGGCTCCCGGCCTTCGCCGGGACGACAGCTGAATTTCGGACTCCTAGCGTTTCAGCCAACAGAGATTTGAGCGATGACCGCCATCTACCGCGTCGACGGCAACAGCGTGGTCACGAGCCCCGATGCCGCGGGCCCGTGGGACCGATGCATGCAGCACGGCTCGGCACCAGCCTCGCTGGTGACGTGGGCGGCCGAGCGCATCCCGACGCAGGTCGCGGTGGATATCGCCCGCGTCACCATCGACCTGATGCGGCCGGTGCCGGTGGCGCCGCTCACGATTGCGACCGAGGTGTTGCGCGAGGGCCGCAAGATCCAGCTCTGCGGCATCAAGCTGCTCGCCGACGGCGTGCAGGTCGTCGGCGCGACCGTGCTCAAGATCAAGCGCCAGGCGCTGACCTTGCCCGACGACGTCAAGGCGCTGCCGGTCGAATTGCCCTCGCCCGAGGACTCGCTGGTCGAGGACGGCCACGCCGCCACCAGCCCGTTCGTGCGATCGGTCTCGATGCGTGCCGCGCGCGGCCGCTTCGGCCAGGCCGGCGCCGGTGCGATCTGGTTTCGCGTCGCCCATCCCCTGATCGAGGGCGAAGCGGTCTCGCAGGCGATGCGCGCGGTGGTCGCCGCCGATTTCTCCAACGGCACCGCCTCGACGCTCGACTTCCGCGCATGGACCTACATCAACGCCGACCTCACCGTGAGCTTTTCGCGCCAGCCGGTCGGCGAGTGGATCCTGCTCGACGGCGAATCCTGGATCGGTCCCGACGGCACGGGCCTTGCGATGTCGCGGCTCGCCGACCGGCAGGGCTATTTCGGTCGCGCGGTGCAGAGCCTCGTGATCGAGAAGCGGTGATCGTGACGGCCGGTACCCGCGGTCACTCCCGGATCCGTTTGAATGGCAGGCTTCCGCCGCCGCGGAAGGGATGCCCTGGTCGCGAACCTCTTCTTGTCCGGAGGCCTCTTGTTCGACGCCAGCGTCCTGCCAGTTCACATGCCGTAGACGATCTCGATCTCCCACAGCAAGACAATGATAGCCGTGATCAACGTGACCGCAGCCACCGCACTTTCCAAGGAAGCGACTCTCATTTTACACTCCGCTTCCCAGCCCCGTTAGCGGTCTAGTTGATTCGCTGATTCGCCCGCAATTGCGCGGGCATCGCGCCCGCGCAGTCCGTGGCACGTTGTTGTCGGGCGGCCACAACAACACCGTAAAATCCCGGGTGGAAACGCCGACATGCGCCGGCCTTTCGCGTGGCTCGTGTGTCAGGAACCGGCATTGCAATCTGGACGATTACCCCACCATCCGGTCCCGCCCGCTCCAGAAGATTGCGCGCAGCACCTTCTTGTCGACCTTGCCGACGCCGGTCATAGGCAACTGCTTGACGAACTGGATCTGCTTCGGTGCATGCGCCGGGCCTTTGCGCGATTTCACCAGGTTGATCAGCTCGTCGGGATTGGGCTGAGCCCCCTCGCGCGGCACGACGATTGCGGTGACCGCCTCGCCCCATTTCTCGTCGGGGATGCCGACGACCGCGACCATTGCGACGCCGGCATGCTGCGACAACACGTCCTCGACCTCGCGCGGGAAGATGTTGAAGCCGCCGGAGATGATCATGTCCTTCTTGCGGTCGAGGATGAACATGTAGCCGCGCTCGTCCTTGCGCGCGATGTCACCGGTATGCAGCCAGCCGTTCTTCAGTGTCTCGGCCGTGATGTCCGGCCGCTTCCAGTATTCCGCCATCACATGCGGGGCGCGCACGCAGATCTCGCCGGCGTCGCCGGTCTTCACCTCCTGGTCGTTGTCGTCGAGGATTTTGACCTCGCAGGCCGCGATCGGGAAGCCGCAGGATAAAAGCAGCTCCGGCGTCTTCGGATCATGGTCCGCCCTGCGCAGCACCGAGACGGGATAGCACTCGGTCTGGCCGTAGAGCTGCGAGAACACCGGGCCGATGCGCTCGATACCCTCCACCAGCCGGCTCGGTGCTATCGCGGAGGCGCCATAGAGAACGAGCTCCAGCGATGAGAGGTCGGTGTTGGGAAGCGCGGGATGGTCGAGCAGCACGTAGATCATGGTCGGCACGAGCAGGGTGAAGTTGATGCGCTCCGCGCGATGGTCGTCAGCACGGCCTCGGGATCAAAGCCCTTCAGCATGTGCACAGTGCCGCCGCGGATCAGGGTCGGCAGCACTTTCGTGCCCGCGACGTGGCTGATCGGCGCGACGGTGAGATAGCGCGCGGCCTCCGGGATCTCGAAATCGGCGAGGATTGCAGCGGCGTAGCCGCCATATTCGCGATGATAACGCAGCGCGCCCTTGGATTTGCCGGTGGTGCCGCCGGTGTAGTTCAGCGCGGCGAGGTCGTTCGGGCCAGCGAGGCAGCGCGGCGACGCATGGCCCGCGGTCTCGATGGCCTGCAAGAGATCGACGCCATAGTCGGCGGGTCCCATCGTGAAGACGGCTTTGAGCCGGCCTGCCTTGGCGGCGAGCTCGCCGCCGCGGTCACGGAACGCGGACGCATCGACCACCAGCATCTCGGCTTCGGAATCCTCGAGCTGAAACAGCTGGTCGTCCAGCGATCCGAGCGGATGCAGCCAGGTGATGCCGAGCCGCGACAATTGTGCGGCAACGCCCGCGCACCAGGTGTCGGCGCGGTTGGCGGTGAGGAAGGCCGCGCGGGCGCCGGGCTGAAGGCCAAGCCGCATGAACACGCCCTGGATGCGGCCGATCAAGTCGGTCGCACCCTGATAGGTCAGCGATCCGCTGGGCCAACTGAAAGCCGTGCGGCCGGGGTAACGCGCCAGCGCCCGTAGCGTCTGCGCGCAAACCGGAGGAAATGCGTAGAGCGGATCGGGCATATGTTTCCTCGTCGTTTTGTCATCGGCTTCTCGTCGTGCCAATGTTGCCGCAACGCTAGCACAATGAATGCGGCTGGAAACAGCAAAGCCGTAGGGAGGCATGTGTGAGGTCCGATCGACTGCACCATTTCCGCGATCGTCTCAGCCTGCCCCTGATCGCGGCGCCGATGTTTCTGGTCTCGGGCGTCGAGCTCGTGATCGCCGCTTGCCGCAGCGGCGTGATTGGCAGTTTTCCGACGGTGAATTGCCGCAGCACGGAACAGCTCGACGAGTGGCTCACCGAGATCGACACGCGATTGCAGCATCATGCCGACCGGACCGGGTGTAAGCCGGCGCCGATCTGCCCCAACCTGATCGTGCATCGCTCCAACGCGCGGCTTGAGCAGGACCTGGATGTGCTGCTGCGGCACAAGCCCGAGATCGTCATCACCTCGGTCGGCTCGCCCGCGCCCGTGCTGAAGCCTCTGCATGACGCCGGCGCGTTGGTGCTCGCCGACGTTGCCTCGATCCGTCACGCCGAGCGTGCGGCGGAAGCGGGCGCGGATGGGCTCGTTCTGCTTACGGCGGGCGCCGGCGGCCAGACCGGCTGGCTCAACCCGTTTGCCTTCGTCCGCGCGGTGCGCACATTCTTCGACGGCATCATCGTGCTTGCGGGTGGCATCAGCGACGGCTGCGCGCTGCACGCAGCCGAGGTGCTCGGCTGCGATCTCGCCTATATGGGCACGAAGTTCATTGCCACGCCCGAGAGCATGGCGGATGACCGCTACAAGCAGATGCTGGTTGCGAGCAGCGCCGACGACATTGTGCTGACCACCGCGTTCACTGGGCTCCAGACCAACATGCTGAAGCCGTCGATCATCGCCGCCGGCCTCGATCCGGACAACCTGCCGGCGCGCGGCGCGATCGATATCGGCAAGGACATCGACCTCGCCGCGCGCGAAACCCGTCCAAAACGCTGGCGCGACATCTGGAGCGGGGGGCACTCGACGTCGGGCGTCGCCGAGGTGCTCGCAGTGGACGATCTCGTCGCGCGGACGCTGTCTGAATATCGCGAAGCGCGCGGACGCTAGTTCTCTTCACCTCGCCCGCCGCTCACCCCGACCCCTCTCCCCGTAAGAACGGGGCGATGGAGAAGGCTGTACCGCCCAATCACAGCTAATCCCGGGCGCCTGCGCCCCGCCGCGCTTAACGGCAGATTAACCATCGCCGGTCAAGAATCCCCTCACGGCCGCCAATCGGGACCGAGAGGGACAGGCGATGGATTTCGATTTTCTCAACTCCAAGACACAGGCTTCGCTGGATGAAATCCGCCTCCGCGTGGCGCATGCGCTGGCCCGCCATCCGCTGTGCCGCAACGTGCGCTTCGACATCCTCAGCGTGCCCCGCACCCGCCGGGGCGGCAACTGGACGGTGACGCTGCAATCGGTCGAGCCGCGCGCGGTCTGGGAGGCTTCCGAGATCGTCGCGGATATCCAGGACGCCTATGATCTGGCGCTAGCGGCCTGATTTCGTTGATGTTTCCTGGCCATGTCGCCGCAGTCCGCGCGATTGCCGCCGCAATGGCACGGTTGAGCCTTAATTACCGCCCAGTTTCCGGGCTGTGATCACGTGGACTTGAAGCCGGACGCGGAGAGACGTTTGTCGAAAGCCATCACCATCGTCGTGCTGACCTGCTTCCTCGTTCTCGGCGCCGCCACCGCCGCCATTCTGGGCCGGGACAGCGTGCCCAGCGTCAACGCTGAGATGATCACGCAAGCGCCGCCGCCCAAGCCGTTCGCCGCCAACCGTGCCGCCAAGGCCGACCGGCTGCTTCCGACGTTGGCGCTGGCCTCGGCCGCGATCGAGCCGGTGCAGGTGCCGGCCGACAAGCTCTCGCAAATGCCCGTGTTGGCCGAGCCGCTGCGCCAGGCCTTTGCCGCCGCCACGCCGTCCGATTTCCCGATGCCGAAGGCGAGCGTGAACGAGGCTCCCGCCGCTGCAGAGGCTCCGGCCGTCGAAGCCCCGGCCAAGCCGAAAGTCGTTGCCAAGCCGCAGCCGCAGAAATCCTATTCGCTGCTCTCCGAGGTACAGATCTCGGGCATCAGGGATCGCCTGAAACTGTCGTCCTCGCAGGAATATTACTGGCCCTCGGTCGAGACCGCGCTACGCAATGTTGTCCGCAAGATTTCGGCAAACAAGCTCTCCAATCCGAACGCGCCGGGCGTGCCGATCGATCCGAACTGCGACGAGGTCCAGCAGCTGAAGTCGGCCGCGATGCCGCTGCTGTTCCAGTTGCGTGACGATCAGAAGGAAGAAGTGCGCAAGCTCACCCGCATCATCGGGCTGGAAAAGGTCGCGCAGCAAATCTGACGCGCGGGTTCCGTCAGGAACCTCCTCATATCAGGAACATCCGTCAATCCTGAGGCGTTGCCCGCTCCGAACAAGGAGTGGATCAATGCGCGCCTCGACAGCCTATTTCGTCGGTGTCGGATCGATCGTTGCGGCCATCGCCATTGGTCTCGGCGGCGGCATCGTCGCCGGCAATATCATGCATCCGACCGCGCCGAAGCAGGGCCCGGATACCGGCAAGACGGCGCAGCGCGCCGAGCCAGCGGCCGCGACGACCACGGCAAGCGCGCCGTCGGAGCGCGTCCAGTATCTCACCGGCTCGCAAACGTTCGGCGCGATGACCGCGGCGCCCGCGCAGGCGCAGGACGAAGCCAAACCCGAAGAAGCCAAGTCCGCCGCGCAAAACACTCAGGCCAAGACTGAACCCAAGACTGAACCGGCGTCTCCACCACCGCAGACCGCCGCGGCCGAGCCGTCCAAGCCCGTGTCCGCTTCGTCTCCGCAAGCCGCCAAACCCGCCGAGCAGCAGGCTTCGACGCAGCCCGCATCCTCGCCTGACAACGCCTATGCCAAGGCCAGGGATTCCGACGTGAAGCGTGCCGCCTCCGAACGGCGCCGAGTGGAACGCCGCGAGCGCTGGGCCGAGCGCCGCCACTACGATTTCCGCGCGCCACGCGGCATGCGCGATCAGACCAATTGGGATGACGTCGCGCGCAACGTCCGCGAAGATTCCGACGCGCGCGATTTCTCGGCCCGCCCGCGCAGCGGTTTCCCGCAGATCAGGCTGTTCGATCCGGACGACGACTGACGCTGTCGTCAGCCCACAATCGCCGCGGCCGCGCATTCGGCGATCAGGATCGTCGGCGTCTGAATGTTGCCGGAAATCATGATCGGGATCACCGAGGCGTCGGCGACATGCAGACCGTCGATGCCGCGCACCTGCAACCGTTGCGGATCGACGACAGCCAGATCGTCCGTGCCCATCCGGCAGGTCGAGGCAGCGTGATAGAGCGTGGTGCAATGGCCGCTTATATAGTCGGCGATCTCCGCGTCGCTTCTCGCTTCCGCACTCGGCGTGACCTCGCCCTCGATCATTTCCTTCAACGGCGATTGCGCGGCGATGCGGCGGTTGATGCGCACGCCCTCGATCATCGTGGCGATGTCGCTCCCGCTTGCGTCCGAGACGAAATAGCCGGGATCGATCGCGGGATACTCGATCGGATCGGCCGAGCGCAGCGTGATCTGGCCACGGCTGTTCGGCCGTTGCAGCGTCGCGTGCAGCGTGATGCCGGGCTTCGATGACAGGAAGCGGACATAGTCGCGGTGCGGGCTGATCGCGCCGTAGAGCTGAAGGTCGGGCTCGACGTCGCTGCGGCTCCTCACATGCGCACCGGCGGCGACCCAGGGCGAGGTGCGCGGACCGCAGCGGCTCGCCTGCCACTCCTGAAGGCTTTTGGCGAGACTTTCATCGGTCCAGGCGCCAACGCCGATCTTTTCCTTGGTGTAGAAGGTGATGGGGATATTGATGTGATCCTGGAGATCTTTGCCGACGCCGGGCAGGTCATGCACCACACTCACGCCGACTGCGTTCAATTCGTCGGCCGGGCCGATGCCCGACAGCAAGAGCTGTTGCGCCGAGCCGATAGCACCTGAGGCGAGCACGACCTCGCTCGCTGCGAAAGCGCTTTTCGGCTGTGCGTTCTCGAGATATTCGACGCCGATCGCGCGGCCGCGCTCGATGATGATGCGGGTCACGCGCACGCCGGTCTTCAGCGCGAGATTGGCGCGCGTCAGCGCCGGCCGCAAATAAGCCTTACCGGTGCCGAAGCGCTCGCCGTCCTTGATGACGAACTGGAAGAAGCCTGCGCCCTCCTGGGTCGCGCCGTTGAAATCGGGATTTTGCGGCAGCCCCGCGGCCTGCGCCGCCTCCAGCCATTTCAATTCATTCGGGTCGACGTGGGGAACGTCGGCAACATGGAGCGGGCCGCGCGTGCCGTGGAGGGGATCGTCGGTGAAGCGCGCGTTGGTCTCAAAGGCGATGAATTTCGGCAGCACGTCGCGCCAGGCCCAGCCCGCACAGCCCGCTTTCTCCCATCCGTCATAATCGGACGGCAGGCCGCGGATGTAGATCATCGCATTCATCGCGCCGGAGCCGCCGACCATCTTGCCGCGGGGCCAGAAGATCCGCCGTCCGCGGCAACCCTGTTGCGGCTCGGTGTAGAAGCCCCAGTCGACCGCCGTGTTGAACATCGTCGGCCAGTCCGACGGAATGTCCGAGGCGAATGGCGCAGCGTGGCCGGCCTCCAGCACCAGCACCTTGCGGAGCGGATCGGCCGACAGCCGGTTGGCCAGCACACAGCCAGCCGAGCCGGCCCCCACGATGATCGTGTCGTACATTGAAGTCGCTCCGCGAGTCACAGCACCATACCGCGGAGCGCTTGCAAGATTTGTGCTTCAAGAGAAGGAGCGCGAGGCCTTTCTTCCCCTCTCCCCTTGTGGGGCTCGCCGCGTAGCGGCGAGACGGGTGAGGGGCTCCATCAGCACGGAAAACTCTCGCGATGTCGACTCGCGGAGAGAACCCCTCATCCGGCGCTTCGCGCCACCTTCTCCCACAAGGGGAGAAGGAAGAAAGATCACCCGCCGTGCGACTCCACGACTTTGCGGCAGGCGTCCGAGAGCTTCGCCTTGTTCTCGCGCAGGCATGCATTCATCTGGGGCGGCTTGCCGATATGCTCAGCGCAGAATTTGCCGGCGTCGCCGCGGCAGGTCATCTGCTCCTGCGGCGTGGGACCGGATTGCGCTGCGGCGGGCAGGGCGGCGGTGGCGAGCAGCAGCACGGCAAGAACCGAAGTCTTCATAAAACACCTCTTTGATTGTCGTTGGGCCCGCTTGGGGATCGAGCGGGCCGGACCATCTCGCGGAGGTCAGTCGCCGGTCCATGCCATGTTCATGGCATCAGGCGGCGACGGTCGGGCCGCGACGCCTGCCGTACCCCCATCTTCATGGCATGTATCGGCGCGCCGTCCTTTGCCATTGAGACTGCACGTCGGCCGCGAGACCCGGTGATTGCATCAGGGCGCCGAACGGGAAGCAGGAGAGCAAGATGTCGAAGAAAGCAGGAGCGCTGAGCGCCGGGCTGACGGTCATGGCGCTGGCGGGTGCGGCAATGGTGTCGCTGGGCACGAGTCCGGCGCAAGCGGTGGTCTATTGCAAGACCGTGGGCGTGCCCAGGGGCTGCGTGGTGCGGCCGACCGCCGCGGTCGTGGTGGCGACGCCTGGCGTCGGCGCGCCCGGTGTCGGCGTTCGCGCGGGCACGCCGATGAATCGCGGCGGCCCGGTCAATCGCGTCGGCGTGCGCTGAGCGGATCCCCTCTCCGTGCCCCCCACACGTTCGGAGAGGGGACCTTTTCAGCCCGGGGCCGCGTCGTTGTCCGGAAAGATTTGCGGCAATTGCAGTTGCACGCGCGTGCCCGCGGCATCCGAGCTCAAATTGAGCACCGCGCCGCAGCGCGCGGCACGGCTTCTCATGTTGCGCAGGCCCCGCGTCGTCTGGCTTGCGATTGCGGCTTCGCCGGTGCCGGTCAGCGCAAAGCCCCTGCCGTCGTCCCCCACGCTGATCACGCCGTACGGCCCCTGGCCATTGTCGAGCGTCTCGATGCTGACGGCGATATTGCGCGCCTGTGCGTGCTTGACCGCATTGGTCACGGCCTCGTCGAGGATGCGCACGATCTGGATGACGTGCCATGGCCGGAGCTCAGAATGCAGCGGTAGGCCCTGCGGGGTCGCCACGCGCCAGTCGAGGGTGATGTCATGCGGCCGCAATTGCATCGCCGCGCGCTCGCGCCAGGAGCCGAGCGCCAGCATCAGGTCGCCGCCGATGTCGTCCATGGAATCGATGACGAGGCGAAGATCCTTCAGCGCGGCGCGCGCGGCGTCAGTGATGGTCGCGCCCTCATGCCCGCGCTCGGAGAGCGCGACGATGCTGACGAGCTGGCCGCCGAGGCCGTCATGCAGGTCGCGCATCAGCCGCGTGCGCTCGTTGGCGAGCGTGGTGGCCCTGGCGCGTTCCTCCTCGCGGGCGAAACTCGTCTTCAGCCGCTCCTCGGCCTCGCGCACGCGCTCGACAAGCTGGCCGGCAAAGCTGTCGACCTCATTCAGCGCGCGGGCGAAGCGCCAGGTCAGCCCGGCGCCGATCGCAACCAGCATCGCCGAATAGGACAGCCGCGTGACGAAGGTGCGATCGTCCGGCACGAACTCGAACACCGAGAGCATGTCGTGAAACCAGCAGGTCAGCACGATCGTGACGGCGCAGCCGAAGGTGAGGCTCGCCGCATCCTGCCGCCTGATCACCGCCTTGGTCACGATGACGGCGAGCAGCATCAGGCAAAGGCCGACGGTCGGCACGCCGAGAAACAGGAAGACGATGCGCGGCGCCGGCTGGCTCGCAAGCAGCCCGACGATCAGGATGATCACGCCTGGCGCGAACAGCAGCATGCCGTAACGCGGCCAGCGCCAGCCGAAGAACAGCACCGCGAACACGACGACCAGTGCGCTTTCGATTGGCGCCGACGCCAGCAATATGGCGGCGAGCCGCGGATACGGGGCAGGCGGCACCGGCGGCGGCACGAATGCCTGCACCGCGCCGACCAGCATCCCCGCCGCGAGCACGCCATAGACCGGTTCGCGGCGCCGCATCAGCCACATGGTCGCGAGGATCACGGCCAGCAGCGACTGCCAGGCGGAGAACACCACCGGCAGCGTGACGAACAGCAGCGTGCGCGTCTCGTAGGCTGGACGCAAGCTCGCGTCCGGCCCGACATAGACAGTGTCGAGAAAGCCCTTCAGTGGCCCCCATACGAACAGCCGCACGGTGAGCTGGTTCGAGCCGTCGTGAAGCAGCGCTGACGGGACCAGCGCGATCTCGGGCGTGTTGCGGTCGGGCCGGTTGGCGGTGGCATCGCGCCTGCTGTCGAGGATCACGACGTCGTTGACCGCGACCTCCACGCCGTTGCTGAAGCGCGGCAGGAATACCGACCACGCCGCTGCGGCGTCGTGCGCCCTGAAGGTGAAGGCGCCACTGTAGAGCGGCGGGTCGTCGAGCGAATATCGCGACGAGGTGTAATGCGGCAACGTCACCGGCCGCGCCGCACCGTTCTCCCGCAGAGAGAATTCGGAGACGGCGTAGTCGTCGGGATCGTCCGGCGGCACCAGCCGCAGTACCAGGATGGTGGCGATCACGATCAGCAGCTGGAGCAGGACATAGGAAACGAGGCGCGAGAACCGCCGCCGCCGCAGCGCCTGCGCCGTGACCATCGCCTTTGCCGCGACCTCGCTCACGGCCTGGCTCACAGCTTGATCAGGCCCTGCTGCACCGCCTCGAACACGGCCTCGCTGCGCGTGTGCACCTCGAGCTTGCGGTAGATGTTCTTGATGTGCCCGGGCACGGTCTGCCGCGACAGGCCGAGATGGCCTGCGATCTCGGCGTAGCTGAAACCCTTGGCGATGCCCCAGAGGATATCGATCTCGCGCGGGGTAAGCTTTGCCGTGTTGAGCGCGGGGCCCGGCGGCGGCTCGACTGACCCTTGCGCGGTCCCTTGTGTTCTGCGCACGATGAAGCGCGCGATCGAGGCCGAGATCGGCGAGTGCCCGGCGACCAGATCGCGCACGGTGGTGGCGATGTCGGTCGGGAAGGCGTCCTTGAGGAGATAGCCGGTCGCGCCCACCGTGATTGCGGAGATCACGCTCTCTTCGTCGCCGAGCGCGGAGATCACCATGATCTCGGTGTCGGGAAAGCGCCGCCGGGTCTCGCGGATCAGCTCGACGCCGTGGCCGTCGGGCAGCCGCAGGTCGGTCAAGAGCACGCGCGGCGCGCTGTCACCAAGCGCGGAGCGGGCCTCCCCGAGCGTGCCCGCGGTGCGCACCTCGTAGCCGGCCTTGACCAGCGCGTCCTGGAGCCGCCAGCAGGTCGGTGCGTCGTCCTCGACGAGGAGGATGGTGATGGCCTCACCGCTCTCGCCCTGTTCGGTCATGATCATGGTCCCGGCTGCGTGTCCCCTGCGGCGCAAGGCCAAGCTTAACCGCGGGGCGAAGGTCGCGACACCCATAATCATGGGGGCGCAGTTTCTGACCTTCCCTCGGAAGGGGCCGAGGGGAGCGCGGCTCGCTTCTGGATCGACCGCGCGAAGCACGGGCGCAGCCGGCCTTGTCGCTATTTGCTCGCCAGCGGTGTTGTCGGCTTGTCCGCCGGCATCGACGGCGCCGGCAAGCGCTGGACCTTGATCTTCGCTGTGCCACTGTTGTTCCTGTAGTACAGGTCGGGCGGTCCCTGGATGATGTCGAGCCATGACGGAATCATCCATTCCGGAAGCAGTCGCGGGAAGATCTGGACGGCATCGTTGACGTAGAAGAACAGCTCGCCCGAGTCGGGAGCGACGAATTCCGCGACGACGCGGCCGGCCAGTGCCTGCTTCTTCCAGACCTGTTGCGCCTCGTCGAGCATGGCCGCCGGGATCGGTTCGAACTTGCCGAGTCCGTCGAGCCTGCCCTTGAACGCGTCAGTATCGTCGAGCCGAACGGGATACCGGTCCTTTCTTCTGCTGATGTCGTCCTCCGCAGGCAGGGTCGGCTTCATCCGGCGCGGCAATTCGTCGGCGGGCATCACGTTGACGGCCTTGAGCGGCAGGTCGTTGATGCCCTTGGTGCCAACGCGCACGACGGGCTGGAACCAGTCCGCACCGAACAGGCGTCGCTCCGGCAGGGCGAGGTAGTGATGCGGCTCGTAGGTCTGAAATCCGTTCACGCCGCTCATGATGGTGCGGTCGAACCAGGGCTCCTTGATCTCGACGAAGACGCGGTATTTGCGGCCCTTCTCGACCGCGAGGCCGCTCCACCAGCAGAACTCCCTGGTGTCGAACGGGCCGCGCGCATCGATCGACTCATCGGGCACCGGAGTCCCGGTCTGAAGCACGGAGGAGTCCTTGATCGCCGGCGGCGAGCAGACGGCTCCCAAAGCGAGGCGTCCGGTGAGCAGGCTGCTCGATGCAATCAGCGCCGCCGAGCCGAAGATCGTGAGCAGGAAGACGGCCGGCACCAGCCCTTTGGCGATGACCAGGCGCGCGGGCCCGGCATTCATCCGCATCCAGTGGCCGAACTGCATCAACGCGGCTGGCTCACTGATGTGGCTCTGGCTCGCCCTGCGGTGCGGCGTATTCCAGGCGAGACGTGCGCGTTCCTGGATGGTGTCGCGCAGCTCCGAGTTTTTGTTCCAGACCCACAGCGTGATGATCGCGACGATCGAGGTCAGGAAAGGATAGTAGGTCGCGATGTTGAGCCACGGCGCCGCGTAGGACGGCAGAACGTCCCTCAACAGATTGGTGAGCGGCGCCACCACGGCGCCCAGCACCCAGTCGATGTTGGTGATGACTGACAGCGTGCCGGTACCTTCCAGGGCGCGGTCCTCGGACCACTGCACCAGCGCATGCGCGATCCACGGCCAGGCGGCGATCACGACGACCATAAACAGCAGCGAGAAATAGGCGACGCGCCGCCACCACACGGTGTCGCGCGTCAGGCTCGACATGGCGGCGTCGGGTGTGCTCATCGCCGCGAAGGCCTTGGCTTCCTTCTCGCGTCGCGGCCCCGTGGCCTTTGCCAGATAGGCGGCTTTCATGACCTCGCGCGTCTGCTGCTCGGCGAGTTCCTTGTCCTCTCCATCCGGCCGCAGCGGCAGCTTCGATCCGTTCGGCAGCAGCACCAGGGAGTCTGCCGGAAGCATGATCGGCGCGTAATCGTCGCAGCCGAGCAGCATGCGCTCGATGACCGCGAAGTGCACGACCGGCAACCCGCCGTTCACGTTGCCCGCGAGGACCGGGCGCGGCCCGTAGCGGTACAGCACCGCGGCGCCGCCACGTGAATCATGCATCGGTCCGATCGCCGATTGATACTTGCTGAAATGCTCGATCGTACCGTCCTGGAAGCGGAGCTGGCCGCTGAGCTGCTCGACCATCCAGACCAGCGGCACGAAGGACAGCGTGCAATCCGGATAGCCGCCGCCGATGTCGGAATGGACGCCCGTAAACCACACCTCCTTGACGACCTGGTCGGTGGCCAGATGGCTCTGGTCGATCCGGAGCGGATGGAAGGTGGTGCGCTCGTCGTCCAGCGCGAGCGCGTGGCAGGCATGCTTCACCTTGTGCGAAAGCTGGTGGTTGCGGAACGTGATCGGCCAGATCGCCCAGTCGATCGCGACGCGCAGCTCCTCGATCGGGACGCCGAATGCTTCGACGGTGTCGAACAGTCCGAGGAAATCGATCTCGACGTTTTCACGCGCCCTGCCCATTGCCGCACGGACCTTGGTGTAGGAGCGGTGCCCGCAGACGAAATGATAGATCATGAGCAGGAGGTCACGGATCCAGCGCGCGATCCATATTGTCGGCAGGCTCTTCGACAGTGGAACCGTGGCGCGACGATATTCGCGCCAAGCGGCCATGACGTTGCGCTCCATCTCCGCATGCGAGACCGGATCGGCGCCGATCACCGCCGGCACCAGGCCCTGCGAGGAGATCAGGGCCGCCAGCGTGCGCGCCGTGAAGGCGCCACGGCTGAAGCCGAAGATGTAGATCTCGTCGTCCTCGCGCCAGTTCCAGCACAGGAAGCGATAGAGCTTGCGGACGTTGGAAGGCACGCCGATGCCGGTGGCGCCGTCGAGCGCGGCAAGCGGCGCCCAGCCGGCGGTGCCGACGCCCTTGATGTAATGCGCGATCTGGTCGGGCTGGGTATGGTCGAGCGCCTCGTAGAGACGCCAGACGCTGGATTCCTGGCTGGTGAATGCGTTGCCCGTGCCGTCGGCGAACAGCACCAGCTTGCGTCTTGACGGGGCGGCGGCCGTGGTCCCGCCGGCCTTCGTATCGCTGTGTGTGTCTTCCGGTCTGGCAGAATCCGCGTTCAGCGCGCCATCATGGTGCGACATGAGCCCTCCGGCAATTCGACCGGGGAAGCGCTTCAGGCCTGAGCCGGGCGGCACTTCCCGGGTTCAATCAATGGTTGCGTTATGCAATACAGGTGCATTCTGCGCACAGTCGCGCTGAGGTAGCAAGCGCGATCGCGCCGCCTTGCCGTGGCGGGTCGCCGCGGAATGACGATTGAAGCAGTGTCGGGCGCGCGCCTCTCCCCGGCGAGCGGACGCCGACAGCGGCGAGGGGGAAGTGAGGCCTCGCTTTGCGCAGGGTGGGTTAGCGAAGCGTAACCGACCTTTTTCTCATCAGGCGACCGGGGGTTGCGCCTTCGGCTCAACCACCCTACGAAACGTCCACCCGCGGCGGCGGATATCTTCGCGCCAGCGCCGACAATGGCAGGTGCCGCTCGCCTTCCGGCAGCTCCAGATAGGCCAGCACGAGCGGCCGTTTCCAGTCGCCAACGCCGAAATCCATCGCCATCCACTTCTGCGGTTCGGGGCCCTCAAGGCCCCTGACCCAGACGAAGTAGCGGGGGAGGTCGTCGGCGTCCGGTTCTGTCGTGCGTCTCCTGGCCATCAAGCTGCTCGCTGCATCGACACCCGTTGCCCGTAGGATATAGGCATCGGCTCGGTGAAGTCGAACTCCCTGCCGCGGGCTCTCCGAAGCCGAACCGGTTGCTGAATGGGTAGGTCCAAAGATATGAGCGAAACCATGATCGATGGCTGGGGTGACGCCTCGGAGGTGACGAAGAAACTGATCGGCTCCTGGTCGTTCAACCGTGTTATCGAAGGTCAAGCTACCATGCAGGGCATCGCGATCCTCACGCCCTTGGAGGAGGGGCGGCTGGCCTATCGAGAACAAGGAAATCTGAAGCTGTTGAACGGCACCGAGTTGCAGGCAGAGCGCGACTACATCTTCACCAACAGCGACAGCGGATTCGAGGTTTTCTTCAAGGAGGATCCGCCGCGGCTGTTTCACGAGATCTCACTGTCTGCCCCCTCGGGAGGAGAGCTGAGCGGAAGCGCGCGCCATCTTTGCAATCTCGACAATTATCAGTCGACTTACATCTTCCTGCCGAATGGTCGCTTTGTCGTTCGTCACGTGGTGTCGGGTCCACGCAAAAACTACACGATGATCACGACTTACACGCGGGTCCGGTGACGCTCGCTGCCGCTTTGCGGCGTCACTGCCAGAGCTCGCAGGTTGCCACGCGGTTGATGTCGGCGAGCCGGCGGTCGGTGTCGGCGTGAAGATCGAGGCTTGCAACCAGCGTCAGCAGGCGGTCGTAGGCTTGATCCGCGACGTTGACCGGCAGCGGGACCTCGTCAAAAGCCTCGACATAGCTGCCGACGAGACCGCTCAACAGGCGACACAGGCCGCGCTGGGCGGGGTCGTCGCGGCCGAGCGTCTCGAGTTTTTGCTGGAAGATCCGGAAGGTCCACAAACCGTGGTGCTGTTGCGAAAGCCACGCGTGCAGGTCGTTCATATGAGCCTCTTCGGTGAGTGAAGAAGCTAACGGCTTATACAGTGGAGATGTGACGATTGCCAGGGAGGGGGTGGCCATGTCGGCCCTGCTTCGCTAAGAGGCTTCGCAGGGCAAGCTTCGTCGCTTCGCTACGCGAGAGCGGAGGCTGGCCGCGCCAAGCGTAGCTCGCGAAGCTTGGTGCCCCTGGCCGGAATCGAACCAGCACTCCTTGCGGAACTCGATTTTGAGTCGAGCGCGTCTACCAGTTCCGCCACAGGGGCCCTCGGTCGGCCCTGAAAGGGAGGGCGTCGCGAAGCCGGCGGACTATAGCCATGGACAAAGCGGGGTCAACCCGCGCCAAAGTGATCCCCGCCGTTCTCGACAGCCGCATGGGCCGGCGCTAGAGCCTTAAGGCGACGTCCCATCCGAAAGAGGCTGCCGTGGCGACCCAGAATGCCGCAATACCTGCGTTCAGGCCGGCTGCGAGCGGCTCCGCGCTGACCGCCTCGCTCGCGGTCGCGCTGATCGCCGCAGTGACGATCGCAGGTGCCTGGTTCTTCCAGCTTGTGCTGGAGATCCTGCCCTGTCCGCTCTGCCTGGAGCAGCGCTACGCCTATTATCTCGCGATCCCGCTCGGCGCGCTCACGGCCCTTGCGGCGAGAGGCGGCGCGCCGCGGCCCCTGCTGCTCGCGGGCCTTGCGATCCTCGTGCTGGCGACGCTCGCCAATGCCGGGCTCGGCACCTATCACTCAGGCGTCGAATGGGGATTCTGGAAGGGGCCGACCGATTGCTCCGGTCCCGTCGCTAATCTCGGCAGTGCCACCGACCTGCTCTCGCGGCTCGACACCGTGAAGGTGGTGCGCTGCGACGAGGTGCAGTGGCGCTTCCTCGGCCTCTCGCTCGCCGGCTACAACGTGCTGATCTCGCTGCTGATGGCCGCGATCGCCGCGTGGGGATTTGTGCGGACGGTGAATCGGGGTTGATCACCTCGCCCCGCCCCTCTCCCCGCAAGAGCGGGGCGAGGGAGAAGAGGCGCCACCTAATCATCCACATCGTCCTGCGTGCGCCCGAACAAGTGCACGATGCCCGGGGTCGCGATCGTCACGAACACGAAGCGCGACAGATGATGGGCGCCGACGAAGATCGGGTCGATGTGGAGTGTCAGCGCCAGCGCCAGCATGGCGTCCATCGCGCCGGGCGCAAAGGCGACGACGACGTCGGAGAATTTCACCTGCGTGGTGAGCGCCACGATGCCGACGAAGACGGCGGAGACGGCGATTGCCACGGCAAATGAGCCCAGCGCCGCATTGATGTGGCCGGCGAGCGTCTTGATCCGCATTCGCGCGAAGCGGCTGCCGATCAACGCGCCGATGCCGACCAGCGCCACGCCGCGCCCCCAGTTCGGCAGGCCGCCCTCGACCCAGCCCGCGCCATGCAGCACGCTGGAGGCGATCATCGCGCCGAACATCCAGCTCGCCGGAAATTTGACCAGCCGCAGCAGAAGCGCCAGCGCCAGCGAGGCGGCGACCAGCTCGACGAGCTCGAGCGGCGAGGCGATCGTCGCGGTCAGCGACGGCGCGGCGGACGGCGCGACGCCTGCCAGCGCCAGCACCATCGGCAATGCCGCGGTGAGGATGATGACGCGCATGGTCTGCACCACCGCGATGCCCGGAAGGTCGGCGCCGCGCTCGACCGCCAGGATCGTGATCTGTGACAGCGCGCCAGGGCTGCCGGCAAGGAACGCCGAAGTGCGGTCCCAGCCGTGGATACGCTGGAGGTAATAGCTCGAGCCGAACGTCGAGCAGAAGGTCGCGAGCGCCAATAGCCCGATGGTCAGGGGATAGGCGCCGACCTGCTGAATCAAATGGCGCGAGACGACGGAGCCCAGCGAAATGCCGAGCAGCACCAGCACAATCTGGGTCAGGAGCGGCGGCAGCATGAGCTGGCGCCCGGCAATCGCGGCGATGCCGACCGCGATCATGGAGCCCGAGATCAGCCCGCCGGGAAGGCCGGCGACCAGAAACACCAGGCCGCCGGCCGTGCCGATGACGAGCGTCTCTACCGTGCTCAAGATCTTGGCACGGCTCGGTAATTCGAACGGCAGGGAGGCGGTGATTTGCTTCACGCCACCTTATCGCAAATCGGCGCGAGGCGCACAATTGCGGCTACGTCATGCCGCAATGCGCGCGCCTCGCGCCGAAGCCGAGAGGAGGATCCTGACGGATTTACTTCTTGTCGGCGGCGGGAGCGGCAGTGCCGACCTTCGCGCCCTTGATGCACTCGGAGCGGAATTTCTTGCGCTCCTTGCCATGCAGGCCCTTGGCGTCGGCCTGCTTGGAGCATTCGAGCGACTCGGCCGAGTGCTCCTTCGGCGCCTTCTTGTCTGCGGGGGCGGCGGTTGTCGTCTTGGTATCGGTCTTGGCAGCCGGTGCGGCGGTCTGGGCGAAAGCGGCGCCGGTTGCGAGCAGGGAGGCGAGGGCGACGGCGGCGAGGCGGGACGTGAGGGTCATGGTGTTGCACTCTTCTTGCGAGAATTGTGAAGGGCGCGAAGGTCGGCTCGCGTTGCTGAACGCGACATGAATAATGCAAACGGTAGGATCACTATATTTTCGCCGCGAACGCCATCGCTTCCTTGTCGGAAGCCGCGAGCACGTTAGGATAGCAATCCTCGTTTCGCTTCCGTCGGGGAAGACCAAGGAGGAGACCAGGGATGACCATTCAATCAAGATTGTTGTGTGCGGTTGCGGTGTCGGGATTTGCCGCGTTGGTGGCCAGCGGGCCGGCGCAGGCGCTGACTTCGCAGGAGTGCAGCGCGAAATATCAGGCGGCCAAGAAGGACGGCTCGCTCGGCACCACAAAGTGGAATGACTTCCGCAAGGCCCAGTGCGGTGCGGATGCAACGCCCGCAGCTGCGCCAACCGCGGCTGCTCCGGCTGTGCCCGCGGCTCCGGCCGAGCCGAAGCAGGCCAAGAAGGAGGCGGCCCCCGCTGCCGCTCCGACTCTGCCGGCCGGACCCGCGATCTACCCGAACGCGGTGGACCCGAAATATGCCAAGGAGACCGCCGGCAAGGCCCGCCTGCACACCTGCGTCGACCAGTACAATGCCAACAAGACCACCAACGGGAATGGCGGCATGAAGTGGATCGAGAAGGGCGGCGGCTACTACAGCGAATGCAACAAGAAGTTGAAGGGCGCCGCCTGAGGCTTCGAGACGACGCAGAGGCCGGAGTAAAGCTCCGGCCTCTCTCGCTTTAGTCCAACAATTTCTCGGCCGATTTCGCCACGAGCTGCGACCGCTTGCGCGCGCCGCGCTCGACGAACAACAGGCTCTGGCCGAAGATGAAACAGTAGAACAGGAAGGCCTGCGCGTCGGCGTCCTCGGCCGCCAGGCCAGTGGCGCGATAGAGCTCGGCAACGTGCTTGAGCCGGGCCGCGTCCACGCTCGCCACCGCCGCCGCCGCGCTCTCGTCCGAACGGGCCCACTGCCGGATCGCAAGCTCGATCGCCATGCCCTCGGGGTTCAGCCGCTCGGAATAGAGCTGGATCACCGCCTTCAGCCGCTCGCGGGGGGCTTGTCCGTCGAGGCTCGTCTGCTGCGCGATGGCTGCTGCGCGCCCCTCGCGCCAACGTTCCAGCATGGCACCGAGCAGCGCGGCACGGTCGGCGAAGCGGCGGTAGAAGCCGCCCTTGGTGACGCCCAGGTTCTTGGCGAGCACCTCGACCCGCACCCCTTCGACCCCCGAGCGGGCGAACTCGGTAAACCCCGCCTCGACCCAGACATCGCCCTTGCCGTCGCTCATGATGGAAGCCTCGCCGGTTCTTGATACGGTGCCGTATTGCTAACGCGGAAGGAGGCTGATACGCTACCGTATCAATAATCAGAGGGCAGGGACTTGCGATGGAGCAGGAGGCGACCAATCGCGGCGCGGTCTATCCGTGGCACATGGATCGTGGGCTGCGCAAATCCGCGCCGTTCGCCGACGCCGTCCGCGAGATCGTCATGAAGCAGCTCGCCGAGCCGGCAGAGGTGTAAGCCATGGCTGCATTCGAGCCGAAAAACCCGGACTACCGCACGGCTGCAACCGCCCTGATTGACGGCCAGCCGGCGATGCGCACGCTCGGCATCTCGATCGTCCACCTTGCGCCCGGCGAGGTCGAGCTGGCGATGCTGCATTCGCCTGCGTTTACGCAGCAGAACGGCTTTGTTCATGCCGGCATCATCACCGCGGGGCTCGACAACGCATGCGGCGTGGCTGCCTTCACGCTGATGCCGCGCGAGGTCGACATCCTCACCGTCGAGTTCAAGACCACGCTGCTCGCACCCGCCCGCGGCGAGCGCTTCGTGTTCACGGCCGAGGTTATCAAGCCCGGCCGCACGCTGACGTTCTGCGAGGCCAAGGCCTTTGCCGAGCACAACGGGCTGACGACGCTGATTGCCACCATGTCCGGCACGCTGATGGCGATGCTGCCTCGCGTTGCGGCTTCGCAGGTGCTGAGCACGGCGCACGCACAGCGCGACGATTGACAAGCCTGCCGGCGCATCCCTTGATGCGACCGTCATGCTTGCGAGTCTCAGCCTCATCCTGCTTTGCCAGTTGATCGGCGAAGCCGTCGCGCGCGGCCTCGGGCTGCCCTTGCCGGGGCCCGTGCTCGGCCTGCTGCTGCTTCTGATCCTGCTGCTTGCGCGCGACCGATTCGCGCCACTCGCGCGCGGACCGCTGCGCGATGGCGGTGTGGAGACGGCGAGCAAGGGCCTGCTCGCCCATCTCTCGCTGCTGTTCGTGCCGGCCGGCGTCGGCGTCGTGCAGAAGCTCGATCAGCTCGCGTCCCACGGCGTCGCCATCGTCCTTGTGCTCGCGCTTTCGGTGGTCCTCACCCTGCTTACGACCGTCCTGACATTCCGCCTGGTCAGCCGCCTGCTCAGGCAACAGGACGCGCAATGAAGGACAATCCGTTCTCGCTCTGGGTCTATCTCTCGCAGTCGCCGCTGCTCTGGCTGACCGTGACGCTATTGGTCTATGCGAGCACGGATGCGGTGTCGCTGGCGACGCGGCGGCATCCGCTCGCCAACCCCGTGCTGCATGCGATGTGGATCATCGGCGCATTCCTGCTCGCGACCGGAACCTCTTACACGACCTATTTCGCCGGTGCGCAGTTCGTGCATTTCCTGCTGGGGCCCGCCACCGTCGCGCTTGCGGTGCCGCTCTACGAGAACCGCGCGCGTGTGGTCGCCTCCATCGTGCCGATGCTGGTGGCGCTGGTCGCGGGCTCGGACACGGCGGTGGTGTCGGTGGTGCTGCTGGCAGAGCTCGCCGGCCTGCCGCGCGACGTGGTCTTGTCGTTGGCGCCGAAATCGGTCACGGCGGGCGTTGCCATGGGCATCAGCGAATCCCTGCACGCCGATCCCTCGCTGACCGCAGTCTCCGTCATTCTCACCGGCATCATGGGGGCGATCATCGTGACCCCGTTGATGAACCGCACCGGCATCACCGATTTCCGGGCGCGTGGTTTCGCCGCCGGCCTTGCCGCGCACGGCATCGGCACCGCCCGCGCGTTCCAGGTCGACGAGATCGCCGGTGTATTTTCCGGTATTGCCATGAGCATGAACGCCTTGGTGACCTCGTTCCTGGTACCGCTGGCGGTCACGCTGCTGGTGCGATGACATTGCGACCGCAACGCTCTATATGACCGGTAACAATTCCCGGTCCCAAACCGTATCTGCTGCGATGGGACCGAAACGGGACGAGATATGACTGGATTCAGGAACAAGAGCCTCGGGCCGACGCGGCGTGCGGCGCTGACGCTGATCGGGGTAGGCGCCCTCGCAGCGGGCGGCATCGCCTCGGCGCGCGCGGCTGCCGACGATGACGAGGTGCTGACCGAAGCCAAGGTGCTGCGCGACGCCGACGTTCCCGTCGCCGGCAATCCCGACGGTAACATCACCATCGTCGAATGGTCCGATTACAACTGCCCCTATTGCCGCAAGCTCGAGCCGGAGCTGCGCCAGGTCATCCAGGACGACGGCAAGGTGAGGCTGGTGATGAAGGACTGGCCGGTCCTCGGGCCGGTGTCGGTCACGGCGGCGCGGATCGCGCTCGCGGCAAAATTTCAGGACAAATATCACCAGGCCCACGACGCCATGATGGGCGTCAGCTCGCGGCTGACCGAGCCGCGTATCAACGAACTTCTGGCCGGCGCCGGCGTCGACATGGACCGCCTGAAGCGCGATCTCACCGAGCACGCCCAGGACATCGATGCCGTCCTCAAGCGCAACAACGACCAGGCCGAAGCCTTCGGCTTCCGCGGCACCCCGTCCTTTATCGTCGGCAAGTACCGCGTGCCGGGCGTGCTCAGCATGACCGAGTTCGAGCAGGTCATCGCCGACGCCCGCAAGGCCAAGATGAACTGAGGCGCTAGCCTCACTAATCGCAGCCGACACAAAGGCGCCGCCGCGGATCGCGACAGCGCCTTGTTCATTATTCAGCGACGTTACTTCGAGGAGATGCGGACCCAGCCCTTGTGCGCGCGGTCGCGCAGCGAGTCCCAATCGGCCTTGGCGACATCCCAGTTCACGATGGTGCGATTGGTGGTCGCAACCTCGCCGTTGGCGACGGACGACGTCTGCATGGAGTCATAGACATAGACGCCGCAGCCGAGCAGCAGCGCGCCCAAAATCATTCCAAAAAAAGTCTGCATGGCGAACCTCCGGTGACCGCTGATAACGTGGATCGCGTAACTCGGTTCCCTCGGCACGCCTGCGGCTGTTGGAGTTGTGGTGACGATTGAGAGGCAAATCCGGCCAGGTCGGCCCTATGATCGTGGATTAGGTCTGGGGGATTCGCTATATTCAGGTCAATGACAGTCACCGCCCCCGAACGCCTAATCGACGAGCTCGGCCGCAAATACCTCTGGTGGCGGGAGGTCGATGGGCGGCCCTTCTCCGAGGGTCGCGTCATTGCGCAGATCATGAATTTCGCGACATATGACGACATTCTCCAGTTGGAGGCGACCATAGGGCAGGCACGGCTCACCGACGTCATGCTTCATTCAGAGCCGGGCTGGTTCAGCGATCGCTCTTGGGAATTCTGGCGCGGGCGTCTGTCATTTGCGACAGGCGCGGCACTGCCGGAAAAGGCGCCGCGAAGGGCATTCGATGCCGCGACGCCTTGAGCCGAAACTGTCGATCCTGCCTGCGGCTCAACGCGAAATCTGGCCGTCCCTTGCTCCTTCGGGCGGTTTACGATTTGTCCTCTGCGGTGGAACGGCTGTTGCACTTCAACTGGGGCATCGAGAGTCGCTCGACTTCGACTTCTTTTGCTCCGCTCCGTTGGACAAGGAAGAAGTTCGGTCCCAGTTCGGATTCGTCAACGGCGCCGCCATTCTTCAGGATGCGCCACCTTCGCAGTCTGAGCGCGACCGATCGTCGGATCCTGCGCGAGGCCCGGGATCGCGTGCGCGCGTTGCCTGACGTGACTCTCAAGCAGGGCCTACTATGATGGCTCCTGTCCTCCATTCAGCCATTGCAGCAGCTTCGCATTGATCTCGCGCGGATAGGTATGGCTGAGATCGTCGATCTCGCGATAGGTGACGTCCGCGCCGGCCACTGAGAGCGCTGCCCGTGTCTGGCGTGCGGTCTGCACCGGAAACATCCAGTCGAGCTTGCCGTGGGTGATGAAGATCGGCAGGCCCTGCATGCGCGCAGCATCGGCCATTTCGGCCATGAGCGGATGAAAGGTCGCGGACACCGGCGCAAGATGCGTGAAGGGCGAGGCGCCGTCGAGCCCGCTGACGTAGCTGAAGGTGCCCCCGTCGCTCACGCCGGTCAGCAGCAGGCGCGAGGCGTCGATCGTCCAGCGGCTGCGCACGGTCTCGAGGATGCGCATGAGATTGGGCGTGTCGGTGTCATCGCCCATCAGTGCCCAGGTCTGGCCGGTCGCGGTCGGTGCCACCAGGATCGCGCCCAAGCTGCGGGCATCGCGCAGCCAGCTCCACAGAAAGCCGCGTCCGTTGCCGCTGCCGCCATGCAGCGCCATCACCAGCGGCCATGCACGATCGGGTGCGTAATATTCGGGCACATAGACCGAGAAGCCGCCGCGGCTGCCGGACTCGTTGTGATCGTGGAAGATGCCGGTGTGCTCGCTCGCACCTGCCTCCAGCCGCGTCAGCAGGTCCTCATCATCGCGCTTCGCCGCATTGAGGAAGAAGCTGCTCACCGGCGGAAATTGCACCGCAAGCGGATACAGCGCCTCCTGCGCGCGCGGCACGTGGCGCAGCGCGCGGAAGACGGCGACGAGATCGCCATTGCCGCGCTCGACATCGCGCAGGCCGGCGAAGGCGGCGAGCGTCTCATTGCAGGCGCGATCCAGCCGATCGCGCAGGCCGGCAAACTGTCCGGGCCACTCTCCGAGCGCCGCGCGTGCCGCTTGCAGCGCCTCGTCGGGCGCGCCGATCGCGTTGATCACAGAGGCGAAGGCCGGCGGATGCAAATGCCGCTGAAAGAAGCCCAGCGCTTCCAGCGCCTTGAGCAAGGGAGGCAGCACGGCCACGATGTCGTCCGCCACGGCCTCGGTCATCGCCGCTTCCTCAGTTTGGGTCAGTGCAGCTTCGGCGCCTTCAGCAGCTTGAAGCGGTCGGTCGACGTCACCCTAACGTCGAACGTGACGCCTTCATGGTGCACGGTGAGCGGCACGTCGACGCCGGCGGCGCCGAGCCCCCACATCTTCTTGTAGAAGGCCGTCTGGCTCGTGACCTTGTCGCCGTCCACCGCGAGGATGACGTCGCCGGTCTTGAGTTCGGCGCGGGCGGCCGGACCGTTGGCGGAGATCCCGATCACCACCACGCGGTTGTCGATCTCGGTCGAATAGAGCCCGAGCCAGGGACGGGCCGGCTTGTTGACGCGGCCGAACTTGCGCAGATCCTCGAGGATCGGGTTCAACAGGTCAATCGGCACGATCATGTTGACGTGTTCGGCCTTGCCGTCGCGCTCACGCTCGAGCTGGAGCGAGCCGATGCCGATCAACTCGCCGCGTTCGTTGAGCAGCGCCGTGCCGCCCCAATTGGGATGAGCGGGATAGGTGAAGACGGCTTCATCGAGCAGATATTCCCAGTAGCCGGCGAATTCCTGCTTGGCCACGATCTGGCTCGCGAGCGATCGCGTGCGCCCACCGGCGCCGCCGACCACGACGCGGTCGCCGAGCCGGGTTGCGGCGGACGAGCCGAACGGCAGCGGCGCGACGTCGAGCCGACCGAGCGCCTGCACCAGCCCGAAGCCGGTCACGGCATCGAAGCCGAGCACATGTCCCTCCATCACGCGCCCGTCGCCGAGATGCAGCCACACTGATTCTGCTTCGGTGATGAGATAGCCGATGGTGAGCACAAGCCCGTCGTCGATCACGACGCCGTTGCCGGCGCGCTCGGTGCCCAGCGTCTCGGCGCTGAAGGCGTCCGGTGGGATGATGGCATGCAGGCCGACGACGGAGGCGAGCGCGCGGTCGAGATCGAAACCGTAGTCGCTCGCCCGCGGCTGATTGGCCGGCGGCACTCTCCATTCGGTCAGAGCGGGCATGGAGTTCTCCTGGCTGAGAGCATCGCTCCGCCATTGCTGGGGAACGGCGCGCGACGCAACCATAATTTAGGCCCGAGGAGGCCGTCTTGAAAGCCTCGTTCCCAACTATTCCAGAGACCATCGTGTGAAATCTTCGAAAGGCACTGGAACGGTTCGTGCACAGTCGGCAGGCGGCCCTCTATCCGGCATCGGCCGCATGGCTGCTGTCCGGCGAGGTGCTAGGCGGGCTGCAATGAAGCTGCTAACCATTGCCGCTTCGTTTGACCAAGAGATCACGGACCGAAGCATGGACAACCGCAGCGATATCTGGCGTGGCATTGACACGATCAAGGCCCGTTTCATCGACCTCAGCGACAAGGTCTGGGGGATGCCTGAAGTCTGCTACACCGAAGCGCGGTCCGCGGCCGAGCATCTCGCCGAGCTGCGCCATCAGGGTTTCCGCATCACCGAGAATGTTGCGGGCATCCCGACTGCGGTGACGGGCGAATGGGGCGAGGGCGGACCGGTCATCGCCTTCATGGGTGAATATGACGCGCTGCCTGGGCTCAGCCAGGAGGCGGGTGTCGCCGAGCACCGTCCGACCGAGGCCGGCGGCCACGGCCACGGCTGCGGTCACAATCTGCTCGGCTCCGCGGCGCTGCTTGCCGCGACCGCGGTGAAGGACTGGCTTGCCGAGAACAAGGTGCCGGGCCGCGTGCGCTATTACGGCTGCCCGGCTGAAGAAGGCGGCGCGGCAAAAGCCTTCATGGTGCGTTCCGGTGCATTCGAGGACGCCGATATCGCCATCACCTGGCATCCGCACAGCTTCTGGGAAGTCGCGGTGACACCGTCGCTCGCGAACACCCGCGCCGACTTCATCTTCACCGGCCGCACCTCGCATGCGGCGGCCTCGCCGCATCTTGGCCGCTCCGCGCTCGACGCGGTGGAGCTAATGAATGTCGGCGTGAACTACATGCGCGAGCACATGCCGAGCGATGCACGCGTGCATTACGCGCTGCTCGATACCGGCGGCATCGCGCCCAACGTGGTGCAGGCGCATGCGCGGGTGCGTTACTCCATTCGCGCCCGTGACCTCCCCGGCATGAACGAACTGGTCGGACGCGTGAGCAAGATCGCAGATGGCGCGGCGTTGATGACCGAGACCAAGGTGGAGATGAAGATCATCTCCGCGGTCTCCAACATCCTGCCGAATACCCCGCTGGAGCAGGCGCTGCACCGGGTCATGGAAGAGCTTGGGCCGCCGCATTTCGACGACGCGGACAAGGGCTTCGCAACCGAGATCCGGGCAACGCTGAGCGACAAGGATATCGCGTCGGTCTACTACGCGATCGGTATGGAGCCGACGGATCGGCCGCTGGCCGACTTTCTGGTGCCGCTCGATGCCAAGCGCAATCCTCTGGTCGGCTCGACCGACGTCGGCGACGTGAGCTGGGTGGTGCCGACCGTGCAGGTTCACGCACCGACGGTTGCAATCGGCACGCCCTTCCACACCTGGCAGGTGGTGGCGCAGGGCAAGAGCGCGCACGCCCACAAGGCCATGGTGCAGGCGGCCAAGGCCATGGCCGGGATTGGTATCAAGGCGCTGGTGGAGCCCGAGCTGATCGAGGCGGCCAAGGCGGACCTGAAGAAGCGGACGGCCAAGACACCTTATGTGTGCCCGCTGCCCGACCATGTCGCGCCGCCGCTGGACATGTCCGTGGTGTAAAGATCGGCTCGATACTTCGTCTGATGCGGCGAACAAATTTTTCGCAGTGCAACGTGGCTTAAGCCACGTTTTGCGGCTGGATTGCCGAAGCGGTGGGCGTCACAAGACAGTTTTGCCCAACGGACAGCCAGAAGACCGTTTGCATACACACGGTCGCAGTTGACGCGCCCCCCATTCGGTGTGCCATCTACCGCCAGCCAAACCCGGTGGCCGCGCCTCGCGGCTGCCTGCATCCATACGGGAACCAGACGGGGACAACCATGCTGGATAAAGAACTGCGTTCGATGATCGGCGATGTGAAGGACGGGCGGATGGATCGCCGTGCCTTCATCCAGCGCCTGGCCGCCGTCGGCCTCACCGCACCCGCGGCCTATCAGATCCTTGCCTTCGGCGGTGTCGCCATGGCCGAGGGCCCGTCGGTCTACAAGCCGACCAAGCGCGGCGGCGGCGGTTCGCTCAAGCTGTTGTGGTGGCAGGGACCGACCCTGCTCAATCCGCATTTCGCCACCGGCACCAAGGACCAGGACGGGTCCCGCCTGTTCTACGAACCGCTCGCCTGTTGGGATCCTGACGGCAACATGAAGCTGGTTCTGGCGACAGAGATCCCATCGACCCAGAACGGCCTGCTCGCTGCCGACGGCAAGTCGGTGACCTGGAAGCTGAAGCCCGGCGTCAAATGGCACGATGGCAAACCCTTTACAGCAGATGACGTGGTCTTCACGTGGGAATACATCATCGATCCTGCGACCGCGGCCGTCACTGTCGCGACCTACCGCGATATTACAGTTGAGAAGGTGGATGATCTGACAGTCCGCCTCAGCTTCAAGAAGCCGACGCCGTTCTGGGCCGATGCCTTCGTCGGCGCGACCGGACAGATTCTGCCCAAGCACCTGTTTGCCGAGTTCAAAGGCTCGAAGTCCCGTGAGGCGCCGGCCAACCTCGCCCCGGTCGGCACCGGCCCCTACAAATTTGTCGAGTTCAAGCCCGGCGATCTCATCCGGGGCGTGATCAATCCCGACTATCACATGGCGAACCGTCCCCATTTCGATACGATCGAGATGAAGGGTGGTGGCGATGCCGTCTCGGCGGCGCGTGCGGTAATCCAGACCGGCGAATATGATTTCGGTTGGAATATCCAGGTCGAGGACGACGTGCTGCTGCGCTTGGAGAAGGGCGGCAAGGGCAAGACCATCTACGCCGTAGGCGGCGATACCGAGTTCATCGCGTTGAACTTCACCGATCCCACCACCGAGGTCGACGGCGAGCGCTCCTCGATGAAGACCAAGCATCCGCTGTTCTCCGATCCGGCGGTGCGCAAGGCGCTGTCGCTGCTGGTCGATCGCGAGTCCATCAAGAAGGCCATCTATGGCCGCGCCGGCCGTACCACCGCGAACTTCCTCAACGGTCCCGAAAAGTTCGTCTCCAAGAACACCTCGTGGGAGTTCAGCGTCGAGAAGGCCTCGAAGATCCTCGATGATGCCGGCTGGAAGCCCGGCGCCGACGGCATCCGCGAGAAGGACGGCAAGAAGCTGAAGATCGTGTACCAGACCTCGATCAATGGCCCGCGCCAGAAGACCCAGGCGATCGTCAAGCAGGCCTGTCAGAAGGCCGGCATCGACGTGGAACTGAAGTCCGTCGTGGCCTCGGTGTTCTTCTCCTCGGACGTTGCCAATCCCGACACTTACGCCAAATTCTATGCAGATATCGAGATGTTCCAGATCCCGATGAGCCAGCCGGATCCCGCCCAGCACATGCGCCGCTATCATTCGAGCAATGTCGCGACCAAGGAGAACAAGTGGCAGGGCACCAATTTTCCGCGCTGGGTCAACAAGGAGTATGACGCGACCATCGACGCCGCCGACGGCGAGATGGATCCGGTCAAGCGTGTGGCGCTCTACATCAAGGCCAATGATCTCCTGTTCCAGGACACCGTGTTCATCCCGGCGCAGCATCGGCTGAAGGTGGAAGCGACCGCCAACACGCTGCGTCCGGTGATCAGCGGCTGGGCCAACGAAACCGACAACCTGTTCGACTGGTATCGGGAGGAATGATCACGCAGGCCTAGGCGGGTTCCTCCCTCATGAGTCAGTATGTCCTGCGTCGTCTTTTGATCGCGATTCCGAGCCTGCTTGGCATTTCGCTCGTGCTATTCGTCGTGCTGGCGCTTGCCCCCGGCGATCCATTCTCGGAACTGGCGACCAATCCGAACGTGCCGCCCGAAGTCGCCGCTGCGCTTCGGGCGCGGTTCGGCCTCGACGATCCGATCTACCTTCGCTACCTGCACTGGCTCTCGGCCATGGCGCATGGCGACTGGGGCTTTTCCTTCGTCAGCCGGATGAACGTGGACCAGCTCATCCTGCAGCGCCTGCCGGCCACGCTCTACGTGATCGGCTCGGCGCAGCTACTGGCGCTGCTGATCGCGATTCCCGTCGGCGTCTATGCCGCCACGAAACCCTATTCGCTGTTCGACCAGATCGCGAACACGCTCGCCTTCGTCGGCTTCTCGCTGCCGACCTTCTTCACCGGCATCCTGTTCATCCTGATCTTCTCGGTCACGCTGGACTGGCTGCCCTTCGTCTATACCACCGACATCAAGGGCACCGGCATCCGCTGGGTGCTCGAGATGATCCGGCAGGCGATCATGCCGGTGGCGGTGCTTGGCCTGTTCCAGGCCGCGTCGATGACGCGCTTCGTGCGCTCGGCAATGCTCGACGTGATCCGGCTCGACTATGTCACCACGGCGCGTGCAAAAGGCCTCGGGCAGGCCAAGGTCATCGTCAAGCACGTCATGCGCAACGCCATGATCCCGGTCGTCACGCTCATTGCGCTGCAGATGCCCGCTGTGTTCGGCGGCGCCATCGTCACCGAGCAGATATTCCGCATCCCCGGGATCGGCTCGCTGCTGATCTCCTCCATCCTCTCCAACGACACGCCGGTGGTGATGGCCGTCACCTTCGTCTTCGCGTGCCTCGTGGTGCTTTTCAATCTCATCGCGGACGTCCTTTATGGCTGGCTTGACCCTCGCATCTCCCTCCGCTGAGCGGCGCGTCTACTCGCCTTGGCGCGAGACGTGGCGGCGCTATAGCCGCCACAAGCTTGCCGTGGTCAGTGCGTTCCTGCTCCTCATTCTGATCCTGGCGGTGGTGGCCGGCCCCTTCGTCTGGCGGGTCAAGATCGACGACATCGATATCGTGGCGGGCATGCAGGGGCCGTCGCTTGCCCATCCCTTCGGCACCGACGATCTCGGGCAGGACATCCTCGCCCG
The DNA here is from genome assembly GCF_023101685.1 of Bradyrhizobium sp. 186. Taxonomy (NCBI): domain Bacteria; kingdom Pseudomonadati; phylum Pseudomonadota; class Alphaproteobacteria; order Hyphomicrobiales; family Nitrobacteraceae; genus Bradyrhizobium; species Bradyrhizobium sp. 186. Next base: position 9,521,474 of record NZ_CP082164.1, on the reverse strand, counting down.
CATGATCTATGGCGGGCGCATCTCGCTCGCGGTCGGCCTTGCCGCGATGCTGGTCTCGGTCGTTATTGGTGTGCTGGTCGGCGCGCTCGCCGGCATGTCGCGCGGTGCGCTCGGTCATGGACTGATGTGGCTTACCGATCTCTTTCTGTCGCTGCCGCAATTGCCGCTCCTGCTGCTGCTCATCTATCTCTTCCGCGACGGGCTGAAGGTCGCGTTCGGCCCCGAGGGCGGCATCTTCATCCTGATCGTGCTTGTGATCGGCGGCCTGCGCTGGATGCCGGTCGCCCGCCTCGTGCGCGCGCAGTTCCTGTCGATCCGCGAGAAGGAGTTCGTCGAAGCCGCGCGGGCGCTCGGCGCCAGTCCGGTGCGGCAGGTGGTGCGCCACATCCTGCCCAACGCCCTCGGTCCGGTGATCATCGCCGGCACCATCGATGTTGCCGCAGCGATCATCGCGGAATCGACGCTGTCCTTCCTCGGTCTCGGTTTTCCGCCGGATACGCCGACCTGGGGGCGGCTGCTGTACGATGCCAAGGACTTCCTCGACATCGGCCCGCACTGGGCGCTGTTTCCGGGCGGCGCGATCTTCATCGCGGTCGTCGCCATCAACTTCATCGGCGACGGTCTGCGTGATGCGCTCGATGCGCGACGGGTGATCTGATGGCGCCGCTGCTCCAGATCAAGGGCCTCAAGACCCACTTCTCCACCGACGACGGCATCCTGCAGGCCGTCGACGGCGTCGACATCTCCATCAACCGGGGCGAGACGCTCTGCGTCGTCGGCGAGTCCGGTTGCGGCAAGACCGTCACCGCGATGTCGATCCTGAAGCTGATCGCGATGCCGCCGGGCCGCATCGCGGCGGGCGAGATCATCTTCGAGGGCCGCGATCTGGTGCCGCTGACCAGCAACCAGCTCGACGAGATCCGCGCCAAGGAGATCGGCTTCATCTTCCAGGAGCCGATGACCTCGCTCAACCCCGTGCTCACCGTCGGCGAGCAGATCGCCGAGAGCCTGCGCCGCCATGAGAACGTCACCAGAAAGCAGGCGCTCGAGCGCACCATCGAGATGCTGAAGCTGGTGCAGATTCCCAACGCCGAAGGCCGCGTGCACAACTATCCGCACCAGTTCTCCGGCGGCATGCGCCAGCGCGTGATGATCGCGATGGCGCTGGCCTGCAAGCCCAAGCTGATCATCGCCGACGAACCAACCACCGCGCTCGACGTCACCATCCAGGCCCAGATCCTCGACCTCTTGCAGGACATGAAGGAGCGCTTCGGCATGGCGGTGATGCTGATCACCCATGCCATGGGCGTCGTCGCCGAGACCGCGCAGCGTGTCGTCGTGATGTATGCCGGCAAGGTGGTGGAGGAGGCGCTCGTCGACGACCTCTTCGGCGCTCCCGGTCATCCCTATACCCAAGGCCTGATCCGCTCGATTCCGCGCATCGACCTCGACGCCGAGCACAAGATACGGCTGGAGGCGATCGGCGGCTCGGTGCCGATCCTGATCAACCCGCCGGTCGGCTGCCGCTTTGCCCCGCGCTGCCGCCACGCCATGAGCATCTGCACCGAGAAGGAGCCGCTGTTGCGCGAGATCGCGCCCGGCCACCGCATGGCCTGTCACTTGGGAGATTCGCATCTGGGAGACGCGTCATGAGCGAACCCTTGCTGCAGGTCTCCAACCTGAAGAAGCATTTCCCCGTGCTCGGCGGGCTGTTGTCGCGCCAGGTCGGCAGCGTCTATGCGGTCGACGGCGTGTCGTTCTCGGTTAATCGTGGCGAGACGCTCGGCCTCGTCGGCGAATCCGGCTGTGGCAAGTCCACCACCGGCCGCTGCGTGCTGCGCCTGATCGAGCCGACCGACGGCGAGGTCACCTTCGATGGCCAGGACGTGCGCAAGCTCAGTGGCAACGATCTCCGCGCGATGCGGCGGAACATGCAGCTCGTGTTCCAGGATCCGTTCGCCTCGCTCAATCCGCGCATGACGGTGGGCGCGATCCTCGGCGAAGCCTTCACCATCCACAAGCTCGCGTCCTCCGCCGAAGAGCGCGAGGCGCGCGTCGCGGGCCTTCTTGTCAAAGTCGGGCTCAAGGCCGAACACATGCGCCGCTATCCGCATGAGTTTTCCGGCGGCCAGCGCCAGCGCATCGTGATCGCGCGTGCGCTTGCGGTCGAACCGAAACTGATCGTCTGCGACGAGCCGGTGTCCGCGCTCGACGTCTCGATCCAGGCCCAGGTCATCAACCTGCTGGAAGACCTCCAGGCCGAGCTGAACCTCACCTATCTCTTCGTCGCTCACGACCTCTCGGTGGTCGAGCACATCTCCGACCGCGTCGCGGTGATGTATCTCGGCCGCATCGTCGAGCTCGCCAAGGCCAGCGATCTCTATCGCAATCCGCAGCATCCCTACACCAAGGCGCTGCTCTCGGCCGTGCCGGTGCCGGATCCCAAGCTCAAGCGCAACCGCATCCGCCTCAAGGGCGACGTGCCGAGCCCGATGAAGCCGCCATCAGGCTGCCATTTCCACACCCGCTGCCCGATCGCCCAGCCGCGCTGTTCGGAGAGCGCGCCGGAGCTGAAGGAAGGCGCAGGCGGGCACGTTGTGGCGTGTCACCTCGCGTGAGGCGCGGCGATCAGGCGCCCTGTTCGTCCTAGTCGCATTTCGTCTGTCTTAGACGCTTGTCGCGATGCTCCGTGACTGAACGCGTTTCACGGTCCGGCACATCCGTTCGCACCGCATCGACCAGCCAGTCATGAAAGGCGCGCATGCCGGGTGTCCGCTCTTTCGATTTCAGCCAGGTCAGCCAGTAGGATCCGGCGGCGATCTCTGACGAAAACGGCCGGGCGAGCCGGCCGGTCACCAACTCGGACTGAAACATTGCGATCGGGACAAGGCCGACACCCACGCCGCGCGAGGCTGCCTCGGCCATCGCGATGGAGCTGTCGAAGATCGGCCCCTGGATCAGCGGGCAGGGGGCGCCCGCCACCGCAAACCACAACGGCCATTCCTCGGCGCGATAAGATCGCAGAAGGTTTTCGCGCGCGAGGTCGGATGGCTGGCGCAGGCGGGCCGCGATGTCGGGGTGGCAAACGGGCGAGAGGGGCGCTGGCATGAGATGGATCGCCTCGGTCCCGTGCCAGGAGCCGTCGCCAAAGCGAAGTGCGAGATCGAGCCCATCGCCGGCCATGTCGACGCGGTTGTTGTTCGTGAGCAGACGCAGGTCGATATAGGGGTGCGAATTGCGGAAGCTATCGAGGCGCTGCAAGAGCCAACCGGTTGCGAAAGTACCGACGCAGCCGACCGTCACGACCTCGCGTATTCCCTTCGCTTCGATCCGGTCGATCGCTCCGCTGATGCGGCTGAATGCATCGCTCAGCACGGGGAAGAGCGCCAACCCTTCGTCGGTCAGCGCGAGTCCGCGCGGCAGGCGCCTGAAGAGACTTGAGCCCAACATCTCCTCGAGCTGCTTGACCTGGTGACTGATCGCGGTCTGCGTCACCCGGAGCTCAAGACCCGCTTTGGTAAAGCTCAAATGCCTGGCCGAAGCCTCAAAGGCACGCAGGGCGTTCAACGGAAGATGGTTGCGCACGGAGACCATGACCAAGTTTTATTCATGGCTCGACCTATAAATGATCATTTGTGTGCAGTCACGACGTTCGGCAGGTTCGCGCCGGCACTGGAGGATGAACATGCTGACGAGACGGCGATTTGGATCTGCAATCTTGGGCGCTGCGACCTTTGCGGTCTTGCCGCAGCCCGGTGGGGCGAAGGCGACGGAGGAGCGAAAGCTGCGGCTCGAGCGGAAACTCGCTCTCATTGAGCGCGAAAGTCTCGGTCGTCTGGGCGTCGCGGTCCTCGACACCGAGTCCGGACTTGAGGTGGGCCTGCGCGCCGGCGAACGGTTCCCGATGTGCAGCACGTTCAAGTGCCTTGCCTCGGCGGCCGTTCTGAAGCGCGTCGACGGCGGGGAATTGCGGCTCGAACAGCAGATCCAGTTCGAGGCGAAGGACATCGTGCCCTATTCGCCGGTGACGAAGGACCGGATAGCCGGCGGAATGACGCTCGCCGAACTCTGCGAGGCCGCGCTGACGCAGAGCGACAATACGGCCGGCAATCTCCTGTTGCGTCAGATCGGCGGTCCGGTGGGGCTCACAAGTTTCGTCCGCTCGCTCGGCGACGACTTGAGCCGTCTGGATCGGTGGGAAGTCGAGCTGAACGAAGCGCTGCCGGAAGACCCCCGTGACACAACCAGTCCCGCCGCCATGCTGCAGAATTTGCGCCGCCTGCTCCTCGGCGACGCATTGTCGGCGAACGCGCGACAAAAACTGACAGACTGGATGGTGGCCAACAAGACCGGAGATACCCGTCTTCGCGCCGGGGTGCCTCGCGACTGGCGGGTCGCCGACAAAACCGGCGCCGGAGACCGCGGCACGACCAACGATGTCGCTGTCTTCTGGCCGCCGGGCCGCAAACCCGTTCTGATCACGGCCTATTTGACAGGCTCGCAGGCTCCTGCCGAAGAACGCAATGCGACGATCGCGAAAGTGGCGCGTATGGTCGCAGAGGCCGTCGTTGGACAGGCCGGCTAGTCGGCCCGCCAGCCTGCGCATCGTGATCGCGCGTGCGCTCGCGGTCGAACCGAAGCCGATCGTCTGCGACGAGCCGCGGCGTGCCATCTCGCCTCAAAGCCGAGCGAGGCGGCACGCGCGTTCATCAGGCTGTGTTCCGAAAGAGCCTGCCTGAAAGCCTCCACCGACGTGTGGTGATGTGCGAAGAGGCCCGCCTCCCGCGCGCCGGCGATATTTTCCGCGAGGTCGTCGACGAACAGGACGGTCTGCGGCGTCGCCTGTAGCTCCGACAGGCAGAGGCGATAGCAGCGTGGGTCCGGCTTGGCCGCCTTGAACCGGGCCGAGGTGTAGATCCTGGAACCGAACAGCGGACGCAATTCCGGCAGCAGCGTGTCGATATGATCGGCGACTAGCGTGGTGTTGTTGGTCAGGACGGCAATATCGACGGTTTCGCGGAGATGCCCGGCAATCTCCAGCATCGCGCGATCGGCCTTCATCGAACGGCGGCGTGCCTCCACCCACTCATCGAGCGACAGGGGATAGCCGATGCGTTCGCCAAAGCCCCGCAGATAGTCTGCGGAATCGATCGCGCCGGAGTCGCCGAGAAATTCGAATCCGGTCGCCCATATTGCCGCGTGGACGGACTCGCTGGTGGCCCCGGCAAGCCCGGCAAGAAATGCGACACGCTTTCCCCTGTCGTATTCGCAGAGGACATTGTCCATGTCGAAGAGGACAAGCTTGATCCCGTTAGGCACAGCAGCACTCTCGGCCTGGCCGAAACATCCGGCCGTGATCACGGTCATATCCCACCGGAACGCAGGCGACAAATCGGGGCGCCAAACCCGCGCGCCAAATCCGGGCGCAACGGCCGAACGCTGCGATGCTGGTATGGTCGCCCGCGGCAACGTTTGAAGGCGAGTTCTCCAACGTCCGCCCGCGGCTGCGCAGGGAACGGCGGCGTTCGCTACGCCCGGTAGTCCGGCGACCTCGTCACGCGCTCTTGGCCGGCCACGGTACGACCTGTCCCGACATCACCAGCCGGTCGCGGCCGCTGTCCTTGGCGGCATAGAGCGCACGGTCGGCGGCTGCAACCAGCGCGCTGCAGTCCGTCGCGGTCTGGGACGGAAGCCCCGTCGCAGCGCCCACGCTCACCGTGACGAGGCGGGAGGGAGGATTCTGACCATGCAGCATGGCGAGGTCGCGCAAAGCGCCGCGAACCGCTTCGCCGATCTCGGCGCAGCCATCCGCACCGGTGTTCGGCAACAGCACTGCAAATTCCTCGCCGCCGTAGCGTGCCGCGAGGTCGGCGGGGCGCTTCGCATGGGCGGACAGGATACGGCCCAGCGCGCGCAAGCACCCGTCGCCCGCCAAATGTCCGTAATGGTCGTTGAACTTCTTGAAATGATCGACGTCGATCAGCAGGAGCGAAAGCTGCGTGCCATCGCGCCGAGCGCGCGCCCATTCGTCATCGAGGCGCTCGTCGAATTCCCGTCGGTTGGCGAGCCCGGTCAGGCCGTCGGTCGTTGCGAGCGAAGTGAGCTTGTCCTGAAGGTCCTTCTGCTCGGTCATGTCGCGCACGACTGCGACGACGCCGTCGATCTCGCCGCTGTCGGAGGCCCGCGTCACGTGCATGGCCGCCTCGGCCCAGATCTCACCTTTCTCGCGATGGAGCTGACGATAGACGAACCTCGCCTCCTCGGCCTCGCCATTCTTCAGCGCGGCAATCGCCTGCTCGACTCGCTCCATGTCCTCCGCGTGAATGCCGGCCACGGCTGACGTGCCCAGCAGTTCGTCGGGAGACCAGCCGATGATGCGCACGCATGATGGAGAGGCGTAGAGCAGCCGGTTATCCAGCCCGATCCGGGTCACCATGTCGCTGGATTGCTCGGCCAACAGGCGGAAATGAGCTTCCGTGGCGGCCAGGGCGTGCGCCATGCGCTGCCGCTGCGAGAGCTGGCGGACCAGGTAGAAGCCGATCACCGCGATCAGCAGGACGAGGCCGAGGACGACGGTCACGCGCACGGCCGCCGCACGTCGCCAGGGGGCCAGTACGTCATCCTGCGACTTGCTTGCGAGCACCATCAGGGGATAGCGGCTGCTGCGCTGGTAGTAGCTCAACCGCTGTATGCTATCGAGCGGCGATTTGAAATAGTAGACGGCCGCAGCCGGCCGGCTTTTCCATTCCCTGAACAACGGCGCATTGGACAGGTCGCGTCCGACGAAGGCGCCGCTCTCGTCGCGGCTGCGCGCCAGCATGATGCCGTCATTGTTCAGCAGCGACGCCGAGCCGTTCGGCCCGAAATCGAAGCGCTCGTAGAACTTGACGAAATAGCCGACGTCAATCGTCAGCAGGGCAACGCCGGCGAAGCTGCCGTCGGGATGGTTGATCCGGCGGGATGCGGTGATGATCCACTGGCCGCCGGCGCGGCTCTTGACGGGCCGTCCGATCAGCGTGCCGCGATCCGGCGAGTCGCGATGGCGCTGGAAATATTCGCGGTCGCTGTTGTTGAGCTTGGAGAAGTCGACGTGCTCGGTCGCGGCAAGCCATCGGCCGGTCGCGTCATAGACGAAGATGCCGCGGATGCGATCCGATGATTTGCGGGTCGGCAGATAGGTCTGGAGCTTTGCGATCGTGTCCGGACCCGTTCCATCGAGCTCGAGCCGATGGACCAGCCCGACGAGAATCGTATCGACGAGCTCGAACGTGTCGTCCGCATGCTGGACCAGCGAATGTGCGAGATTGGCTACATCGATCTCGGCGTTTCTGAGTTCGGTATTGCGCGTTTCCCATTCGCGCCAGCCGCTCAAGCCCAGGATGGCGAAGCAAGTCAGCATGACGAAACCCGCCGCCCAGAGCGGGAGGCGCGTCTTTCCGAGTTCGCGGCCCGTGGTCATCAGGCTTGCTCCATTTCGGCGCAAACCTCTCACTTTGGCCTTAACGCCCTCTTGCAACATCCGCGCTGATTGTGCGAACTCCGTATTCGGCCGGAGGCCGTCCTCGATCTTCGACGGATCATCGTTAGAATGTTAACCACGTCGTTAGAATGTTAACCACGTCGATCCGCGCGCGGCGCTCCTGCCTCACTCCTCCAGCGTGAAGCCGACGCGGAGCGTCACTTGGTAATGGCGCACGGCGCCGTTCTCGATGTGGCCGCGCGTTTGCACCACCTCGAACCATTTCATGTCGCGAACGGACTTGGCGGCGCGGCTGATCGCGTTCTTGATCGCATCCTCTATCGACGTCTCGGACGATCCGACCAGTTCCAGGATCTTGTACACATGATCCTTCTCGGCTGCAGGCATCGTGAGCCTCCCTTGGTTGCACTGCGGCAGGCCCGGCACGTGACTGCGCACGGGCCGCCGCATGGCTCCCAACTGAACGAGCGCCAACCTCTCCGGTTCCGTCAGCCGCCACGGTCCGCATTGGCCAGCCGAGATGGAGCAATCCGCGTCCGCCTGGGCGGACCTGAAGAGCTATTCCATGACGCTCGCGACCTGCGGTGGGGCCGGTACGGACTGCGTCCTGCGCCACAGTATCTTCAGGAGCAGCGCGAGCAGCGCCATCATAGCGACGCCGGCGATGGCGGGCGCAAAGTGCTCGTCGGGATTGGCCTTCTGCCCGAACTGCACCCCGAGCGGCGCCGACTGCAACAGCCCATAGGCGCCGGCGAGCAGAATCAGCCCGTAGATCACGCCGCGCTCGCGTGGGCTTGCCAGCTTGGCAAGCTCGGGCAGCATCAGGGCGAGACCGATCCCGAGCATCGGCAGGTCGTAATCATAGGCATAGGGGCTGATCATCACCGAGACCATTGCGGCGGCGCCGAGCGCGAATGCGGAAGACGCGCCGCGTGCCGCGCTGGGAAAGACGCCGAGCAGGACGGCGAGCAAGGCGAGGCCGGCAACGGTCACCTGTCCCCAGAACGCGAGGGCCGCCGGCACGCCGGATTTATAGAGCGCCGCATAGGCCGAGATCATGCGGAACAGCGGATAAAACCCCTGCTCGAGATAGCTCGCCGATTCCCTGATAGCGCCGAACCATGCGGTCCAGATCTGCCAGCCGAAGAGGAGCGTGCAGAAGAGCGAGCTCGCCAGCACCGCTGTTGCGGCGGTTGCGAGCGCGGCCCAGCGGCGCGTCGCCAGCAGATAGAGGCCGGCGGCAATCGCGAGATGCGGCTTGATCACCATGGCCCCGAGCGCGAGGCCTGAGAGCACCTGCCGCCGCTCCACGTTGAGGCAGACGAGGCCGATCAGCGCGCCGGTGAGGAAGCCGTTCTGTCCGCAGCCGATGGTGATCGCCAGCGCCGGAAACAGGATCACCAGCACTTGCGCGAAATTATTCCCTGCGATCCTTCGCAGCGTTACGAGATAGAGCGCGAGCGTCGCCGCCGGCCGACGCCGACCGGGAGGAATGCGAAGGGCGCCACCAGCAGGTCGTACTGCGGCGGATAGGTCCAGGGCATGAAGCCGGTCGTGCCGCCGGCGGCCTCCATCTGCATCTTCAGCAGCGCCTCGGAACGATAGACCTGGTCGAGATCGCCGCGCCAGACGCGCTGCGCGACGATGTGGAAGGCGTCGAAATCGGCAAGTTCGCGCTGCGCCCAGGCGCCGAAGCGGGCGAACCAGAAGGTCTTGAACACGACGATCACCGCCAGCGCCGCCAGCACGAAGCGGGCATAGGCCGTCCGCTTCGAGGGCGAGAACTGAAGCTGTTCCAGTGTTTCGGCGAGCATGAGACGGCGACCTCGAACCTGACCGGTCGGCGGGCCGGCACGCCGGTCCGCCATGGCCGAGATTGCTGCCAGAGGCTTAAAGGACGGTAACGAAGCGATAAGGATCGGCGGCCGTGGTTCAGGATGCAACTCGCGGATGCGCGGAAATGCAACTCCTTGTAAGGCGGTTGGTACACCGATCTGCCTCGTGAACTCGCGCGCCAGCCTGTGGCTGCTCCTTGCTCGCTCGAATGCAGGCGAGTTAACCTCAGCGTGTCTTCAGGCAGCTTCGAAATGCGATGATGATCGGCCGTTGGATGAGGGGCGCTCTGGTTGCGATCGGCCTGCTTGCCGTGCCTGCATCGGGCGTCGCGCAGGACGACCTCGATGGCGCGCCGGCCAGCATGTCGCTGCAAGTCACCACCGATCCTTCCACGATCGAGTGCCGTAGGCTGGAAACGGTCAATCCCGCCTCGCTCGTGTTCCGGCCGCTCCGCCGGACCTTTCACGACGATTTTGACGAGCATCCGCTCGCGAATGGGCGCTGGGTGCCGCACTATGCCGGCGGCGCCGCCTGGCCGGAGGCGCGCTATTGGGGCGGCGACGGCTCCGACTTCAAGCGCAAGACCAGCGCCAATGGCGAGCAGCAGATCTATGTCGATCCGCGCTATGCCGGTCGGGCAACGGCGCCGCTCGGGCTCGATCCCTTCAAGGTGGAGGACGGCGTGCTGTCGATCGTCGCGAGCCGCACGCCGCCGGAGCTGAAGTTCGTGCTGTTCAACAACGAGTACGTCTCCGGGATACTGACGACCCAGGGCACGTTCGCGCAGAAGCACGGCTATTTCGAAATTCGCGCCAAAGTCCCGGTCGGTCATTCGGTGTGGCCGGCGTTCTGGATGCTGGCGGATGACGGCGGCTGGCCGCCGGAAGTCGACGTGCTGGAAGGCCGCGGCGAGCGGCCCGGCGATCTCGTGATGACGACGCATTGGCGGATTCCCTCGACCGGCAGGATCCAGTCCTGCGGCTTCGATTTCGCCGTCGGCGACGCCTCGCAAGCATTCCACAATTACGGTGTGCTGTGGGAAGAGGATCGCCTGGTCTATTTCATCGACCGCAGGCCGGTCTCGGACATTAAGGTCCCGATCGGCTTCGACGATCCCATGTACATGATCGTCAATCTCGCGATCGGATCGAAATTCTTTGTTGGCGTCAGTTCCGTCGATGCTGAATCGCCGCCGACCGTCGCGTTCCAGATCGACCGGATTTCCGTCTACCAGATCGACACGGAGCAGGCGCGGAGATAGGAATGTTCGCTGGTTTCTCGCGGCGTTATTTTGCAAAGCTCGCGGGCCTCGCTGCGCTCGGCGCAGCGGCGGGCGCCAAAACTGCGGAGGATGAAGCGCCCGCATCGACCGAGCGCCACGCCCCCGCGCGCTTCCCAAAAGATTTTATCTGGGGCACCGCGACCTCGTCCTACCAGATCGAAGGCGCCGTCGACGAGGACGGCCGTGGCAAGTCGGTCTGGGACACTTTTAGCCACACGCCCGGCAAGATCGAGGACGGCACCACCGGCGACCGCGCCAACGAGCATTATCATCGCTACAAGGACGACGTTCGGCTGATCAAAGCGCTGGGCGTCAAGGCTTACCGCTTCTCCATCGCATGGCCACGGGTGTTTCCGGAAGGATCGGGCCGGCCCAATCCCAGGGGTCTCGACTTCTACAGCCGCCTTGTCGACGAGTTGCTCGCGAATGGCATCGAGCCCTATGCGACACTCTATCACTGGGACTTGCCGCAGGCGCTCCAGGATCGCTTCGGCGGCTGGCAGTCGAGCGACACGTCGAAGGCCTTTGCTGACTACGCGGCTTATGTCGCCACGCGCTTGACCGATCGCGTGAAGAACATCTTCACCGTGAACGAGGTCGGGCGTTTCGTGAATTTCGGTTACGGCTGGGGCATCGACGCGCCCGGCCTGAAGCTGCCGACGGCGCAGCTCAACCAGGCCCGCCATCACGTCGCACTGGCGCACGGGCTTGCCGTGCAGGCGATCCGCGCGTCGGGGCGCGCCGGCACCCGCGTCGGCGCTGCCGAGAACATTGCGGCGTGCGTGCCTGCGATCGCGACGCCGGAGAACATCCGCGCCGCCGAGATCGCGACGCGTGAACTCAACGCCGGCTTCCTCGGCGTGGTGCTGGAGGGCAAATACACCGACGGCTTCCTCGCCTATGCCGGCGCCGACGCGCCGAAATTCACTGCCGAGGAGTTGAAGATCATCGGCACGCCGAACGATTTCGTCGGCCTCAACATCTACGCGCCGCAATACTACGTCACGGCCTCCGACCGCGCGCCGGGCTTCCACGTGCTGCCGTTTCCAACCTCGTTCCCGCACATGAATTCGGAATGGCTGCGGGTCGGCCCTGAGGTGATCTACTGGGCGCCGCGTATCGCCGCAAAAATCTGGAACATCGACACCATCTATATCAGCGAGAACGGCACCTCGTCGGAAGACAAGATCGCCGCCGACGGCCAGGTCTACGACCTCGACCGCATCATGTTCCTGCGCAACTATTTGACCCAGATGCAGCGGGCAGTCATCGAGGGCGTACCGATCCGCGGCTACTTCCTGTGGAGCCTGATGGACAATTTCGAGTGGATTTTTGGCTACGGGAAACGCTTCGGCCTCTACCGCGTCGATTTTGAGACGCAGGCAAGGGTGCCGAAACTGAGCGTGGCGTTCTATCGTGACGTGATCACGCGGAACGCGATCGGAGTGTAAGGCCGGATTCCGCCCCTACGGATCCAGCTCCGTATCCCAGTAGAGGTAATCCAGCCAGCTGTCGTGCAGATAGTTCGGCGGGAACAGGCGGCCGTTGCGGTGGAGCTGGTGCACGGTCGGGGCAAATGCGTGCTGGCGCGGAAACATCCTTGCCTGTACCGGCGAGAGATTGCCCTTGCGCAGGTTACAGGGCGAGCATGCCGCGACCACGTTCTCCCAAGTGGTCTGGCCGCCTTTGCTGCGCGGGATGATGTGATCGAAGGTGAGATCTTCCGGCGAACCGCAATATTGGCAGGCGAAACGATCGCGCAGGAAGACGTTGAATCGGGTGAATGCAGGATGGGTGGTCGGCTTGACGAAGGATTTGAGCGACACCACGCTCGGCAGCTGGATCTCTAGCGTGGGACTTCGAACCGCCTGATCGTAATGCGCGACGATGTTGACGCGATCGAGGAACACCGCCTTGATCGCATCTTGCCACGACCACAGAGACAGCGGGTAGTAACTCAGCGGCCGGAAGTCCGCATTCAGCACCAACACCGGCCAATGGCCTTGCGAGACATGTGCGTTCAAGTAACGCTCCTGGCCTCCATGTACGCTGCGAAGCAGCATGTTCTGACATACTACATGCAGCGTGACGGGATTGTGAAGCCCGTTGAGCGACTTATTCCGGCGCAGGCGATATGGCCGCGGGGTGGCAAAGCGCTCAAAAACGCCGTGATTTGGGGGGCCATGTGGGGCCGGCGCGGAACAGCCTTTCACGATCGCGTGGGGGGCGGCGTCAGCCTAAGGGCGCGCTATAGCCGTGCTGGCGCGGCTAGTCCCGCACCCGCTCCAGCTTCTGCAGGCACCGCGTCGCGCGCACCGCGGCCGGCATTTCCTCGTCCGGAAAGCTGGTCTTCCAGTCGGTGACACCGACCTCGCCGACATAGATGTCACCTTTCGAATCCAGCGCGATGCCGTGCGGCGCCAGGAATTTCCCGCTGGCAACACCCGGGCCGTCCTCGCCGCCGAGCCGCGCGATGCGGTTGCCCTTGGCGTCGACGATCGACAGCCGCGGACCGAGATTGGGCACCTTGCGGTTGACGGCCAGGCCTGGGCCAAGCTCGCCGATCACGAAGGTCGGGCTCTTGCCGCCGCCGCAACAGCACAGCGCGCAGGGCCGGTGCAGATTGTTCCACTGCGTCTCGTATTTGCCGTTGCCATCAAATACCTGCACGCGATGGTTCTCGCGGTCGGCGACATAGACCCAGCCGTCGGCATCGGTCGCGATGTTGTGCACGATGTTGAACTGGCCGGGATCGGTGCCGGGCTCGCCCCAGCTCGTCATCAGCTTGCCGTCGGGCGTGAACTTGTGCACGCGGGCATTGCCATAGCCGTCGGAGACGTAGATCTCGCCCTTCGGCGACAGCGCGGTATGGGTGCAGCGATGGAAGGGATCGCCGCTCATGAACGGCGCCGGTTTCTCGGGGATGCCGATTGTCAGCAGCACCTTGCCGTCGGTGGTGCATTTGCGCACGGTGTGGTCACCGTCATCGGTGCAATAGAGATGGTCGTCCGCATCGATGTGCAGGCCATGGGCACGCGAGAACAGGCCTTCACCCCAGCTGCGCAAGAAGTTGCCCTCACGGTCGAGCACCACCATCGGATGGGCGCCGCGGTTGAAGACGTAGATGCGGTCCTTGCTGTCGACCGCAACGGAGGCGACGTCGGTCAGCGTCCAGCCGTCCGGCAGTTTTGCGAAGTTTTCGACGACGCGGTAGCGGTGCTCGCCGGTGCCGAGAATGGCTGGCATTGGTGTTCTCTCCTTCTGTCATTCCGGGGCGCGGCGAAGCCGCGAGCCCGGAATCCATCATACCGCATGTTTCGAGGATAAATGGATTCCGGGTTCGCGCTACGCGCGCCCCGGAATGACGACTGATTTACGTTGCGCCCGCCTCACGCCCCAAAATCCCTTCTTCGACCGCCTTGATCTGGAGCGCGAGGTATTTCGAGTTGATCCGGCACTGCGCGAGGCTGCCGGCGATGAACCACAGGCCCGGCTGCTTCGTGCGCGCATACATGTTGCGCAGCTCGAGGCCCTCGCCAAAGCCCCAGACCGGGCCGACGCGGTCGGCCAGGCCGTCGCCGAATAGCTTTCGCACCAGATATTCCTGCGGCTTGTAGCCGGTGGAAAGCACGATCAGATCGGCGGCGATGATCGTGCCGTCGTTCATTCGCGCACCTTCGGCGACAAAACCTTCGATGTCGGCAAACTGCTTCAACTTGATCGCGCCTTCGGCGATGAGGTTGGAGCAGCCGACATTGAAATAATAGCCGCCGCCGCGGGTGAGGTATTTGAACTGCCAGCCGGTGCCGGCGTCGCCGAAATCGAGCTTGAAGCCGACGCGATGCAGGCCGTCGAGCAGCTCCTTGTCGAGCTCCTTCGACTGCTCCGTCAGCATCACATGGGTCTTCTTCGCGAGCGGCGTCGGCATCGAGGTCGCGATCAAATCGTTGTCTTCGAGCGTACCCTCATTGTAGGTCGCATAAGCGAGCTGCGCCGACGGTTCGATATTGGTGACCAGCGTCGGCGAGCGCTGCAAGAGTGTCACCTCGGCGCCGCTGGAGTAGAGATCCTGCGCGATGTCGTGGCCGCTGTTGCCGGTGCCGATGACGATGGCGCGCTTTCCTTTCCAGTTCTCGCCGTCCTCGTAGCGGCTGGAATGCAGCAGCGTACCCTTGAAACTGTCGAGGGTCGGTATGTCCGGCACATTTGCGATGCCGCTGACGCCGGTCGCCATCACCACATGGCACGGATGCATGGTGCGCGTGCTCCCGTCGGAACGGCGCAGCGTAACCGTCCAGTGTCCCTTCGCCTCGTCATACGAGCCACCCGCGAACTCTGTGCCGGTCCAGAAGTTCAGCTCCATGGCATCGACGTAAGCCTCGAACCAGTTGGCGAGCTTGTCCTTGGGAATATAGACCGGCCAGTTCGGCGGAAACGGCATGTAGGGCATGTGATTGACCTGCACCTGGTTGTGCAGGGTCAGGGCATGGTAGCGCTTGCGCCAGTTGTCGCCGATCCGCGCCCCGCGATCGACGATCAGTGTGTCGACGTTCAACTGCTTCAACCTTGCCGCGATGGCGAGGCCAGCCTGGCCGCCGCCGACCACCAGCACGGCCGGATCGCGGTCGGTGTAGTCGCGCGAGGCGTTGCGCAGGTCGAGCCAGTTCGGTCCGCGAAAATCGCGCGAATAGGCCTGGCCCCGCGGCCGCGACGTGCCGAGCTGTTCCTCGAAGCCTTTCAATTCGTCGAGCGCCGTGAGCAGCGTCCAAGCTTTCAACCGGTTGCCGTCGGCGGGATCGGGAACGAGCCGCAGGATGCCGCTGCCGCGGCCGAGCGCTGTGTCGAAATCGAAGATCGCTTCGAGGTTGTTGGTGCCGGCACGAGTTACCCAGCGCGGCGGTGCGCGGTTCGGCGCGATCCTGAAGCTGGCCGGCGCCGCCTTCGGTGCGAGCGCTGTCAGCGCGTTCGTGATTGCATCGCGACCGGCGATCGTCTGCAGGTTCCAGCTCAACGCCAGCACGTCGCGCCAGAAGCCGTCGGCGAGGAAAAGGCGGTGCAGCGCATCGCGATCAGGCTTGCCTAGCGTGCGCTTGAACTCGTCGAGCCAAGCCTGCGCGGATACGGCAATATCCTTCGTCCTGTCCAGCATGCGCGACCTCGTGGCCGTCTTCGCGGCGTTTCCTCTGGAGCATGATCCGGAAAAGTGTGCAGCGGTTTTCCGAATAGATCATGCTCCAATAATCGAGCACGACGCTATACTGGATCAGCCTACGCCAAAAGCGGTTTACCCGAGCAGTGAAAGCATGTGGCCCTGCTCAGGCGGAATACGACCCTTCAGCGTGTCGAGGTAGACCTGCCGTACCGCCTCGGGTCCGCGGCTCTCCACCACGGTCAGGCATCTCTCCAGCAGCGGCGCAAAACCTGACCATGCCGCGCCAAGGCGCTGCTCGATTCCGCCCGGGCCCCATTCCTTGGCGCGCTTGCGGATCTGGTCCGGGGCGAAGAACCAGCGCGGCTTTGCGCCGGGCAGTTCGCCTTCGTCGGCATCGCTGGCGCGATGCGTCAATCCGACGCGCACGGAGCACTTCATCTGGTAACCGAAATGCCGGTGCAACTCCGCACGCAGCGCGCTGTTGCCGGCCATGTCGACGAAGGCGACGGGAACGTCCGGCGGCAGCGAGGTCACGCGGTCATAGGTGACGACCTCGTCATAGCAGCCGAGCGACGCGACGAAACCGGTATTGCCGGCCGATGTCAGGGCGATCACCTTGCGGCCCCGCGTATGCAGGAGATGGGCAAGCCCGAACGCGGTCTTGCTCGAGGCGCTCGATAGCAGCACAGCACGCGCGCCGAAATCGTCGTTCTCGGCTAGAAAATCGTCGACCAGGAACGACAGCATGAACAGTGGCCGCAGCAGCGCCTGATAGTCGCCTTGCCGTCCCGCGTAAGCGGGATCGCCGCTGACGCGTGCATAGGCGTTGTAGACCGGGGCCACGCCTTGCCGGTGCGCGGCGCCGTCGCGCAAGCTGCGCTTGCTGACATCGGCGGCCTCGATGACGAGATGCGTCGCCATCGGGAAATAGCCGAACAGCCGCTCGCCCACGGCAACATTCGGATGCCTGGAGGCGACCACCTCGCCAAGGCCCCATACCGGAATGTTGCCGAAGCCGTTCGGCGCGGGGAAGAGCTGCCAATATTTCAGCTCGTCGCCGAGCACCGCGTAGGTGATGTTGTTGGCGGTGAAGGCGAACCGGTCGACCTTCACGAGCAGGGCGTCAGGCGGCAGCGCATCCGAGTCGGGAAGCTCTGTCGCGATCACCTTGCAGGTTTCGAAATCGTTTCGCGCAACGATGAAGTCGGTGGCTGTCATGGTTCGATCCCCGCTCTGGTCCGCGCCGGCATCTCATCGTTCACGTGCGCGTCGTTTGCAACGGCAACATAGTTTTAAACGCTGTTTGGTTGCTCACGCCGTGATCACGCCCTCGCGCTTCTTCATGGCGCGATAGTAGCTCCACCACAGATGCGCGGCGGCTCCGCGCAGTGGCCGCCAGGGTTCGGCGAGCGGCGCCATCTGCTTTTCCGTCGGCCGCGCTTGTAGCCCGAGCCCGATGCGGATGCCCTCCTGCACGGCGAGGTCGCCGACCGGCCATGCATCGCCGTGGCCGAGGCAGAACAGCAGATAGACGTCCGCGGTCCAGGGCCCGATGCCGGGCAGCGAGATCAGGGTGTGATGCGCGGCATCGGCATCCTCTTCGGCCAGCACCTCGAGGTTCAGCCGGTCCGCCGTGATTTCGCGCGCGAGATGCTTCAACGTCTTGATCTTGGCGGCGGAAAGGCCGAGCCGCCCCAAT
Source organism: Bradyrhizobium sp. 186 (assembly GCF_023101685.1). Lineage (NCBI taxonomy): Bacteria > Pseudomonadati > Pseudomonadota > Alphaproteobacteria > Hyphomicrobiales > Nitrobacteraceae > Bradyrhizobium > Bradyrhizobium sp. 186. Next base: position 9,504,025 of record NZ_CP082164.1, on the reverse strand, counting down.
CGGTCGGTGCGGGCGCGCCGCACCACGTGATGATCGAACGGATCGAAGGCGGTGGACAGCCGCCCCCAGATCGCCGCGGCGCTCGCGGTCGAAAGCTGCTGTCCGCAGACGATGTGCGCAAGCCCCGCAAAACCCGGCTCGCGCCGCCGCAACGCGGGCATGCCCGCAGTCGCAAGCACGGGCTTCAGGCGCGGATCGCGCTTGATCAGCTCATGAACTGCCTCTTCGAGATCGGACTGGGTTTCGAGGTGGATGGTCATTGTGGCCTAACTCGTCATGCGCGGGCTTGACCCCTTGTCGAATATCTTACTCCGTCATTCCGGGGCGATGCGACGGGATCGTGCGAAGCGCGACGCCGGAGCATCGAGCCCGGAATCTCGAGATTCCGGACTCGGTCCTACGGACCGCCCAGGAATGACGAAGCCGAGGCTTCGACCGGCTAGGTCAAGTCCGGCCATGACGAGATCTGTCTGATGACGCCACCCGTTTTCCGATTTGCCCCCAGCCCGAACGGCCTTCTGCATCTCGGTCACGCCTATTCCGCGCTGCTGAACTTCGACCGCGCGCGTGAGACTGGCGGGCGGCTGTTGCTGCGGATCGAGGACATCGATGCGACACGCTGCCGGCCGGAGTTCGAGACGGCGATCTACGAGGACCTCGCCTGGCTCGGCATCGCCTGGGAGACTCCGGTGCGCCGGCAGTCGGAGCATCTCGCCGATTATCGCGTTGCGCTGGAGAGGCTCTCGGCGCTGGGTCTCGTCTATCCCGCCTTCGAGAGCCGCGCCGAGATCGCAAAGCTGGTGGCCGCGCGCGAGGCCGCTGGGCCTTGGCCGCGCGACCCCGACGGCGCGCCGCTTTATCCCGGCGATGCGAAATCGCTGTCTGCCGACGAGCGGGCGCCGCTGATCGAGTCCGGTGCGCCATATGCGCTCCGGCTCGACATGGCGGCGGCGTGCCGCCGTGTTGCCGGCCTGACCTGGGACGAACGAGGGGAGGGGCCCAACGACGAGCGCGGCATCGTCCCGGCGCGACCCGAAGCCTGGGGCGACGTGATCCTGGCCCGGAAGGAGACGCCCACGAGCTACCATCTGTCCGTGGTTGTCGACGATGCGCTCCAGGGCGTGAGCGAGATCGTGCGCGGCCAGGACCTGTTCCACGCCACCTCGGTCCACCGCACCCTCCAGGTTCTGCTCGGCCTGCCCGAACCTATCTACCGCCACCATGGGCTGCTTCGCGACGAGGCCGGCCGGAAGCTGTCGAAATCGACCAGCTCGACGGGCCTTCGTGAGCTGCGCGCTGCCCGCACCACGCCCCTCGATATCCGTCGGCTGGTGGGATTAGGTTAAGTTTCTCTGGGGTTTAGCCAAACGCCGCCGTGACTCCGGGTGTTCCGCCGTGCCATGCTTGCCGACGAGCCCGGGGTTCGAAGCGGATACTTCGAAGGGGATTTATGGCGGCGAAAACGCGCGCAGCGCGCACCACGCGGACGTCCAGGCGACCGCCTCGGAAGCGGTCCGGGGCGGCCGGCAAGGTGCGCAAGCGCGGCACCAGGGTGGTCGCGCCGGACGTGGTCCAGGCGGCGCTCGCCGCCTTTGCCCACGAGGTCCGTACTCCCCTGACCGGGATTCTGGCGATCAGCGACCTGCTCGCAACCTCCGATCTCGGCGAGCGGGAGCGGCGCTGGGCTGACACCATCAAGGCCGGCGCCGAGCACCTGGCGAGCCTTGCCACCCTGTTCGTGGACGCCGCCAAGTCAGGGAACGGTGGCAGCACGCTGCGGCAAGACCTGTTCGACCTGCGGGTGCTGGCCCGCAGTGCCGGCGATTCGCTCGCCGGGCGCGCCGCGGCCAAGGGCCTCCAGGCCCAGGTCGAGATCTCCGAAAAGCTTCCCGGGCTGGTGGTGGGTGATTCCGTCCGCCTGCGCGCCGCGCTCGAGAACCTCATCGACAATGCCGTGAAGTTCACCGACCAGGGTGGCGTGGCGCTCGCGGTCGCGCCTTGGCGTCCGGTCAAGGGCAAGGCTAAGGAAAAGGCTAAGGAAAAAGCGAAGAGCAAAGGCAGGGTCGGTGTCGCCTTCGCGGTGTCCGACAGCGGCATCGGCCTGACCATGGCCGAGATCAAGCGGCTGTTCCGCCCGTTCACCCAGGCCAATGTCACCATTGCCTCGCGCTTCGGCGGCGCCGGCCTGGGGCTGTCGTCAGTGAAGCAACTGGCGCGCGCGATGGGCGGCGACATCGCGGTCGCGCCGCGGCGGGGCGGCGGCGCCACGTTCACGCTGACGATGTCGCTGGATGCGACGAGACCGGCCAGGTCGCGCAAGTCCGGCGGCGGTGAGGCGGATGCGCTGGCTGCGTTGCGCGTGCTCAGCGTCGAGGACAATCCGTTCGGTCGCGTCGTGCTCAACACCATTTTGACCGAGCTCGGCCATCATGCGGAGTTCATCGGGCGCGGCGAGGACGCGGTGAATCGGCTCGCGCAGGGCGCCTTCGACGCGGTGCTGATGGACATGGTGCTGCCGGGCATCGACGGGGTCGAGGCGATCAGGCGGATCCGCACCATGTCGACGCCGCTGGCTCAAATCCCCATCATCGGGGTCTCCGGCCGCGGCGAGGACGAGGCGGCCTCGCGCGAGGCCGGCGCCGACGCGTTCCTGGTCAAGCCTGTGTCTCCGCGGGATTTAGCGACTGCGCTGCTTGAAGCGACACGCCGTGAGGAAGTCGCGACTTGATGATCGCGGCATTGAGCTCGCCGCCGTAGACGAAGATCGCGGCGATGAAATACAAAAACACCAGCGCGATGATCACCGAGGCGAGCCCCGCATACATCGTCACGTAATTGTTGGCGAAGCGCGCCAGATATTGCCCGAACACGACGCCCGAGATCAGCGACGCCACGATGGTGAAGACGATGCCGGGCAGGATCTGGACAAAGCCGCGCCGTCCCGCCGGCAGCCAGGCATGCAGGATGATCAGCGCCACGACCAGCGCGCCGACGGTGATGCCGTAGCGCAGCCAGGTGAGGATGCTCTCGTTGGACTCGACGAACAGCGGAATGTGGCGCCGCGCAGCCTCGATGATGAGCGGACCGAGCACGATCAGGAACGCCATCGCGAGCGCCGTGACGGCCGCGACCAGCGTGTAGCCGATCGATTCCAGCCGCAGCCAGTACCAGCGCCGCATCTCCACCACCGCGTAGGCGCGATTGAGCGCGACCCGCAGCGCCTCGACGCCGTTGGAGGCGAAATAGACCGACAGCACCGCGCCGATTGTCAGCGCGCCGGTGCGGGTCGTGGTCAGCACGTCGTGCACCTCGCCCGAGATCGAATCGGCGACCTGCTTGGGCCAGACCTGGAGCATCAGACTGGCGGCCTGGTCAGCGAGCTCCTTGGAACCGAAGAAGCCGGCGAGCGAGGTCAGCACGATCAGGAACGGGAACAGCGCCATCAGCGTCGACAGCGCGATATGGCTCGCGATCGCCCAGCCGTCATCGGCCAGGAACGTGTAGAACGCATCCATCACGACGACATAGATGTAACGGATTGCGTTCACACGCCACCTACACCGCTGCTCCCTCTCCCCGCTTGCGGGGAGAGGCGAAGAAGGCAGGCCATTGGCGCAAATCGGAAATCATTCGGCTACCATCTGATATTATTGGCTTAAAAGCCAGATCGCGAAACGCCCCGTCGTCATTCCGGGGCGCACCACTGGGCCACGCTTCGCGGCCCCTGTGACGCGCCCCGAAATGACGGGGGGAGATAGCGGACCGGCACACACGGTGTTATCTACCCCCAATGGCATCTGTCTTGAGTACTTTCATCCTGCCGGCGGCGGCCGGCGCCGTGGCGTTGGTGCTGCTGCTCGGCCTCATCAACATGATGCGCGGCGGCTCGCCCAACACCTCGCAGAAGCTGATGCGCTGGCGCGTGCTGCTTCAGTTCGTGGCGATCGTCATCGCCATGCTCGCGGTCTGGGCGATGGGGCGGTAGGGCATGATCCGGAAAAGTGCGAAGCGGTTTTCCGATAAGATCATGCCCTAAGATCGAGGAGTCCATCATGGTCGTGCTCAACCGCATCTATACGAAAACCGGTGACGATGGCACGACGGCGCTCGGCTCGGGCGAGCGGCGTCCGAAGTACGATTTGCGCATCGAGGCTTATGGCACGGTCGACGAGACCAACGCCGCGATCGGCGTGGTGCGTCTCCATACCCATGATGCGCCCGAGCTCGATGCGATGCTTGGCCGGATCCAGAACGATCTGTTCGATCTCGGTGCCGACCTCGCGGTGCCCGAGCGGGAGGGCAAGGAAATCAACAAGGAAACCAAAAAGGCAGAGCGGCTGCGGGTGGTGGCAAGCCAGGTCGAGCGGTTGGAGCGCGACATCGACGCGCTCAACGACAAGCTCGCGCCGCTGACCTCCTTCGTGCTGCCGGGCGGCACGCCGGCGGCGGCCCATCTCCATGTCGCGCGTACGATATGCCGCAGGGCGGAACGCGTAATCGTGGAACTGGCGGCCCAGCCCGGCGAATTGGTTGGCGCGGCTGGCATCCAGTATATGAACCGCCTGTCGGATTTCCTGTTCGTGGCAAGTCGCGCCGCTAACCATAATGGTGCCGGCGACGTGCTCTGGGTTCCGGGCCAGAACCGCTGACCCATTGAGCGACGCATTTTCTGGGGGTTAAAATTAGGCGCCTTCTCGCGTTGACCGGGCCGGATCAGGCCTTTAGGTTCCGCGCCAGTTGATAACCCCCCTCCTAAATTGAGTGAAAGAGGATCGATGAAGGTCTTAGTGCCGGTAAAGCGGGTGGTCGATTACAACGTCAAGGTCCGCGTCAAGGGCGATGGATCGGGCGTTGAACTCGCCAACGTCAAGATGTCGATGAATCCGTTCGACGAAATCGCGGTCGAGGAAGCCCTGCGCCTGAAGGAAGGTGGCAAGGCCACCGAGGTCGTGGTGGTCTCCATTGGACCGGCGCAGGCGTCGGAGACGATCCGCACCGGTCTTGCGATGGGCGCCGACCGCGGCATCCTCGTGAAGGCCGACGGCACCGTCGAGCCGCTGGCGGTCGCGAAGATTCTCAAGAAGATCGCCGACGAAGAACAGCCGGGCCTGATCATTCTCGGCAAGCAGGCGATCGACGACGACAGCAATCAGACCGGCCAGATGCTGGCCGCGCTGCTCGGCTGGTCGCAGGCGACATTCGCCTCGAAGCTCGAAGTCGAAGGTTCTGACTTCAAGGTCACCCGCGAAGTCGACGGTGGCCTCCAGACCGTCAAGCTGAAGGGACCGGCGATCGTCACCACCGATTTGCGTCTCAACGAGCCGCGCTATGCGTCGCTGCCCAACATCATGAAGGCCAAGAAGAAGCCGATCGCGGAGAAGACCGTCGCCGATTACGGCGTCGACGCCACCGCGCGTCTCGAGGTTCTCAAGACGACGGAGCCGGCGGGCCGCAAGGCGGGCGTCAAGGTCAAGGACGTCGCCGAGCTGGTGTCGAAACTCAAGAACGAAGCTGGAGTGCTCTGATGACGACGCTTCTGATTGCCGAACACGACAATGCGTCGCTGAAGGATGCGACCAACAAGGCGCTGACCGCGGCCGCCGCGCTCGGCGCGGATGTCGAGGTGCTGGTCGCCGGCGAGAACGCCAAAGCCGCGGCGGATGCCGCCGCCAAGCTCGCAGGCGTGAAGAAGGTGCTGCTCGGCGACGGCGCGCTTTATGCGCACGATCTCGCCGAGCCGCTGGCCGCGCTGATCGTCTCGCTGGCCCCCGGCTACGACGCCATCGTCGCGCCCGCGACCTCGCGCTTCAAGAACGTGATGCCGCGCGTCGCAGCCCTGCTCGACGTCATGCAGGTCTCGGAGATCATCAAGGTGGTCGCGCCCGACACCTATGAGCGTCCGATCTATGCCGGCAACGCCATCCAGACGGTGAAGTCGAAGGACGCCAAGAAGGTCATCACGGTGCGTACCTCGACCTTCGCCGCGGCGGGTGAAGGCGGCAGCGCGTCCGTCGAGAGCGTGGCTGCGGCGGCCGATCCCGGCCTGTCGTCCTTCGTCGGCGAGGAAGTCGCGAAGAACGACCGCCCCGAGCTGACCTCGGCCAAGATCATCGTCTCCGGTGGCCGCGCCATGCAGAGCCGCGAGAACTTCGCAAAGTACATCGAGCCGCTCGCCGACAGGCTGGGCGCCGGCGTCGGTGCCTCGCGCGCGGCGGTCGACGCCGGCTATGCGCCGAACGACTGGCAGGTCGGCCAGACCGGCAAGGTGGTGGCCCCCGAGCTCTATGTCGCGGTCGGCATTTCCGGCGCGATCCAGCATCTGGCCGGCATGAAGGACTCCAAGGTGATCGTCGCGATCAACAAGGACGAGGACGCGCCAATCTTCCAGGTCGCCGATTACGGCCTGGTCGCCGACCTCTACCAGGCGGTTCCTGAGCTGACGGCCGAACTCGCCAAGCTCGGCAAGTAAAACGCGTTCAAAACACCGGCCGGAGGTATAAACTCCGGCCGGTGTTTCTTTTTTGATGGGTTTTCTTTGGTGTGGGGCACACCTGGGAAGCGATCCAATCTAGGTTTCGAGCCAAGGTTCTGATTAAATCAGGCTTCTGGTTAAGACGGCCCCCCGGCTCAAGGGGATAGGCAGGGCGCGATGTGCGCGCCGTTCCGGTGGATGATATTATGGCGGCAGTGATCAAGAAGGTCGGCGTGATCGGCGCGGGTCAGATGGGCAGTGGCATCGCGCATGTCGCGGCGCTGGCCGGCTTCGATGTCGTGCTCAACGATGTCTCGGCCGACCGCCTCAAGTCGGGCATGGCCACCATCAACGGCAATCTGGCGCGCCAGGTCTCCAAGAAGGCCGTCACCGAAGACGCCAAGACCAAGGCGATGGCGCGCATCGTGCTCGGGGAAAAGCTGGACGACCTCGCCGACTGCGATCTCGTGATCGAGACCGCGGTCGAGAAGGAGGAGGTCAAGCGCAGGATTTTCCACGAGCTCTGCGCGGTGTTGAAGCCGGAAGCGATCGTCGCCTCCGATACCTCCTCGATCTCGATCACGCGGCTGGCCGCCGCGACCGACCGGCCCGAGCGCTTCATCGGCATTCACTTCATGAATCCGGTGCCGCTGATGGAGCTGGTGGAGCTGATCCGCGGCATCGCCACCGACGATTCTACCTTCGAGGCGTCCAAGGAATTCGTCGCCAAGCTCGGCAAGCAGGTCGCGGTCTCCGAGGATTTCCCGGCCTTTATCGTCAACCGCATCCTGCTGCCGATGATCAACGAGGCGATCTACACGCTGTATGAAGGCGTCGGCAACGTCGAGGCCATCGACGCGGCGATGAAGCTCGGCGCACACCATCCGATGGGTCCGCTCGAGCTCGCCGATTTCATCGGCCTCGACACCTGTCTGTCGATCATGCAGGTGCTGCATGAGGGCCTCGCCGATTCGAAATACCGCCCGTGCCCGCTCTTGGTGAAATACGTCGAGGCCGGGTGGCTCGGCCGCAAGACCCAGCGCGGCTTCTACGACTACCGCGGCGCCAAGCCGGTTCCGACGCGCTGATCAATCTCGTGCCCCGGATGGCGCCACCCTACGGCCCTTCGTGTCGCATTGTATCCGGAACACGAAACCGTCCGAGATCTCTACCTCTCGTTAACCCAGCGGCCCTAGGGTACCGCCGGTAAGGGGGTTTGCGTATGGATACGATGGCAATGGTCAGCACCATGCTGGCCGCCCAGCAGGGCGCGCTGCAGTCGAACATCGCGGCGACGCTGATGAAGCAGAACGCGGATGCGGAGAAATCCACCGTTCTGACGCTGCTCGGCGCCGGTCAGCCTTCGCTCGCCAATGTCGGCGCGGGCGTCGGCGGCAATCTCAATATCTCGGCTTAGCAATATCTCGGCTTAGTAAGACGCGGCGGCCGGGCTCACCGCCGCCCGGATCAGCTTGAGGGCGTCCTCGCTCGCCCATTCCGCCGGTCCCGCGATCGTCGCGATCTCGCAGCCGTGCGGGTCGACCAACACCGAGGTCGGCATGCCCAGGGCCCGACCTATCGCCTTAAGATCCTGAAAAACCTTGGCTTTCTGGTCATTGAAATAACTCAGCCGGGTCAGGCTGGCGTCTTTCAGGAAGTTTTTCGGCTTCTCCGGGTCGCGGGTGTCGATATTGATCGCCACCACCTCGAAATTCGGACCCGCAAGCTTGCCCTGGAGCTCGTCCAGCGCCGGCATTTCTTTCCGACACGGCACGCACCAGGTGGCCCAGAGGTTCACCAGCAGGGTCTTGCCGCGGAAGTCGGACAGCTTTTTCGGCTTGCCGCCGGCGTCCTCGAAGGCGAGGTCGGGCAGCTTCAACGGCGCGCTCGCCATGGTCAGCGCCGCCATCTCGCCACGGGCGAACGGCGCGATCTTCTGCGCGGTCGTAACCGCCGCCCGGCAGGCCGGATCGCCGGAAGGCGCCCGGCTCAGGCCCAGCCCGTACAGCGCGGCGAAGGCGGCCAGCCCTCCGACCGCCACGGTGGCGATGACGAGGGGGATCCGGCGCGTGGCCGAGGGTCTTGGGTCGAGCATATCGTTTGTCATCCGGTCGCAGATATGGCTATCAGGGGCCTCTTAATACGACTGGCGGCGACCAGCAAACGCGCGGCAGGGCCGCGCAGCGATAGCAAGGGCCGCGCGGCGACAGGCAAGGCGTGAGCAGGGGATCATGAGCAACAAGATGTGGGGCGGCCGGTTCTCGGAACGTCCCGACGAGATCATGGAGGAAATCAACGTCTCCATCGACGTCGACCGTCACCTCTATGCCCAGGACATTGCCGCGTCCAAGGCCCACGCCGCGATGCTTGCCGCGCAGGGCATCATCACGGCCTCTGATGCGAAAAATATCGGCAAGGGTCTAGACACGATTTTGTCAGAGATCGGCAAGGGCGGCTTCGAATTCAAGCGCGCGCTCGAGGACATTCATATGAATGTCGAGAGCCGTCTCTCGGAGCTGATCGGGCCCGCCGCCGGCCGCCTGCACACCGCGCGCTCGCGCAACGACCAGGTCGCGACCGATTTCCGTCTCTATGTCCGCGATGTTCTCGATGAGACCGACGCGGCGCTCGCCCTGTTCCAGGCAGCGCTGGTCAATCGCGCTCTCGAACATGCCGCGACCGTGATGCCCGGCTTCACGCATCTGCAAACCGCGCAACCTGTCACCTTCGGCCATCATCTGCTCGCCTATGTCGAGATGGCCGCGCGCGACCGCGGCCGCTTCCAGGATGCACGCAAGCGGCTCAACGAATCTCCGCTCGGCGCTGCCGCGCTCGCCGGCACCTCGTTCCCGATCGACCGCCACGCCACCGCGAAGGCGCTCGGCTTCGACCGTCCGATGGCGAACTCGCTCGATGCGGTCTCCGATCGCGACTTCGTGCTGGAGACGCTGTCGGCGGCCTCGATCTGCGCCGTGCACATGTCGCGCTTTGCCGAGGAGATCGTGATCTGGACCTCGCCGCTGGTCGGCATGATCCGCCTGAGCGACAAGTTCACCACGGGCTCCTCGATCATGCCGCAGAAGCGCAACCCCGATGCCGCCGAGCTGGTGCGCGCCAAGACCGGACGCGTCATCGGCGCACTCAACGGTCTCCTGATCGTGATGAAGGGCCTGCCGCTCGCCTATCAAAAGGATATGCAGGAGGACAAGCAGGGCGCCATGGAAGGCTTTGCCGCGCTGTCGCTGGCGATTCGGGCCATGACCGGCATGGTCCGCGACCTCATGCCCGATGAGGCCAAGATGAGGCTTGCTGCCGGCGAAGGCTACGCCACCGCGACCGACCTCGCCGACTGGCTGGTGCGGACGCTGAAGATGCCGTTCCGCGACGCCCATCACGTCACCGGCCGCATCGTGGCGAAAGCCGCCGAGGGCGGCGTCGCGCTTCACGAGCTGCCGCTCAAGGAGATGCAGGCGATCGAGCCGAAGATCACGAAGGATGTGCTCGGCGTGCTCGCGGTCGAATCTTCGGTGAAGAGCCGGACCAGCTTTGGCGGCACCGCGCCGAAGAACGTGGCGAGCCAGGCCAAGGCCTGGGCGAAGCGGCTGGAAAAAGAGCGAAAATTGGGCTGAAGGCAAAATTTCGCTTATGTTTCATGGTCATCCGGCTCTCGCCAGAGCGGGCCAACCTCTGTATGGTGCGCCGCGCGTAGTGGGGATTTCGTCGTGACGTCAAAGTTTCGCCCGGCCGGCTCGGGGTGGCCCATCATTGTCCTTAGCCTGAGCGCGCTCGCGCTTGCCGGCTGCGGCCGCAAGGGCCCGTTGGACCTGCCGCCGACCGCCTCCAGCGCGTCCACGGCCAACGTCGCCGCGCCGACGGACACCGAGACGGAAGCCCAGAAGACGCCGAGTGTGTTCAACCCCACCTACGGTGCGGACGCCCCGCCGGCGGCGCCCAAGGGCAAGAAACGATCGTTTATCCTCGACCCGCTCCTGGACGAAAAGCCCAGCCGGTAGGCTGGGGTAGCTGAGCCAAAGCCATGAACCATTTCGACTATCGCAACGGCGTGCTGCACGCCGAGGCGGTGAACCTGTCCGAGCTGGCCGCGACCGTCGGCACGCCGTTCTATTGCTATTCGACCGCAACGCTTGAACGTCACTACCGCGTCTTCACCGAGGCCTTTGCCGGCGAGAAGGTGCTGGTCTGCTACGCCATGAAGGCGAACTCCAACCAGTCGGTGCTGCGCACGCTGGCGAAGCTTGGGGCGGGCGCCGACGTCGTCTCCGGCGGCGAACTGAAGCGCGCGCTGGCCGCCGGCATTCCGGCGAGCAAGATCCTGTTCTCCGGCGTCGGCAAGACCGAAACCGAGCTGCGCGCGGCGCTCGCCGCCGACATCCTCTGCCTCAACGTCGAATCCGAGCCCGAGCTCGAGCTGTTGTCGCGGCTTGCGACCGAGATGGGCAAGACCGCGCGCATCTCGGTGCGCGTCAATCCCGACGTCGATGCCGGCACGCATGCCAAAATCTCCACCGGCAAGTCCGAGAACAAGTTCGGCATCCCGATCGCGTATGCCCGCGAGGTCTATGCGCGCGCCGCCAAGCTGCCGGGCATCGAGGTGACCGGCACCGACGTGCATATCGGCAGCCAGATCACCGATCTCTCCAAGATGGAGATCGCGTTCCGCATCCTCTCGGAATTCGTGCAGACGCTGCGCGCCGACGGCCACAACATCTCGCATGTCGATTTCGGCGGCGGCCTCGGCATTCCCTACTACATGGACCGCGAGGCGCCGCCGGCGCCCGACGCCTATGCCGCGATGGTCAAGCGCGTCAGCCACAATCTCGGCTGCACGCTGATGTTCGAGCCGGGCCGCATGATCGTCGGCAATGCCGGCATCCTGGTCGCCAAGGTCATCTATGTGAAGCACGGCGACGGCAAGACTTTCGTCATCATCGACGCCGCCATGAACGACCTGATCCGCCCGACGCTGTATGAGGCCCATCACGATATCTTGCCGGTGACGCAGCCGGCGAAGGGCGCGGCCACGATCATGGCCGATGTCGTCGGCCCGGTCTGCGAGACCGGCGACTATCTCGCCCTCGGCCGCACCCTGCCGACGCCGAAACCCGGCGATCTCCTCGCCATCATGACAGCCGGTGCCTACGGCGCGGTGCAGGCCGGTACCTACAATACCAGGCCGCTGGTGCCAGAGGTGCTGGTGAAGAGTGACCGGTACGCAGTCGTGCGGCCGCGCGTCGAGGTCGAGCAGTTGATTGCGATGGACACGCCGGCGCCGTGGCTGTGAGGATCACGTCGGTGCCTTGCGCCGATGAGCGCAGACACCGACCGCGCTCATCCAGCCGGCCGGTGCGTCCGGCTTACTTCTTGAACCTGTCCCTGATCGCCGCGAGGCCGGAATCGTAGACGCCACTCAAGGCGTCGATCGCGTCCTTTTCCTTGCCGGGATCGGGCGTATAGATTCCGGTCCAGGTCACCACCGACACCCCTTCGCCCCTCGCCGTGACCTTGAGGGTCGACTTGTACTGGCTCACCGGCAACGGGCTCGTCAGGAACGCGTAGGAATAACTGTAGCTTCTGTCGTCGCGCGCGGTCTGCGCCTCGACGAACGCGGCCTTCCCGTCCTTGGTGACGAGCGTTCGGGTCGGCGGGGATTTGCCGTCCTCGATACACATGCCGACCGGCGGCAGCCAGTCCTTGATCGCGCAGAATGGACCGATGACGGACCACACTTCGGCCGCAGCGCCGCTGACCTCGATGCTGCGCGTCAGGTTGGCTGCGGAAGCCGGCATCGCGCCGGCCCCGAGGCCGATCGCGCAAATCGCCGCGTTTCTTAGCGAGGCGAGGAGGCTGAAAGCCGCTGGATCGTGCTTCTTCATGTGAATCTCCGTTGTCTAATGGACCGCGACGGCGGCCGGTCTGGCTTGCAATGCCGGTCGGATAGACGATGCCCGCCGTCCGCGGCCAGTTCAGGAAATGAACCGAGCGCAATACAGAAACTGAACTAGGAAGCCGCGCGCATCGGCCCTAAGGTTCCGCTCTCGCTTGGCACGGAGGCCCGCATGACCATCGGCAGCTACAGGCAGTTCTGTCCGGTCGCGATGGCGGCCGAGATACTATGCACGCGCTGGACGGTCGTACTGCTGCGTGAGCTCATCGCCGGCTCGACGCGGTTCAACGAGTTGCGCCGCGGCGTTCCGCGGATGTCGCCTGCGCTGCTTTCGCAGCGGCTGAAGGAACTCGAAGCCGCAGGCATCGTCATCCGCCAATCGTCGGCTTCCGAGCGCGGCGTGATCGAGTATCAGCTGACCGCCGCCGGACGCGAACTCGGCCCCATCGTCGAGGCGTTCGGCATCTGGGGCCAGCGCCGCATCGAGTCGCATCTGTCGCTTCAGCATCTCGATGTCCAGCTGTTGATGTGGGACATGCGGCGGAATCTGAATACGACCCCGATGCCGAGCCGCCGCAGCGTGCTGCAGTTCGCCTATCCGGAACTATCTTCGACGCAGCGCTTGTGGTGGCTGATCGTCGATCCCAATGACGGCGTCGACCTCTGCTCCATTGATCCCGGCTTTGACGTCGATCTTTATGTGTCGGTTGATCTGCGCACCATGACGGCGATCTGGATGGGGCTCGATACCGTGCGCGCCGCCGTCGACAGCCGGCGGATGCTGCTCACCGGCGACCGGCAGCTTGCCGCTGCCATGCAAGGCTGGCTGGGCCTCAGCCCGTTCGCCAAGGAACGCAAGCTGGCGAGCTGATGCTTGGCGGCTCGATTCAGTATCTGTATCGCCGCGCTACAGTTCCCGTACTGGCCGGCCGCCGCCGTGTTCTGGCAACCCAGGTCATGCCCCGCACTATCAATGCGGGGCTGAACCTCGAGCCAGGAGACACGACGTGACAGCCTATCTGATCGCAGACATCAAAGTGACCGACGGAAAATGGGTGCCGGACTACGCGGCGTCCGTCCACGAACTGGTGCACAAGCACGGCGGCAAGTACCTTTCCCGCAGCGGCAATGTGAAAACCCTCGAAGGCGCCCCCCTCGACACCTCGCTGATCGCGATCATGTCGTTTCCATCGGCGAAGGCAGCGGAATCCTTCGTGACCGATCCGGCCTATAGCCGCTTCGCGGCGGCGCGCCGGGGCGGCAGCGAGAGCCGTTTCCAACTGATCGACGACACCGATCTGGCCGGCACGATTTCCTACCTCGCCAAGGCTTGAACCGCATCTTCGTCAAGACATCGAACCCGGTCGCAGGCGCACACCGTGCCCGGCCCACACAGGAGAATGGAATGAACGATTCACTCGCCGGCGGCGGCCCGCTTCGCCTGCTTTTCGCGGCTTGCGGTGCGGCCTTCCTGATCGGATTGTCCGGCGCCGCCTCGGCCCGGGTCACGCGGTGCGATACCGCGTGGGTCAGCTGCAACAACACTGCCGCGAAATGCTCCAACGATACGCGATGCATGCGCAGGTGCGATCAGAAATACATTAAATGCAGCGGGGGCTCGGCGTCCCTGCAGTTCGATCAGCCGATCGACACCGTCGCCGGCGGGGGACGCCGCTCATAGGCTTCCTTCCCACCATCGATCGACCAAGCCAAGCAGCGCAGCGCAGTGCCAGTCACCAGCGCTGCGCTTGCGCCGGCGCTAGCTGCGGGCGGTTGTCCCGCCCACCACCACGCCCGCCGCCTTCTCGATCGGCTTGATCGCCGCGGTGAAGTCCGACTCGGCACCTTCGTCGCGGATCACGGTCTCCCACAACCGTCCTACCGCGTCTGCAACCTCCATCGACAGCCCGAGTTGCTTCATCTCCGCCAGCGCCAGCCGCACGTCCTTCACCATCAATCCGGTGGCAAAACCGAAGTCGAACGTTCGCGGCAGCACCGCGCGCGGAAACTTGTCGCGGCTCGCGGTGTTCATGCCTGAGCCGGCATTGATGACGTCGATCATCACGGCCGGATCGAGCCCCGCCTTGACGCCCATCACCACGGCTTCCGAGGTCGCCACGATCGCGGTGGCCGACAAAAGGTTGTTGGCGAGCTTCATGGTCTGCGCCGCGCCCGGCTTCTCGCCGATGAAGAACACCTTTCCGATCACGTCGAGCGCCGGCTTGAGAAGCTCGAACTCGCCCTTGGGTCCCGACACCATCACCGCCAGCGTGCCCTTCTCGGCGCCGCCAACGCCGCCTGAGACGGGACTGTCGATCTGCACGATGTTGCGCTTGGCGAGCAGACCGTGAATCTTCGTCGCCATCTGCGAGCCGACGGTGGAGAGATCGATGAAGCGTTTTGCGCGCTTGCCCTCGATCACGCCGTTCGCGCCGGTGGCAACCTCGAGCGAAGCTTGCAGCGACGGCAGGCTCGCCATCACCGTCTCGACCCGGTCGGCAACGTCCTTCGGCGACGTCGCCGCGGTGGCGCCGCGCGCTACAAGCTTGTCGACGACCTCCAGGCGTGTGTCGAACACGACGAGCCGGTGTCCCGCCTCAGCCAGCCGCCGCGCCATCGGGAAACCCATGTTTCCGAGGCCGATGAATCCGATGTCCATGGTGTTTCCTTGTGATTGTTATTCGTTGTTATCGTGAAGACGTACGTTCCGTCCGCGGTGTCGTCCCGGACAAGCGCGCCTCAAGCGCGCGCCGATCCGGGACCCATAATCCCAGGGAGGAATCGCACTGCGAAAGGGTAACTCCGAGTCCCCGTAACCACGTCTGCCTGTGGCTATGGGTCCCGGATCTGCGCTCCGCTGCTTGACAGCGCTGGGCGCTGCCAAGCGCTACGCTTGTCCGGGACGACAGCAGGGGTTGGAGCCGCCCTCACGCCTTGCCGTCGATCTCCGCGAACACCTCGCGCGCGATGCGAAAACTGTCGACGGCGGCCGGCATGCCGCCATAGATCGCGACCTGCATCAGGATCTCGCGGATTTCGTCGCGGCTGACGCCGTTGGTGAGCGCGCCCTTCAGATGCGCGCGGAATTCGTGCTGGCGGTTGAGGATCGCGATCATCGCGATGTTGAGCATGCTGCGGGTTTTGCGCGGCAGCTCCTCGCGGCCCCAGACCGTGCCCCAGCAATATTCGTTGAGCATCTCCTGGAACGGACGGTTGAAGTCGTCGACGCTCTTCAGGGCGTTGTTGACATAGGCCTCGCCCAGCACCGCTTTGCGAACTTCCAGCCCCTTGTCGTGCATCTTCTTGTCCATGGTGTTTCCTTTGTTTCCCTTGCTTTCCCTTGGATGGCGGCGCGGAAATTACGGGGTTGTGCCGGGCCAGTCACGTCCTCGTGTTATGCGGGAAAAGGGGTATCTCCCGTACAGGAACGGATGCCTCAGTGCTGCCGTTGTGATAGGCTTCTCTCTACCGGGAAACCTGGAGAGCTGA
Organism: Bradyrhizobium sp. 186; assembly: GCF_023101685.1. Taxonomy (NCBI): domain Bacteria; kingdom Pseudomonadati; phylum Pseudomonadota; class Alphaproteobacteria; order Hyphomicrobiales; family Nitrobacteraceae; genus Bradyrhizobium; species Bradyrhizobium sp. 186. The sequence continues at coordinate 9,488,159 of NZ_CP082164.1, read as the reverse complement.
TTGAACGGCGTCACCCCCGACCCGTCAGACCCGATCCGTGATGGCAACGCTCTGTCGCGGCTGAAGCTGGCGCAGGCCCTCGAGCGGGCCACTTATGCCATCGCGTGGGAACGTGCGTGGCCGCATTTGGCGCGGCTTCTGACTGTCGCTGGCCTGTTCCTGGTGGTGTCCTGGGCCGGCCTGTGGCTGGCGCTGCCGTTTGTCGCCCGCGCCATCGGTCTCGTTGTTTTTGCCGGCCTCATGGCCGCCGCCGCGTTTCCGCTGATCAGTTTCCGCTGGCCGAGCCGTGAGCAGGCGCTGGCCCGGCTCGACAATGGCTCCGGCATCCGTCACCGCCCGGCCACCACGCTCACGGACACGCTGTCCTCGCAGGACCCGGTCGCGCAGGCGCTGTGGCAGGCGCAGCGTGAACGCACGCTGGCCTCGCTCAGGCGCATCCGCGCCGGTCTGCCGCACCCGCGGCTCGCGTTTCACGATCCTTGGGCGCTGCGCGCGCTGGTCATGGTGATGCTGGTTGCGACCTTCTTCGCTGCCGGCAATGAGCGTGCGATGCGCCTCGGCGCCGCTTTCGACTGGAACGGCGTGCTGGCGCCGGCCAACATTCGCGTCGATGCCTGGGTCACTCCGCCGCTCTACACCGGAAAGCCGCCGGTCATCCTGTCGGCCGCCAACAAGGAGGCTGCGGCGCTGCCTGCCAGCGGCCCGCTCGCCGTTCCCGCCGGCTCGACCTTGATCGTGCGCTCCTCCGGCGGCAGCCTGGACGTTGCGGTCTCCGGCGGCCTCAAGGAGGTTGCCCCCGCCGATGCCGCGCCCAAGGGTACCAACGAGAAGCATTTTGCCATTACCGGCGACGGCACCGCGCACGTCCGCGCGCCCTCCGGCCAGCCGCAATGGGCCTTCACGGCAACGCCGGACCGCGCGCCGACGATCGCGCTCGCCAAAGATCCAGAGCGCCAGGCGCGCGGAGCGCTCCAGCTCTCCTACAAGATCGAGGACGATTACGGTGTCACCGGCGCCGAGGCGCAAATGGCCCTGCGCCCCGCTGACGCCAAGGATGGCACCAAGGACGCCGACACCAGGGCCGCTTCGCGGCCGCTGTTCCAGCCGCCGCAATTCCCGCTCGTGCTGCCGAACGCGCGCACCCGCAACGGCGTCGGCCAGACGGTGAAGGACCTCAGCGAGGACCCCTATGCCGGCGCCGACATCACGCTGACGCTGACCGCCAAGGACGAGGCCGGCAACGAGGCCAGAAGCGAACCGTTCAACATGCGCCTGCCCGAGCGGCTCTTCACGAACTCGCTCGCGCGCGCGCTGATCGAGCAGCGCCGCATCCTCGCGCTCGACGCCAACAAGAATTCCGACGTCTACGCCGCGCTCGACGCGCTGATGATCGCGCCCGAATTGTTCACGCCGGATGCCGGCTGCTATCTCGGCCTCCGCAACCTGGCGCTCCAGCTCGAAGCCGCCCGCACCGATGACGCGCTGCGCGAGGTCGTGGGGAGCATGTGGGCGTTCGCAGTCACCATCGAGGACGACGGTGTCGCCGGCAGCGTCAATGCCGCGCTGCGCTCGGCGCAGGACGCGCTCAAGCAGGCGCTCGAACGCGGCGCCAGCGAGGACGAGATCAAGGCGCTGACGCGAAAGCTGCGCGAGGCGATGGCTGGAAAGGTACGGGATCTCGCCCGGCGGGCCGAGCAAAATCCGCTTGGACCTCGGCAGCCATTCCCCGCGGAGGTCCAGCTCATTCTCGACAAGGCCGTCGAGCTGCGGCAGAAGACCCAGCATGCGACGCCGGACCAGCTCGAAGAATTGGCACAGCAGCAGGACGCGTTGCGCCAGCAGCTTCAGGCCTATCGGAAGTCGGCGAACAGCCGGGCCAAGGCGGGGGGCGACGGGGCCAATCAATTTACGCGGGACCGGAAATGCGGAAGCTAGGACGCGTGCCAGTCTTGCAGGCGATGTCGATCGCCTGCCTCGCCATCCTGTTGGGAGGCCTTCCGGCCGTTGCTGCCCAGCAGGATCAGGATCCTGATGCGCTGCTCGATAGCGCGGACAAGGCGATGCAGGACGCCGGCGACAGCCTCAGGCAGAAGGAGCCCGGGCGGAGCCTGAACAATCAATCCGATGCCATTCGGAAGCTCGAGGAATACAAGCGGGCGACGGAGAAAAGCCAATCCTCCAGTCGCGATCGCTCCGTCATAACTCAACGCGATCTGGACGAGCTCGTGAAGCAGATCGAGAAGCTGGCGCGCGAAGGCAATCGCGAGGCGGCCCAGCGCATGCTCGAGCAGCTCGCGCAGATCATGGAAAATCTCCAGATGGCGCAGCCCGGGCAATCCGGCGACAGCGACATGGAGCAGGCGCTCAACGAGCTCAGCGACATGATCCGCAAGCAGCAGCAATTGCGCGACAAGACCTACAAGCAGGGCCAGGACTCCCGGCGTGACCGCTCGCGCGGCAAGCAGCAGGGCGACCAGTCGATGTCCGACCTCCAGCAGGACCAGCAGTCGCTGCGCGACCGCCTGAAGAAGCTGCAGGACGAGCTTGCCAAGCGCGGCCTCGCCCAGAAGGGACAGAAGGGTCAAAAAGGGCAGCAGGGCCAGCAAGGCGACCAGGGACAACCCGGCCAGAATGGCGATCAGGACGGTGACCAGGGCGATGACGACGGTGGATTGGATGCCGCCGACGGCGCCATGGGCGATGCCGGCTCCAAGCTCGGTGAGGGCAATGCCGACGGCGCCGTGGACTCCCAGGGCAAGGCATTGGATGCGATGCGCAAGGGTGCGCAGAAGATGGCCGAGGCGATGCAGCAGGGCGACGGCGACGGCCAGGGCGACGGCCCCGGCAATCGCGCCGGCCGCCAGCAGAGCGGCGGCAATCAGACCGATCCGCTCGGCCGCCCGCTCCACGGCCGCGAGTTCAGCGACGACTACACGGTCAAGATTCCCGGCGAGATCGACGCCCAGCGCGTCCGCCGCATTCTCGAAGAGCTCCGCCGCCGCCTCGGCGACACTTCGCGCCCGCAGATCGAGCTCGACTATCTCGAGCGCCTGCTGAAGGATTTTTGAGGCGAGGTCATCGCGTAGGTCCGCGCGATGGCGAGCTTGCCCAATCTCTCACCACAATCTCACTGTCATCGCCCAACTTGATCGGGCGATCCAGTATTCCAGAGACGCCAGTGATTGAATCGCGACGCCGCGGCATACTGGATGCCCCGGTCAAGCCGGGGCATGACAGCGGAATACGCGGCGGCCATTACCCCTTCTTCGCCGCCAGCGCATCCGCTACGGCGGTGCGGATATCGGCGACCGAGAACGGCTTGGTCACGACGTCATGCACCAGCGCATTGAGGTTCGAGGCGCGCTCGCGCTGGTCGGCAAATCCGGTCATCAGCAAAATGGTCAGGTCGGGGAAGTCGCGCGCGGCGGAAAGCGCGAGCGCGATGCCGTCCATCACCGGCATCTGGATGTCGGTGAGCAGCAAGTCGAACGCGCCGTCCTCGCGGACCAGGATCTCCAGCGCTTCGGCGCCGTCCTGCGCGGTGACGGTCTCGTGCCCGTCCATGGCGATGGCGCGCGCGACCAGCGTGCGCATGGAATCTTCGTCGTCGGCGATCAAGATTTTTGGCATGGGACCAAGCTCCCCTGCGGGACCCCGCTGGGTTGATTATACGCTGCCGCCGGCAATGTCGCGCCGGTTGAAGAAGCGAACGTCGATGTTGCGGCCCTCTGACGGCGGCGAGGCCAGGCGCGACCTAAAGAAGGCGCGCTCGCCGGGCCGCAGCACGGTCTGCTCCAGCACCGTATTCCAGGCGTAGATTTCGGCACCTTGCGCGTCGCGCACCGCAAAGCGCAGCCGCGGGATGTCGAGCGCCTTCTTGCCCTCGCCGACGATGACGCCCTCGATCACCAGCACCTGCTTACCGTCCACGGTCTCGCTCGAGAGCTTGACGTCCTTGAACGCCAGCCCCCGCAGGTTCACGTCAAGCCCGACCATTTTGTAGAAAGCCGCCGTTTGCGGCAGCAGCCGCACCATGTCGCCGCGCCAGATCACCAGAGCCAGCACCAGCGCGCCCATGGCAGCGCAGGCGGTCGGCAGGCCGAATTGGGATTTTCGCGGGGCGGTGGTGGCGGCCTCGCGGCTGACCTGGGCGACACGGCGGCGAAACAGGCTGCGGAACCATGACTGGTGCTGCGCGTCGGCGCCGTCGTCCTCCTCGACGATCCGGGCCGCCGCCGCCCAGTCCTCCTCGGTTTCCCCAGCGTCCTCGGTTGGCCAATCGCTGGCGATCGAGGGGCTCTCGATCACCGGGGTTTCGGCTGCACCGTCGTCCTTGGCGTAGGAGTTCCATTGCTCGGCGAGGTCGGCTTGGTCGTCGGCCTGGCTGGCCGCGACCATGGCCGGGACGGACGCCTCCTCGATGGCATCCTCGGGATGCGCCATCCAGGTCTCCTTGCAACGGGAGCAGCGGACCGTACGTCCATTCGCCCCCAGGCTCGCAAGCTTGATGGCGTAGGATGTCGTACAATGGGGGCAGACGATATGCATGGACGAGCCTTGATGCATGGACGGGTCTTGAACGTATCTTGGACGAATCTTGGCAACGGCCCAGTCGTGCGAAACCGGGCGCCTAGGAGGCTACCAAGGATGCTACAAGGCGACCGTTAACGAACCGGAAACCATAACGGTCGCAAAACCCGTTGATCGCGTATGGCGGAGCGCCGCGGCCGGCGGTCCGCCCCCTCTCGAACGGAGCTGAGCTTGGTTCGGTTCGAAAATGTCGGATTGCGTTACGGTCTGGGGCCGGAGATCCTGCGCGACCTCAGTTTCCAGATTCCGCCGCATTCCTTCCAGTTTCTCACCGGCCCGTCCGGCGCCGGCAAGACGTCATTGCTGCGCCTGTTGTTCCTGTCGCACCGACCGACGCGCGGTCTGGTCAACCTGTTCGGCCACGACATCTCGCTGCTCGGCAAGGACGAGATCGCCGATTTGCGCAAGCGCATCGGCATCGTGCTCCAGGATTTCCGCCTGCTCGACCACATGACGACGTATGAGAATGTCGCGCTGCCGTTCCGCGTCATGGGACGCAGCGAGTCGAGCTACCGCAAGGAGGTCATCGACCTCTTGCGCTGGGTCGGCCTCGGCGAGCGCATGGACGCGTTGCCGCCGATCCTGTCCGGCGGCGAGAAGCAGCGCGCCGCGATCGCGCGCGCGGTGATCTCGCGGCCGCAGCTCCTGCTCGCGGACGAGCCCACCGGAAGCGTCGATCCGACGCTCGGGCGACGGCTGCTGCGGCTCTTCATCGAGCTCAACAAGTCCGGCACCGCCGTCATCATCGCGACCCACGACATCGCGCTGATGGACCAGTACGAGGCGCGCCGCTTCGTGCTGCACCAGGGACGGCTGCACATCTATGAATAGGACCGACGAACGCGGCGTGCTGGTTGATCTCGGACAGGAGCGTCCGCAGCTTCCGGCCAAGGCGCGCAACATGTCGCCGATCGTGCCGCGCGCCTCGATCCACGGCCGCGCGCTGGTCGCCGTCGTCGCGATCATGACCTTCCTCGCCTCGATGACCACGGGCACGGTGCTGCTGGTCAGCGCCTCGGCCGCGGAATGGCAGTCCGATGTCGCAAGCGAGATCACCATCCAGGTCCGCCCGCAGGTCGGGCGCGACCTCGAGCGCGACACCGCCGCGGTGACCGAGGCGATGCGTGCGCAAGCGGGCATCGTCGAGGTCAAGCCCTTTACCAAGGATGAGAGCGGCAAGCTGCTCGAGCCCTGGCTCGGCACCGGCCTGTCCATGGACGACCTCCCGGTGCCGCGCATGATCATCGCGCGGGTCCAGCCCGGCACGCCGCTCGATCTCGGCGCCCTGCGCAACCGCGTGACCCAGGTTGCCCCGAGCGCGAGCGTCGACGATCATCGCGCCTGGATCGAGCGCATGCGCTCGATGACCAATGCCACCGTGCTCGCGGGTCTGGGCATCCTCGCGCTCGTCATCGTCGCGACCATCATCTCGGTGTCGTTCGCGACCCGCGGCGCCATGGCGGCGAACCGCCCGATCGTCGAAGTCCTGCATTTCGTCGGCGCCGGCGACCGTTACATCGCCAACCGCTTCCTGCGGCATTTCCTCAGGCTGGGCCTGGAAGGCGGCGTGATCGGCGGCGGTGTCGCCATGCTGGTGTTCGGCTTCTCCGAGTCGATTGCCGGCTGGTTCTCCGGCACCCCGGTCGGCGACCAGTTTGCAGCTTTACTAGGCACTTTCTCGCTGCGGCCGTCCGGCTATGCCGTGCTTGCGGTACAGGCGGTGCTGATCGGCGCCATCACCGCAGTCGCCTCGCGCCAGACGCTGTTCGCGACGTTGAATGAGGTCGATTAGTCCGGCAAAACCGGACTCCACTTCGCCTCAAAACCTCCTAAAATCATCCAGGGAAGGGATCACCGACATCGCATGACCTCGCCGACCGACGATCGATCGCCGAATTTGCCGCGCGGCTGGCTGCGCGCGGCCGTGGTGTCGACGATCGCGTTCGCCTTTGTCGGCGCGGCGGCAGGCTTCATCGCGTTCCTGGCGCAATTGCGCGGTGCCGAGATCGCGCCGGACCGCAAGGCGGACGGCATCGTGGTCCTGACCGGCGGCTCCTCGCGGGTCCCGGACGCGATGGAGCTGTTGGCCGCCGGCTACGGCAGGCGGCTCCTGATCTCGGGCGTGCACCCGACCAGCACCGCAAGCGACATCTCCCGGACGCTGCCGGAGAACCAGTCCTTCATGCATTGCTGCGTGGATCTCGATCGCACCGCGGTCTCAACCCGCGGCAATGCGGCGGAGGCGCGGCGCTGGGCGCAGGAGCGCGGCTTCAAGTCGCTGATCGTGGTCACCTCGAACTATCACATGCCGCGCGCGCTCGTGGAGTTCTCGCATGCCATGCCGGAGGCGACGCTGATCCCGTTCGCGGTGGTCGGCGACAAATGGCGCGAGGAGCCGTGGTGGACCTCGGCTTCGACGCTGCGGCTGCTGCTGTCGGAATATATCAAGTACCTCGCCGCGGAGCTCAGGGTGCGGCTGGAGGATTTCGGGATTGACCTTTCGCCCGAAGTGTCGGAGCAGCCTGCGGGTCTGCAGCCGAAAAGGCCCGCCACAGCCCAGGCCAACTGACAGAGCCCCTTGATCGGATTGTACGGATGTTTTCGATTTTCCTGCGTTCGCTGGTCTTCAACGTGCTGTTCTATGCCGTGCTGACGTTCTGCGCGATCATTGCACTCCCGACCTTCCTGATGCCGCCGCGAGCGCTGCTGACGATCGCCGGATGGTGGGCCAGCGCGACGCTGTTCTTGATGCGAGTGGTCTGCAACATCAAGGTCGAATTCCGGGGCGCCGAGACGATCCCGACCGGGCCGTTGGTTGTTGTATCCAAGCACCAGTCGTTCTGGGAGACGTTCGTGCTGATGTCCTTCTTCGATCGTCCGATCTTCATCCTCAAGCGCCAGCTCATGCACATTCCGGTGTTCGGCCAATTCCTGATCAAGACCGGCATGATCTCGATCGATCGCGGCGCCGGCGTCAAGGCGCTGCTGGACATGACGCGCCGGGCCCGCAAGGCCGTGCGCGGCGGCTGTCAGCTCGTGATCTTTCCCGAAGGCACGCGCCGCGCGCCGGGCGCACCGCCGGACTACAAGACCGGCTTTGCCCAGATCTATTCCACTTGCGGCGTGCAATGCCTGCCGATCGCGCTCAACTCCGGCCTGTTCTGGCCGCGACGCACCTTCATGCGTTATCCGGGGACGCTGGTGGTGGAATTCCTTGATCCGCTGCCGCCCGGCCTGCCGAAGGACGAATTCATCGCCCGCGTCAAAGGCGCCATCGAGGATGCAACCGGCCGCATCGTCGAGGCGGGCCGGCGCGAGCAGGAGCAGCTCATCGGTCGCGCGCCGAGCTATGTGGGCGAGGGGCGGATGGTGTGAAGGCGACGAACGCGACGTTGCCGGAGAGCCGGATCACTGGTTCGCAGCCGCGAACGGCGCAATGATCTCGGCCAACTGCTGCGCGGGCTGCCCGAGAGCGTCGTAGACGGCGCGATAGCCGTCCATCGCGCCGCGAACGAGCCTCGCCCTGTTGGTCTCCCGCGAGCCAACCTTCGCGGAACTGGACGGTGGCTGCACTTGCAGGAAATAAGGCGGCTCCGTCGCAGCCGACCGCGATTGAATGAAGGCGAACTCATCCCGATACGCCGAGGGGCGCTCGAGATATTTTACGGCAAAGTCGCCACTGAATTTACTGAGGTTGCGGGCAACGATGTTGCGATCGATCCAGTTTGGCTCGCTCCTGAGGTCGCCGGCAGGGCGCGTCAGGAGAACGACCACGTCGGTGACGTCGAACGTCGACAGCACCGAGCGGAACGGAATCGATTCATACACGGATGCGTCGAGCAGATGATCGCCTCTGAATGGAACGGGCGGGCCGGCGAAGAAGGGAATCCGCGCGCTGCCGCGCAGCGCCTCGATAAGCTCCTGCTGTCCGTCGAAGTCGCCGAACATGACGGCCTTCTTCTCGTTGAGCGACGAAGCGACGACATAGAGTGGCAGGTCGCCTTGCAGAATCCGATCGAAGCGAAGCGGCTTCTGGCTGATGCAAACGGTGTCGAGCAGGAATTCGAGTGACACGACGGGTTTGGGGCCGACGAGCCTGCGCAGATCGACGAAATTCTTGTTGTTGATGTTCTCGTAGAAGATGGTCGCGCCGTAGCGAGCCTGGCCGGCAACGAAATAGGCGCCGGCTATCGCGCCGGCGGACGAGCCGCAGACCAGATCGAAGCAGTCGCGCAGGCCGAGAGTCTCCAGCGCGGCGACCATGCCGGCCGAGACCACGCCGCGCATCGCCCCCGCCCTCGATCGCGAGAGCGATCTTGCGGCCGTCCGTGCGGTGGCCCGGCACGCTGTTGCCGGCCTTGCGCTCGAACAGGACGTCGCTGGTGCTCTTGGTCATGGCGGCCGCAATCGGCTAGCGTTGCTCGTTGTCCGGAAGGGAGGCGTGCAGGGAATGCGCTTCGCCGTGCAGCATCGTCGCAAGTTGATGCAGCGGCGCGTCGCGAAAACCTTCGGCCTCGATCGCCTTCACCGTCGCCGTCACGTAGTCGCGGTTGGCGCCGGACTGGCCGTGGCCCTGGAGCACGTGGCGGTGCTGCTCGGCGAGCGACAGCCGCCCGGCATATTGCACATGGCCGCGGTCGACGACATAGGCGAGTGCGGATACGCGCTGCCGCGGATCGTTCTCGAGCCAGACCGAGCGCATCACCTCGCGATAGACCGACGTCACCTGCTCGCGCGCCCTCAAATATGCGACCACGTCGGTGCGGCTCTTCTCGGCGACGCGGAAGGCGATGCCGCGGCAAGCGCCGCCGCGATCGAGCCCCAGCACCAGGCCCGGCTTCTCCGGCGTGCCGCGGTGCACGAAGGAATAGACGCAGAGCGCGCGATGCTCGCCGACCAGTCGCGCCTGGACGCGTTCCCCGAATTCGAAGCCCGGCCGCCACATCAGGGAGCCGTAGCCGAACACCCAGAGATCGCCTTTGGCTGATGTGACGGAGGGGAGGGGGATTTCCGACATGGCGGGCACGGCTAGCAGAACCGCGCTCCCAAGCGAAGCGAATTCTCCGCCTTTCGTCGTAGGCCGATCTCGCTTACATTTGACAAAATCTGGGGGCAAAGGGTCGCCGCATGTCCGATATGACCGCGGCCGGAGGCCGCCGCCCCCGTTGGGGCCTTTTCATCGCACCCGTCCTCCTTCTGATCCTTGCAGTCGCGTGGAGCGGCTTCTGGTTCTATGCCGCCTCTCAGGCCGAATTGGCCGCCGACGCCTGGCGCGCGCAGGAGGCCAAATCCGGCCGCATCTATGATTGCGCCAAGCGCTCGATCGCGGGCTTTCCGTTCCGCTTCGAGGTCCAGTGCTCCGGCGCCAGCGTCGCCCTGGTGTCGCAGAACGCAAGCAAGACGCCGTTCACGGCCAAGCTCGACAACATCCTGGTCGTCGCCCAGGTCTACGACCCCAAGCTCGTCATCGCCGAATTCTCGGCGCCGGCAACCCTGACCGACGGCGTCACGCAAAACTCCTTCGTGGTGAACTGGAGCAAGGGTCGCAGCAGCGTGGTCGGCCTGCCGGCCATCCCGCAGCGTGCCTCCATCGTGTTCGAGGAGCCCACCGTCAACCGGCTCGACGGCAGCGTGCAGGTGCCGCTCGCGCGCGCAAAGCAGGTCGAACTGCATGGACGCCTCGCGGATGGATCGCCGTCCGATCATCCCGTCATCGAGACCGTGCTCCAGATCGCGCAGGGCAGCATCCAGGGCGTGCATCCGCTGCTCGCCGAGCCGTTCGAGGCCGACACGCGCGCGAAGATCACCGGGCTGTCCGACCTCACGCCAAAGCCGTGGCCGCAGCGCTTCCGCGAGATCCAGGCCGCCGGCGGCCATATCGAGATCGTGCAGTCGCGGATCCAGCAGGGCGAGATGATCGCGGTCGCGGCCGGCACGCTCGGGCTCTCGGCCAATGGCCGTCTCGACGGCGAATTGCAGATGACGGTAACGGGCCTCGAGCGGGTGATCCCGGCCCTCGGCATCGAGAAGATGCTGGAAGAAGGCGTGCCGCAATCGACGCTCGATCGCGTCGCGCCCGGCGTGAAGACGCAGGATCTGAATAGCCTGTTCGGCGCGCTCGACCGCGCCGTTCCCGGCCTCGGCAAGGTCATCAAGCAGAATGCCAATGCCGGTGTTGCCGCCGGCATCAATTCGATCGGCACCGAGAGCACGCTCGAGGGCAAGAAGGCGCGCAGCTTCCCGCTGAAGTTCGTCGATGGCGCGGTGCTTCTCGGCCCGGTCAAGGTCGGCCAGATCCCGCCGCTGTACTAGCTGTCGTAGCCCGGATGGAGCGAAGCGCAATCCGGAACAGCGCTAGCTGTGATCAAGAATCCCGGATTGCGCTGCGCTCCATCCGGGCTACGGGCTGACGTCACGAACCCTTCGCTGGATCGTGATCGCACGCCGGGAATGCGGAGCCACAAAGTCCGCTCTCTCTCCATGTCGGCCGCACAATGAGGCGGCCAGCTCAGGCAGGAGAGAATACCATGACGAAGTCCAGGCTGTTCATTGCCGCCATTGCCATCTCGACCGCACTCGCGACGCCCGCGCTCGCCCAGTGGCAGTCGCAGGAGCCGGCCGCATTCGCGAGCCAGTACCCGAATGGCGATCGCACCCTCTCGAGCCCCGCAACGCGGGATACGATGGCGCTCGTTCCCTCAGCGAAGTCGCGACGCCCCACGGTGGTGCACGTGACCAAGGGCAAGTAGAGCCGCCGTCGACCCGAGACGTTGCGCGCGCGGAGTTGGGCCCGGTCATGCCCCGGCCGGGCCCAACGCGCGCCGTCAAGCGTATGCGCGGCGATCGCGCGCGTGCGGATCGGCAAGCCAGAGAGAATATTCCGAACATCGTCGTCAGGAAAACGTGATGCAGAAAACGAGCGTCGCCGAGAATAACCGCAGCCGAACTCAAATCACTCCACACCAGGGAAGCATGCAAGCGCCAGACGGGGCGCGACAGATCGGACCAGCTTCCCAAGAGGTGGGAGGTTCAAGTGCGATTGATCAACTACGGGCTAATGCTGGGCATTCTCGCTGCTTCTTCGGGGCAGGCGCTCGCCGAAGACAATGTCGCAACCGAAATCCGGTTGCTGAAGGACAAGCTGAAGGAGCTTCAACGGCGCGTGGACTCGGAAGCCCATAAGACGGGGCAGATCGAAGCGCAGGCGAAAGCCGCTCCGATGCCGGCGACCTACAAGGCTCTCGCTGTCGATCCGTGTGCAGCCGGCAAGGTCTGCTACAAGGGAGTTGCGCTGACATTCGGCGGCTGGGTCGATCTCACCGGCATCTACCGGTCGCGCAATTTCGCCTCGGACACCGGATCGATCTACAACTTCATCCCCTATCCGCAGAGCAGGAATTACTACTTCCCGGAGGCGCGCTTCTCCGCGCGCCAGAGCAGGTTCTCGGTCCTCGCCGAGGGCAATGTCGACGCCGACACGCATCTGGCGGGCTACGGCGAAATCGACTTCGAAGGCGCGGCGCAGACGGCGAACTCGGTAACGACCAACTCCTTCAATCCGCGCATGCGGCAGCTCAGCGTGGAGATCGACCGAAGCGATCTCGGCTTGCACGTCCTCGCCGGGCAATCATGGTCCCTCAACACACCGAGCAAGTCCGGCATCGATCCGCGCGGGATCGACGCGCCGGGTGTGATTGATTTCGAGCTCGTTCCGGGATTTCTCGCGGCGCGACAACCTGGTCTGCGCGTCTGGCAGGATATCGGGCCGGAGTTCAAGCTGGCTGCGTCCGTTGAAAATTCGCAGACCGCCTTCTTCGGCGGCAACGTGCCCACGGTTGGCACGCCCGCAGTCGGTCCGCAGGGCGTGCTGAACCCGAATCTCCAGGTCAATTTGACCGGGCCCGGCGGCAGCTTCTTCAACAACCTCAACAATGTCAGCCTGAACCAGGTGCCTGATGTCACCGTCAAGGCTGCGTGGGATCCCCGGCTTGGGCCCTATAAGCTGCACGTCGAAGCGTGGGCGCTCTACCACCAGCTTTTCGATCGGTTCAACTCGGCCAACCATAGCTACGATACCGGAAGCTTCGGCGGCCACATCTTTGCCGAGCTGATTCCGAAGACGCTCGATCTTCAGCTCTATGGCGCACGCGGGGTGCTCGGTCGCTTCACGGCGTCGCCGTTTCCCGATGCCACGGTGGCGCAGGATGGCACGGTGCTTCCGCTGACGATCACGGCGGCCGCGGTCGGGCTGATCTGGCATGCGACGCCGAGCCTCGATGTCTACAGCTACGCTGGCCTGGAAAAGGCCAAGGCCGCGTTCGCGAACGTCAGAACGGTTCCCTTTGGTTACGGTAATCCGCTCTACAACAACACCGGCTGCTTCACCGAGAACTCGCCGGCCGCGACCTGCAACGGCAACACAAAGGAGGTTCGACAGATCACGGCAGGGATTTACGACACCATCTACCAGGGCAATTACGGCACGCTCAAAGCCGGCGTGCAATATTCCTACACCCAGCGTCTCGCGTTCGATGGCGTCGGTGGCGCGCCGAAGACCGACGACAACATCGTCATGACGCAGATCCGCTACTATCCGTTCTAGATGGCCCTCGGATTCTCATGGGCGCTCGGCGTGTGCATGCAGATCGGCGCGGGTCTGGCCAGCCGCCTCTTCGCGGACAGGGCGGAAAATCGCTACTGATCCGGCTTCTTGCCGAGCTGTGCGTGCGGCCGGCCGAAATCCGGCGCAGCCGAATCCTGGCCGATCTCGACGATGCCGCGGCGGATGGCGCGGGTGCGGGTGAAGTGATCGAACAGCGCCTCGCCATCACCGCGGCGGATTGCACGGGTCAGCTTTGCGAGATCCTCGGTGAAGGTCCCGAGCATCTCCAGCACGGCCTCCTTGTTGGCGAGGAAGACGTCGCGCCACATCGTCGGATCGGACGCCGCGATGCGGGTGAAATCGCGAAAACCGCCGGCGGAGAATTTTATGACCTCGGACTCCGTCACCTGCGCCAGCTCGTCGGCGGTGCCGACGATGGTGTAGGCGATCAGATGCGGCAGGTGGCTGGTGATCGCCAGCACGAGATCATGATGATCCGGCGTCATGACCTCGACCTTGGCGCCGAGCGCGGCCCAGAAGGCGCGCAGATGCTCGACGGCGGCGGTGTCGGTGCCTTCCGGCGGCGTGAGGATGCACCAGCGGTTGATGAAGAGCTCGGCGAAGCCGGAATCCGGGCCCGAATGCTCGGTGCCCGCAACGGGGTGCGCGGGGACAAAATGAATGCCCTGCGGCAGGTGCGGCGCCATGTCCCTGACGACGGCACCCTTGACCGAGCCGACGTCGGAAATGATCGCGCCCGGCTTCAGATGCGCGGCGATCTCCTGCGCTACCGGTCCGCAGGCGCCGACGGGAATGCAGAGGATGACGAGATCGGCGTCCTTCACGGCTTCCGCGTTGGTCGCGACGACCTCGTCGACGATGCCGAGCTCGGCCACCCGCGCGCGCGTCTCCTCGGAGCGCGCAGTGGTGACGATCTCGCCGGCCAGGCCCTGAAGCTTCGCCGCGCGCGCGATCGAGCCGCCGATCAGGCCGAAGCCGATCAGCGCGACGCGCTGGAAGTGCGCGGCCGCGTTCACTTGCCGGCCACGAAGTCGCGCAAGGCCTCGACGACGAGGCGGTTGGCCTCCTCGGTGCCGATGGTCATGCGCAGTGCGTGCGGCAGGCCGTAGTTCTTTAGCCCGCGCAGCACGAGGCCCCGCTTGGTCAGGAAGGCGTCGGCGTCATCGGCGGTCTTGCCCTTGTCGGTCGGGAAGTGGATCAGCACGAAGTTCGCTACGCCCGGCGTCACCTTGAGCCCGAGCTTGCCGATCTCCTCGCTGAGCCAGTTGCGCCAGGTCTCGGTGAATTGCTTCGACATCGCCTGATGCGCGGTATCCTCGATCGCGGCGACGGCGGCATACATCGCCGGCGTCGACACGTTGAAGGGGCCGCGAATGCGGTTGACCGCGTCGATGACGTGCTCGGGACCGAACATCCAGCCGACGCGCAGTGCCGCGAGGCCGTGGATCTTGGAGAAGGTGTGCGTCACCACCGTGTTCTCGGTCGTGGCGACGAGCTCGATCCCCATCTCGTAATCGTTGCGCGAGACGTAGTCGGAATAGGCGGCGTCGAGCACCAGCAGGACGTGCGAGGGCAGGCCGGCGCGCAGGCGCTTGACCTCGTCGAACGGCAGATAGGTGCCGGTCGGGTTGTTGGGGTTGGCCAGCCAGACCAGCTTGGTGCGCGGCGTCACCGCTTTGAGGATGGCATCGACATCGGAGGTGAGGTTCGTCTCCGCAGCGACGACGTTCTTGGCGCCGACCGCCATGGTCGCGATCGGATAGACCAGGAAGCCATGGGTGGTGGAGATCGCCTCGTCGCCCTGGCTCAGATAGGTGTGGGCGAGCAGATTGAGGATCTCGTCCGAACCGGCGCCGCAGATGATGCGGTTGGGGTCGAGCCCGAAGCTGCGGCCGATCGCTTCGCGCAGCACGCGCGAGGTGCCCTCGGGATAGTCTTCCAGATGCGTCGCCACATGCTTGAAGGCCTCGATCGCCTTCGGCGAGGGCCCGAACGGCGTCTCGTTGGCCGACAGCTTGAACACCTTGCGGCCCGGCTCCGCCACCGGGCTCTTGCCGGGCGTGTAGGGCGCAATATCGAGAATGCCGGGGTTCGGCACGGGGCGGGACATCTTAGACTCCGGATTGGCGGGGCGGCTCGCGACTTACGATTTCGACCCGGTCGGGGTCACCGTATAGCGCGTTGCGTGGCTGCCGACGAGGGCTGCGGAGCGCACCGAGGCCCCCGCTTCGATCAGGGCAGCCTTGATTTTGTCGAGGCTCGTTGTCGCTGTGATCGAGATCAGCAGCGCCGCGCCGTCGAAGGCGGTATCGGGCACTACCACGATCTCGGCGAGCGGCGATAGCGCGCGCGCGACGTCGGCGTTCCATCCCGAAACGCGGACGCTGAAGGTCTCGACCTCCGTCACCATGGCGCTGTCGGCAACGCGCGAGACCACGAACACGGGGAGCGCCGCCGGATGGTCGGCGCGCTCGACGAAGGGCAGCCGCGCGATGATCTTCGGCATGCCTGCCGCTTCCAGCGACAGCCACCACGGCGTGCGGCTCGAGGTCGCCGAGACCAGCGCCAGATCGCCCTTGGATTTCGCCACCGCTTCGACGGCTGCCTGGGCGCTGAAATGCGCGACGTAAGGCACGGTGAAGCCGAAATGGAAGCGCGCGGAATCGCGCATCGCGGGTTCGCTCACCGAGATGTCGGCATGCACCGCGAACGGCGCCTGCACGTAGGTGAACGTCGAGATGATGACGCGCCAGATGCTCTCGACCGTGTCGAGCGGCAGGATGCCGCGATGGCGCTGGACGAGGTGGCGCATCATGTCGGCCTCGCGCGCCGGGCGGAACGCGGAGCCGACCTCCTGGGTCTGCTTCACCTGGATCAGGCGATCGATGATGTCGCCGCGCTGCATCAGCAGGCGATGCACGCCCTCGTCGATCGCATCGATCTCCTTGCGCAATTCCTGCAACGATGGTGGCGCGGGCGGACGTTGGGACATATCTGCGAGTGCTGTTGAGAGGCGTTCCAGGGTGGATCGGCAAGGCGGATCGGCGAGGGGATCGGCAAGGGGATCGGCAAGGCCGGGCCCGCTGCGATCGACGTCCTGATTAGGCAGGATGGGCGCCGAAAGCAAAGAGAAATGCAAAGACAAATCAGGACCTGCTCGGCGGACGGCGGCGAGAGGAATTTGGCTAATCCGGACCGCGGCTTGACGAAAACAGCCCAAGCCAGTAGGATTTGCCTGTTCCGTGGTCATTTGAGCCGGCCGGCTTGCAGCCACGTTAAAAAAATCGCTAAACAGGCCGGGGACCCTTTCGATCCCGGCCGAACCTATCGTTCAGGCCGGGTTTTTCATGGCCTGATGTCAGTGGCGATCTCGAGTCTGATCGCAAACGAGGACGATGGTCAGAGATGGTTGGCGTCAAGTCGATTCCGAGTCCCGCGATCAGTGCTGACGATCGGTCGCACGAGGTCGATCATCCGAGCTCGCAGGTTGTGCATTTCGGCGCCGACCAGCCGCTGCGGCTCGATTGCGGCATCGATCTCTCCCCGTTCCAGATCGCCTATCAGACCTATGGCGAGCTCAACGCCGCGCGCTCCAACGCCGTCCTGATCTGCCATGCGCTGACCGGCGACCAGCACGTCGCCAACCTTCATCCCGTCACCGGCAAGCCGGGCTGGTGGGAAACATTGGTCGGCGCCGGCCGGCCGCTCGATCCCAGCCAGTACTTCATCATCTGCGCCAACGTGATCGGCGGCTGCATGGGTTCGACCGGGCCTGCCTCGATCAATCCCAAGACCGGCAAGGTGTGGGGCCTGGATTTCCCGGTTATCACCATCCCCGACATGGTGCGCGCGCAGGCGATGCTGATCGACCGGCTCGGCATCGACACGCTGTTCGCCGTTGTCGGTGGCTCGATGGGCGGCATGCAGGCGCTGCAATGGACCGCGGCCTACCCCAAGCGCGTGTTTTCGTCGCTCGCGATCGCCTGTTCGACACGGCACTCGGCGCAGAACATTGCCTTCCACGAGCTCGGCCGCCAGGCCGTGATGGCCGATCCCGACTGGCACAACGGCCGCTACACCGATCACGGCATCCATCCGCATCGCGGCCTCGCGGTGGCGCGGATGGCGGCGCACATCACCTATCTCTCGGACGCGGCGCTGCACCGCAAATTCGGCCGGCGCATGCAGGACCGCGAGCTGCCGACGTTTTCGTTCGACGCCGACTTCCAGGTCGAGAGCTATCTGCGCTACCAGGGCTCGTCCTTCGTCGAGCGCTTCGATGCCAACAGCTATCTCTATCTGACCCGCGCGATGGACTATTTCGACATCGCCGGCGATCACGGCGGCGTGCTGGCCAAGGCATTCGCGGACATCCAGACGCGCTTCTGCGTGGTCTCCTTCACCAGCGACTGGCTGTTTCCGACCTCGGAATCGCGCGCTCTGGTGCATGCGCTGAACGCGTCGAGCGCGCTTGTGTCGTTCGCCGAGATCGAGACCGATCGCGGCCATGACGCCTTCCTGCTCGACGTGCCCGAATTCCTCGATATCTCCCGTGCCTTCCTGCAATCGGCGGGCAAGGCGCGCGGGCTCACCAGCAAGGACGGCTAGCGATGCCTGTACAGGAAGTGCTGCCGCTCAACGGCCTTGCGGCGGGACAATCCGGCCATTTTCGCGCCGACCACCTGCTGGTCGCCGGGATGGTCAAGCCCGGTTCGAAGGTGCTCGACGTCGGCTGCGGCGATGGCGACCTGCTCCAGCTTCTGGAGACCCGCGGCATCGATGGGCGCGGCATCGAGCTGTCGCGCGAGGGCGTCAACCGCTGTGTCGCAAAAGGGCTCGCGGTGGTGCAGGGCGATGCCGACACCGACCTCGTCAACTATCCCGATGACGCCTTCGACTACGTGATCCTGTCGCAGACGTTGCAAGCGACGCGGCAGCCTAAGGTCGTGCTGGAGAACCTCTTGCGCATCGGCCGCCGCGCCATCGTATCTTTCCCGAACTTCGGCTTCTGGAAGATGCGGCTTCAGCTCCTGATCGGCGGCCACATGCCGCGCACGGAGAATCTGCCGGCGAGCTGGTACGACACCGCCAACATCCATTTCTGCACCATCAAGGACTTCGTCGAGCTCTGCGACGCCATCCACGTCAAGATGGAGCGCGCCGAGGCGCTCGATCTCTACGGCCGCCCGCTGCGGCTGCGGATGCCGTGGTGGGTGTGGAATCTGTTCGGCGAGCAGGGCGTGTTTTTGCTCACGCGCGGCGGCAAGCAATAGTTCTCCGTCATTCCGGGGCGATGCGAAGCATCGAGCCCGGAATCCATCGAGCCTCAGCGTTAGTGGAGTGATGGATTCCGGGCCTGCGCCTGTCGGCGCATCCCGGAATGACGAGCCTAATGCGCCGCCACCGACCGCGGATCGCGCACCGGCCATCGCCCCGCTTCCACCAGCGTCACGAACCGCTCCACCGTTTCGTTGAACAGCGCGGGCTCTTCGAGATTGAGCACGTGGCCTGACTTCGGCAACATCGCGAGCCCCGCTGCCGGCAGATGCTTCTTCAGGAACAGGCTCGGCCCGACGCACGGATCGTCCTCGTCGCCGCAGACGATCAGTGCGGGCGTCGCGATGCCTCTGATCGCATCCGTCATCGTGTAGATCGAGGGACGGCCGCCCTGGAAGCCGCGCATCGTGTTTGCCGATCCCTTCGCATCGTGCCGGGCCAGCGCGGCATAGAAGTCGGCGTGTCCGCGCGGGTCCTTCACCAGGAAAGGGATCCGGCTCGGCGCCTCGCGCGTGACCTTGGCGACCTCTGCGGAGCCGAGCGTCTCGAACTGCTCGGCATTGGCGCGGCACTGTTTGCGCCAGGCGTCCAGGTTTTCGATCTCCGAGCCGGAGCCGACGCCGGCGAGCGTCATCGACAGCGCGCGCTGCGGTGCGTTCAGTCCGATCTGAAGCGACGAGTAGGCGCCCATCGACAGTCCGACGAGATGCGCGCGATCGATCTTGAGATGATCGAGCACGGCGAGCGCATCGGTGTAGAAATGCTTGTAGGTGTAGACGTCGCCCGCCGGCACATCCGACGGCGTGTAGCCGCGCGCCGAGTAGGTGATGCAGCGATGGCCGCGCGAGAAGTAACGCATCTGCGGCTCCCAATTGGTGTAGTCGGCCGCGAACTCGTGCAGGAAGATGATCGGCGTGCCAATGCCGACCTCTTCGAAATAAAGACGGCAGCCATCCTTCGTTACGGCGTGGGGCATGCGATTTTCCTTCCTGTACGGCTGCGGCATTGGAATGCCGTTCTGCGGTCAGCGCATGGTGACTCTAACACCTGTTAATCATCGCCCAAAATCTCCGCGAGCGCGTCTTGATCTCGCCACATCAGGATTGTGATACGCCACGCGGATGTCGGCCACCGTACGGGCCGACGGGGAATAGGGGGTGTCAACCAAGGATGAAGAATGTTCGAGTTGTTTGCGTCTCGCCTGTCGCGCTGTGTCGTCGCGCTGGCGCTCTTCTTCGCGGCGATCGCCGCGTTCACCTCAGCGTCAGCACGGCCTCATCGTCATAGCGCAGAGCGGCACGCTTACGTGCATCACGCCAGCAGGCATCATCATTACCGGCATCATGCACGCAGCTCGCGCTTCGAGCGCAGCACGGCGCAATTGCAGGCGAGCGGTTTCGGCAACACCTTTGCCAGCAACGACCCGAACGCCAATAGCGCCGGCAACGGCGGAATGTCCACGAGCGGCGGTTTCGGCGGCGGATCCGGCCTGGTGTCCGAGGCGCGCCGCTATGTCGGCGGCAATCCGACCGGGCGCGGCAGCTTGTGGTGCGCGCGCTTCATGAACATGGTGCTGCAACACACCGGGCATCAGGGCACCGGCTCCGACATGGCGAACTCGTTCGCGCATTACGGAACGCGCGTCTCCGGTCCGCAGGTCGGCGCCATCGCGGTGATGGGGCGGCGCGGCGGCGGCCATGTCGGCATCATCACCGGCGTCGACGCGCAGGGCAATCCGATCATGATCTCCGGCAACAACGGCAACCGCGTCCGCGAGGCGCCGGTCTCGCGCGGCCGGATTTATGCGTATGTGATGCCGAACTGAGTCGACCGCGGGGTTGCCCAACGAAGGGTGCCATCGCATCAAATAAGATTGTCGTCCCGGACAAGCGTCAGCGCAGATCCGGGACCCATAGCCACAGGCTCGCGTTGTCGCGCGACCTGGTAACCACGAGTCTTCGCCAAACCACTCCCTGTGGATATGGGTCCCGGATCGGCGCGCGCTTAGGCCGCGCTTGTCCGGGACGACGAGAGTAGGCACGACGGCTCACACCAATCTCGGCTGTTCCACCGCAATGGTATCACCCACGCCGATCTCGCCGTCGGCGATCACCTCGGCATAGATGCCGCAGTCCATGTGGCCGAGGCCGCGCGAGAGCGTGGGCGGGATTTCGAGATCGCGCTTCGCGGTCTCGGGATCGACGTTGACGGCCGCGCAGCGAACGATGCGCTTGACCACTTTCAGCCGCGCTGTCCCGATCGCCAGCGTCTGGTCGACGAGGTCGAGTTCGGACCAGGCCGGCCAGCCCTGGACATAGAGATTGGCGCGGAAGCGCAGGGGGTGCACCGCGGCCCCGCCGAGCATGGTCTCGATCGCGCGGACGCTGCCGAGATTGATGATCGAGACGACCTTGCGGGCGACGTCGGAAAAGCTGTGGTCGCGGCCGGAGAGCAGCTTTGGCGCTCCCTTCAGCTCCGGCTGAAAATTCTCGGCGAAGTAGCCCTCAATGGCGGCGCGCCCGGCAGCGGTCTCGAGATCGCCGCTGGCGACGACCTGGCCGTCCCTGCGGATGGTCAGCAGGTTGGTCGCGTCCTCGAACCGGCTGTCGAGCGAGGCTAGCCGCTCATTGCGCATCAGCATCAAGAACTGCGACTTGGGCTTCCATTCCGGCGCCTCCGGGTCGAACCCGCTTGGGCCGTTCTCGATGGCGTAGCGGCGGTCGGCCGGCAGGATCTGGCCGACCCGCAAGGCGACGCGGGGCAGCGGCTCCGGCGTCAGGCCCTTGACGGGATAGCGGTAAAGGCCAGTGATCTCGGCGGTCTGGCTGGCTGTCATTGCACTCGATGTCATAGCGCTACTTAAGGGATTCGACCAGCCGACGCCAAGCAGGCCGTTGAGCCTACGAATTTGCTGCGCACGAAATTGTGAAGTCGCCTCTTCCGGACCGAGGGCCCGCTTCCCACATCTGCGTCAGGCCGGTGCCAGCACCGGCTGCTAACGTCTGCTGCCGGTTGAGAAACCTCAATGCGGCCAGCGGAAACCCAATGAAGATGCCATTTGGAGTGCCTTAGGGGCTCCAGGGGCAGGCCGAGGGAAAGAAAAAGACATGAACATCGAGAAGTATACCGAACGCTCCAGGGGCTTCATCCAATCCGCGCAGTCGCTCGTGATGCGCGAGGGGCACCAGCAGTTTTCGACCCTGCACCTCCTGAAAGTCCTGCTGGACGACAATGAGGGGCTGGCTGCCGGTCTGATCGACCGTGCCGGCGGCAATTCCCGTGCAATCTTGAAGGCGACCGAGGAGGCCCTGAACAAGGTGCCGAAGGTCAGTGGTGGCGGTGCCGGGCAGATCTATCTGGCGCCCGAGCTGGCCCGCACCTTCGATGCCGCCGAAAAGGCTGGCGAGAAGGCCGGCG
Source organism: Bradyrhizobium sp. 186 (assembly GCF_023101685.1). Classification (NCBI taxonomy): domain Bacteria; kingdom Pseudomonadati; phylum Pseudomonadota; class Alphaproteobacteria; order Hyphomicrobiales; family Nitrobacteraceae; genus Bradyrhizobium; species Bradyrhizobium sp. 186. The sequence continues at coordinate 9,466,252 of NZ_CP082164.1, read as the reverse complement.
ACAGCTTTGTCACCGTCGAGCGGCTTCTGCTCGGGCTCGCGCTGGAGAAGACCAGCGAGGCCGGTGCGATCCTGGCCAAGGGCGGCGTCACCCCGCAAAACCTCAATGCGGCGATCGAGGCGCTGCGCAAGGGCCGTACCGCGGACAGCGCGACGGCCGAGAACGCCTATGACGCGCTGAAGAAATATGCCCGCGACCTGACCCAAGCTGCGCGCGACGGCAAGCTCGATCCGGTCATCGGCCGCGACGAGGAGATCCGCCGTACCATCCAGGTGCTGTCGCGCCGGACCAAGAACAATCCCGTCTTGATCGGTGAGCCCGGCGTCGGCAAGACCGCCATTGCCGAAGGCCTGGCCCTGCGCATCGTCAATGGCGACGTGCCGGAAAGCCTCAAGGACAAGAAGCTGCTCTCGCTCGACCTCGGTGCGCTGATCGCCGGCGCAAAATACCGCGGCGAGTTCGAGGAGCGGCTGAAGGCCGTGCTCCAGGAAGTCACGGCGAGCGAGGGCAATTTCATCCTGTTCATCGACGAGATGCACACGCTGATCGGCGCCGGCAAGGCCGACGGCGCGATGGATGCGTCCAATCTGCTCAAGCCGGCGCTGGCGCGCGGCGAGCTGCACTGTATCGGCGCGACCACGCTTGATGAGTACCGGAAGCACGTCGAGAAGGACGCGGCGCTGGCGCGGCGCTTCCAGCCGATCTTCGTCAGCGAGCCCTCGGTCGAGGACACCATCTCGATCCTGCGCGGGCTCAAGGACAAGTACGAGCAGCATCACGGCGTGCGGATCACCGATTCCGCGCTTGTTGCGGCCACGACGCTGTCCAATCGCTACATCACCGATCGCTTCCTGCCGGACAAGGCGATCGATCTCATGGACGAAGCCGCCGCGCGGCTGAAGATGCAGGTCGATTCCAAGCCGGAAGAGCTGGATTCGCTCGATCGTGAGATCATCCGGCTCAAGATCGAGCAGGAAGCCCTGAAGAAGGAAAGCGATCTCGGCTCCAAGACCCGTCTCGAAGTGCTCGAGAAGGAGCTCGTCGAGCTCGAGGAGAAGTCCGCGGCCCTGACGGCGCGCTGGAGCGCGGAGAAGAACAAGCTCTCCAACGCCCAGAAGCTGAAGGCCGAGCTCGATGGCTTGCGTGTCGAGCTCGCCAACGCGCAGCGACGCGGCGAATTCCAGCGTGCCGGCGAGCTGGCCTATGGCCGGATCCCGGAGCTTGAGAAGCAGCTTGCGGATATCGAGGCCAAGGAAAATACGACGCAGAATGCCGGCGAGATGATGGAGGAGGCGGTCACCGCCAACCACATCGCGCAGGTGGTCTCGCGCTGGACCGGCGTGCCCGTCGACAAGATGCTGGAAGGCGAAAAAGAGAAGCTCCTGAAGATGGAGGAGCAGCTGGGCAGGCGGGTCGTTGGCCAGGCCGAGGCGGTGCGGGCGGTCGCGACCGCCGTGCGCCGTTCGCGTGCAGGCCTCCAGGACCCGAACCGGCCGATGGGCTCGTTCATGTTCCTGGGGCCGACCGGCGTCGGCAAGACCGAGCTGACGAAAGCCCTGGCGGAGTATCTCTTCAACGACGAGACCGCGATGGTCCGCCTCGACATGTCCGAATACATGGAGAAGCACTCGGTCTCGCGGCTGATCGGCGCGCCTCCGGGCTATGTCGGCTATGACGAGGGCGGTGCGCTCACGGAAGCGGTGCGGCGCCGGCCTTATCAGGTCGTGCTGTTCGACGAGATCGAGAAGGCGCATCCGGACGTGTTCAACGTCCTGTTGCAGGTGCTCGACGACGGCCGCCTGACCGACGGCCAGGGCCGTACCGTCGATTTCCGCAACACGCTGATCATCATGACCTCGAACCTCGGTTCGGAGTTTTTGGTGAATCAACCGGAGGGCGAGGATACGTCAGCCGTGCGCGAGCACGTGATGGGAATGGTGCGGGCGCATTTCAGGCCGGAATTTCTCAACCGCGTCGACGAGATCATCCTGTTCCATCGCTTGCAGAAGAGCGAGATGGGCCGGATCGTCGAGATCCAGTTCGGTCGCCTCGAGAGGCTCCTGACCGATCGCAAGATCGTGCTGAAGCTCGATGACGCGGCGCGCGACTGGCTCGCCGCCAAGGGCTGGGATCCCGCCTACGGTGCACGGCCGCTCAAGCGGGTGATCCAGCGCCACCTCCAGGATCCGCTCGCAGAGATGATCCTGGCCGGCGACGTCAAGGACGGGGATGCGGTTGCGATTTCGTCCGAAGGCAACGTGCTGACCTTCAACGGCAAGGCGCCCCAGACCGCGGAGATCGCCCCGTTCGAGGCGCCAGTATCGAAGCGCAAGCTGAACTGATCTCCAGCCAGCAATCGACGACAAATCGCCGCCCCGGAGGGGACCCTCCGGGGCGGAACTGATTCTGCGCACGGCTAGCCCGAACTTCCCCTTGAGTAGCGACGTAAGCATTTGAGCTGGCGTGTAATTCCAGCGGGCGTGACGGCGCGTCTGCCTACATTATGGGGCGATAGGAATGCCGAGCCGATTGAAGACGTCTTGTTGTAGTGGGGTTGGACTTGTGAGCATAGCGGCCGGGGCGTCCTGACCGATGCGAACGATGTTGCGTGTGAGCGTGGCGAGATCCTGCAACAGCGTTCGAAAGCTGTGCACGGGCCGGCCATCGTGGGTGTGCTTGCGATTAGCCTTGGTTCTGGCCGCGGCCGAGACTCTGGCCTTGGCGACGGGCGAGACGCGCGCGGCGTCGGCGGCCTCGCGGTCGTGATCGTCGAACAGGATCGGGGCCAGCGCGCGGCGCATGTGCCAGACGATGTAATAAGCGAGCATGCAGAGGAAGACGTGGGCGCGCACGCGGCCAGCGAGGCGATGGTGGATCGGGCGCACCTCCAGTTCGACGGTCTTGATGGTGCGGAAGGCGCGTTCGACCTGGGCCAGGCTCTTGTAGGCACGCACCGTGGCGGCGGTGTCGAGGTTCTCGGCCGGCACGTTGGTCCGTAGCACATAGAAGCCGTCGAGCGACGCTTCGTTGGCGATGGCATCCTCGATCCGACTGAAGTCGAACGAAGTGTCGGTGATGGCGAGGTGGAAGTGCTTGGCCATCTTACGCTTGCCCAGCACGGCGCCGACCTTCAGACCGATCTCATCCTCGCCGCGCAAGGGGTTGCGCTGACGCTGCACGGCGGCCTTGACGCGGGCGAGATCCTTCTCGGTCGCCGCCAGCAACTCGCCGCGCTTGCGCCGACGCTCGTCGGCCAGATCCGGGTTGCGGCACACGATCAGGCGCTCGCCGGGGAAGTCGGGGGACGTGATCTCGGCCATATCGCGATCGTCGAACAGCGACAATTGCAGCGGGCCGCCGTCCTCGGCGAGCTTGCGGATCGCCGGCGCCCGCAGAGCGGTGATCCAATCGAGCCCGGCCGGCATCAGATCGGCTTCGATACGGGCGCTGGTGATCATGCCGCGATCGCCGACCAGTACCACACGCGACAGCTTGAAGCGGGCCTTCAGTTTGTCGACTTGCGCGGCCAGCGTGCTCGGGTCGGCGGTGTTACCTTCGAACACCTCCACCGCCACCGGGCAGCCGTCGGCGGCGCACAGCAAGCCGAACACGATCTGCAGCTTGTCGGAACGACCGTCGCGGCTGTAACCATGCCGCGCCAATTCGCAATGTCGCCCCTCCAGATAGCTGGAGGTGAGATCGTAGAGCACCAGCGAGCCGTCATGCAGATGGCGCTTGGCGAGCGTCGCCTCGATCCCCGGTTGGGCCGTGCCGAGCAGGTCGAGCGCTTCGTAAAGCTCGTCCTCGTCGACGGCGCTGAGATCGAGCAGTTCGCCCAGCGAATGCGCCGCCGTCGCCTCGCTGAGCTGGCGCGCCGTGGCCAGCTTGGCGGCCGGTTCGATCACCCGTGCCACGATCAAGGCCAAAGCCAGCCTGGCCAACCGTCTGGGCTTGTCCGGGACAAGGCGATGCAGTCCGAGCTGGCGCGCCATGCCGAGCACCGCGGCCACGTGGCCGTGCGGCAGCGAGCGCTCGATCCGCAGTTGCTCGGCCGGCGAGACCAGCTCCTCGCCTTTCAGGACGCGGCGCAGCGCATCGATCTTCTCATCCGGCCAATGCGACAGGTTGGCCAGCGTGCGCGACTTGATCTTGTCGCCCTCGCGATAGCTCTCGCGCAACAGGATCGCGGGCGGTGAGTTGCGGTTGGGAATGCGGGCGACGAACATGCCGGAATCGAATCACGGAAACCTGCCATTCGCAAGCCAAAAATCATCATTTACATGCCTACAAAATCAGCCCGATCCAAACTTCTCAAATCCTCTCAACGCTCTAACAAAAATCCCGAGGGGAAGTTCGGGCTAGCTAGGGTTGGGAGCGGGGCTCGCGTCCTCGTCACCGTCCTTCTCGAACTCGGACAGAATGTCCACGATCTCGCGCACCCGGCCCTGCGCCAGTGGCCTCAGATCGTTAATCATGGGCTCGTCGTTGGCGAGCCATGCCTGGGCTTCGGCGAGTTCGTCGACAGTCGCGCCGGTTCCAATGACCTCCGCGATGGTGACATCGTCAACCCCGGGGATGGCCTTGGTGACGTCGTCGCGTGAGAGGCGTCTCATGACACTCCCCTGTGCTTGCCGGCGGCCCGCCCGCGCTGGGCGGACGGGTTGGCCTCCGGTTCTAACGGCCTGTGGTGAGCCGGGGTGGGTTCTGGGACATGATCCAGAGTTCGATGGCGGCGAGGACGGCGACCGCTATGCCGACCACCACGTGGATCGTCATTGCCGTCTTGGCGCCCTGGAACCCGAGCACCCAAGGCGCAACCAGCGTCCACAGGCCCACGATCAGGTTTAGCCATTCCTCCCACACGGCGAAGGCCGCGAGCGCTGCGATGGCCAGCACCGCAATCGCGATACCTGCGATGTATGCGTTCTGGGAGGCCGCTCCTGCGTCGAAACCGAACATCCAGGGCGAGAAGAACAGGAACGCGCCGAGGAGCAGATTTGCGACGTCGCACAATTTTGCGTTCGTCCAATTCTCCATGACATCCTCCTTAAGCCCCCATGCAAATCGGCCCCCCACGGCGAATCAACGGAGCTGCGGGCCTATGAGTTCCAGCGAAATCTACTGAAGGGCAGGGGTCTGAGCGCCTGATATGGCCCGAAAACCGCGCCGATCGGGCTCTGGTCAGCCGTTATCGGTTGGTGACCTGGAGCGGCCCGCCGGTGGCGTCCGACATCCGGGCGATGGCGCCGCCGCGGCCGCTCATCATGCCGTCGAGCCGGTCGCGCTCCTTCTCGAAGCCTGCCAGCATCGGGCCTTCCAGCGAACGGCCGCGCGGCAGTTTTACGCGCATCGGATCGACGAAGCGGCCGTTGACCAGGATTTCGTAGTGCACGTGAGGCCCTGTCGACTGGCCGGTCGAGCCGACGAAGCCGATGACCTGTCCCTGCCGCACCTTCTTGCCGGCCTCCATGCCCTTGGCGAAGGCCGACAAATGGCCGTAGGCGGTCTCATACCCGTTATTGTGCTTGATGCGGATGTATTTGCCGTAACCGCCTTCGAGCTGGGCCTTCTCAATCGCGCCGTTGCCGGCGGCGAAGATCGGCGTGCCGTAGGCGGTCGCCCAGTCGACGCCGGTGTGCATCTTCACATAGCCGAGGATCGGATGTCGGCGGCCGCCGAAGCCCGAGCGCATGATGGCGCTGTTGACGGGCTTGCGGACCAGGAACTTCTTCGCGCTCTTGCCGGTCTCGTCGTAGTAGTCGACCACGCCATCGTCGGGGCTCTGGTAGCGATAATATTTTTTGGTCTCGCCGCCGACCGTGAGCGAAGCGAACAGCACGTCGTTCTTTTCGGTCGCCGTCACGCCTTCGTCTTCACCGGCGTAGAAGACGTCGAAGGAATCGCCCGGCTGCACCTTGCGCTGGAAGTCGACGTCGTAGGAGTAGATCTTGATCATGTCGTCGATGACCGGCATCGGCACCTTGTTGCGCATCGCGGTCTCGTAAATGCTCTGGTAGAGCCGCACGCCGGTGCCGTCGTCATCGTCGTCGTCGCTGTTGGCGTTGGCCACGGCATCAGTGACGGTGTTCATGCTGGAGACGTCGACCGCGACGTATTTGCCGAGATCGGACAGCGCCGCGATCGCCTCGACCATCGTTTCGTTGGCGACGACGACGCGGTAGGGCTGCAGCCGGGCGCCGGGGCTTGCGGGCGCCATCAGGATGCGGAGCTTCTCGCCGTCCTTCAAGCCGCCGTCGCGGCCACGGGGTCCGAGCGTCGCGGCGATCGCCTTGATCTCCTCCGGCGTGGCGCCGAGATCGCGCAGCACGGAGGTGACGCTGTCGCCCTTCTTGACGACATGGACACGCTCGCCATTGGGATTGCCGCCGGTGATCTGCTCCTTGGTCTTGGGCAGCAGCGTGACGTTTTCCGGCACCACGCGCGTCTCGAAGCCGGCATAGGGGTCGGACGGCGACACTTCGGTGGCGTAGGCCATCTTGATGTCGGACGATCCGGTCGCGCCGGAGACGTCGGCGGCAGCATTGGCGAGCGAGGCGTAGCGTACCCCGCCATTGCCGCGCCAATTGGCGGCGTCGCGCACCCGCATCAGGATGTCGTCGAGCGCCACCACTGCGGAAATCTTGGCCTTCGGCAGCACCGGCGACAGGTCCTTGGTGACGAAGGAGACCTCGGCGTCGGGCTCGACGGCTTCGGGATTGTTCGGATCGTCGGCTGCGGTCTTGGGATCGGAGCCGACGTCGGTGAGCATGCGCTGGGCGTTGAACGGCGGAATCTTCGCCGACAAATCGCTCGTCGTCATCGACAGATTGCCGGCGATCCGGATGAAGGGGCGTACCCGCATCACGTCGCGGCTGCCGACGCGGGCGACGGTGGAGACGCGCACGATGTTGCGCGAGGCGGTGGATTCACTCGGTGGCGGCAGGCGGTCGCTCTTGTGCAGCGTCGCGGCGCGATCGGCCGCGCCGAATGCGCCGCGCAGTGCGCCTTCGACCCGCTCCGGCACCTTGGCGAAGGTCATCTCACCGTCGAGAGATGCGAAAACGGCGCCGCCGATCAGGGCTGCGCCGCAGAGTCCGGTCAGAATTGTACCGCTGAACCATTGTACCGAGACGCGACGGCGATCGATGACGGCGGCTTCAGAACCATCGACGGACAGCGGCGGCTCGTGACCGAGATCGATGATCCCGGTCTCACGCCCATAACCGCCGCGTGACGTCCTGTGGTTCAATCCAAGTCCCCCAATTCAACGACCCAAAAAGCCTTCTTTCGCGCTTTGCCCTGGTCGCCCTCTTCAAGGGGGGATCGTGGGAAAACGCAAGCCGCGCAGGCGTTCGTGCTCAGAAAGCCCCGACGGGGCTCGGCCGAAATTACGAACAGCTAGGCAGGTGAAGGTCTCTCGATGTCTCTCGAATGTCTGAAGAAGGCCGCTTCGCTAAGGTCGCCTTCCTCGGACCCTATGAAAACCGCGGCAGCCCCCACTGGCATCCCCGCGATTCAAGCTTGTCTGTATCAGAACGCCGGGGGAATGTGGCTCAAGTACGGCGCTTAATATGGAAAAAGTTTCCTGAACGGGCGGGCGCCGGTGCCCTCCCTCGATGGCGCCGCAAGCCGGCTCTGGAGTTGCCTCTGGGGGCGCCTCCGAAGCCCCCTCGGGCCCGAACTTTTTTTGAGTTTTTTCACGGCGCGGGTTGGGCCTGTCCGCTCCCCGCCTCTCTAACCGTCTGGAAACACGGGTATTTCCTCGATAATCCGGCGTGCGACGATTTGTTGACAATGGCCGTTGACAACCCGGAGCGGGGGGGCCTATAACCCGACCACTGAGCGCGGCGCCGCCGGGTCACTGACCAAGGCGAGCGAACGCGCCACTGATGCTCCTCACTTTGTTGAGTGACACAACAGTCGACGTAAGTCGATTGGAGTTCATTCATCGTCGGTAAGGGTGTCGGAACCCTTCCACTTCGGAAGGTTGGGGCCTCCTGGTCCCGGGCTGTTTGACAAGTGAAGATGAAGAAAGAGAAACGTGGACGGCGGAGTCCTTGCGCCTCTCGGAATACTTGAGGGCTTCGGCTTTTGAGTTCTGAGAGTGGACGAAAGACTTCGGCGGTACACGTTTTAAGGTTACACCATCGTTGCCAGCGATGTGAATCGCAGGCAGCTCGTCGACTTCGGTCGACGAAAAATGGTGGGACCTCGTCAAACGTTGTGATCAGCCGGTTCAAAGTTCAAGTCCAACTTGAGAGTTTGATCCTGGCTCAGAGCGAACGCTGGCGGCAGGCTTAACACATGCAAGTCGAGCGGGCGTAGCAATACGTCAGCGGCAGACGGGTGAGTAACGCGTGGGAACATACCTTTTGGTTCGGAACAACACAGGGAAACTTGTGCTAATACCGGATAAGCCCTTACGGGGAAAGATTTATCGCCGAAAGATTGGCCCGCGTCTGATTAGCTAGTTGGTGAGGTAATGGCTCACCAAGGCGACGATCAGTAGCTGGTCTGAGAGGATGATCAGCCACATTGGGACTGAGACACGGCCCAAACTCCTACGGGAGGCAGCAGTGGGGAATATTGGACAATGGGGGCAACCCTGATCCAGCCATGCCGCGTGAGTGATGAAGGCCCTAGGGTTGTAAAGCTCTTTTGTGCGGGAAGATAATGACGGTACCGCAAGAATAAGCCCCGGCTAACTTCGTGCCAGCAGCCGCGGTAATACGAAGGGGGCTAGCGTTGCTCGGAATCACTGGGCGTAAAGGGTGCGTAGGCGGGTTTTTAAGTCAGGGGTGAAATCCTGGAGCTCAACTCCAGAACTGCCTTTGATACTGAAGATCTTGAGTCCGGGAGAGGTGAGTGGAACTGCGAGTGTAGAGGTGAAATTCGTAGATATTCGCAAGAACACCAGTGGCGAAGGCGGCTCACTGGCCCGGTACTGACGCTGAGGCACGAAAGCGTGGGGAGCAAACAGGATTAGATACCCTGGTAGTCCACGCCGTAAACGATGAATGCCAGCCGTTAGTGGGTTTACTCACTAGTGGCGCAGCTAACGCTTTAAGCATTCCGCCTGGGGAGTACGGTCGCAAGATTAAAACTCAAAGGAATTGACGGGGGCCCGCACAAGCGGTGGAGCATGTGGTTTAATTCGACGCAACGCGCAGAACCTTACCAGCCCTTGACATGTCCAGGACCGGTCGCAGAGATGTGACCTTCTCTTCGGAGCCTGGAACACAGGTGCTGCATGGCTGTCGTCAGCTCGTGTCGTGAGATGTTGGGTTAAGTCCCGCAACGAGCGCAACCCCCGTCCTTAGTTGCTACCATTTAGTTGAGCACTCTAAGGAGACTGCCGGTGATAAGCCGCGAGGAAGGTGGGGATGACGTCAAGTCCTCATGGCCCTTACGGGCTGGGCTACACACGTGCTACAATGGCGGTGACAATGGGACGCTAAGGGGCAACCCTTCGCAAATCTCAAAAAGCCGTCTCAGTTCGGATTGGGCTCTGCAACTCGAGCCCATGAAGTTGGAATCGCTAGTAATCGTGGATCAGCACGCCACGGTGAATACGTTCCCGGGCCTTGTACACACCGCCCGTCACACCATGGGAGTTGGTTTTACCTGAAGACGGTGCGCTAACCCGCAAGGGAGGCAGCCGGCCACGGTAGGGTCAGCGACTGGGGTGAAGTCGTAACAAGGTAGCCGTAGGGGAACCTGCGGCTGGATCACCTCCTTTCTAAGGATGATCCTTCAGCGAGCTCACGCTCACTATCGGATCGTTTTAGAAACATCAGGGGCCATCGATCGCCAGATCGTTGAGCTCCATTGGCGGGATTTCGCCGTCTACGTTTCTCTTTCTTCGCGGACGAACACGCGCCAGGGCTGCGCTGTGCGATTGCATTCGGCGCTAGTCGCCCTATGCCGCACGCGAGCAAGACCCTGTCCTTCGAGGATATGCGTTAGGGGCTTGTAGCTCAGTTGGTTAGAGCGCGCGCTTGATAAGCGTGAGGTCGGAAGTTCAAGTCTTCCCAGGCCCACCACTTTCATCGAGCAAGCATTCGTCTTCTGGTTACGGGGCCATAGCTCAGCTGGGAGAGCGCGTGCTTTGCAAGCATGAGGTCGTCGGTTCGATCCCGTCTGGCTCCACCAGATGGCTTGATTGCCGGCGCAGCTTGCACCTGGGTCTTGCACCTAAATCGTCCGCGAAACATCACTTCGCACCCACTAGTCCGGATGGACAGTGACGTGCGTGATTTCTGACATCGTAAAGAGGAGATCGATCCGAGTTGGATCGTGCAGCAATTGTTGCGCGATACTTCATTATCTCCGGATCATTTCGGCGCTTGCGCGCCTTTCAAGGTAGCCCTCGTGGTTGCTTTTGGAAGACGGGCGAGTTGTAAATGATCCTTTTAGCGAAGCTTGACCGCCTCGCTATCGGAACGATCTTACGAAGCAAGCTGGTCTTTCTAATCAATGTCCGGCTGCGACAATCGCGTTCATCGAGGACGCGTGCCTTCAATGGCAGTTGCGCAGACAACATTCTGCCGAGTGTGTGGACATTGATAATGAGAGCAATCAAGTGCCTTAAGGGTGTTCGGTGGATGCCTTGGCGCTGAGAGGCGATGAAGGACGTGCTACGCTGCGATAAGCCGTGGGGAGCTGCGAAGAAGCTTTGATCCATGGATTTCCGAATGGGGAAACCCACCTTCGATAGCCGGAACTCCAAGACCTTTGTCGAAAGACATCGGTGTGGGGTTCGACCAGATAATGGAAGAAGCCAGGCCTTTAGATTTCGATCGAAGAGGTTTTGGATTTCCGGTTATCAATTGGAGGTATGAGACTTCTGAATACATAGGAGGTTTCAAGCAAACCCAGGGAACTGAAACATCTAAGTACCTGGAGGAAAGGACATCAACAGAGACTCCGTTAGTAGTGGCGAGCGAACGCGGACCAGGCCAGTGATACATCAAAGACAATCGGAACCTGTCAGGAAAGCAGGGCCTTAGAGGGTGATAGCCCCGTACGAGTAATGCGATGATGTATCCACGAGTAAGGCGGGACACGTGAAATCCTGTCTGAACGCGGGGGGACCACCCTCCAAGCCTAAGTACTCCTCAGCGACCGATAGTGAACCAGTACCGTGAGGGAAAGGTGAAAAGCACCCCGACGAGGGGAGTGAAATAGACCTGAAACCGGACACCTACAAACAGATGGAGCCCAAGATACGTTCTGGGTGACATCGTACCTTT